>JAADHN010000077.1 GCA_013151865.1 Kiritimatiellota bacterium
GGCTTGCTCGAGAAATCCTATGAGAATGCTTTGGTCGTTGAGTTTGGCGAACGCGGCATTCCGTTCGAGCAGCAACCGCGCTACGATGTCACATACAAAGGGGTCACGGTTGGCGAGTATGTGCCAGACGTTATCGCATTTCGACAAGTCGTCGTGGATACGAAGGTCGTCGACCGGATTGGGGACCATGAGTTGGGGCAGATGATCAATTACCTGAAGATCACAGGACTGACCGTTGGCTTGATTCTCAACTTCAAACGTGCTCGCCTCGAATGGAAACGAGTCGTTCTCTCACAAGACACGGTTCACTGAGATGAAACCGCCGATGAAAAGACTGGAGAATAACCGCCGATGAACGCAGATGAACGCAGATAAGAAAAGGTGGAACAGGAGGACGGGCCGGTAATATCCCCCCCATCTGCGTGTATCCGTGTGCATCCGCGGTTGAAGAGTCCGGAGAGGAACCGCAGATGAACGCAGATGAACGCGGATGGGAAGAAGAAGATGGAACAGGAGGACGCGGATAAGAAAAGATGGAACAGGAGGACGGGGCGGTAATATCCCTCCCCATATCTGCGTGCATCCGTGTCCATCCGCGGTTGAAGAGTCCGGAGAGGAACCGCAGATGAACGCAGATAAGAAAGAAGAGGTTTGGCAGATGATTGGCTTCCCGCTCTCCCCCTCCTATCCGCGTGAATCCGTGTCCATCCGCGGTTGAAAAGGAGTTCCATGGTCATGCAAATGAATCCAGCGGTTCGGCTGGCAGCAATGCTGTTTTCGGCGTTCTTTTGGGTGGCGACCGGGACGGCCGGGCCGGTCACGGCCCGGGATTCGGGTGTCCGGAAGGTGCACAACGGCTGGATCGCGGGGCACAAGGACCACACTTGGCAGGATCAACAGATCACCCTGAGTTCGGACGCTATCTCCTACGGCATCAAGTACCGCGCCTGCGTCGACCCGTCGCATCCGGGCGTGTGGGTGTGCGACGAGGGATTCATCGGCATGCCGCGGCCCAACGTGGCGAACTGGTATCACACGGGGTTCTACCACATCGAGATCGGCGGGAAACAGTTGGGCAGCCACCCGCTGACGGCGATGGGGATCACGGAAAGCGGGGAGCGCGGTGCGTTCCACATGGTGTGGGACACGCCCGAGTATGTGGCCCGCCTGCAGTTCCTTTTGCCGCCGGGCTCCGACCATCTTTTGACGCGTCTTTCCTGGCGTCCCAAGCCGGGCCGTACGGTGGGGCCGGTCAAGGTGCGTTTCACCTGCTACCCGAGTTTCTTCACCACGGCCCACAATCGCCAGGGGGATCGCACCCTGACCACTCCGCGCACGACCGTTCATGAGGTCACGACCGAGGAATTGGCGCCGGCCGAGGATACGTACCTGCTTTACACCGACGGTGTGTTCGACGTGGCAAAAGGCGAAGGCAGCGGACCGTGCGCCATGCTCTTTCTCCCCGAACAGATTGCTTCCGGGCGCGTGCAGTTGGGCGGCTACGCCGTGCAGACGAAACTCGAGGCCGGGCCGGACGCCCATGAACTGCGCTTCGCTTTCTGGGACCTGACCGGTAAGACGAATGCCGAGGCGCAGGCACTCATGAAAGCGAGTGCCGACCAGGCCCGGGAGGAGTTGCGCGCCGCTGTCTTTTCGCCCTTGAGTCTGGCCCGGTTTTCTCCGGAGGCCGCGACTGCCGAGATTGGAGAACTGCTCGCCGCCGCCCGCGACGACGGCACACGACTGCGCCCCGGGATGGAGAAGCTTCTGCGGACGCTGAGCGGCTTGAAAGCCCGGGCGGGGCAGGGCGATTGGCAGGCCGATGCGGAGTTCGCAAAACAGGTTCGTGAGTACGAGGCACTGGTCTGGAAGCTCAAGATCTTCGCCTTGCTCAACCGGCCATGAGCGCCTGTAACGGGTGCGCTGAAATGCCTCACGCTTCACGACTCGGTCGTGGCCGAGAAAAAGCACTGGCCCCCGCCGGTTCCAAGCACTGCGTCAGCGGACGGGAAGGCGCAGTCGCTTCGTGCAATTGTCCTTGGTGACGACCAGATCGACCATGCCGCCCGGATCGGGCGACACCTCGACCGAACCGGAACCCGACGCAACGATCTGCGGATCGGCCCCGACGCGCACTCGGGCCCCCGACTCGCTCCAGGATTCCAATCGAATCACCCCGCTCCTCTTGTCGACCCGAACGCGGAACAAGCCCAGAGGCGGCTTGCGCAGCCATTCGATGGCGTTCCCGAGGAATGTTCGCATCCTCTCGTATTTTCTCGGTTCGGTGCACTGTTTCATAATCTGGCGTTCGCTGATCTGGGCCGCGAAATAGTCGACGATCTCGCGACTGTCGATGTCTTTTACACCGAGTTTTTGCGCCGCGCCCTCAAGGGCACGGCGGAAGAGTGTGAGGTAATCGTAATCCTCGAGGCCCTCTCTCAGCATCTCGAACCGCACGGTCGATAGGAAGGCGTTCCGTCCGGGGTCCTCGAACACCCAGGCGCTGCCGTAATCGTGGGCACGCATCGATTTGGCCGGCGGACCGATGCACCATTGATAGATCCGGTCGATATCGCACCTAAACGCCCACCACGGGAATCCCCGAACCAATTCCGGCCGTCGCGTCACATCGAATGTTTGAAGTGGGTTATACACAGTGACAAGGGCGCCTCGCCGCCGCAGCAGTTCACGCGTTGTCGGATCCCACCCGGCCCCGATGGGTTCCTCGATGTAACCGGCCAATTCTCCGTCGGCAGCGGCGCGTCCCACGCCGTAAGCCGAGGGCCGATAGTGCGGACTTGCCTGCTTGAGCAAAGTTGCCAATTCCCGGAGTTGCGCGTAATGCTTTGGGTATGGCTCATCGAAGAGGTTATGATTGAAGCGGTCCAAGACGTCTTTCTGCTCGAGATGTTCGGCGAGCGTCCGCATGGCGTTGACGAACTTACGGCGAAATTCGTCGCTGATATGCCCGGCGTCGATCGGACCGAATGACTGCACATACCTGCGGCCGTGGCCCCAGGCGACATACGCGAACGGCAACTGGAACAGTCCCATGCCCAGATCGGTGGCATAGCCCAGTTCCGCATCGAAAGCAGTGAAGTCGAAAACCGGCGTGTCGCCATCGAAACGCAGACCCGGCGTTGCCAAGTGGCGAACGGAAAGCCGGTGTCGGGCGATATCCCGGAGCCACCGCCGGCGTTCCGCCGGTCTGACGCGTCGCCCTGGGCGCGGTATGCCCACCGAAAACGGCAAGGACGGCTCGTGCGGCAGGTCGAAATCGAACACATCGACGCGGAAAGGGACGCGCAACATGTCTCGCCGGCCTTTTCCGCTCACCAGCAGATTTCCTTTCAGGGGCCGGCGCCGGCTGCCCGGCGGCATATACACGCTCAACCACACCATCTTGCTTGTGCCGGAGGACAAGACAAACGGTCGGGCCGGGACGAGCACGTCGTAATACCGGGCACCGAGGTACTGGAACGGCTCCACAGTGAGCAGCTTGAGATCGTAAGTCTTCGCGGTGTCGGCTCCCCCAGTCTGGACCTGCAGAGAGACCTCCCCGAGGTCGGGCCTCAGGGCGCTGAGGAAGATCGGCAGGATGCCGGTCTCATTGCCGGCCAGCCGAAGTCGCAGACGCCCTGTGGGCCAAGTGCGCGCCGCGTCGGCGTCCACCGCATGTTGTGCGGTGATCCGCGTGGGGATGGGCGCCGTCCAGGCCAGGAGACTCAGCGTTTGCGCCAGGCGCTCGCCTGTCGCCGCCGGCGACAGGTAGAGCGGTGGCTGCGAGACCAGGCTGAAAGACGCGTCGTCCAGCAGCAACGGCCCGGGACCCCACAACCGAAAAAGGACGGTCACGGACAGTCCGGGAAACGCCGGCAGTTTGTGGGTGTATTCGACACGCACCCACCCCTCGCTGTCCGACACTGTGAAATGCTCGCTGCGGAAGCCTCCGAGGTATTCTCCGGTCGATGTGGAAACTTCGAACTTGACGTTGACGTTCCGCGTCCCTGCCGGCGACCGCATGTGGATCACGGTCCGATAGGACGCGCCGCCCTGAACGCGGTCGATCTTTTGAATCAGACGTCCATCGGTTTTCGGCCAGTCGGGATTCGCCAGGCGCAAAGCACGCTCTCCGGAACGCGCCTGCTCCGTGCTCGTCACGGCGGCGACTCCGACGGTCTTCCACACCGCGAGGCTTCCGTCGGCTTTGATCTGTTCAAGACCGGGGTTCGCAAAGCGGTTTTGACCGACCCGGCTGTCGTCCACGGCCACACGCTTGTCGGGAGCGTAGTCCCGGAGTGTCTCGAATATGGGTGGAGTACCGCTGGAGTAAGCGACAAAGGCAATCGCCGTCGCGGAGAGCGCCAGCGCGACCAAGCCCGGACAAGCGTCATTCGTGGGAACCATCGAGCGCCCTTCCCTTTTTCGACCGTGCCCCCTCTTTCTCCGTGATGCCGTATTGCCGCCCGCTGTTTTGGGACTGTCCGGGACGGTGTGGTCCTTCGGTGTGGATGACGCCGCGCCGAGGCGGCAGTACACAGGCGTCGCAAAAGGCAGCCATCCATCTTTTTCGGCGCTCGGCCGGGTGGTTTCAACCGTACAGGCTCACGCGTTGGATCGCCGGGCAAGCGCGGGCATCGAGGATGACGATGCGGACTTCGCGGGCCGTTACGGATCTGGGCAGGCGGAGAATGCGTTGCCTCCCGACGGTCGTCGCTTGCGCAACCGTTTCCCAGGCGAATGCGCCGTTTCCGCGAACTTGGACCGCCCAACGGCGGACCCTTTGACCCAACGGAATGAACTCCCGTACCAAGACCTTGTCGAACGAAGTTTCGCGTCCGAAATCGAAGACCAGTGCCGCGTGCGTGACGCCGTCGTTCGCCGCCCAAAAGGTGGCGGGATCGTTGTCCGCGACGTTTGCCGGAGCATACAAAGCGGCGTTGCCTCGGGTGTTGTCGGCCGAAACGGCGGCGCCGGGCGCGAGGTCGCGGGCAAACGCGGCATCGAGTTCGCGACGGAAGGCACGCAGCTGTTCGACGTCACTCTCGTGGATGCGTCCACGCGGGTCCGGCGGCAGGTTGAGGTTCAGGCAGGCGTTTCGTCCCACGGATTGATAGTAGATATCGAGTAGGGCCCGGGCCGCTTTGACCTCATCGTTCTCCTTGGCGTGATAGAACCAGCCGGGCCGAATGGAGACGTCCACTTCGGACGGGGCCCAGTGAGGGCCGCCTTCCAGGCCGTTCAACAGAATCTCCCGGTTCGCGTCGCCCGGCACGAATTCGCCGGTATCGACCGTGCACCAATTGGTCTCACCGCCTTCGCCGCGCTCATTGCCGCACCAGCGTACATCCGGACCAGCATCGCTGAAAATGACGGCATCGGGCTGCAGTTCACGGACCAGGGCCCACGTGTTTTCCCAATCGTAGTAGGTGAACTTGTCGATGGTACGGGTCTCGCGGGCGCCGCCGTAGTAGCCGTCACCGCCGTTGGCGCCGTCGAACCAGACCTCGAACAATGGCCCGTATTCCCTGAGCAGCTCCCGCAACTGGTTGCGGTAATATTCGATGTAGGCCGGCGTGCCGTACGCGGGGTGGTTGCGGTCCCACGGCGAGAGGTAGACCCCGAACAGCAGGCCATGGCGGGCGCAGGCATCGGACAGCTCGCGGACCACGTCCCCCTTGCCGTTTCGCCAGGGGCTGTTCCTCACGGAATGCTCGGTGTGGCGGGACGGCCACAGGCAGAACCCATCGTGATGTTTGGCGGTCAGAATCAGGCCCCGCATTCCCGCTTCGACCGCCACGGACGCGATCTGGTCCGCATCGAAATCGGTGGGATTGAATACCTCGGGCGATTCATCGCCGAAGCCCCATTCCTTGTCCGTGAACGTATTGACCGTGAAATGCACGAACCCGTAGAACTCGAGGTCGTGCCAGCGCCACTGCCGTTTGGATGGTATGGGCCCACAAGGGACGGGTGGAAAAGGGTGTTCCATGATGCACGTGTTCCTTGACAATAGACGCGGCGTCTCGCCGTGTGTGTTCGTTCATTTTCAAGCGGCAAGATGCCGCTTCTACTCTGGGCGTCCATCCCGACGCGTTTCGTGTTTCGTGTCAAGCGGTGAAACGGCGCTTCTACTCTGTGATAAGGCGGCAGCGGCCGTCTTCCAACTTGCGAATGCGGGCGGGGCGCCCATTGAGCGTGGCTTGGCGGACCATTCGGGTCGTGGTCAGGGCCGGGGCGTCGGCCAAGGGCGCGTGGGGGGTCGTGTCGTACGCCACCCGGGCGCTGAGGCTGTCCCCGGTCCAGCGGACCTCTACCGTGCCCGGACGGTCGAGCCGGACGATTATCTTGTGGTCGAAGGCCGCGAACGAGCCGCCCTTCAGGAAGAACGCGGCGGGTCGGCCTTCGGTGTCGAGCCCGATCACGGCCAGTTCCGCGTCGGTTGTCAGCCGAGGTTCCTTCCCGGCCTTGGCATTCCCGCCGAAAACCACGAACCAACGCCGGTCTCCCAGCGTCACGTCGAGGGCTTCGGGACCGGACGCGCGAAGGCGCGGGGTAAGCGCTTTTCTTGCAGACTCCGCGGGCAAGTCGGCCGAGACGTGGGCGTCGTCGAACCAACCGGTCCCCGGCGCAAAGAACTCGAGGGCCAGCGAGACTTGTTCAGTGCCTTTCGGGACGACTTCTTCCATCGTATGCTGCCGCCAGTCCGTATGAGCGAAGGGCCCCACCCGTTTGTGGGCGAAGGCTTTTCCCCCGCGCCAGAAGTAGAGGGTCATCGTGGCGCCTTTGCCCGAGGGAAGATCGGTGGTTCGCACCTTGACGCTCGCGACGATTTTCGTGCCGGGCGCGAGGCTGAAACGTTCGCTGTAGTAGTAGCCGCTGCGTTCGATGCGGGCGCACTTCTCGCCTTCGGCCGGATGCTCGGAGACGATTCGGTGATTGGGCCTGTCCTCGTTGGCGCGGGGTCGCCAGCCGGCCATGCCGCGCTCGAACCCGCCGTTCCCGAGGAATTGGGGGGTCGGGTCGAGCCGGGGATACAGGAACGTCGTAAACTCGGTTTCCCGGACCGGTTCGGTCTCGACTCTCAAATACGGCCCGTACCGTTCGGCGCCGGGACAGGTTTCGACCCGGAGGGTGGTTGGGGTCGATGCCAGGATGCGTCCGTAAACCTGCCCGGTCGTCCGGCTCACGATGAAGTGGTCGTCGAACGATTCGATCGTCCCCAGTCCGTCGGTATGCAACAGGAAACTGTAGGCGTGCGGATCGGGGGCAACCAAGCGGTCGTGGACGACGAAGAATAGGGGTTTGACGAAAACGATGCTGCGTTCGAAGCGGTCGAGGACCGAGCGTCTTGCGCTATTGTAGGCCTCGGCGGCCTGTCCCTTGACGTAATCGAACCAGGCACCGGGAAAGAACTCGACGATCCGGCCGCCGGTGCGGCGTACCTGGTCATGTCCCGGGTCGGGTACGCGGGTTCGTTCGAGATAGGCGCGGTCGACATCGAGCACCACGGTGCAGTGCCCGAGGCTGCCGAGGCTGAACTTGCGCTCGTGGGGGTCGTACCGGGAGTGGTAGCCCCGGTCCGGAACGATCCATTGGCCGCCGTAGCTGATGACAAAGGCGTTTTGGTCGAAATGGTTGTGGCCGATGTTATTCGTGTAGGGGCCGCTCTTGAAGAACAGCGTCGGGGCCGTGCGGTCGTATCCGTTTCGGAGGGAAGCGTATCCAATGTCGACGAATGCCGACGAGGGGTTCCAGGCCGGTTGGCGGGGGGTCAACCCGGCGGCGTCGAAGCGGATGAAATCGTAGATGCCGCGGATGTCGAGCGCCCCGATCTGCTGTAGGTACCACGCCGCCTCCGGGCTGCCGCGCAGAGCCAGAATCTCCATCATCTCGGGGTAGCCCGCGGTGGGACTTCCATCGCCGAAGCAGGGGATTTGCCGGGTATCCGGCGCCAGGAGGCCGACACAGTATCGGACCATGGTGGAGAGATAGGGGTGCTCGAACAAATCGTGCGGTATACGGGCCGCCTCCAGGCCGTCGAGGGCTTTGGCGAGCGAATCGAGCAGGTAGGTGCCGTACATGGGGCCCTCGAATGCTCCGCCGTCTTTGCCGCCGCGGTCCAGGGACGTCCGAAACTTTTCGATGCACTCCCGGAGCCACGAGTCGGCTTCGGGCATTTCCGGTCGGAGGGCGATGGCGCCGAGTGTCGCTCCGGAGAGAATGACGGCGTATCCGTTGGTGTCGGGGGGATATTTATCGATACCGGCCAGGCAGGCCCTGACGCCCTTGGTCGCGAGAGCGTTTCGGATCCGCTGTTTTTCCGCCTCGGTCAGTTTTGGGAAGCACCAGTCGTAGAACATGGCCATGGCGTAGGTGCAGTGACCGGTATCGAGACAGGCTTTCAGGCGTCCCGCGCCCCAACTCGGGTCGGTCCAGTAGCGCCATTTGGAAAGGTGCAAAGCAATGGTTTTGGCCCGCTGGAAATAAGCGTCCTTGCCCGTGAGCAGGAAGGCGAAACTCAGGTGAGTCAACCGCGTGGTGATCGAATCCGAGCGTTCCTGGAACATGGCAGTCCACGGCGGATAGTACGGCGTGTCGTCGTGTCGGGGCGGGGTTTCGTCCGACAGCGTGTAGGCCCACACGCCGGCATGTTTGCGATTCGGCAGAGGGATGTCGACCGAGTAACTGTAGGTCGGGGCGCGGACGAACCGGTCGGCCTTGGCCCGGATCTTGAGCCAGGCGTCCCGGGTATTGAAACCGAACCGGTTCTTGCTCCCATCGGCGGCTTTCCGGCGCAGACCGGCGAGGGTGGTTTCATTCACGAGTACGCACGGATGCGCGGTCACGCCTTTCATTCGCCTCCCCTCTTTTTCTGTCGCAGTCGCAACGCACGCCGCGGCAGCGGCAACCCAAGCGAAGCGCAACGCGAATCTTTCTGGCATCGGTTTACTCCTTGCCGAAACTCGTCGAGACGCGCGGGTGGCGCACGCGCATAGGTTGACTTGCGATCACCGGCGCTCAGCTCGTCGGGAGAGTCACCCAGCCCTTCCGTCCAGTGGGATTGTCTTCCAGACGGAATCGCCCGGATCGGACGCTCAACCAAGGCCCTTGCAGAACCTCGAGCGGGCGAGTTACGGAGTTCCGCCGACATTGCCCCCCACGATCGACAGGTCGGGAATCGGGGGTCCGGGCAGGTTCAAGATAGCGTCGTCCGGCGGGAGAGTCAATTCAGGGGATTTCACCCGGGTTTTCCCGGCATCGCGGAATGGGATCCTGCTTATCGGGGTGCTTCTTCGAGTTCGAGTGCGCAGAGGATGGGGTCGGGGCCCACGTTCCCGGCCGTCGGTGTGAGTTCGATTTCGATCCGGTCCCGGGCGCGAATGTCGGCAAAGGTTCTCACTGCGGCCGCATTCGGACCGCCGGCTGCGCGCTGCGGATCGAACGCTTCGAGAACGGTCCGGCCCTGCAGTCGCACATCGAATGTGCGCCCACCGGGCCCGGCGTGTGCGGTTTCCGCAAAATGCATCCGGATAGTGTAAGAACGTTTCTGTCCCGCGCCCCGGGGCGGGCGAGGCGGGCGGACAAATGGCAGAAACCGACTGCAGCATCGGAACTTGGAGCCGTAATATGGGTCGGTCAGGAACACGGTTTCGAGCCCTGAACCGGTCCGGTTTCGGGACATGCAATTGATGGCCAGTCGCCCGGGGTTCAGTCCGGATCGGGTCAAGGTCTCGAGCGGAATCGCCGCCTCGGCCACCCATGCCCCGTCGTTTCCACGACTGACGAGGCAGCGCCAGGCGCCCTTCCACTGCGGATCGGTTTTCCGGCTCACACCGACCGTGCCGAACGTCGCGTGGGTCTTGCCGCTCGCCTCGGCCACGAAATGGATGCCGACCCGGCGGGTGCGATCCATGAGAAATACTTCTATTCTGTCGTCGGCCCCGGCGTTTTCCGCGGCGTCGCCCCGGTCATGGTCGAAGACGGCCCGGCGCCGATATCCAAAGTACAGTTTCTTGTCGTCGCGGAAGATGCGGAAATCCAGTGCGGCACCGATCATGGTGAAGGGCGAGTTTTGAAACGGGATGGGCGGGACATCAGTCCAGCAAGGATCGTCGAGCCGAGCGTCGAGGGTTGGGCTGCCGGCCCGCACTTGCAGGGTCGGTCCCGGTCGGAGGTCCAGGCGGAGCGTAATGCGACCGCGGCCCTCGATGCCGGACGAATAGAGCCAGGGGACGTCCGTGTCGCGGACCGACGCCGTGGCGCGCCGCCGGTAGTAGCAGGTCGCGCCCGGCATGTCCAGAACGGCCGGAACCGGGCAGGCCGAAGCCAGCATCGGTCGCGGGAATCCCAGCCACGCTCTGCCTCGGGCGTCCTTCCGATCTCCCGGCGCGCCGAAATTGACGGCGATTCGCCTGACTCGCCCCTCGCTTGTCGCACGTGGAAAGACGTACCAATTGTCTCGGTCTTGCGGAGCGGAGACGAGGGCCAGGTTCGTCTTGTAGCTATAACTACACGGGCAGCCGCTGTAGCCCTGGGAGTGGATCAACAGTCCGTTGGCGGCGAGTAAGGTGCGTGCACATCCGGACCGGACGCCGCCGAAGTTCGTCAGACCTCCGGTTCTCATATCGAACAGCCCGTCGTCTCCCGCTCGAAAGAAGAGCAGGTTGCGGCATCCGGCCGTGGGGCCGCAGCCGTAGGCCCGCGGGTAACGCCAGGGCCCGGTGAGGCCGGTCAACGGATCTTCGCTCAGGACCGGCTTTCCGCTGCGGAGTTCGAGGGCTTGCGAGCCGGTAATGATCCGGTCGCCGTAAACGATCGGCAGCTTTCCGGGACGCACTCTGGTCTGCCAGAGTTTTCGCCCGGTGGCCGCATCGTACGCGGCGTTCGCCCCATATAGGACCGTGCCTCGAGCATAAACCAGGTGTCCCCAATTCGGCAGGCCCATGAACAGGTGGGTGACATTGGACTTCAGTCGCGACAGCATGCTGCGGTCCCCCAGGAGCGGGACATCGTCCTGTCGCCACAGTTCGGCGCCGGTATCGAGGTCGAGTGCGATCAATGCGAGTTGCGCCGGCACTTTCCCGCCCCGACGTCGCGCCCTGACAAGGTCGGCTTTCGAGGTGCCGTCGATCAGGAACAGTCGTCCATCACCCCACGCGATTTCGATGTTCGCCACCACACGGTCGGGTTGTGTGCGATACACCCAGCGGGGGGAGCCATCCCGTTTGTCCAGCGCGAATACCGCCTTACTCTCCGAGCGTTTGAGCAGTTGCGACTCGGCTGGCTCGCCGGCTGCGATCGGAACGTTGTAACTGCCCAGGAGCAGACGGTCCGTGACGGACAGATACCCCCAGATCAAGGCGCCCAGGTCCGGCACATTCGGGTTTTCCCCGCGAACGACCGGCATGAGGGTCTTCGCCTTGTCGGCCACACTCGCCGAGGTCACGGCCCAGCCGCGACTGCCGGCGGTCACCATCACGGCCAGCACATGCTCGCCGGCGGCGAGGTCCGCATCGAAAAAACGGTCGGTTGCCGAGCAAGGGCGCGGATCGAAATACCCGCGCCGCCGCGCCTCCCAGTTGTCTCGCAAGGCGTCGAATACAAGTCGCCCGTCGATGAACCAGCGCATTCCCCAGTCGGCTCCGCAGCCGATGAGGGCTTTTCCGGCATGCGGGACGCGGATGCGGGCAAAGGCGTAACAGATGCGACCTACGTCCTGGAAGCTGTATCGCCGGCCCCGGCGCGGTCGGGCAGCCGGGGTGCGTTTCGGGTCAGGCTTCAGTCCGAACCCGCCGAAGAGCAGGGTGAAGTCCAGCAAACCACCGGGTCCGGCCTGCATTTCCCTCGCGGGGTATCGGCGTCCGTTAACGGTTACGGCGTCCGGGACGGCGGCGAGGACTTTGCCCCGCAGGGGCGGCGGCCCTTTTGGGAACGGCCCGAGCACGCGCCAGACGGTCGGCCATTCCACGTCCGTGTAGTCCGGGACGTTTGGGGGCGGCGTGCCGGCGACGACTCTCGGGGGGATCCGGTACGCGGCGGCCGTCGTGCCGTCCGATTGGCGCAGGCGGCGGCAGCGGTCACCTTGGACCACGTACACGCTGTCATCGTCCACGACCAGGTTGCTCGAATAATACTGGGCGTACTTGCGACCGATATTCTCGAGTTCGCGGCCCCACAGTTCTCGGCCGGTGTAGGCGTCGAATGCAATGATGCAGTTCCGGCCTTCCAGAAAGACCCGGCCGTTGGCGGAAACAGGCGGAGGTCCCATCAGGTGACGGTCGATCAGGCGTCCGCCCCCCGGGCCGCCGAACCACAGCAGTTCCAAAGGCAGGCGTACGCGGCTTTCCCGGCCGACCCCGCTACGCCCGCCGTCGGCCCACGGATAACGCCACTCGCCCGCGCCCGGCAACGGCCCGCGGACCACCAATCGTCCGTTGTCCCGGACCTCTGAAGCGGGGATTCCGGCACGTTCGATGAAAGCCCGGCGGGCCGGGGCGTCGAACCCAATCAGGGACAGGGCCCCGCCGCACGGGTGTAGGACGCGGTAGCATTCGGCGGGTGTTGCCGCCGGCGTGGCCGCGGCGGACACCACGACGAGGTTCGCGAAAAAAGAAGGCAGACGAAGGCGTGCGCGGTCCGCATCTGCGAACACCGCAACCCGGTCGCCGAGAAGGCCGGCGTCGAGCAGCCGGGTCCGGTCGCCGGCGGCCTGTTCGGAGGTGTACAGTTGGCTGACGACGTGCAGGCGGGTCTGCCGGGCGAGTGCGGCCGCCAAGGCACTGTTCGGTTCGCCGATTACCAGGGCGTATCCGTCGGACTTCTCTGTGCGGCGCACGATTTCCGCCGCCCTATCGGCTTGCGCGGCGGCCACGGTCCAGGGCAGAGCCGTTTCGCGAACCCGCCGTGGTTCGCGGCGTCCGCCGCCGTCGTCGGCAGGTCCGAAACATAGGATTCGGCCCGCGGCGGTGGCGGCGAAGATTCGTCCTCCGGCCACGGCCAGGCCGCGGACCGCTTCACCTTTCAATTGCACCGACCAGACCGATTTGCCCGAGACTGCGGCGAAGGCGCGGATCGAACCCCGATTGCCCGTCAACAGTGTGCCGCCGGCCAAGGCCATACAGTAAATGCGTTCGGGGAAGGGAACTTGCCAGCGTGTGTCGGCCGGTCGGACCCTGCGTCCGCTTCGCAGCGCGGTGAGGTCGATGGCCTCGAGACGACCGTTGCCCGCGGCAAGAACCACGTCGTTCGCGACCAACACGCGGTATCTGCCGGGGATTTGGTTGATTTGTTCGCCGGTTGCCGGATCGTAGGCGACCATGCCGTCCTGCGGGCACGGATCTGCTTCACCGATGCGCGGGGCCGACGGGTTTTCGAAGCGATTCTTCGGGTTGAAATAGATGTCCTCGCCCGCTGTGCACCAGACGCCGCCGCCGTACTGGGCGCGGTGGTAATGGGTCTTTTCGGGTTTGTAGTGGAGGAGGCGTCCCGTACGCCGGTCGAACCCGGCCGGGACACTTCGGCCGGTGGGCACGAGGAGCACCTCGTCCGCCAGCACCAGGTAGCCCTGGGGCGCCACGCCCCCGAAACCGTTCGCCACCGCGTGCGGCAGGTCCACGTACAGCATACCGCTGCTGTCGTTGCACCAGAGTTCTCGCCCCGTGTCCGCATTCAAGGCGTAGATATAAACGCCTTCGGCCGGCCACATCCCGGCCGTGGTGTAGAGGACGTCTCCTTCGACGAGCACGCCGGTGCGGCACGGCGAGCGCGCGACGAGGCGACCGTTGCCCAGTATCCGATCCGGTTCCGGGCCGGCGCGGAAACGCCAGCGCAAGGAGCCGGTTTGCGCCCCCAGGCAATAGACCCAGCCGTCGTCCGCGGCCAGATAAACCCACTCCCCGGCCACAGCCGGAGCGAAACGAATCGGGCCTTCAGCGGTGAAACGCCACAACGGCGCGCCCGACTCGGCGTCGATGGCTCGGAGCGTATCGTCCGCCGACGAGCCGAAGAAGACTCGCCCCCCCGCAACCACCGGTTGAAACGCTCGGTCGAAATCGGTTCGGTTCAATTCCCTGCCCGGTTCCGGCCAAGCGGGCGCCGGGGGGTGTGCCGGCCGATACGACCATTCAAGCGCCAGGGGGAACACGAGGCGGTCGGGAGACCGGCTCGACCGGCGAGAATCCGCCTT
This sequence comes from Kiritimatiellota bacterium, assembly GCA_013151865.1. Taxonomy (GTDB): domain Bacteria; phylum Verrucomicrobiota; class Lentisphaeria; order Oligosphaerales; family JAADHN01; genus JAADHN01. The sequence goes on from JAADHN010000077.1 coordinate 14,189, forward strand.
GTACGCGGGCCAGTCCGCCGCGGCCGTGCCCAAGCAGAGAAGACAGAGCAGGCCGATTCCCGGACGAGACCGAGGGAATACGGGAGTTCGCATGTCGGGTCTCCTGCAATGGACGGCCGGGGCGGTCGAGGCAACCAGTGGGAAGGTCCGCCGCAGTGTCGAGGTCTTTCGGGTCGGCAGGCCCTGAAGGCTGCGGTTTTCACGAAACCGCCGGCCCCCTCGAACAGTAACAACGGTTCGAGACGGATCAAGAGCGCGGAGGCAACGGCCCGGTCTGCCGTGGGGTTGTCCGACTTTTCTTCGACCCGCACCGTTGGTTGTTCGCGGACATGGCCTGCGGCACATTGCCCGTCGGGCCAAGCCCCCCACGCCGGAGATCACACCATGCGTTTTGCCCAGACTCTCATTGTTTTCGGGATCGTGCTGCCGGTCGAATGTCACGGGGCACGGGTTGTTCTTGCCGCGGCCGGCGAGCCCAAGGCGACGATCGTGCTCCAGGTCGGCGCTCCCCAACGCCTGCAGCAGGCCGCCGCGGATCTGCGGCTGTACGTGAAGAAACGGTGCGGCGTGACGTTGCCCCTGAAGCGGGACGGGCGGTGTTGTGATCCGAGGCGGAGCGGGCGGCGTTTATCTGCAAGATTTGCGGGTGCGTCCCGGAGAACGGTACCTCTGCCTTGCCTGGGCGCGATACCGGTCGTCGAACGGCAGCCCGGTCGGACACTTCGGGGTGCGTTTCCGCACTGCCGCCAATCGCTGGCATCCGCGCATGGACCGCGAACCGAAGGTGAATCTCGAACCGGCGAAAAAATGGCAACCCTTGATCCTGTTCGTCGTCGTCCCGGACAAAGCGGCGCATATGATTCTCATGCCCGGCGTGGACCACCCCGGCAAAGGCGCGGCGGTGTATTTCGACGACATCGCCGTCTACCGGCTTCCTGTCGGGTTCCGAACGAGGTCCGACCCTGAATAATGCATGATCTATTTGCAGCGACGACGCACCTCAACCGCCTTTGGGGACATTGCTGCAGCCCGCCGCCCCGGCAAGCGGTATATTTCACGGCCTCGCCCTGTATTCGACGCATCGCCCTCGAATCCGTACAAACTGTGCCATCTCGCTGCGAAGTCCCTGAATCAATCAAGATAGTGAATCATTTGAAAACGTCTTCAGACCGGAAAGATGAAATAGCGTTCGGGATTGACCCCGCCGGTATGGAAGTAGTACCAAACGTTGAAAACCATGATCGAACACGCAATGAAGATCTCGCCCATGATCGCGCCCATGAAGAAAGGCTTCAAACTTTGATAGACCCGCCCGCCGCCGTACTTGACGACGGCGGCCTTGATGACGCACCCCACCAGAAACGAAGCGGCGAAACAAAGCGTGGCCCACGTCCTCCACGTGAGGAATAATACAGGGTGGATCATCCACCAGGGATATCGCAGGCGCATGTAGTAGGTGATCAGCACGGCCAAGAACCCGAAGAGGAGCCACGGCAACACGCCCGGCTTCATGGACCAATGGGCCATCCGGAACTTCAACCCCTCCCACGAAAAAACACCTTCCGTCCGCTCGATTCGACATACTTTGTCGAGCAGGCCCGGTTCCCGCGAGATTTCGGCCACGGCGCTCGCTACCCGGTCGAACGTTCGGCGGGGGGGCCACGTCAGGGCATAACTGTCGCTACCGCGACCGTTGTAGTTGACCCAAAGTGCCATGAGAAACGCCACGACCAGACATGGCAGCAGCACGACGAGGACGGTCCCGGCCAAGCGTCCGTTCCGAACCTTCTCCCGTTCGGCAACTTTGAAGCCGTTGGTGAGAAAACAGGTGAGGGCCTCGCGCGGGTCGCTCCCCAGGGCCGTGGTCAACAATCCCATGATGGCCAGGCTGTACGGTCCGAGCGCCGTCGAACCGAAAAGTTTGACGAAAAAACCGGCGGGTTTCCAGTTGGCCTGGACCAGCGGCGAGCCGGATTCCGCCGAAACCCGGGCCAAAACCAGGTAGAGAATCATCAGACTAGTGAAGAAAAGCAGGGACAGCCAGATGTTCAACCCCGCCACGCACCCGAGTGCGACCATACCCAGGAAACTCAGCAGAAACGCCCGGGCCGCCCAGGCAACGTCCGCATCCACGCCTGGCCCGGGACGGAAGGTGAGCGCGGCGCGAAAGACGCGAAGGTAGTAGTTGCGCCCCAGGTAAACGATCATCACGAACATGCCGATGTAGGCCCCTGTCAGCGAACTCAGGTGGTGATAATTGGTGTAGCTGACCCCGAGGGTCCACATGAAATACGAAAAAAAGGTGAGCGCCACGGTCGTCAATCCCAGCGACAGGGAAACGTCGGTCGGGATGAAGTACGCAAAAGCGATCACCCCCAGATAGACTTTGTTGTTGAAAACCGACCACGAACTCATGCCGTGATAGTAGTAATTCGGGAACTTGGCGGCAATAAGGTAACCCACACGCCATTCGAGCTTGATGTTGATCATCGTCTCCGGGTACCACACATAGATCTCGCGGACAAGATGGATGCCGGCCACGAGTGCAAAAGCGACCCAGAACTTCCGTTCGTACCACATTGAGGGAAACCGCCGCTCGCCTTCGACGCGCAACATCTCGTCTGTAAACTCGGCGATGGGATAGGGCAATAACTCGTTCCTGGACCATTGGGGATGGACGACGACCATCATGGTCGTCATGAAAACCAGGAAAAAGATGATCATCGGGGTCCAGAAGAGGAGCGGGTTGAACCACGAATCCAAAGGGATGACGTCCGCAGTCCCCTGCACGGGCCAAAAATAGATGAACTTGGTCCCCTTGGTGATGCCGTTCCGAAACCCTTTATTGACGTACTCCGCCCGTCGGAGCCGGGCTTGTCGCTGCTCGCGGGAAAGGGATCTATCCAGGACCGGATCGTCCCCCTCGATGTACCACCCCTCGGGCACGAGCGCATCCGGGGCGTATTTGAGAACCTGGTAGTCCTGCCAATTCTGGCGCCCGGAGTACAGGTCGTAGGGGCAGGTGAGGATCTGCGGGAAGTAGCGCATCAGCCCCGAAGTGGGCAGGGAGCAGGCGGCCAGGAGGATGACGAAACCGACCACCAATTCGCCGTTGGAGAACTGAAATGCTTTGGGCAAGCGGCGACTCAGGGGCCGATAGACGAGGTTGATCAAGAAGAGCAGCCCGAACACGCCGAACGGCAACGTAGTGCCGACGAACAGGTTCGACTTGATCATGTAATCGTTCGGATAGGCGACGAAGCAGACGCCCAGTCCCCCGATCAGGCCGAGCAGAATCGCTTTGGCGGTAAAGTGCCTGCGCACCCGATGTTCTCCCGTGGCATTCGCCGACAGTGTGCGCCGATCCGCTCGACGGCGCCGGGGCAAGGCTGCTGAATGCCCGGGGCCTGTCGGCGCACGGGCAGACCTCGCCACAAGGCGGCGTCCCCTGCTGTCTCCAACCTTCAAGGCGTCACAGTCTGGGGATCAGGGGATTCGGGCAGTACGCGCCGGCCAATTCCCGTCCGGTCCGCCAGCTCACCCGGCCGCGCGGGAATCCGCCCTCTCGCATCCCCTCGAACCGGGGCCTCCAACGGTCTTATTCCGCGTTCTTTTTCCCGCCTCCGACCACGGCGGCTTTCACGACAGTCTTGCCAGCGGCTCCAGATTTCACGGCTCCGCCTCCTTTTGCGGGCGGGACTTTCACGGGAACGGAAGCTTTGATATCGCCGGATTTCCCCGCACCGTCCCCGGCCGTTGCGGCGCTCGCGGCCGGCGCTTTCTTGACGGTCTTTTTGCGTGCGAGGGCCAGTTTGGCGGCCTTGAGCGCAGTCAGGCTTTCCAATGCGGCTTTGCGGTAGTATCCCCGGGCGCCAGCGCTGATGGCCGCCTCGCAATGCCGCTTGGCTTCGGCGGTCTTGCCAAGGGCCCGTGCACACCGTGCCGCCCCCACGTAAGCCTCTGCCTGAACCTCGGCATCGGAGGCGGACCGGGCCACTTCCAGGAACACCTTTTCCGCGTCGACGGACTTCCCGGCCCCCTCGAGGGCGTAGGCCATTCCGAGACGAGCTGCGGAAAGAAGAGAACTCTCCGGATGATCTTGAATAAAGGCGGAGAATTCCTTGAAGGCACGGTCGAACTTCTCGTCGAGCAAGAGTTGGCGCGCGGCGCGGAAGGCAGCCTGGACTCCCGGCGGCAAATCGCCGTATTCACGGGCCACTCGGGCCAACTCTTCGTAATCGGCAGCCTTATCCAACGCGGCGAACCCCGCCGCCGTGCGGCGTGCGGCGCGAACCTTCCAGGAAGCCAGTGCCACAGCCAGGACAACCATGACCGCGAAGGACAGCCCCCAACTCTTCAAACGAGGACGAATGTGCATCTCGAAAAACTCGTCCGGTGGAACATCCGGTCCGGTCTTGGACGACTCTTCCGGCACAACTTTCAATCGGCGATGTTTCTTTGCCATGCCAGACCTCTTCCATGCACTTCATGTTCGCGGGGAAGTTGAAGGACGAATGCGACCAGACAAGTTTCGTCGGCCCACGGGGGGGCAAGGGATCACTTCTTCGCAGTGTCCCCGTTGTCCTGCTCCAGGAGTTTGCGCAGGCGGTCGCTGACCTCCGGAGCGGGGCTTGCCGCGCCCGAGGCCCCCTTCGACGGCGGGGGTGCGGCCGGTTTGCGTGCCGCCGGCGCCGAGGAATCACCGGTCAACGCTTCCAACCGTTGCGTGTCCGGCTCGATGTTCGCGACGGGGGCAACAGCTCCTCCGGCATCGGTTTGTTCCTCCGGTTCTGCCGGCCGGGCGGCGTCGCTCTTTTCCCGACTCAGAGCCGTAAGCAGGCGTTCGCGGGCTTCCTCGGCGGTTTCCGCGGGGCCCTCGCGGCCCTGCAGATACGCCGCAACTCGACCGCCGGATTGGACGCCGGCGGTATCCAGGCTGGCTTCCTTGGCCTTGCGCACCACCTCGAGGAAAAAATCCTCCAAATTCATGGTTGGCTGATCGATCTCGAGTTCTCCGGCATCCGAGACATGGGCCCGCAGCACGTCGAGCACTTTCTGGAGCACATCGCCCTCGAGTCGGGGCATGGTAATCCGCGTCCGATCCTCGACTGCCAGGATCTCCTTGAGCCCGCCACGCGCGCGAATCCGACCTCCGTACAAGATGACGACCTCGTCGCATACGTCCTCGACATCGGCCAGCAAGTGGCTGGAAAGGATTACGGTCTTTCCCCGGGCGGCAAGGGTCCGGATGACGTCTTTGACCTCCCGGCAACCAATGGGGTCGAGACCCGAAGTCGGCTCATCGAGGATCACCAAATCCGGATCATTGATCAAAGCCTGAGCCAAACCGATCCGGCGTGCCATTCCCTTGGAAAACTCTCCGACAGCCCGGTTGCGGGACCGGGCGAGCCCGACCATATCCAGGAGCTGGTCGCAGCGCCGACGACGCTCTCCCGGCGGGATACGAAAGAGCGCGCCAAAAAAATCCAGGGTCTCCGCAGCGGTAAGATACCGATAGAGGTACGTCTCTTCCGGAAGATACCCGATGCGGCGTTTGGCCATCACGCTACGGGGAGATTGCCCCAAAACGCGGATACTACCGCGGGTCGGATAGAGCAAGCCGAGCAGGAGCTTGACCGTGGTAGACTTGCCCGACCCATTGGGGCCCAGCAGGCCGAACACCTGTCCCGGCCCGATGTCGAAATCGATCCCGTTGACGGCACGCGCCTTGGGACGCCCCCAAAAATCCTTGAATACCTTGGTCAAGCCCCGCACTTGGACTGCGAGGTCATCCCGGTTCTGGACCGCTGCCATCAATCGGCTCCTTCAGAGCTGTTGCCAATTTTCTCAAAACGAACAGGGACACGGGCCAACGCGTCGCCGGCGCTGCATGGTTGTCTGCACCGTTTTGCGGCACACCCGCCAAGCGCGCAAGAATCCGCCGCAGGAGGGCCCGGCCTGGAAGGGCGCCACGGCCGTCATCCCGCGAGGTCAGGCTGCGAAAGTCGCGGCCGCCGGAGACGACGACGCTTGCGCGGCCAGAGTGTCCGTCCGCGTTTTGTCGCTTTCCGGAGACGCTTCCTGGAGTTCTTCGCCCGAACGGACGAGGCGGGCACTGTTGAAAACGATCAGCAACGTCCCGGCGCTGTGCAAAATAGCCGCCTTAATCGGCGTTACAACCCCAATCGTGGACAAGTAAAGACCGCCGAAGACGAACGCCATGCCGAGGAGCAAGTTTTGCGTCATGACCGTCCGAGTGCGTCGAGACAGCCAAATCAGAAACGGGACGCGCCGCAAGTCATTGTTCATCAATGCGATCGAGGCACTCTGCACTGCGACGTCGCTGCCGATAGCGCCCATGGCAATCCCAATATCGCCGGCCGCCAAAGCCGGAGCGTCGTTCACCCCGTCGCCGACCACGGCCACCGGTGTCCCGTCGGCCTTCAATTCATGCACAAACTCCACTTTTTCCTGGGGCAGGCATCCGGCTCTTACCGTGGTGATCCCCAAACGTTCCGCAACCAGATCGGCCACGGATTGATTGTCGCCGGTGACCATGCAGCAGCGTCGGATCCCGTACTCTTTGAGCTTACGGATTGCCTCGGCTGCGACGGGGCGAATTGCGTCTCGCAGACCGATCCACCCCAGGACCCGGTCGTCGCTGGCCACGAACACGGTGCTCATGCCGGCCGTATTGCTGTCCTGAAGTGACTCGGCCAAATGCGCCGTATCGAGCCCGCACTCCTTGAGCCAGGATTCCCGGCCGACACGAAATCTTTTGCCGTCGAACGTGGCCACCACGCCGCGTCCGGGGACTTCCTCGTAGTCGGTCGGATCGTTCCATGTGATGCCGGCTTCCGCGGCCAGTTTTCGCATGGCCTGGGCCGCCGGGTGGTTGCTGTGACTCTCTGCGGCCGTAGCTGTTTGCAGCAACTCGGCCAGCTCGACACCCTCGGCCGGATGCAGTCGAGCCACCTCGAGCACCCCTTCGGTCAGCGTACCGGTCTTGTCCAGGACCACCGCACGAATCTTCGAGGCCAACTCGATCTGGGCCACGTCTTTGATCAAGATGCCGAGACGGGCCGCGGCGGCCACCGCCGCAATGACGGCAGAGGGGGTCGCGATCACCAGTGCGCACGGACAGGACATCACCAGCACGGCGATGACGCGATTGAGGTCCCGAGTAATGAACCAGACCATGGCGGCGATCATCAGGACTGTCGGCGTGTAATACCCGGCGTACTGGTCGATCATACGCATAATCGGCAGCCGCGATTTTTCGGCCTGTACAATCAAATCGCGCACCTTGCCGAGGGTGGTATCCTCGCCGACACGCGTCACTCGCATCTCGATCAGGCCGGTCAAGTTCTGCGTGCCCGCATATACCTCGTCGCCGACGCCTTTGTCCGCCGGCAGCGATTCGCCGGTAATGGACGCTTGGTTCACGCTCGTGGCGCCGGACAAGACCTCACCGTCCGCCGGGAAATTCTCTCCCGGCCGAATCCGACAGATGTCCCCCAGTTCGAGGGCCAGAACATCCACCTCTTCTTCCCGACCCTCTTCCGCAATCCGACGGGCACGACGGGGTGTCAGGCGAATCAGGGACTCGATCGAGGCCTCCGCCCCCTTGGCGGTCCGGGTCTCGATCGTAATGGTGAGGAGCATAAAGAACGCCACAGCCCCAGCCACCCGGTATTCACCCCGGGCAAGAGCGGCGAGCAAGGCCAGCGCCACCAATTCGTTCATATAAACCTTGCCCGCAAACAAGTCGCGCACCGAAGACCGGAAAATGGGAAACGCGAGAATCAGAGAACCGACTATGGCGCTCAGTTCAATGGCAAACGGGTCGAGGGAGCCGGAGAAAAAGGCGCGGCCCACGTAGGAATTGAGGACCAACACACCGCCGAGCAAAGCGATGGCGAGTCGGACCGCTTCACTGCCCTCGTGGCTGTGGCCGTGGTCATGCCCACAAGCCGAACAACTCTCGCCGGCGTGATCGTGGTCGACGATCTGGTTGCTGATGTCAGTCACGAGCATCGAGAACACTCTCCTGATTCGCCCCCGCCGGGACGGGCGGCGCTCAGTGGGTTTGTCCGGGGCCCGGTTCCGGGGATTGCCCCCCCCCCTGCGGTCCGCCGGGTTCCGGTCCGGTCAACTTTCGGGGTATGGGACCGATGAGGACTCGTATTTCCTGACTGCCCTCGGTCTTCGAGTGAACGATGAACTTGTCGCCCACATTCGCCAGGACATTCTGCAGGACTTCCGTATAGAGGGCCAGGAGTACCTCCGGCGTCTTGCGGTATTCGTTCAGGATCTTCTCGAAATACTTGGCGTCGGCTTGAGCCGACTTCACGATCCGGTCGCGGTACTGGTAGGCTTCGGCAATAATCGTCGAAGCCCGACCTGCGGCCAAAGTGACGGTCTGCTCGGCCCGCGCCTTTCCGGTGTCCACGGCAGTCCGGTATTCCTGGGCGGCGTTCACGACTTCATTGAATGCTTTCCGAACGGCCGAGGGCGGCTGTCCCTGGATGAGACTCACCTGCTGCACCTCGATGCCCAGTTGCAGTTCGCGCACTTTCTGCTCCAACCGTCGCTGAACCGCCATCGTCAGACTCTCCCGTCCCATCGTCGTGGACGCGCCGGGAAGCTGCCCCCGGGACAGAACCAGGACGTCCTCGACAGGCCAGCCGGCGACCTCGTGAAGCACAGACTGATCCAGCAGGTTCTCGATCAGGACCTTCACCCCACGGGCCACCTGACGCCGCCGGATGTTGTCCAGTTCGGGACGGTCCGGGTCCTGATAAAAGAGCAGGTAGTATCTCTTGGCGTCGGTGACCCGGTAGGTCACCGCCCATACCATATGCATAATGTTCGCATCCCCGGTAACCACATAACCATCGATGCCGGGGATCAAACTTGAAGGAGGCGGCGCCTGCGGATTGAGCAGGGCGGGATTGCGCTGCGGCCAGAACTGTTTGGTCACCACAGTCACGGAGCGCTGCGCCTGAATGCGCTCGACCCGGTCGACAGGATACGGGAACCCCCAATACCAACCGCTGGGCAAGACTTCGCGGTCGCCTTTGGGGATTAGTTTTCCGAATCGGAACAACATGCCCTGCTCGTCCTCTTTGATCGAGAACATGCCGCCGAAGACGAACAAGACGAGCATCAGGATGATCAGAATTCGAAGTGCAACGAACAACACGCCCAACGTCCGAACCAGGGACTGCATACCCCGGTCTTTCGTCGCACTCTCATCTCCACGAGGGGCGCCGCCATTGAGGTGGGGGGTCGGGTTCATTTACCGGCGTCTCCGGGCGTCTGAGCGGTCGGAAGCGATTGGGTCGGCACCGCCTTCAGCGGTCCCAGATCGAGCGCGTTTTCTTTCAGTAGATCGAACGGCGGGGTGTTGGTGTCCAGAATGAGGGTCGTGGTCTTGGACAGCGTCTTGCGCAAAGAATCGAGTTTCCTGAGGAACTCCGCCAAGTCCGGGGCTTGCTGGAATACGGCGTAGGACTCCGCGGCAATCCGGTCGCCCTCGGCCCGAATCGCTTTGGCCTGGGACGCCGCCTCTGCAATGATCTCGCTGGCTTTCAGGTCCGCGTCCGCCCGGATCCTCTGGGCGTCCCGCTTGCCTTCCGCCCGATACTTCTCAGACTTGCGATTGCGCTCGGCACGCATCCGGTCGAAAACCTTGGCCGTCACCGTTTCCGGGAACCCGAACAGTTTGAACCCGATGTACTGCACATCGATCCCGTACTTCTGCCTGGCCACGGTCTTGACGCCGTCCAGAATTTCCTGCTCGATTTCCGGGATGCGGATGCGAGTAGGATCGCTGTTGATGAACTCGGTCAGCTTGTGCCGACCGATCGTGATGTTCCGACTGTTGCGGACCACTTCATCCAGTTTGCTTTCGGCGCCCTCGGTCGTCCGGACCGCGACCATGAATTGCCTCGGGTCGCCCACCTTCCACAACACGAACGTGGTTACCACCACTTGATAGTCGTCCGCGGTCTGGTTCTGCTCGACCTGACCTTTGGTCAATTCATAGCACTGCAGACGGTTGTCATGCCGCCAAACACGATCGACGGGGTACGGCCACTTGAGGTGGAGCCCCGGCCCATAAACTTTGGGCTGCCTTCTGCCGTCGACCAGTTCGGTTTTGGGGCGTCCGAAAGTCATAACCAAGGCATACTCCGTCTGATCGACCTGGAACGTAACCAAAGCCGCCAGAAAGATGGATGCCACCAAAACACCCAGAACAAATGTGGGCCAGTGCTGTTTGAACGCGTGTTGCGCCATTCGGAATTCCTCCATCAGGGGGGCACGACTTATTCCGATTTCTCCTGCAGATTCAAGTCCAGGAGGTCGGGCCGCAGTTTTTCTTTCAGATCGATCGTCAAGACCTCGTGACCTTTTCCGGTCACGGTCACGTACTTGCGGGTGTGTCGCCCCTCGTTCTCGAGCATGTCAAGAAAAGTGCGCAAAACAAAGACACGGGGGGCAACTCGATAGGCGTGAAGTTGGTCGATGAACCGGGCTGCCTCGGCCTGAGGTACGCGGACGCGGTCTTCTTTGTAAGATTTCGCGGCGGACACCAAGGCCAGGGCCAGAGATTCGGCGCCGCGGACACTGCTGATCTGGTACCGCTCGACCTTCAATACGGTCTCGTGTTTGGTTTCCATGGCCGCCACGACCTCGTCGAACGCTTTCCCGACTCGCACCGGGGGATGCAAGCCCTGCAGACCGACAAAGTCGACCTCGATCCCGAGGCCGAACTTGTCGGCGGCAGTCTGAATACGTTTCTTCAGCTCGACACCGCCCGCAGCCCGGCCCTGGGTAAGGATTTCAAAGAAATCGACGTTGGCCAGATAGCGGACCACTTCTCTGGTGGCGATCTCTTCCAGGGTCTTCTTCGGATCTTTGTGTCGGTACGCATAGGCATACAGGTCGTTCACTCGGAAGTACAACGGGATACTGGCCGACATGAAATAGACCGCCACAGGCAACGCGCCCCGCCCCTTGATGGCCCCTTCCAGTTGCCGGTCTTCGCCCTCCTCCGGTTTGGCCGCCACGATAAACAAGTTCTCTTTCTTGTTGTGTGTCTTGCTCCACACGATCACCCGCCCGGTCATGTCTCCGCGCAGCTCTTCCGCCTCCGGACTCTCTTCCTCCTGGGTCTTGTCGCCCTTGCGGCCCGGTGTGTATCCGATCGGTATCTGCTGCACGCGCTCGACCGGGAACTTGAAAATCCGTGCGAACGGCCAGGGAAGTTTCGCGTACAACCCCGGACCCAGCGGTTGGGCGCTGACCACCCTGCCGAGGCGTTCCCGGATTCCCTGTTCGTCCGGCTCCACCACCACCAGACAGGAGAGCAGCCACAAGAAGACCACCATGAGAATGGTCAATGGAATCACGGCACGCTCGAGAAACTGGAAAAACCAAGCCTCGGAAACCTGAAACCCAAACTGGTAGTCCAAAGAGGCCGCCACGTTCCGAGCAATGCCGCCGGGCTCCGTAAAAAGGGCCAGAAACCGACTCTCGTACAGTGGACGCAGTTCCTCGTGCAGACTCCGCGGTCGGTAGAACTCCACGATGAACCCGATCACGGATTCGCCGCCCAGAAGCATGAGAACACCGAACCCCAAACGGGCAACGCGGATGTCCAGATGCTCGATCTGGATCTCCCAGTACCGGCCGATCAGCACCGCAGCGCCCAGTAAGAAAAACGCTCCGGTGAGGAAGAGCCATGCCCCGCACGGCCGCAACCATCGGCAGTGCCGCTCCCGCGACGCGCCGACATAGTAACTGCCGGAAATCACACAGGCAAGGAACAGACCTATCGCCAAGGCCGCATACCGCAACGCCAGATAGGCTTTACCGGGTGGGCCGGCCTTGGACAACGCACGCCACCCGAAGATGGCCGCAACCAGTATCCCCATCCCAAGCAGGACGGTGAAAACCGGTACAAAATACGTGATGTAGGCGCGATTGGCCCGGGCAGCGACTTGGAGGGCTTCATCCGATTCCTCAAACAGTTCCCCTCCGGCGTGACTCGCACGGTACTCGGCGACGTCCAATTCTTCCTCATACTGGCGCCGAGCCAGCCGGACCCGCCCCACAGCCACCAAAGCGGTGAGCATCATCACCGCGCTTGAAATCGCCGCAGGGACCAACGCCCAAGAGTGGGCAGCCCGAATCAACAGCAGCGAAAGCACGAAAACCGCGGCCCCGATCACCACAGCCACCCACCCGAGCTTTTCCGGCCTGCTGTCCACGTGTTTCGCCATTCAACCTAACCCTCTGTACACACGCCGGCCCGCAGATGTGCAGGTGTCGTGCCATAGCAACATATTAACTGTTAATATGTTATGAGTCCAGGATCCCCGCGTATTCCGTCATCGTCTCGGCCAAACCAGTGTCTTGCAACGACACAGCCGTCCGCTAACCGACCGGCCGCCTCAATTCGAAGTCCCCGGGCACCCGGGCGAATAGGCGAGCATATACTATATCCCGGCAGACCCCACCTGTCCAAGCCACCGACAAAGGGGTCCGCCACGCGCCGCCGGAGCCGGCAGCGCCGATTCCGCCGTTTTGCCTCCATTAGTCACGCCGGCGGCAAAAATGTTCCACGTTCCGTTGCCGCACGCTTCCGATGGGGGGACCGGAGGGAGGGTGTGGAGCAAGCGATGGCAGGGGTTCTTTTCACGCAAGCGGACGGGGACAGTTTCCCGCTGCTGCCAACGCCGACATCCCAGACTCATAAGACACCCAGTCCCGACGAGCCCGATGCCATCTCCGGACCAGGCGGTGCAGCCTGATCAAGCGAGCGGCATTCTCGGGACAGCCCGCCACGTTGAGCGTTTCCAGGGGATCATCCTCGAGGTCGAACAGCTCGGGGGCGTCGTCCGGTGTGTAAACGTATTTCCACCTTCCGTGAACCACGGCCCGACGAATCACACCCCGTGTGGCGTTGCCCGAGTATTGCAGAAAAACGGGGCGGGCATGCGGCGGCAAACCTTGCTCCACAGTGGGGCCCAGCGATTCGCCGTCCGAAGGCGCGTCGGGCCGCGAGAGTCCGAGGCAGTCGCACACCGTCGGTACAACATCCAGGTGTGAAACGGGCACGGCACTGACGCCGGTCCACGCGCCCGGCAGACGGATGATAAGCGGAACGCGGACCGCCGGCTCATACATCTCCATTTTTTGGTACATGGCGTGCTGTCCCAGATGTTCGCCGTGATCGACCGTAAACACGGTGAGCGTGCGGGAAGCCAGGCCCGACGCGTCCAAGGCGCGCAAGACAGAGCCGATACCCTGATCGGCCAGGTTCACCAGGCCGAGGTGCGCCGCCCAAACCCGGCGCCAAGCGGCCTCGTCCAAACCCTCGGCAAGCTGGGCGGGCATACTCGCTCTGCGCCCCGCCGGCTCGTTCAGCGCGGGTCGGCCTACGTTGGCGGGCAAATCGATCCGGTCAGGGGCGAAGATCGAAGCGAACGGTTCCGGAACGCGCAGCGGGGGATGCGGCGCCCACAAGTAGAGAAACAGGGCGAACGGGCGGGGGTGCGGCCGCCGAAGCCAATCGACCGCACGGCGGCAGTAATACGCGTCCAGGAAATGTTCCGCAGCGTACGGCCATACGGCCGTCCTCGTGCTTGAATACCATTGTCGAACGAGCCGCCCGTCCTGCAGCTCGGTCACTTCCCGCTGGAACATCCGTGATCCGCCTTCAGGCGCAACATCCAGCCCGAGCGCGGCCATGTGCCGTCTATAATCCCCCGAATCAACCCAAAAAGCGAACTCGACCCGACGGCGGAGGTCCGGCCTGACCCTGATATGGTGCACTCCGATATGCCCCACGTCGTATCCGGCCGCGGCCAACAGCTCGTGCAAGGGAGGAAAATTGCCGGCTGAAGCTCCACTCCAGTCGTTGCAAACAACCCCGTTTTGCGTCGGGTACACTCCGGTAGCAAGCGCGGTCCGAGCGGGGACGCACAGGGGACAGGTTGTGTACGCCCGTTGGAACCAAACCCCCGCCGAGGCAAGTCGATTCAGGTTCGGAGTCACCTCCACCCCGCTTTGGACAGCACCGATGCTATCGGCACGCTGGTGGTCGGTCATGACGAAGAGAAGGTTCAAAGGTTGTTCAGGCATCTTGGCACCCGTCACCCCAGAGGCGAGAGGGACGGCCGCGCCGGCGGCCTCTCCCCAAAAAGTGCCACCCGACCGCCGCCGAAGCAAGGGCAGGCAGCCCGGCGCCGACTGTTGCACGACGCTTGCACCGGTCTCGATGCAAGTGCTTGGGGCAGTCCATCCCGGGGACATACCGAAATCAGGTTACTTTTTCCAGCGTACACGGTCCCCGTCGAACGTGACGCTTATCGGCTTGATCCCGAGGTCCGTTTTGCTGCCGCGGCTCTGCCCCAGATCAATCTCCCAAACAGCACGCCGACCCGAGAAACTGTCCGCACTGGACGCAACAATCGCACCGGGCACGATGATTTCGAGACGAAGTTGAACGCCCCGACAAAGTTCTCGAACCACGTCCGCGTTTTCATTGACGGCAGCCGCATCCTTGTCGGTCAGCGGCAGAACGTCTCCAGCGGCTTCGAGTATCCAGTTCCCCGCTTGGGTCGGGCGCAGGGAGAAGTCCCCCAACACACCGCTCCGAAATGCCCGGCGGGCATCTGACGCCCGGCAAACGATTCGCACGTGACGTCGGTTTTTCAGGACTTCATCCCGGTAAGAGACCAATTGCACATCCGCTTCTTTCAAGTATTTTCTCACCAATGGCTTATTGAACACCCAGGCCAACGTATTCGGCCGCACCCCCTCGGCGGAAGAACGCCCTTCCTGCCACTGCTGCAGGATTTCACGGAAACGCGCCAGGACCGGCAATGCGCTCCGGTCCACCGTGTAATCGAACACGACCTCGACCGCGCCGTCCTCGGTCAACGTCATTCGTTGCTCGAAATCCAGACATCCGGTACAGAACAAGACGACCGTCAGTGCCATGCCGCCCACCAACCGGCTGAGCAGTCGCGACAGGACGGTCCCCCGCGAAAAACGCAACGAGTCGCCCAAAAAGCAGAAAAACACGTCCAAGATGTCTGATTCTCCCAAGCCGCGGGGGATTCGTCGAACCGAAATACTCCAAAGCACGAGCGAACTCGCCGACTCTGCAATGTCATCCGGACAGCTTCGGCACGGGCGGCACATCGGAACGAATCACTGCTTTCGCGCCCGGGACGCCGCACTCGGAACGCCCGCAATATACGCTCGGTGCAAAAAAACTTCACCTTCGAGCCGCGGCGGCCACACCTGATCTCCCAAAAAGCGCCCCGGTTCCTGCGGCAACGAGACCAAGAAGCCGGCGGGCTGGGTAGTTTCGATTTCGCGCCCCCCCGACCTTCCACCGACTACCCTCCGCCTTTTCCCCCCACGCCGGCCTCGACGCCTCGCCGCACGGGCCGAAACACAAACAGATCTATGTTTTGGGACCCGCGCACGAACTCCCAGCGGAGCGTGTGCTCTCCGGGCGCCAAACGAATCGCAGCAGGACGTCCCCGGTCGTCCATGACACGGTCCCAGGTCCAATCGTCGCGCGTGCGACACCAGCCCCCACTCCCGCCCAGACGAACGGCAGAACTCTCGCCGGGAAACGGTGTTCCGTCGATCCGAATTTCCCGGTCGATTTCGGAGTGGGCGCTTGCCGTCCGCACCAAGAGGTTGTAGTCGGCCTTTTTCGGAACGTGGAAACGCCACTCAGCCCACTGGACCGGACCGTCGATGTAGCAGAAGGCCGTGCCGCCGGTGGCCGCAACTTTCTCCACACTGCGTCCCCGCCTCTCCTCGGACTCGACCGCGGGCCCAGGCGCATCCGGATCGATGACGATGTCGCCCGGCGCCGGGGCCGTATCTCTCGGGAGGCGTTGCGCTTGGACGAAACGGTACCGAATCCGCGACAGCACGATGCGGTCGAACCGCCCGGGACCGCTGACAGTCAAACAATGCGAACCGGAGAGGATCGGGACGACCCGCCGGAGCCCCCGCTCGGTGCGACCGTTTATGCGGACGCATGGCGGTCGCGCCCCGGTCCAGCCCTGGATATCGAGGCGCGCACGGTAGAGCCTGTCCGCCATAATGTTCGTCCACCAAACTCCCACGTCCCCGGAGGCACGACGAAACACACACCCATTCATGACTCGGACACGCCCATTCTCAATCAGGGGCGCCGTGACGGCAACGGCGCCATATTGTCCGCCATCCCTTGTGATCCGGCGGACACCGTCCGGTGAAGCGGGCACTTGCGTGCTGTGCGGTGGTGCAGACGGCCCGGCGAACGCAACGGCTTTCCCGCGGTAAGTCAGATGCGACGCCCGTACCGCCATGCCGTCGACGACGCGCCCGGACGGTCCCAACAGCACCACCGCCAAGTCGCCGTCGGTGCGAAGTCCCAATCCCTGCAAAGGGGTACGGTCGGCCTGGACCCGCCGCGAAAGAAGGAGATACGTCCCCCAGGGGACACGGAGTTCGCAGCCGATGACGCGCCGGGTCAGAATCTTACGGGCGATGGGGATGGGACCTTTTTCGCCGTCGGCCCGACGAATGTCCATCACGATGAAGAAATCCGTGGCCGCCGTCTTGCGTGGCAGCCCGGCGGCAAGCGTCCATTCCGGCTGCACCTCGGACCACGGCAGAAACACGCTCTCGCGCGGCTTTTGGGGGGGGACGTCGAAGCTCTTTCGGACGTCCATATCCAGTTCCGCCGGCGCGAGAAAACGCCCGGCCAACGTCGCACGCGGGCGGCGAACCCGGAATTCAGCCCGCGCGGAGTCCACGGGAAACGGTGTCGAGGTGTGGGCGTGCAAGAGCCATTCGAGGCGACGCGGTTTCCCAGCCGTTTCCACGAGATCGTGCGCGATGACGAACCGAGGCTTGAGAAACACCAGGCGGCGCTCGAATCGCTTCAAACGACCTTCGTAGATCTCCGGGTTCGACGCATCCCCGACCACATAGCCGAAGTTCGGGGCGTCGAACCAGTCGCGCAATGCACCGCCGGTCCGGCGTTTCTGCCCCTTCCCGTCGACCAGCAGCGTGTTGTGCGCCACGGTACGAGTGGAGTAGGCTTTGAAGTGCGGACTGCCGTACCAGTCGTAGTACCCACCGTCCACGGCGAGTTTATCCCCGTAGGCGTAGATGACGAAGCCATTGTTGTCTTCGTGCTGATGTCCTGCATAATAGGGTCCGGAACGCATGGCGACTGTGACGTCTTCAAACCCCTCGCTCAGACACGTGTGGAAGACCGCGTAACCGATATACGGCCAGCAGACAGACTGCGGCAGGTCGGCGGGAGGGCGTGGGGGAATGACGGGGTCGGAGACGTCGGCATACCAGAGCGCGTATGGATCGCGCACCCGGGTGCCGAGCAGCGCGGTCAATTTCGCCCCGTAAGGGCCAGTGAGGCCCGCATTGCCCCGAGACGATGTATCGGCAAAGCTGACGGCATAACCGTCCGGGGGAGCACAATAGACAGGGAAGCGGCACGTATGTTTGAGCCACGGGTGGTCGTAAACGTCGACCTTCGCAACGAACAGGAGCAAGTCGGCGAAGTTGGCGAGCATGTTGACGCCGTACGCCCAGTAGCTGAGCCCCTCGGCGTCTTCCCCGTCAGCCCCCATGCTGGGCAGAATACGATAGGCAAAGACGTGTGCGGCGGTCGCCAACCACTCGCGGGCCTCGGGAACGTCGCCCATGAGCACAAGTGCGGATTCCGCCGTGACGGTCGTACGCTTCCACGGATGGTTTTGTGCGGGGTTCATACGGAACGGACTTACAAAGCTGTAGAACTGCAGCACGCGCTCCCGCAAAACCCGGAGCACTGTGCCGCGTTCATGCACAGTGAGACGGTCGCGACAAACGTCGTAGCACCAAACCATGCCTTGGAGCAAGGCTGCGGCTTGCAGGTCCCCGTACCGCATGGCGCTGCCGCCTTCGGGGTCCCACTTGCACGCTTCGAGCAAGAGTTCTCTTGCGGCGTTCACGGCTTCCGGCGCCCGGGTCAACATGGCGGCCTCGGCAGTGCGTCGGAGCCGACTGCCCGTGCGTGCCGTGACGCGACCGGCGACTTTACCGTACCAGTCGATCCACTGGGGCCAGCGTGAATCTCCCTTTCGATACGGACCGGGGTGCGGAGGGACGCCTTCCTTGGCCGCTGCCAAGGCACGACGGATGAGGCGGGTCCGCTCCTGGTCTGAAATGGGGTTTGCGTCGGGTCTGACACGAGGGAGCAAGCGCGGATGCGACTGTGCCGCAATGCTCCTCAAATCCAGGGGGGGAAGCCGGTAACGGTGGGCCGTTCGAGGAATATCGACCTGTTGCGCGGCGCTCCACCCGGCCAGAAGGTCGGTGCGGAGTTCGCGGCGGAAAAACCATGTGCCGGGACCGATTTTATTGTCAGGAACATAAAACGGCAACGCGGATGCCAGTGTAACCGTAACAGACTGTTCCGGGGCGAAAGACGGGGTCCGACCGTACTGCAGTTTCGAACCGCGGCTCGTGGGGCCGCGCCAATCGAACAGCGGCGGATCGTTGTGACAGGTGTAGGGGGCTGAAGAGCCCCTCCCGATCGTCACCACGGATTTGATGGAAAGACGCAGGTTGTCGAGGTACAGCTTCAGCTTGGCCGGGGAATCGGCACGGCTCCGCCGGTCTTTGCTCCGGGCGTAGATCTGCACTTTGTCGAACGCCAAACCGCGCTTCATCGCGTCCGCGAAAGGCGGGCGCAGTTTCAGGGCTGGAATGACGATTTCGACATGCCGCCAACTTTTGGAGAATGCGTCTGAGATCCATGCAGCCTGTTTGCCGGCCACGTAGAATGCGATGCCGAGATACGCCCCCTCAACCCCCGGCTGGATCGTTTCCCGGTGATCGAATTCGAGGACCAGGTTCTTTTCCACTCGAATGGGGCCGCGGACGTACAGAGGACAAAAAACGACCGGGGTCGGAGACGTAATCCGCAGGCATCGCCCCTGGCCGTCGGCCCGCCGAACCACGGCGGCTGACATCTTCCGGGGGTCCAATTCGCGAGGCAGGATACCGCTGCCGTCGCGCTCGAAGTCGAACCGCCACAGTGGGGCCTGCTCTCCGTCCTGTTTCGCCCCAAGCGCCGAGGCGGCCCCTGCCAGCAAAAAAACGCCGATGGACCGTGCGATGATCGTCATTGCCGCTGCATAACCTTCCTCATGGAGACGGGTACCGCAAGGGAATCGCGGACCACCCCACCAGCCTTGTTAAGGAGTCCGCCGAATTGTCAGGTTGTCCCACCAGCAGACATCGCCGTGACCGCGGTGTCCGGAATACACTCCGAGGGTGATGTTGGCCCAGCCGAACTCACATTCGTGCGGGCCTTCGCCCACAAGCGCACCGTCCAACTCCAACCGGAACGTATCCCTGTCGAGACGAAGACGGAGATGGTGCGGACGAGTCGGATCGAACTCTTTCCGTTCGGTAAGCGTGTGCTGCCAATTCGTGGCCGGTGCGTTGTGGTTTTCCGCCCAGATCGTTGCGGAGCCCGCACTCGAACTCTCGATGCGGATCAGGATGTACTCCCCGCTGCCGGCCGTGGTTCCGGACACCTTCATGGACAGCCGGAGATAGCGGTCGTGATCGCCGTGGGAGAACTTGAAATCCGTCTCAATCACCAGCGGCCGAGGCACGAACGGCCAAGACTCGACCGTGTGAATCTCCGCGCTGGTCGCATCTCGAGGCAATTCCATCTCCAGCCGGCCGTTGGCGACCCGGACTCCTTCGCTGCGTTTCCGCCCGCTGAAAGCCCAGCGCCCAGGGGAGAGGACGGTGAACGTCTCGGACCAGGGAAGCACCGCGCGGGAATCCCGGGGAGGCGCCTGGACCGGCCGTGACGGAACAACCCGGGGGGCACGCGCTTCTCGAATCAACGCGGCGGCGAGGGCGAGGAGTTCCCGGGCACGCACTTCCGTGGGGGCGTCTCCGGCGATGGCTTTCGAGGCGGCCGCAAACGCTGCCGGGGCCGTCCCGTGGTCCAGGTCCGCGACCGACGGCCAGGCCGGGTGAACGCCCCCGTGGCGCAACGCATACTCCTTCAAGCACAAACGCACATCACCGAGGCGGTCGTCGGCCAGCATTCGCTTCCATTGCGCGTGAGCGTCCCGGTTGCCTGCCACCAAGACCGTGGTGCTGTTTCCCGCGAGGCCGGCGGAAACGTCCAGGTTCCCCTCACGGCGCACGTATTCCACCGACGCGCTGTCGAGGATATCGACGACAAAAGCGTCCCGCGGCAGCGCGAGTGCTTCGGCGTCCACTTCGAGGCGCACGACGTCGGCCTCGTAGGGGTTTTGTACGGCAAAGGCGACCGGTCCCGGCGCTTGTCCATAGCGCTCGATCCGGATGCCGGAGGCGGTTGGGAGAGCCCGCGTGACCGGCTCCCACCCGAGGCGATGCAACTGCCGCAATACGGGAATGATTCGACGATACGCTGCGCGCATACCCAGCGGGGGATCGGTTGATCGACGTGCGTAGCCGCCGGGAAACACATCCAGAAGAAGGAGGTTGCGCAAGAACCGCTCGTCCTTGTCTTCGTAGGCCGGGAGTTGAGTCACGACTTTGCGGTATGCCATGGCACGAAACTGCTGCATGAGCGGTCCGCTGGCGCCGATCCAGTGCTCCTTGCCCATGACCGTGAAGCGATGCCAGGGAAAGGGGACCGGTTGGTTGTACAGGTTCGGCAGCAATTCTTTCTTGTCGGCCGGCAACATCTCCCACAGTGCCTCGGTCCATGCGAAGATCGCAAATCCATTGACCGTGCACGGCTGAAAGGTGCGCCCGTCGAACTGAGGCGCGTAGCCGAGATACTTGAGCTGATCCGTCGCGTAGTTCACTCTCGAAGCATGGGCAGAGAACGAATCCAGGTAAATGCCGGTGAGGTAGGGACGGTCCAGGAGGTTTGCCCGCACATAGTCCAACCGATCCTGTCCGGCCCCCTGCGGAATCCCCGGGTTGAGATTGAGAGGGAACTGGGCGGCCCATTTTGTGCCGCTGATCCAATTGTACTGCCCGACCCGACCAATGACCAGGTCACCGTCGGGCCCGCGAACGCCGGACTGAATGATGGCTTGGCAAATCTTCTGAAGCGCCTCCTGCGTACGCCATCCCCCGCTCGGCAGACGCCCCGTCGTTTCGGGTTTCGCCCATTCGTGCAGTCGAGCAAGGATGAACTCGCGGTCCGGTCTTTTGTTCTTGGGCTGGTCGCCCAGGCACATTTGGTACATGATCGGCTCGATGTAGGGGTAGGTGCGAATCCCGAGCGCTTTGTCGTGGGCGTATCCCGCCGCGGACTCAGGTTGTTCGTGGTACATCAGCCCGTAATCGGAGACGGGCGGCGGCTGGCGCAGGATATCCCCCCAGGCAAACCACCCTCCGGCTTCGGGCGTGTGACGTGCGAAGAACTCCGGGCGGTTCGCGTAGTAACGGGCCAGCACCGAACGCAGACCCCAGCCGTCGGCTTCACCGTCGATGTAAAACTCGAACGCCACCTTCTTGAAGAAACGCGGGCAATGCTTCGTCATGGCGAAGTCGATGACCAGCGAAAAGAGTCCCCCGTCCACGTCCGCAACAAAGTCGTACAACCCGATGAAGTCCATAGGCATGACAAGGCCGAGGGTATGGGTCTTGTCGGAGACCGCCGCTACGGGCCGCAACGCCATGTGGCCCGAGCCCAAAGGCGTGCTCTTGCCGAGATGGATGCGTCGGCCCGGCAGCAGGGGCTCGCTCTTGTGCAAACGCGTTCCCCAACGCCAGCCGTTAAAGGCCACCGGCAGCGCGAACCGCAGGCTGACGGCATGATCGGTGTCGGTCAAGTTTCGAACCTCGCCGCGAATGATCAGCCAGTTCTGTCCCGGTGTGAAGTCCGCCGCGACGGCCAGTGTGCCGGCGGTGTTACGGCCGTGGAACCGCAGGCCGCCGTTCGCGGCCCGCACGACGCCGGAGACAGGTTCATACGCCTTCTGCACCGCACAGTCCCGGAGCGCCACGCCGCTGGCGGAAACCCCCGGGCCGGTGAAGTCGGTTGCGCCGCATTGAACGCGCACAATGCGCCCGCTCTTGCTCAATGTCAGTCCCAACGCGCCTGCTTCAACCGTTGCCGCGCCAGCCGTGATCGGCCGCACACCAACCGCGACAATCCATGCCGCCAACGCCAACAGTCCCTTGATTGTTCTCATCGTCATGACCTCGTGCCGATGTGGTGAAAAAAACGCACTGCAAGCCCCCAAAAGAAGCAGAACCCCTCGGTAGCAAGCCGTCCGCACGAGCAACTGCGGCGGAAAACCACGAGAATCGCCGTCCGCTTTCATTCGGCATTCAGCAACGACGCATCAAACTCGGCGTGCTGCGATCGACGCCGATTCCGGAAGGTCTCAACTGACGTTCTCCGCAGCGCCGGCATCACCGCGACCCGGGACACGCCTCGCACCCTGATCGGCCCATCTTCACTGCAGTTATCGCGCAGGCCGGACAAGCTCGTCGTCGCAAAACCGAGATGGTTTACTGTCATCGGGTGTGTCTCTGCCGAGGGCGAATTCGCTCGGCGCCTTCCATGCCCCGGACAATACACCGTTTTCGATCGTCTCGAAACAAACTGGAGAACAGGAAGGGAAACAAATAGCTTTTGCAGGATGGCCGGTACCTTTTCGGACGTCGTTTTGCCGACCAATAAAGCCACCGCAGCCAGAAAAAAAAACGGGGGGGATGCACCGATGCGCACCATTTTTGCCGTGGGCGGCTGGGTGAAGGTTTCGACACGAGATTGAGATTCCGGAAAGATTAGGTATGATCGATGGGGGTCTGGAGATCCCGAACCGCCTCCAACACAGTGACCGACCGGATAAGGTGCACCGTCTTGATGAAATGCCTGCACGCACGCCTGCCGAGAATATGTTCGGCGGTCTGGCTCGCCTCCGTTGCGGTTTGCGCCGCGGGCGAGACCGTTCGCCTCGGACCAGACCAGCGGACGTGTCCGCGTCCGAGCGTTCCGCCCCTCAACACGCCCCGCGAGTCGATCCCGGATGCGGACGTTGCCGACCCGGGGTTGCGCCTCGCACCGCGCATCGCGCACCGTTGGGTCGTGCCGCCCGGGCAAGGATTCCAGGTTCGGCTTTCGGCCGCAGCCGCGACGCCCGGCGGCGGCAAGGTCGTTCTGACCGTGTGGGATTGGGAACTCCGCCCCGTCTATTCGTGCAGTTGGAGCGTTCCCTGCACGGCAACTCTCGATTTTCGCGTGAGCGGCAACGGCACCTATCTGCTCACGCTCGACCGCATGGGCGGCGACCGCGCCACGGCGCGACTCGTACGCTCGTTCTCCGTCTGCCCGGACAACGCCGACAAGCGGGCGGACTGGTGGAACAATCGCCAGTTCTTTCTGGGGACGTGTGCGTTCCCCGAGCGCATGCACTGGCGGAACGCGTTCGGCCCCCGATATCCCGGCGACATGACTCCACGACAGGCCGCAGAACTGGAAGCCATGTTGTCCGGACGGCTGGGACTCCAAGTCGTCCGACTCTTGGCGACACCGAACTCCGAGCGAGCGGTCGACCTGTACGAAAAGCACGGGTTACGCCTGTTCGCCAAGGTCGCCCAAGCCGCGAAACTCGGGTCGCCGCTGTTGCCGCAATACGAGCACGTCACCGAAGGGCGATGGCGTTACCCCATGCCCGAATCGATTTGTCGCGCGCATTTCGCGGCTGTGGCCAGGCGCTTCGGTTCCAAGGCGGTGTTCTTCGAGATCGGCAACGAGAGCGACAACAAAGATTTCTGGCGGGGCTCGGTCGATGAATTCATCGCGGTCGCCCGCTGGGCTGCGGAGGAGTTCTCCCGTCATGCGCCGGGGGTCCCGGTCTGCGCCGCGGGTTGGACCTTCATCGAACCGGATCGCACTCGTCGTTTCGTCCGCGCCTTCCGCAACCTCTTCCCGTGGACTTCCATTCATGCCCACGGAGATTTCCGGCAGTGCGTCCGCCAACTCGATCGCTTCGAGGAGTTGCTTCGCGAAGTCGGCGCCCGGAACAAACCCAAAATCGATACCGAAATGGGATTCTGCCACTGGCGACTGGACATGGACGCCGTCTCCGCCGGCCACGCCGCTCGCAAGATCCTGTTCCACTGGGCCCGGGGTTATCGAGGAGTCGTGGCGTACCGCCTTCGGGACCAGGGCGGACCGCGGCTTGCCGGAGAAGCGCGCGGTATGTGGGGTCTACTCGACCACGATTTCTGTCCCCGATTCCAGTTCGGCGTCCTGGCCGCGCTGATCCGCCATTTCGCCGGGTACCGGTTCGAGAAGACGTTGGCGGCCGGACCGGACTATTACGCGTATGTGTTCGTGCGGGAATCACGACGACTGGTCACCGTGTTCCACGCAGACATCGACTGGACGCGAAGAAATCTGGGAGTGCTCCGGACAAACGCCGGCCGGGCCCGACGCATCGACCCCATGGGCAACGAATCCAACGTCGTTCAACCCGCGACGATTGCTCTCGAGGCGGGCGTTTATCCTGCCATCGTCCAGCTCGAGGACGGCGACGTGATCGAATGGCGTCCCCCGGTACGCTGACGCGCCTCCGGGGGAAGCTCATTGCCCGCGGGGGACGCGGGATGAAGCCATCACCACACGAACCAGGGATGGATCTCACTATGATGATCTTTCGCAAGAACGCCCTGCCCGCGTTTTTGTCATTCGCGATTTCCGCAAGCGCGGCGGGACCCGCCGGGGAGGGGCGCGACGGACAGGTCCCGACCTCCCCGCTTCCGAACCTCCGCTTCTACGCGCCGCTGGACAACCATGCCCGGGGCGTGCTCCTGCCGTATCGGGCGGGCATCGCGGCGGACGGCGTCGTGGGCAAGGCATGCCGCGTCCGCCCGCCGGCGGGACTCGAATTCCCGCTGGCGCCGATGTTGTCTTCGGAACAGGGCAGCGTCGCAGTCTGGTTGCGCATCGATTGGGCCCCCGCCAAGCCGACGGAAGTCCGTTGTCTGATCGATCTGGGCCGTTTCGCCCGGCTCTATCAGTGGAAAGGACAAGAATACCTCACGTTCGCCCTGTGGTACCACCACATCGATGAGAAACACGATTACTCCTGCACCGCGCCCATGCACGGCTGGCAGCCGGGGCAGTGGCATCACGTGGTCCTGACCTGGTCGTGGCCCGAAAGGCGCAGGGCCCTCTACCTGGACGGACGGCTCGCGAAGTCCGCACCGATCCGCCGCCGACCGAACGTGATATCGATGTTCCGGATCGGTCCGGACGTGGCCGCGGCGGATGAACTCGCAGTGTTTGCGCGTCCATTGAATGCAGAGGAGGCCGCGGATTTATTCGCCCGTGGCCGGTCGGCCCGACCGTTGCTGGAGAAAGTCGACATTCCTCCGGCCCGGGGGGCGATCGAGCAACTGCCCGACGTAGACGCACCGCGCCCGCCCGCCTTCGTCCGCTGGGACACGGACGGAGCGGCATACACATCAAATGCGTCGGTGTCACTCATCACTCTGGCCGGCTGGTGGCGCTGGCAGCGCGGGCGCTCGCCGTATGAACCCCCGCAGCCGGACCGCTGGCTCTACCGGAAGGCGCCGGCGCAATCGCACTTCGCGCCGGCATTCCCGGTGCGCGACCGCGAATTCCGTATCGTTCCGGAGTCCGACCCGCGCGTCGGCGTGCGCTTCCTGCACGGCCTTCCGCAATGGTACGAGCGGGAATTCACTCCGCCCGCTCATTGGAAAAGCGACTTCAGCCATGTGGTGATCGAGTTCGATTCCGTCATCGGCGCGGGCGCCGTCTGGTTGAACGAGGAACTGGTCCATGTGTTTCCCGAGATCAATCTCGGGGCGGGAGTCGACGTGTCCGACCGTGTGGTCTGGGGCAAGCCCAACCGCGTGACCGTGCTCTCGAAAGGCATGGTCGGCGATGTACGCATCCGTTACGAACGACCGTCCCCGAGGATCGAGTCCGCCTGGGTGGACGGGTCATGGAAAGAACGGGTCCTGCGGGTCCGTCTCGTCGTGTACAGTCGGGACAAGCTGCAGGTGGGCGTGGTCCTCGACGCCGTGGACAGGTCCTTCCCGGAGGGTGCCGCAAACCGCCGCGTGTTTACCGTCGGTCCGGGACGTACGGCGCTCGATTTCGAGATGCCGGCCGGCTCCTTGGAGCCGTGGAGCATGACCCGTCCCGTGCTCCACACGATGCGGCTGGCGCTGACCGCTCCGGGCCGAAAAACCGCCTATTACTACGACACGTTGCCGTTCCCGGTGGGGCTGCGGGATATCGAGGTGAAGGGCGGGGATTTCCTACTCAACGGGAAACCGCTGCAGTTCATCGGCCACTCGAATGCGCACCTGACGACTGCGGCGGAACTCAGCGATCCCGCCTACATCCGCTACTCGCTCGAGCGCTGGCGGGACGCGGGCGTCAACCTGGTGACGCCGTGGGTCGGCCGGCAATCCATTCCTTCGCTGCACCGCCTGCTGGATATTGCGGATGAAATCGGGTTCGGCGTCATGCCGGTCGTCAACCTGCCATCCGGCGAGCGCGAGGCCGAAACACCGGAACGGCGGGAGCGCTGGAATACGCTGTTCCGGCAATTCATCGAGCGCTACCGCCAGCACCCGTCGTTACTCGGCTGGATCGTCGGCACGAGCGGGCATGTGTACGATTTCTGTCCGGCGGTGCTGGACGGGCGGTTCACGCCGGATATTCCGGCTGCTGCACCGTTGCGGCGCACCTGGGACTACATCCGGGGAGTGGACCCGACCCGTCCGGTGTTCGGTCTGAGCAGCGGCAACCTGGGAATGGTGTGGACGTCCATGGCGTACCTCGGGTTCGACGTGGACCTTCAGGAGCGGGAAAACTGGCCGTTGCGCTGGAGCCTGACGCGCCGCAAGCCGCTGATGCCGTGCGAATTCAGTCTGCCCTACTACCGCAACTGGTTCGCCCGACCCCGAACGCGCGTGCACCACGCGCAGTACCGCCCGCCGAAGACTCGATCCCTGGCCACCGAGTACGGGGCCATGCTCCTCGGGCCAAAGGCGTATGCCATCGAACCCGACGACTATCTCGATTCCCTATCCACCTCTCCCGGCCAACCCGCACGCTCCCGGGCGTACTGGGAAGTGAAAAAGCTGTTTGCCGACGCCCTCCGGGCCTGGCGGGCCTACGGGCTCTCCTTCGTCTATCATGCCGAAGTGCCGGCCTTTTTCGACGGCGCCGCACCGCGTTTTCCGTCGGCGGCCGATGCAGACCCGCGGCGGTGGGGCGCCACGCCCGAAAACCTGCACGGATCGTTGCAGGCGCGAAACGGATTCTCGCCGTTCGGACGGCGGGTGCGGGACGCAACGGCTCCGCTCATGGCGTTCATCGGCGGTCCGGACGGCGCGTTTACCCGGAAAGATCACGCCTATCTCGCCGGCCGCGAAGTTCGCAAAGCCCTGGCGCTGGTCAACGCCACCGAGCGCGATCGGCAATTCACGGCCACTTGGGAGATTGTCCGGGTCGGTTCAGAGGAAGCTGCTCGACCTTCCGGTCCGATGGAAGGAATCCGGAACGACTCGAATGCAACCGCCCGGCCTTCCGGTCCACAGACGACGCTTCCCCTTCGACAACCGCCTGTGCGACAAGGGAAACTGCGCTGGGCCGTGCCGGCGGGCGGACGGGAAACCACGAGGGCCGTCATCCGCTTCCGGGCTCCGGACGTGCGCCGCCGCACGGACTACGAACTGCGGGTCCGGGTCCGGTGCGATCCCGAGGCGGACGGACGCCGCGAACGACTCTCGCAGCCGCCGGTCTTCCGATTCGCGGTTTTTCCCCCGATTCGCGCGGCGCCCGTCCCGCCGAACCTGCACTTGTTCGATCCGGTGGGCGACACGAAAGCCGCGCTGGACCGCCTGGGCGTGCACATCCGGCCCATGCCGCAGCGCCTCGGGCCGGACATCCGTCTGGTCGTCGGACGCCACGCACTCGAACGTCCGGAGTACCGGCGGCAACTCGAGTCGGCGGGGTTCGATCAGGCCGTGCTCGACGGGTTGCGCGTGTTGATCTTCGAACAGGCGGTCCCGAACTGGGAAGGGACTCTCATGGGATTACGATTCAAACGGATCGAGACGCGCCGGGCCTTCGTTCGATGCCCGACGCATCCCGCGCTCGACGGATTGACCGAGAGCGATTTCGAGTTTATGAAAGGAGAAAGCAACCTGATCCCGGCGTACCCGGGTCCCGGTCCCATGCCCAAACAATACCCCGTGCACTTCTGGCACTGGGGCAACGACAACATGGTGGCCACGTACACGGTCGAGAAACCGCAGATCGGAGCGGCCCGGGCTGTGCTCGACGCCGGATTCGACCTTGCGGAGTCCGCACTGCTCGAGGTCGCCCGAGACCGCGGACTGTTGCTCTTCTGCCAGGTGGACGTGACCAACCGGGTCGGGCGCGATCCGGTGAGCACCCGACTCGTCCGGAACCTGCTCGCGTACATCACAAGCGACGCCGCGCAGCGCCCGCCGGCTGCGCCTCCACTAGCAGAACTCCTGCAACGGGTTCCGCCGACGGCCCGGTTCGAGGGATTCCGGAGCGAGGCGCCGGACGTGCCCGGCATCCACGACGGCGAAGTGTTTTTCAGGGAGAAACTCCGCTTGCCTGCATTCGACGCGAAACCGCCCCTGTTCGCCTCTGTACGTCTCGGCGACAGGACGGTGTGGATCACGAGTCTGACCGGAATCCCGTTGCGCACCCCCTGGCAGGAGGCGAAACGGGCGCGGATCGAAGCGGCCCTGCGCTTCCACAACGGCGAGCGTACAGCCGCCGGCCCCCGAGTGTCCGATGGGAGCGCCGCCCGGTCGCTGTACCCGTTCAACTGGCAACGACTCTCCGGCTGGGATGCGGATTTCGATCCCTACGTGTTCTGGCGGTGGTGACGCACAAAGAACAGGGGCCGCCAGTCCTCCGTGCCGCATCTCAGGATTGTCCGGATAACGTCGCAGAATTCAACCCGAAGGCTGGGCAGGGACGGTCGTCCGGCGTTGGAATCACTCGGCCGAACCTCTGTTGCCCGAGTCGCCCACGGACGAGACGTATCGCACCTCGGCTTCGACGCCAAGCCGGGCCAGGAATTCCAAGCGGATTTCCCGCTTCAGGTCGGCCAGCACGCGCATTTCATCGGCGAAGAAATTCTCGGACACTTCGACTTCGACAATGACGCCGCGTTCGGAGACATGCAGCCGAAACGGTTGCCCGGCCGCCTTGGTTCGGGCAAGGACGCCGTCGATTTGTTCGGGACATAGCGGCATTTCATTGACCAGCAGCCTTCCGTCCAACCTTCCGTCCGGCAACACCTGGACCCCGGTCCTGCCGCAGGGGCACCGACCCCGTTCAAGTCGTGCCGCAATTCGCGTCCGGTATCGGAGAAGCGGCATCGCCTCGCGCACCAAGGTGGTCACCACCAATTCACCGTCCAGCACCTCGACCAGGAACTGATCTTCCTGGACATGCAGCCGGTGCTCGTCGCACTCGAGGGCGAACCCCGGCGCCATGACTTCCGGCACTCCGAAGCCTGTCCGGACTTCGGCGAACGTACCGACTTCGAGGTGCTCGCGTTGGTCGTCGGGGATGGGACGCGAGAGAACCAAGGTTCGGAGGTGGAGAGACTGGGGATCGATCTCCATGGTCTGCAAAAGGTCGGCCAAGTCCCGCGCGTTGGTCGGTGTGGTCACCAGGACCGTGGTCCGGTACTTTTGCAGGACCTCGAGTTGGTATTCGATATGGAAGGGATCTTCTGGTATGACCGAGGCGCCCACGAGTTCGGCCCCGAGCATGTAGCCAAGCGCCTCGTTGAAAAAGCCGCCGCCGAAGGAAATCTGGATCACGTCGTTCGAGGTGACCCCGGCCGCGACCAATTGACGGGCGGTCAATCGGGCCCATTGCGTAAGGTCGTTCCGGCTGTAGCCCAGCACCAGGGGTTTGCCGCCGGGCCCCACGGTCGAGTGCAAGCGGACCACTTCCCGCAAAGGGAGCGCGAACATGCCGTAAGGAAAAGCCTCCAGGAGATCCTGCGGCGACGTGAACGGGAGCCGATCAAGGTCCTCGACCCCGGTGATTCGGATCCCGGCCAATCGCTCTCGCCAGCGACGGACATTGCGCTTGAGCCGCGCCACCAGGGCCTGGAGCCGTTCCAGATGCACCTGCTCGATCAGATCGTGGTCCATCAATTCGCCGCTGCGGTCGAAGATTCTCACTCCCAGACCTCCCTGTACCCTTTTCCCAGATAAGCGCGCATGACCTCCGGGTTTCGGAGCAGGTCTTCGCTGACGCCTTCGAGGATGATTTC
Organism: Kiritimatiellota bacterium; assembly: GCA_013151865.1. Classification (GTDB taxonomy): domain Bacteria; phylum Verrucomicrobiota; class Lentisphaeria; order Oligosphaerales; family JAADHN01; genus JAADHN01. The sequence goes on from JAADHN010000077.1 coordinate 44,584, forward strand.
TCCGGTTTCGAGGACGTAACCGCGGTCGGCGATCTCCAGGGCCGCCACCGCATTCTGCTCGACCATGCAGATCGTAACCCCCAAGTCTCGGAGACCGCGCACGACCTCGAAGACCTCCTTGACCAGCAAGGGGGCCAACCCCAGGGATGGTTCGTCCAGCAACAAGAGGCGAGGCCGAGCGATCAGCCCACGGGCGATGGCCAACATTTGCTGTTCGCCGCCGGAGAGCGTGCCGGCCGTTTGTCCCCGGCGTTCCCGGAGCCGGGGAAAGCGATCGAACATCTCGTCGATGAGACGGTCGCGGTCCGGATTGCGGTAGCCGCCGACCTGCAGGTTTTCCATGACCGTCATGTCTGCAAAAATCCGGCGGCCCTCGGGCACCAGGACGACTCCGGACGCGATGCTCTCCCATGGCGGAGCGCCGGTGGCGTCTCGTCCGCCGATCACGACCTGGCCGTCCCAGGGAGGGAGGAGTCCGACCACAGCGCTCAAGAGCGACGTCTTGCCGGCGCCGTTGGCCCCAATCAAAGCCACCACCTCGCCGGGAGCGACATGAAAGCTGACCCCCTTGATCACTTCCAGGCTGCCGTACCCCGTGCGCAAATTTCTAACACGCAGCACCGGTAAACTCGCCTCCCAAATAGATGGCGATCACTTCGGGGTCCGCACGAATTTCGGCGGGCGATCCCGAAGCGATGGGCCGACCGTAATGCAGCACCAGGATCTCGTCCGAGATGTCCATAACCATGGACATGTCGTGCTCGACCAGCAATACGGTCACGCTGTCGTCTCGGACCCGGCGGATCAATTGAGCCAGGTCGTCGGTCTCGCGCGGGTTGAGGCCGCTGGCCGGCTCGTCGAGGAGCAGCAACCGCGGCTCCGTGGCCAACGCCCGGGCGAGTTCGACCAAACGCCGCTGGCCGAAGGACAGGGCGGAAACCGGCGCTTCCGCCTTGCTGAACAGTCCCACACTGGACAAATAGCCCAAAGCCGCCTCCCGGATGCGCTTCTCTTCGTGCAACTGACGCGGCAACCGCAGGGCGGCCGCAACCGCGCCGGAGTGAGACCGGAGGTGTCGGCCCACCATGACGTTTTCGAGCACTGTCATGTTCTCGAACAGAGCCAGAGTCTGAAAAGTCCGGGCGATGCCCGCCCGGCTGATCCGGTGCGGCGGCAGGGCAGTGATGTCCCGGCCCAAGAAAGTGATCCGACCCGCGTGGGGTCGCAGCAGGCCGGAAATGATATTGAACAGGGTCGTTTTGCCCGCGCCGTTGGGACCAATCACGGCATGGATTTGGCCTGTCTCAACAGCGAAGGAAACTTCCTGAAGGGCCTGCACCCCCCCGAAAGCCCGGGCAATGCCCTGCACCTCAAGCAACGACACGCGGGATCTCCTTCTCCGATTCCCCGTTCGCCAGGGCCGGCCGCCGCCGGGCGCGAAACCGGACGACAAGCGTCCGGAGCGGACCGAATGGTCCCTCGGGCGTGAAGGACATGATGACGATGAGAACGACCCCGAAGACGGCGTCGTCGAACGACCCGAAGCACCCACGCAGAGAGAGAAACGTCAGCACGAAACCCACAACGAGTGCGCCCCAGACGCTGGCCATGCCGCCGGCGGCGACCATGGCCACGTAACGCACCGACTTCATGGCTCCGGCGTCGGACGGGCCGATGCTGCCGCGGTAGAACGTGAGCAACCCTCCCGCAGCCGCCGCGAGTATGGCGCTCAACACGAACACCTTCAGCTTGTATGCCGCAGTGTCGATTCCGGTTGCGGCCGCAGCGCGTTCCGAGCCGTGAATAGCGCGCAAGGCGCGACCGGTCCGTGAATCCGTGAGGTTCAAGAGAAACAGCAGCACCATGAGCGTGAAGCCCGCGGCGATGTAGTAATTTGCGATGCGTTGGCCCGGTTCTCCCGTGCAGGCGACCCCGGGCAGGATCGGGAGCGGCGGCACGCTGGAGATCCCGTCCGCCGCGCCGAGGAAGGCGGTCCCGAGAACGAGACGGTACACGATCAGTCCGAAACCGAGCGTGGCCATGGCCAGGTAATGCCCGTGCAAACGAAGAGCCGGATAGCCGATCCCCACAGCCACCAGCCCGGCCAAAAGCAATCCCGCCAGGAACGCCAGACCGGGGGCCAGACTCACGACTGTGCCGTCACCGTACAGTTCCGGACGGGACGCCAGCACGTGAAAGCGCAACAGGCTTTTCCCCAAAGCGGTCCCCGAAGCGTGCGCAAGCGGGGCCGTACTCAAGAAAGCGGACGTATAGGCCCCGATGGCTACAAAACCGGCGTGACCGAGCGAAATCTGCCCGGTATACCCCACCAACAAAGAAAGGCCCATCACCACGGCAGCGGTGTAGGCGGCCATGGTCAGTTGGGTGAGGTAATAATCACGCCCGGAAACGCTGGCGCCGACCTGGACCGCAACCGCCAGGAGTGTCAGCAGGAGAATCCCGGCCGCTGTCTTTCCCGTATTCACCTTTCCTGCGCCCCCGCCTGCAATTCACCCGACGAAAACAGCCCCTGCGGGCGGACGAACAGCACTGCAACCAATATGCCGAATGCCGTGGCGTCTTTATACGCGGCCGGCATCCCGAAATAGACGCTGAAGGCCTCGGCAAGGCCGACCAACAGGCCGCCGAGCACCCCCGGCATGGGCCGACCCAACCCGCCAAGCATAGCCGCGGCAAACCCTTTGATCGCCAAACCCGCGCCGGAATCGTACTGGGTCATGGTAATGGGGGAAATCACGCATCCACCCAATGCCCCGATCCCGGCGCTGAGCATGAAAGCCAGTGTTCGCATTCGCCCAGTATTGATCCCGGCCAGCATGGCCGCTTCCGGATTGGAGGCGCAGGCGCGCATGGCGCGACCAACCAGACTCCGGTGCAGGAACAGGTGCAGAAGCAGGACCACCAGAGCCACGGTCCCCAGGACCCAGAAAACCTGCGGCGAAATCCCGGCCCCGAGGACCCGCACCGAGCTGCACTCATTGCCGGTGAAGTAGGAGAGAGAGCGGACCTTCTCATCCCAGACATGCAACGCGACTTCCCGAATCACGATGGAAAGGCCGATCGTGATGATGATCATCTGCAGCACGGTGGGACGGCGCAGACGGCGGAAGAAAAGGATTTCGAGCACTCCGCCGCAGAGCGTAACGATCACCACGGCCCCCACCACTGCCACGGGGATCGGGGTGAACCGGGCCAAGGTCACCGCCGTCATCCCTCCGAGCATGAGGAATTCGCCCTGGGCAAAATTCAGGATCCCGGTGGTGCTGTAGATCAGGTTGAACCCCAAGGCCACCACGGCATAGATGCTGCCGAGCGTGAGTCCCGAAAAAAAGAATTGGACTATCTGCGACAATACTCGTAGGCCTCGTTGGAGCGCGTCCGAAAAAGTCCGGCGAGCGAACGCCTTCACGCCCTCCTTCCGGCTCGAGCCGGCGCGAGAGTCGCGGTCGCTTCCTCGGCCGGCACAGGAATCTCCGCGCGCCCGTTCCCTGCCGGTCGGCGTACAGTTTGACACGCCTCAGCCCCCGGCATTGCCCCGGATACCGACGCGACAAAACAAACCGGTCGGCGGGGCTCGTTTCCCCGGGAAACAGGTCCCGCGACCGGTACACGGAGTGAACGCCGACGGGGATTATGGACGATACAGCTCGAACTTGCCGTTCTTGACCGTCAACATCTCGAACGCGTCGAGCGTCAGACCGTTATGATCTTCGGGGGAAAAATTGAAAACCCCGCCGGTGCCGACGAAGCCTTTGGTGTTCTCGATGGCGTCCCTGATCTTATCTCGGTCGTCACTGCCGGCTTTACGAATCGCATTGACGACGATATTGATCGCGTCGTACGCGTGCCCGCCGAATGTGCTCACGGCCTCATGATAGCGGTCCTCGTATTCGGTCTTATACGCTTCGAGTACTGCTTTTTGGGGATGGCCGTTCGGAAGCGAGCCCACCACCAGCAGGCGTCCGCCGGGGAAGAGGGTCCCCTCGGCAGCTTCACCTGCCTGCTCGACATACTTGATGTTGCCGAAGCCGTGGCTTTGGAACAGCGGCACATTCAACCCGATCTGCTTCATGTTCTTGGCCACAATCGACTGCGCGGGCACGATGGACCAGTTCACTACGGCCTGAACGTTCTTCGCCTTGAGTTTGGCCAGCACGTCTGTGAGGTCGGTGGCTCTCTTGTCGTACACCTCGCTGGCCAAGACTTCGATCCCCATTTCGGGGGCCAGCTTCTCGAGCTGATTCTTGCCCGCCTTACCGAACCCCGTGTTGCCGGAGACGATCCCGATTTTCTTGATTCCCATGGTCTTCATGGTGCGGAAAATCCAGGTGGCCGCCTGACTGTCTTTCTGAGGGGTCTTGAAGACATACTTCGCCACGGGGTTCACGATGACTTCGGCTGCGGCACAGGAAACCAGCGGAACTTTGGCCGTTTCGCAGATGTTTTTGATGCCCATGGTCTCACCACTGGTGGACGGTCCGATGATGGCGCAGACCTTGTTTTCGTCGATCAGTTGCCGTGTGAAGGAGATACACTTTTCCGGACTGCCGCCGGTGTCTTTGACGATCAGTTGAATCAGACGCCCGTTGACCCCGCCCGCGGCATTGATCTGGTCCACGATCATTTCGGCCGTCTTCTTCTCCGGCGCCCCCAGGAACGAAGCCGGGCCCGTCACGGCAAACAACGCACCGATGACAATCGGTTTCCCCGGTTGCCCCACCGGCGGCCCGGTCACTTCCGATGTCTTCTTTCGACAGGAAACCATTGCCGCGGCCAGTCCCAGAACCAGAGCGCATTTTGCCAGAGTCTTCATTCTTGGAGTCCCCCTTGGTTGGTTGTCTCGGCTCTTTTCCTTAACGGCGGGAAAAGTCCGCTTCCCAGTTGCACACACGCCCCCGGTCGGTGAGAGGCACTTGTTCCCCCACCGCCATCAGCCGTGCCCTTCTGAAGCACGATAGACAATAGTGTAGGCTCTCAAATCCGGCTGTCAAATACGCTTTGCGGACCCGCGTGCAAAGATTGTCTCGTCCGAGTCGAGCCCCTTGCCGGATACGGTAACGCGCCCGAGGCAGGGCGGCACGCCCCACGTCCCGCATTCAAGTGGCCTCGGGCAGCAGCCGATCACCGAGAGGACGTTCTCGCTTTTCTCCCTCGGCGGGGTTGACATTCGCGGCCGGCCGGTGCACGGTTCATCTGTTTCCGAGTCCGTGCGGCCCCGGGGTTCCGCAAGATCACGCCACGGGGACACGGAGAGCGTCCCGAGCCGACCTCGAACGCGAACGGCCTCTCAAGCCCGGGGAACACTTCCCTTTGCGGGACGCCCAAGACATTCTCGTGCATGTCCTGCCCGGGGCCTGATAAATCTGCAAACTGCAAACCAGGTGGGGAACAATGAAGTTGACGTTGATCGGTGCGGGAAAAATGGGATCGGCCATTGCCGGCGGTTTGGTTCGAAACCGTGTTTTCAAGGCCGACGAATTGGCGGCGGCGGATCCCTCCCCGGCCGCGCGCGCTTCCTTCGAAACCTTAACGAAGGTGCGTTGTTTCGCGACCGCGGAAGCGGCTTTGTCCGGGACCGATGCCGTGTTGCTGGCGGTCAAGCCCCAAAATGCGGCGACAATCGCGGCGGATATCGCTCCCTTCTGCCGAGAAAAACTCTTCATTTCGATCATGGCGGGCGTGCCGATCCGACGCTTGGGGGAATGGTTCGGGACGGACCGGGTGGTTCGAGTAATGCCGAATACACCGCTCCTGGTCGGCGAAGGCGCCAGCGTCTTCGCCTGCGGCGCCGGTGTGAAGGCGGCAGACAGAGAACTGGCAAAACGCATTTTCGGCGCACTCGGTATTGTGTTCGAAATGAAAGAAAACCTCCTCGATGCCGTAACCGCACTGAGCGGAAGCGGCCCGGCCTATGTCTTCGAATTCGTCCAAGCCCTGGTGGACGCGGCCGTTACGGCGGGCCTGTCCCCCGAACCGGCCCTGGCCCTGACCGTGCAGACCGTGGCCGGGGCCGCGGAGATGCTTCGGAGCCGGATCGGGTCCCCGGAAGAACTGCGCGATGCGGTCACCAGTCCGGGCGGAACGACGGCTGCCGGCCTTGCCGTACTCGCGGACGGAAACTTCCGCGGCCTGATCCGCAAGATGATCCTTGCCGCGCGAGACCGGTCGGTCGAATTGGGGCGCAACGCCTGACTCGGAGGCCGTTGGAGCATTGACCGCATCATGAGAATCCGGGCCACGAGCGAACGCACCGGCCCTGCAGATGTGTCCGCACCGTCTTGAGACGCACGGAGCGCAGCGAGAAAGAGGGAATGATGCAGACACTGCCAGCCCCAGAGAACACCTGCACCGAGACGCCGGCCGGTCCGCACTTTTTTTTCGACGCGAACGTACGCCTTGGCCCCACCCAGCGCCGTTCGCCGGACGTCCCCTGGCGCACCGAACAGATCGTGCATGAGTTGGCACGGTGCGGGATCGGCGCCGCGTTGTGCAGATCCGCACTCGGACCGAACGACGACCCCGGCACGGCTACGCAATCTCTGTTGGCCGAAATCGAGGGCAGACCCGGGCTGTACGCCGCCGGTGCGATCACTCCATCCCTCCTGGACCAGTTCCCTCCGGAATCCGAGCAATGGGCCCGTCTCGCCGAAAACGGCGTTCGGGCTGTTGCGGCTTGGCCTCGGTCGCACAAGGTGGGTTTCAGTCCATGGATATGGCAGGACTGGGCCGACCAGCTTGCCCCCCGACGTGTCCCGGTGTTGATCGACTTCAGCGAACTGCCCGGACCGAACGAGGCCGCCCTGGTCCGCGCTTGGATCGAGTTGCTCTCCCCTGCCCCGGTTGTCCTGCTCGACGCCCCGTGGGGCGCCTCGAACTTGGTTCTGCGCCTGATGGACGCCTGCCCCAACCTGCACATGGACATGGCGACGTGGCAAGCGCATAACTGCGCCGAATTCCTGGTACGACATTTCGGGGTGGAACGCATCCTGTTCGGCACCGGACAACCCGAGAAGAGCCCGGGAGCAGCCCGAGCCGCCGTTGACTACGCCGAACTGCCCGCCGAAGTCCGGGCCGCCGTCGCAGGCGGCAACCTCGGAAGTCTGCTCGGACTCGAACGGATCGCGACGTGGGAGGTCGAGCCCGCTGCCGACCCCTTGGCCGGAGCCGCTCGTGCGGGGCGACCACTCCCTGCCCTTGTGGCCGACGCACACTCGCACGTCATGGGCAGCGAACAGCACATGGTCTTGGGAATGTGCTTCCCCGACTGCTCGCCGGATCGGCAGATGCAGATCAATCGCCGTATGGGCCTGGACATTCAATGCCAAGCCTCTTGGACGGGACCGGTCAGTGCCGCGGCCCGAATCGGCAACGACATCCTGCTCGAGTCGCAGAAACGCTTCCCGGACGTCGTCGTGCCCATGGCCACGGTGGACCCTTCGCAAATGACTCCGGAAGAACTGGCCGCGGAAATCGATCGCGTGTTCGTCCGGGGCCCCGCGGCAGGACTGAAACCGTACCACAGCATGGGGATCCCTTATCATGCTCCCGATTGGTCCCCGTTCTTCGAATACGGCAACGAGCACCGCCTGTTCGCCCTGCTTCATCCCCTGGGCAACCTGACATGGGCGCCGGACTCGCCCCAGGCAAGAGGTTACGTGGAAATCGCAGAGCGGTATCCGAACCTGAGCGTCTTGATCGCGCACAGCGGCGGCAGCTTCTCCTACGCCCGTACCGCGCTCTGGATCGCCCGCCAACGGTCAAACGTGTTTTTGGAGCTGACCCTCACGCCGGTCCCAACGGGGATCATCGAGTGGCTCGTCGAGGAAATCGGGGCGGACCGTGTCCTGTTCGGGACCGATGCGCCGATGCGCGACCCGCGCCCACAACTGGGTTGGGTGGTCCACGCGGACATTTCCGAGAACGACAAGCGTAAGATCCTGGGGATCAATTTCTGCCGTATCCTGGCCCGGGCCCGGGCAAACTGCCCCGCCGTGCACCGGGCACGGGCACTGCTCGCGGCCCAATCCCCGGACGGAAGAAACGCCCCGCGACCTTCTCCATGACATGCGGCGAGCGTCAGTCGCCCCCCCGGGAAGCCAACGCGTCCTCAGGCGCCATCAGTTCCGCAGGCTGTCGTGCGAGCCAAGGCGGCACGTCGTACAATTCGACGATGCAGCGTAAACTGCTCAATTCGATGCTCCAAATGGCTCCGTCAGCCCCTGTCGGGACCGTCACCGACGCTTCGTGTCCGGGCACGACCGTGTGGTTCGCTATTGCGGATTCCGCACCGTATTCGCGTCGGTCGCGTTCTACGATTATCGAAACCTCGCTGCCGGCCAACACCTTCTCATCGAGCACAGTCTTGCCGTCGGCCGTGCGCAACCGAATACTCGTGAACGGGTCCCCACCGGAGACAATACCGATCACAAAGTGGCGCGTCCCCTTGGGGACAAAGAAATACAACGGCGCCCCCCGGCGCGGCAACCATAACCGGAGCGGGGTGCGGCGTGGCTTGCCGGGACGGTCGGCGCGCCCGGCCCAAACCACCAGCGGCCGGCCATCGATCCCTCCGATCTGCGCCGCGTGCCAGTAGCCGGTCCCGGGATCGAAGGCATACAGACCGCTCTTCGAAAGCGGGACCCGCACCGCGACCGACTTGCCCTTGGCCGCCTTCGCATGGCCGTTGGCCATGGTTTTGCCGTCTGCGTCGCGCAGAGTCCAACGGCAATCGATTGTGTGGCCCCCGTCGAAAGGGCGGTATTCGAGATCCAGCACCTCCCCTGCCTTCCCTGCGAACCAATGGGTCCCGGACTCGACGAAAAGCGGTGAGCGCGGTGGTTCACCCCAGGCCGCCACCGCCCCGGGAAGCCGGTCCCGTAACGGCGCCAAGCGACCGGAGAAGACACGGCCCGTGATTTCCACGGCAGGCAGGTCGCGAAACCGCTGCAGATCCGACGTGAAATCGGCGGCGACTTCGGTGGGACCGGGGATGTCCGTGCGTTCCTTTTTCCAGGCGGCCGTCGTTTTCTTGAACTCGAAGCCGTCGATTCTCTTCAGGGCTGCAAAACGCCGGGCAAACCAGCTCGAGTGGAGCGCGGGCCATGCGTGGATCATGCCCGTATCCATGATGCGTCGGGCAAACACGATGCATTCCCGGGCCCGCCGGGTGATTTCTTCCGGGGGACTGACCACGAGTTTGCCCCACTGGTTCCAGCGGGCGCTGCGGTCGTAATCCCCCCAAAGTCTCAACCAATGCAAGTACATGGCCACGCGGTCCAATCGGGCTCGCACAGCGGGGGAGGCTTCGGCTGCATACGCCTCTTTCAGATCGAGCAAGGCCAGTTTCAATGTCCGGAGCGAAAAGCGCTCGCCGCGGCCCCAGCGCTCGTACAGTCGTTGCATCGGTTTGGCAGCCTGTCCAAAGGCACGAGAGTAAAAGTCTTGCAGCAGGGCACGGGGATCTTGTGCCGGGTCCCACATCAAGTGTGCGGCCATCCAGTATCCCGGTCCGTTGGGGCCCCAATTGCACGAGGACTCCGCGCTATAGGTACTCAACCCAAGCTCGCTGTAATGCCGGAGAGCGACCGCCAACTGGACCGGTCTCCCGGCTTTGGCAGCACCGGGCAGGTCCCAGTCCCACGGGTAAACGCTGAAGTAATCGTAGACGCCGACGCGCGCACCGAGGTCGCGGAACGCCTTGACCTGCGCGTCGAAAGAAAGCTTGGTGTAGCGAAAACCGGTCGTGATTTGCACGTACACTCCGGGTGCGATCGGAAAGCGCGGGGGTTCGGCATGTCCCGCATAGGCGTACATGCCGACCCATTTCTCCGGGAACTCCCGACGCACCCCACGGGCCACGATGTTGGCCAGGGAGAAAGCTTGGTCGCTTTCACTCCCGAGCGCGCGACATTTGGGACACTGGCAGTAGCCGCTGCCGTCGTTCGGCTCCACCGAGACCATGTTGCGTTGCGGCTCCCGGCGAAAGACTTCCAAGGCGTGGCGAACGATCCGCGCCTGTACCTCCGGGTTGCTCACGCAAAGCTGGGACGGCTGCCGTTTGCCTTTAACCAAGGCAAACCAGTCCGGGTGTTCCTTGAATTCCCGGCGTGGAATGTGCCATGCGTACGAATGACTGCAGTGCACGCCGAATGCACCTGACTGACGGTTGTGGCGGAACCATGCATCATAGTCGGTCCGTAGCTTGGGAGTTCGCGGCCCCCATCCATACCAGATGCGCCGATGGGCGAACGCGGGCGCTTGCCGCAAGTCGACCCGTACGTCGAGGTTGGGGACACGCGGGACCACCGTCCAAACCGGGTCGGGAAAAAACCAGCGGAAGCCGACGGCTTCCAGAAAACCAAACACCGCGTGACCGAGAGCACGCTCGGAATTCCCCAAGATCCACACTCGGCCGCCTTGGGAACGCACGACGATCCCTTCCGTCCCCAACTCGCGCATCTGGAATGCGCCCGCACGCTTTGGAAAGTCCGACGCCGTCCCCAGCACCACGCAAGGCCCCCGGGCCGATTCGGAGAATGGTTGAATGGGCAGAAGTGCCCCGGTCGCCTCGCGCAAGCAGTCCCGAAGCTCCCGAGCCGCGGACATGCGCTGGTCCAATTCGGTGTTCCGTACCCGAATAACCGCCGCCGGAGCGCCATGTCTCGCAATGGGTACGCCGCCGGCCGCCAAACCGAAAGCGGTCAATCCGGGCCACAGCAAGCAGCAAGCGCTTCTCATGACCTCGACTCCGGTTTCTGAGACTCCCCCGCAAAAGACGACCCCGGCCGCAGGATCGGGACCGGGGCGCCCGGCCCGGACCACTTGAAGCCGGCCGGCCCCGGCCGACGGGTTGGCGCCCCCATCGTTTGAAGGGGGGGCCCGGGGATCTGCGTACACTCCATGGCGGGAGGGTCCCCGGCATTCAGCCCGACCTGTTTCTCGGCCGCTCTTGCCGCCGCCCCACCGCGGGTGTTTCCGTCCCCACGAGAGCCACGACTCCCTTTTCGATCAACGTGCCCAGGAAAGCCGCAACGGCGATACGGGCCTCGAGGGCGCTCAGATCGTACGTTTCGGCAAAGGTAGCGACGATGTCCGCAACCGTACGATCCCCGTCGCACAAGTCGAAGAAATGCATCCCGCGCCGGTCGAGTTCAATGCGCCGAAAACGATTCATGGGAACAAGCCAGCGCACGAACCGTGAGTTCCACCATCGCGGTTTGATCGGCACCGAGAGCAGGAGTCGGTTCTCGTCCCGGACCAGGACCTCGATGGCTTGGTTGCGGAACGGACGGGCGCTCAGCAACCGATGGAGACCCGGTTTCTTGGCGTTGCGCTTCCGGTTCACTGGCAGCACCGAAGTTCGAGGTCGTCGGGCAAGGGAGGGGCTCCGAGGACCTGCCGCCGGTAACGGACAAGGAATCGCCGGGCGGGGGTCCGGTTGGCGCAATCCCAGCCGGTATAAGCGAAATAATCGTGGACGCGTCTGAGCCGGCCGACGAACCCCCGGGCCGCCAAGCGCCCGGTCTCGACGCGCACCGCCCGGTGGGGGCCGACCATGCAGGTGGTCCGTTCGAGGATGCGTTCTTTGGCGTGCATCAGTCGGCCGATCATGTTCTCGATGGTCTGTTCGGTCGTTTTCGGGTTGATGCTGTAAAGCTGAAGGCGTTCCTGGCTTCGATGAAACTCAAGCTCGCTGCTCCCCGGATAAATGCGGGCGTCCGCCGGCTCCCACGAATCCGGAAGCACAAAACTCAGATGATAGGCGCGCCAGACATTTTCCTCCCGCGCCCCCACGGATCGCAGAACCTCGCGGGCCGCAGCGGCCCACGGACCGGTGAGATCGAACTCTGCCTCAAGCAGGTAATGGTCGTCGTCTGCGGTCAGATACCGGGCCGCAATAAGGGCGTGGCGCGTGCCGGTGACCCGGAAGCCGAGCCAACCGGGTGCGACCACTTCAATGTCGCCCGGTACGAGTTTTTCCCGGGGCCGATCCAACTCACGTCGCACGGCCTGCAACCGCTGCCGGACGTCGACCTCGGCGCCCGCACGGGGCAGTTCCCCGATCCGCTGCCAAGTGAAGTGGAGCCGCTCCGCGCGGTCATCGGCGAACATGACGCGACCGGAAGCGCGGGTCAGGCTGTATCGGGCCATCTCCCAGGCTTCGGGCACACGGATTCGAAAAAACAACCAGGATATGGATTTCATCAGGTGGTTGCCGGGACACATCGGTCGGCGTCCCGACTCAAACGATCTCTTCGCCCCCGACCTTGCCGACGCGGATCTCGATATTCTCGCGCCGTTCGAGTCGCTCGATGGCGCCGTCCTCGATCCACATGATCCGGTCCGAGGCGGAAAGCATCTTGTGGTCGTGAGTCGCGGTAATGACCGTCACACCCCGGTCGGTGCTCAGGTGCTTGAGGATATCGATGATCTCCTGCCCTGTCTTGAGATCGAGATTCCCGGTGGGTTCGTCCGCCAGGAGAATGCTCGGTTCGTTGGCCAGGGCCCGGGCAATGGCAACGCGCTGCTGCTGCCCTCCGGAAAGCTCGTCCGGCCGATGCGTGAGCCGGTGGCCCAGACCCACCTCGGAGAGGACTTCGTCGGCGCGCTTGGCCGCATCGATCTTCGATATCCCTCGAAACGTGAGCGGCAAGGCGACGTTTTCGCGTGCCGTCAACGACGGGATCAGGTTGTAGGCCTGGAAGATGTAGCCGATATAGTTGCAGCGGATGTAGGCGAGCTTGCGCGAGGGCACCTTGCTGAGGTCCACGCCGCCGATAATCACCGTACCGCTGGTCGGGCGGTCCAGGGCGCCGATCATGTTGAATAAAGTGGACTTGCCCGAGCCGGAAGGCCCCATGATGGACAGGTATTCACCTTCGTAGATTTCGAAGGTGAGCCCCTTCAGCGCCTGGACCTCGGTCTTGCCCAAGTGGTAGATCTTCCGCACCTCCTGAACTTGAATCAGGACGTCGCCGTGCGGGGACGATGTGCTTTTGCGTTCTGCCTCCACGGACTCGATGCTCCTTGAACAGGACCGATGCCGGTCCCGGCGATGAAAAACGATGCCCGACTCAGAACGGCAGGACGAATACCGCCTTCTGCAAAAACGTGATGCCGATGCACAGCATGGCGATCAGGCCGCCGCCGCAGGCAAACCCCGCGGACAGCACCACGATGTATTTCTTCCAATTCTTGCCGATGCGCTTTTGGAAATAGTACCGCCCGAGCAGGGCGCCGGTGAACTGGGGAATGGCCTGATGCGGCATGGTCTGATTCAAACCGGCCACGATCCCGTAGATGAACGTGATGGGGAAACCGAAGAACATGAAAATGGCGTACATAAGCACGCCGAGTCCCAGCCCGACGAAGATATACTGGAAGCGCAGGGCCTCCTGGAAAAGCGAGTATCCCCCGGTGGTGGCGGAATAAATGACCGACTGATTCAGAGCGGTGAACGGCCACATTTTCTGCACATAAGGGTAGATCGACGACGGAATTTCACTGAGACTCCAGATGTAATTGGCGAAGAAGATCGATGACAGGATGATGATGGGAAACAGGAAGAACTCCGCTTTCCAAATGGACCGGAACCGCGTCCCGGTAAGTTCCGCCTGACGATAGAAGATGGCGTTGGCGTTGTACATGTGGAACGGGATGGGCAAGAACCATATTTCCACGCCTTTGAACCCGCTGAAGATGAAGGAGATCTCCCGCACGTACGGGATGGTCACCCGCATTCCGGACACGGCTTCGAGACGGATCGAGATGTAACTGATCACGGGCGTGAAGAACAATCCGTAGAAAATCAGGACCAACATGACGCCTCGATGCCAGTGGATGAGAAACCCGCTGACAGTGATGTAAGCAATGGTGGTGAGCAGGTAGACGAGAACCACGTACCGGGCCCGGATGTCTCCGCGGCGTTTGATGCGCTCCGCTTCCTCCAAGAGCAGGCCGCGGTCGGCTTTCTTGCCGATGCGGCCTTCGGCGCGCATCTCGCGAATGGTCAATACCGCTGTCACAATGCCGGCGATGGCCAGGGCGAACGCGACTCCCATGCTGAAAGAAAAGTAGAAATCGATGTTGTTCTTGAACAACGTGACGATGGTATCGTCGCCTTGGCGCCAAGAACTCAGGACCCCGTACCGATAGAGGAGCGGGTTGGCGACCAAGGTGATGATCAGGCCGACGAACCCACCGACCATGGCCCAAAAGGGCAACACCATCCCGAAAATAACAATCCCGAGGTCGACTGCCAATCCGGACGCGAAAGCGGGCAGGATGCTCCCGGTTTTTTGGGTCCAATCCACAAATGGTATGGGAAAGATCATGATGGCCTCGCCGAAAAGCGCCCCCGTCAGCGCCGGCCAGCCCAGTCGCACTGCACCGAATGCCAACCCCATGGCCCCGCCGAGACAGAAGTAGCGCCAACGCCAGGTCTCCTCCCCTTCTTTGCCGCTTTCCGCGGCGTCCTCCGCCAGGGCCATCATGCCGGAAGCGCCGACCGGCGCCATCGGAAAGGGCAGGCGTTCGACGTCCGAGGTCAACCGAAACCAACCGTATCCCACCACAAGGTTGTTGATCCGGTTCACAAACTGCTGAAAGATAATGAGGGCAATGGCAGGAAGCCAAGCCGTCATAAAAAACGAACGCTGGCCAAGGACCGCGGGATCCTGGGGGGCATACCAAGTGGGAATGGTCTGCGTAAGGCCGTAGGCGGCGGCGGCGTCGCTCTGCACAAAGAACTGGCGCCACAACAGCCCGGAAAAGGGGGTTGCCATCACCCCCGACGCCAAATAAAAGAGAACGAAAAGCTCCGGCTTTTTGAGAACTTTGTTGGCACGTTTGGCGACCTCGATGAATAGAATCACGGTCACCCAGTTCGCGGCGCCGCCGATGCCGCGTCCGGCCAGCAGGGTCATATACATACTGCCCGGGACCATAACCAGTCCCAGAAACACGGCCCCCATGAAAGCGACCCAGTTGAAACCGTCCTCGAATTCGACCGGGACCTCCATCAGGTTCCGATACTCTTCAAGGTCCTTAAGCTGTTCCCGAATCCTTGCCATATCTTCGGGCTCTTCCTTGCTCCAGGTCTCGTCTCCGGACCGCCCTCCTCTCGGGCGGCCAAAACACGTGGCCGTTTTGCGCGTCAGGCTTCGGCGGCCTCACCGGCCAGTTCCGCTACCGTCCGCCCCCTGTACATGGCCACGTGCTCCTGACTCACCGTACGCCAAATCAGGAACTGACGGCGCAAATCGTCCAAGAACACTTTATTCGACCGGCGCCAACTTCCGGGCGATCCCGACTTGCGTTCGAGCCGGATCTTGACCTCGGCGATCCCTTCGATGCCGCTGGGCGCCGAAGTCAACAGGAACTTCTGCGAAATCCCCAAGTCGAACGGAGCCAACCAGATGTTCGCTTCGAGCGCGGGTGTGCCCCGCTCGGGGTCTTTCAAAATGGTCACATCCTGGGCCGAGAACGTCCCGAGCGTGGAGTCACCGAAATTGACGAAATGTTCCTTTAGAAAAGCAACGATGCCGGTGAGGTCGTATTCCGATACTGTGAACGGGAAAGTCACGTCCAGAAGGTCGCCCTGCGGCGCCGGCATCCGCCAAGTCCTCTGAATGCCGGGATTGGCGCTCTTGGACGCCTTGAGAGCGGGATAGATGGTGGAAATCATCGTCACGGCCATAACGATGAGAATCGTGAGAATGGCGGTGAACGAAGAGGGATTCAGTTCCGGGACGCGCACCCAGCCGTAAGTGGCCAGGAATGTCAGGACCTTCACCACGACCTGGCTGAAGAGATACCCGCCCAGCCCCCCGAGCACGGCGTACACCGCCGCCTCGGCAAAGAAGAGACTGGCCACATGCGGCGGCGCCAGCCCCAGCGCGCTGAACGCGTAGATCTCTTTTTCCCGGTCCACGACCGACGCGAGCATGGTCGTGAAAATAATCAGTCCGCCGAGGAGCAGCGGCGCGATAATATCCCCAAGCCCCGTGAACGAGAGTTCGTCGGTGAAATAGACCGCGTAAACACCGTCCTTGAGTCCGGCGTATACGTAGTCGCCGAACACGGTGGCGGCATCCCCGGCCAACGCCTCGAGGTCCACATCGGGTGAAACGGGATACGCCACCACGGAGCGGAGATTCCCGCCCAGCAGCTCAACCGTTCGGTTCGAAGTCACGGCGACCATCTCGGGAGGGACACTGGTGAACTGGGTCGAATCCATGGACTCGATCACGCTCGAAATGTCATCCTGCGAGGTCATGATATTCTTGATGGACGAATAGTCCACCGGCATGAACGGGCTGCCGTCCAGGTGGAGCATGGCGGCCATCTTGTCGATACGGATCACGCCGGCAAAAACCAGGCGTTGCCCGCGCAGAAACACCGGATCGCCCGGCTTGAGCCTGAGCCGATCCCGGACGCTGGGGGCCAGAAAGACCCCGCCCCGATCCAACAGCCGGACGTCGCCGTCCAGGCAATCCTTCAAGCCGAGTTTGAACCCGAACTCGCCCGGGTCGATCCCCATGACGGCGTCCAGCGAAGTGAAGTCCGTCATATCACGGTCGGAGACGATCACCTTGAGCGGTTCCCGGTTCTGCACCACGTCGGCCAGTGAACTGGACAGCCACCAGCGACCGAAAACGCGGGTGTCGTCGCCGCCCAAGGATTTCAGCAAATCCAGGTTCCGAGGATGAAGTACCGACCAGTCCTTGGTATGCAGTAGAACACTCCGGTCCGAACAGAGTTGGCCCTTGTATGTCTCGACCACTCCGAGTTCCTTGTTGAAAGACGAGAAGCAAAGGATGGTAAATGTCAGCAAAATGATGGTGACGCTCGTCAGGGCGGTTCGCAACGGCCGGCGGCGCATGGTGGAAATGCCCAGGGCCACGGCGGCCACGGTGGTGTTGAACCGCGAGACATCCGCTTGGTGCAACGACGTCTCCAGCCCCTGAATACGCATGATCTCAGCCTTGAAACGCTGCATGATAATCCAGACGACATAGCTGCTGGCAATGATGATGACAAACGCCAGAAAGATGATGATCGGCGTCCCCGCGATGTCGAAGGCCGGGTGCACGGCGTACAGCACACCGAACGTGACAACGAAAAAGGCGGCGAACCCGGCGATCTGCCGGTAAATGATCGTGGCCCCGATCAACAGTCGCTCGAGCACGAACGCAAACGGCACGATCAGCAGAAGCAGGATCACCGCTGCTTTCACAATGTCGTCGATCGACCCTTTCAGCGGGGAGTAGACGCGCCACTCGCAAATCATGGCGGCAAGTTTCTTTCCCTGTTTGAGAAGGTCCAGCGTCTTGCCATGGAGCACTTCCAGGGATTCGTTGACGATGTTCTTCCGCCGTAACACCTTGAGTCGGTGTTCATCCAGTTTGTACAGGTCCTTGGCGCTCTGCTCCTCGATGTCGATCGGACGCCACTTGCCGTCGCGGACCGGAAACCCGCTGCCGTATTTTTCTTTGGCCAGACCTTCGTCCGAAAGATTCAGCAGCAGAAAAGAGTTGATGTGATACATCTGGGTGTCTTCCTTGCCCCAAACGTAGAACGTGGCCACTTCCCGTGTGAGCGAGACGTGGTATCGGCGGAAAGAGAGATTGCCCACTGCTTTCATGAGTCGGACATGGTTCGGCGCGAAGAACGATTTGAAGTTCTGATTGTGGAAGTTGAAGATGTTGAAGATGTAACCGCCGTTCCCCTCGAATACCACATCCGTAAACGAGAATGGACCGCTGTTGTCGTTCATGCCGGCAATGCTTCCACCCGGTCCGGGGCGAATGATGGTCTTGCGCAAGTGCCAGCGTCGAACCGGCCCGTAAACCATGTGACCGTTCTGGTCGCTCCGCTTCATGATAGCGTTGTTCATCTGCGGATAATAGACATGAGGGACCAAAAAGCTGAGCGAGTAAGTGTCCAGAGCGGCCACGGCGCCACGGCACGGGTAGTCGGCCAAAGCGGTCCCGAACTGCTGAAGACGCACGAGGGGGCCGGAATAGTCCCCGGAAATCGTGGTATCGAGATCCATGATCCGCTTGTTGTCGGGCGTGGGCTGCTGAGCGGAGAAGTTCTCTTCCGGAACAAGGTGGATCAGCAGGTTCCGGACGTCCTCGAGTTGGGCCTCGAAATCCGGCATGTTCTTCGACTCGAAACGCTCGAACGGCGTGGTGTACAGCGGGTCCACCACGTTCAGGGTCGACAACGAAAACGCAAACGCCCCCACCGACACGCTGATATCCCGATCCAAGCTTGGCGGGAACGTGTAAAACTCGCGCGGATTGATCGCCCCCGCGATGGTGCTGGCCTGAAACCCCCGCAAGGGCCTCCCGGCCGCGGCAGTCTTGTCCACGGCGGTCTGAATGCCCTTCAGAATGGTCTTGTACGGACCAAGCATGCCGAAGATCGTGAACCCCCAGCGCTGTCCCTGCTCGGACAAATCCAGCGACAGGTGCCCGATGACGGTGGTCTCCTCGTCGCCGTTCATCAGATACGCGCCGATCTTCTCGCCCGCTTCGAGCTTGGCAAGCTTGAACTTCAACTCCTCGAGCCGCGTCCGCATCACGTCGAGCGTCCTGGCGCGCACATACCGGTAATAAGGACGCATTTTATCCCGCAACTTGCGGTTCTTGATGTCCCGATTCAGCTCGTTCCATTCGCGGACCACGGTATTGAGGCGCTCCCGTTCCGCCTTGGCCGCCGGGATGCGGTCCGCCGGGATTGCGTGTCGCCGGATATCACGGGTCAGGAAGATGGATTTCTCCCGGATGCCGGCCACGCGGTATTGAAGTTCGCCCTTGAACAGCTTGAAAAGCTTGATCCGAGAGCTGCGGTCTAAGTCCCCCGCCAGCAAGTCCGGACTCTTTTCCACAAAGTCAATCGTCGTCTCGAGCTGCTTCTCTTCGTCGCGGAATGCGCTGATCTTGGCATCCAAGGCGCTGTCAAAACCGCTCTTCCGCTCGCGTTTCTTGATGACCGAGTAGTAGAATTGGCGTGCACCGGCATGGTTCGTGGCCCCATCGCCGAAGAAACAAATTAAAACCTTTCGTTTGGACCGCACTTTCTTGAGCGTGGCGGCCAGATCCAGCAGCGCTGCCGTGTTGAGTGCCTTGCGATAGTCCCGGGCCAGTGCGGGCACGTCTCCGAAACTATCGAACTCGCATCCGATGACAATCGCGCTGTCTTCGCCGGCGTTGTCCTCGCTGGGATCGAGCATCGCGATAATGTTGGCGGTGGTGGGCCGGTGCCAAAACTTGCGCCCGGAATCATCCCGGGCCGGGTCCAAATCCCACGAAGCCCGAGCGAAAAGCGTTCCGGTCCGCGGTCGGCCATCGAGCAGTCCGGCCTTTTCGGCGGCAGCGGCCGGGAGGTAAAATCGGGGTAAGTTGGCAGGGGCGTCGTAGAACTTCGGGGTGTATCCCTCCAGTTTATCCCATTTTCCCACGAAGACGACGGCCCGGGCGCCGCGCTCGAAAGCGTGCCGCCAATTCCCGCACAGTCGTAATCAAGCAGTGCAATGCGTCCGTTGAGGTCCGCAGGCAAGTCGGCAATCTCCCCCTTGCGCAGGTAAACCAGTTCGCCGCCGAGCCCCTCTTCCGGCGTAATCGCCGGCTGGACCAGGTTTGCGCGAACCGGGAAGATCGGCAGACGCTTGCCCTCGACTTCAAGCCGGCACTTTGCGAGATCGTACAGCGGACGGACCACTTCGAACGGTTGAACGACAATCTTGTCGATGCCCGCTTCCCGCAGGGAATCGATGATGTATTGCCGCACCTTGCGGTCGTTCTCACTTCCCGCCAGTCGATGCTGGAACTGAGACAGGTAGCGAAAATGCCTCTCGAAAGTCGCACGGTCGGCCCGGGCCGCGGGAGTTCGGCCCGCCACCGCAACGGCGACGAAAAACAGCAGTAAGTTGTGCGTCCGTCTGCTCATGGTCGTCTGTTCAGGCTTTCTCTTCTCTCCGGTCCCGGGCGGCCGCGGCGGACACAACCGGCGCGCGGGGGCTCTCGTCGGACATCGAACACCGTCCATCTAGCCGATGTGCCCGACTTCGATCTCCACCTCGTCGCTTCTGACCAGGCGGGAAACCTGGCCGTCCCGAATCCAAGCGATCCGGTCGGAAACTTTGAGGAATTTGTGGTCGTGCGTGGCGCAGACGATGGTCACCCCTTGTTCGCGTTGGAGACGACGAAGGATTTCGCAGATCTCCTGCCCGGTTGCCTGGTCCAAATTCGCTGTCGGCTCGTCGCACAGCAACATGGAGGGGTTGTTGGCCATGGCCCGGGCGATGGCGATCCGCTGCTGTTGGCCGCCCGACATTTCCTTGGGCCGATGAAACCAGCGGGTACCGATCCCGACCAAGTCAAGGAGACGCAACCCCCGCTTGCGCGCCTCGTCGGGCTCGACCCCGGCGAAAATCATGGGAGTGGTCACGTTTTCGAGGGCAGTCATGACCGGGATCAGATTGTAGCTCTGGAAGATGTACCCCACCTTCTTGCAACGCAGATACGCCAATTCATAGGCATTCAACTGCGCCACGTCCACCTCGTCGATGAATACCCGGCCGGCGCTGGGCGCGTCCAAGCCGCCAATCATATTGAAAAACGTCGATTTGCCGGACCCGGACGGCCCCATCACGCAGATGAACTCGCCCCGGTAAATCTCGATGGTAATCCCCCGGAGTGCCTCGGTGACGATCCCCTTCTTGACGTATTCCTTCCGGAGATCGATCGTCCGCACGATCACCTGGCGTTCTGGACCGGCCTCTGACATAACGTTTCTCGCACCTCGTTTCAATCCTGTCCCGCGCCGCCGCCTACTCCACACGCATTGCCTCCATGGGCGCCATACGCGACGCCACCCAGGACGGATACAGGGCCGCGATCGTGGCAATCAACATTCCGATGAGCAGGGCCGCGCCGATGCCGCCGGCGACGTGAGCGGCGGGAAAATAGGCGAGCGCATACCGACCGAAACTCAGGAACTGCTTCAGGAGTGACAGCAGCAGCCCGAGGACAACGCCCAACACGCCGCCGGCCAGACCGAACAGTCCGGCTTCCATGACAAAAAGCACCATAACGAAGCCGTCCAGGGCCCCCAAGCACTTCATGGTCGCAATCTCTCGAAAACGCTCCGCCACGCTGATCAGCATGGCATTGGCGATGCCGACCGTGCAGACGACAAACGAAACAACCATGAGCCAAATGGTCTTCCGGTCAATCCCCTCGCGCCAGTCCCCTTTCGTATTCAGGACTCGTTCCACTTCACGCAGGGAAGCACGTGCGAGGAACTCACGGGCCAAGCGCCGAACCTCTTGCGCGTCGAAGTCCACCGGAAGCGGTATGTCCTGCGCCTGCTGTACGAACCAAGCCGCGTTGGACCGACTTTTCAGCTTCTTCATCACCTGCTTGGGCGTGTACTGCTTGGCCAGGATGCTGAACCGGTTGATGAAGCGCGTCTTGAACGTGAAATTCTGCAGGGATTTGCTCAGACGCAAGATGCGTTCGGTGTCCGCCAATTGCCCGCTGATTCGGCGGTACTCGGCTTCGTCCACCTGAAATCCCAGCTTTCGGACCAAGTTCAACACCCCGCTGTCTCCCGCAACGATCTTCTCTTTCAGGACGGCCAAGGGATAAGCGGCGGCGATGGTCTTGACAGCCTTCTCGTACTGCGCCCGCAACGCCTCGATCTCTTTCATTCGCCCCAGGTATTCCCGCAAAAGTCCGTACAGGTCGTCCGGGGTGCCCGGAAGTCGGAGCGACTTGAGTTCGGACAGGCGCTTCCGGAACAGATCGAAATTCTCCGGATCGAGCAAATACTCGAACGCGGCCAATCCCGTCTTGCCGCCCAACAGGATGCGCCGCTTCCCGAAAGTCAGGCGATCATCGAAAAACTTCCGGTAAGTGAGGAGCCTGGTGGAAAAAGAAACGAGATCGCCGATGCGCGCCGGAGCGGCGCCGGTCACTCCCGCCAATTCCCGGTAGGCAGGAGTGCCGGGCACAGTCCGGCCCAGACGCTCCACAAATTCCGCCACGGTCTCTACCTCGGTCAACTTGGCCAGGAACCGGGCGTCGCCTCGCTTGATCTGCATCTCCTGCTGTACGCCGCGAGCCACCCCGTGGGTCATGATCCCTTCGGTCACGACGTTCGAGAAAAAGGCCACGGTCAGGACCACGATCGAAATGGTCACCAGCGAGCGGAACAAGCGGTAATAAACGCCGTTGACGCAGATCTCGAAACATTTGTAGATTGACAGGCGAACCTGGTCTTTTGCCTCGATTCTCTTCATTGACGACTCTGCCGTTTCTCTGCGGAATCCGCAATCGAATCGCCCTCCCGGAGTCAAATCAACCCGGGAGAAACATGTACCGGACCGGTTTCACGCCCAGAACCCAATAATAGCCGAGATTGAAAACCAGGGCAACCCCCCCCATGGCCAACTCACCCATGATGACCCCCATAAAAAAGGGCTTGAGGTCCTGGTAGACGCGTCCGCCTCCGTACTTGACCACGGCCCACTTCACCGCCGAGCCGAAAAAGAAGGACGCCGAAAACATGTTCGTCGCGTAGTTGCCCCAAGCCAAAAACAGGACCGGATGGATGAACCACCAAGTATAACGGATGCGCAGCAAAGAACAAGCCAACACGCTTGCAAGCCCGGCGATTATCCAGGGCAGCACGCCGGGCTGGAGCGAGATGTGCCGGAGCCGGAATCTCAGGGCCGACAACGAGAAGGCCCCTTCCCGTTTTTCCATGTCTACGACTTTCTCAAGCAGGCCGGGCTCCTGCCGTAGACGGGTGACCTGAGCCGCCACACTGTCATAGGTCATTCGCGGCGGATACATCAATCCCCAGCCGTCCGAGCCGCGGCCGTTGTAATTGACCCAGATCGCCGCGAGAAAGGCCACTGCGGCACACGGCCCCAGGAACGCCAGGACCCATGAACTCAGCCGGCCACGTGGGACGCCCTCGTTGTCCGCCATGCGCAGCCCGTTCACCCAAAAGCTCGAAAGACACTCCCGCACATCCTGAGCCAGGATTCGACTCAACAGGGTACTGATGCTCAACGTGCGCGGTCCGGTGGCCGCCGGTCCCAACAATCGTGAAATCACTTCCATCGGATACCAGTGGGCCTGGATAAACGGGTCCCCCGTCTCGGCCGTAATGCGCGCCACCACCACGAAGAGAACCAGCAACAGCGTCACCAAGACCAAGGACAGGTACACGGGCAGGCCCATCACGGTCCCGACGGCCGTCAGGCCCCCAAAGCCGACCAGAAACATTCGGGCCGCAGCCCGAGAATCCGGTGCGACCGGATCCGAAGTTCGAAGCCCCACCGCCGCCTGGAAAACCTGCCGGTAATAACGGCGCCCCAAGTAGACGATGATGGCGAACATGCCCAGGTAGGCCCCGAACAAGGTCGAACTGTGGTTGTAACTGGTATAACTGTAGCCGAATCCCCAAAGTGTATACGTGGCCACCCCCATGGCGGCAGCCGTGATCCCGAGCGAAAACGACACTTCCGTCGGCACGAAAAAAGCGAAGGCCAGCACGCTCAGGTACAGGTGACCGTTGAACACGTAACGGATGTCCCCGCCATGGTAATAGAAATTGGGAAACTTACGGGCCACCAGATAGCCGAGACGCCATTCGAGGGGAATGTTGATCATCGTGTCCGGATACCAACAGTATACAAACCGCACAAAATGGATAAACGCCGTGATCCCGAACCCGATCCAGAAGAGACGGTTGTAGAAAAGCGCGGGAAACGGGCGCCTCCCGTCCGCGTGGAGCATCGATGTGGTGAAGTCCGCAATCGGATACGGCAACAGTTCATTCCGGGACCATTGGGGGTGGACCACGCCGACGATCCCAATGAGCATGGCCAGGAAGAAGATGATCGCCGGAGCCCAGTACCGCAGCAGAGGAAACCATGACTTGAGCGGAATCTTCAGTCCGTCCGGACCGCTCGGCCAAAACCAGACAAACCTGTTCCCGGAAACAATCCCGTTCCGCAGACCTTTGTTGACAAACTCGGCCCGTCGCGCTTTTTCGAGACGCTGTTCCGGGGTCAGGGTCCGATCGAGTTGCCGGTCCTCCCCCTCGATGTACCAGCCCTCGGGCACCAGCTTGCGGGGTGTGTACGACAGAACACGATTGGTTTGCCAATGCTGTCGCGTGGCAAACAGGTCGTACGGTACGGTCAGCATGGTCGGGAAATACCGCATCAGCGACGACGTGGGCAGCGAACAGGCTGCCAGCATGATCACCACCGCGACCGTCAAATCCCGATTCGAGAAATGAAATGCGGGGGGGAAGCGACTGAGCAACGGACGGATCAACAGGCAGAAGAGAAACAACAGAAAAAAGACGGCAACCGGCAGATGGTTGCCCACGAACAGGTTCGACTGCACCAGGTAGTCGTTGGGGTAAGCGGCGATGCAGATCAGAAGTGCGCCGGCCAGCCCCAGAGCCAACGCTTTGACTGTGATCAATCGTTTCAAGTCCGCCACCCTGTTCACGTCCAGACCCAAGGCACGCATGAGGCCGCCGACGCCCGCGAAGCGCGTAATCTACCCACTCGACCCGGACCCCGCAACGCCCCCCACTCTCTCTGCCGGCGAGGCCGCCCCGACCGCAACGCCTTGCCGAAAGCAGCCCCGACCGGTATCATTATACGTGTCATCGCCGCCGACTGTTCCCGGGCGAAACTCCGCCCCGCCCGGTCCCATCACGGCAGCGGCGCGCACGCACCGGAAAATGGAGTCGGGACCGTGACCCACCTCGAACGCTTCCTGGCAACCGTAGAGCGACGCCCCGTCGACCGCCCGGCAAGCTGGCTCGGACTTCCCACCGCGGAGGCGTTGCCGGGGCTGCTGGCCTCCTTCGGCGCGGCCGATATCGCGGAACTCAAACGGAGCATCGACGATGACGTTTGGCCGATCGACGTCCCGTATCGCCATCCCCCTGCAAACCATATCGCCTGCGCTTTCGATTTCGCCAAAAATGCGAGCGGCTACGAAGAACGCACCCTCACCGTTCCCGGCTTTTTCGAGGACATCCTCGATCCGGACCGGGTCGACGAATTCCCCTGGCCGACACCCGCAGAGCACATGGACCCGGCGGAATGCCGCCGGGCCGCAACGACTGCACCGGAGGACTACGCCGTGATGGGCGTCATGTGGTCCGCTCATTTCCAGGACGCCTGCGCTGCTTTCGGCATGGAAACCGCCCTGGTGCGCATGATCGAGGCGCCGGACCTGTTCCAGGCCGTGATCGACCGGATCACGCAGTTTTACCTCGACGCGAATCGGCTGTTCTACGACGCCTGCGGCGAACGCCTGCACGCCGTCCTGATCGGCAACGATTTCGGCAGCCAGACCACGCTCATGCTGTCCCCCGAACTCTTGCGCCGCTTCGTCTTTCCAGGCACGCGCCGTCTGATCCGGCAGGCCCATGAACGGGGCTACAAAGTCATCCACCATTCCTGCGGGGCCGTCCGGGACGTCATACCCGACCTGATCGAACTCGGGGCGGACGCCATCCACCCGGTCCAGGCGCTTGCCGCCGGGATGGGGCCCGCTGCACTCAAGCGAGATTTCGGCGACAGGGTCTCCTTCTGCGGGGGAGTCGACGCCCAGGAACTCTTGGTCCGGGGCACGCCGGAGCAGGTTCGCGCCAAAGTCGTGGAACTGCGGGCGCTCTTCCCCACCGGCCTGATCGTCTCGCCGTCCCACGAGGCGATCCTCCCGGACATCCCACCCGAAAATGTCCGGGCCCTGTTCGAAGCCTGTGCGTGAAGCGGACGGGACACTGCCGCCGATCCCCGACGAGCACGGAGCCCCGCACCGCCGAGGAAAAACAGGGGGTCCGGGCGACTCGGCCTGACTGCACTCAAGGCCTACGCCTCGCGGGACGCCCGGCCTGGGAGCGCCCCCAACGCAGCACGGAAAACCGCCCCGCCGCGCCTGCCCCAGTGCCCGGATTCAAGAGTCCCGGCGCCGGACGCGCCCCCCCCCGCCGGGCTGTTGCCTCATTCCCCGATAATCTTCACCAGAACGCGCTTGCGACGTTTTCCGTCGAACTCACCGTAGAAAATTCGCTCCCACGGTCCGAAATCAAGCTTCCCGCCCGAGACGGCAACCACGACTTCCCGCCCCATGATCGTGCGCTTGAGGTGGGCGTCCGCGTTGTCTTCGTATCCATTGTGCGCGTATTGAGAATACGGTTTCTCAGGCGCAAGCCGCTCCAGCCATTTTTCGAAGTCCTGATGCAGACCGGACTCGTCGTCGTTGATGAAAACCGACGCCGTGATGTGCATGGCGTTGACCAAACACAGGCCTTCGCGAATGCCGGATTCCCGCAGGCATTCCTCGATCCGGGAGGTAATGTTGACAAAAGCCCGGCGTTGTTGCGTGTTGAACCACAGTTCCCGGCGAAAACTCTTCATGGTGTGCTCCTCTTTTTCTGACCGGTTCCGTCAGATCTACGATATTGTTTGGTGTCTGATCCCTCTGGACCGGAACAAGTTGATTGTCAGTATCGCTTTCCCCGCCGTTATCGGAGTTGGCTGCAGGCGACACGCAGGAAAGACCAGGTCGCAAGTTGCTCGCCGAAGTCGAGTTGCCGGCCGTCGGCAACTCCGCACCCGGCGCCCGAAACGTCCCGCTCTCTCATGAAACTCCCGACACTACCCCCCCGACTGTCTCTTGGGGAACAGGCGAACAGACAGCCTGACCCACCCAACAGCCCTGAAACGCTCTGTACCATAACAGCCCGTCACGGAATTGTCCGGCCCGGATTGCGGACGCCGCCGCGCCCTTTTTTCGGACGGGCTCGTGCTATATTGTCTGTTCTGTCGTGCCGGCCCCGATTCGGTGTCGCACAAGCACACTCTCTCGAGCAACGCCCCGAGCGCCTCGCCCAGCAGGAGACAGGACGAAATGAAACCGGCGCCCACTGTGGAGTTTTCGAAACAGATCGACGTCCGGCACGAAGTGGACGTGTTTGTTGCCGGCGGCGGTCCGGCCGGGGTGACGGCGGCCGTTGCCGCGGCACGCTTGGGCAAGTCCGTGTTCCTGGTCGAGGCACAAGGGGCTTTCGGCGGCATGGGAACGCTGGGGCTCGTGCCGGTGTTCATGACGTTCGGGGACGGGGTCCGCACCCTTGCCGCGGGTCTCGGCGCCGAAATCCGCGAGCGTTTGGCCGCGGCGGGCGGGACAGGCCCCAGTCCCAACGGAATTCTGCCCGAAGTCCTGAAACGGGTCTACGACGAGATGATCGAAGAGGCCGGGGTCGTTTTCAGGTTCTATACCAACCTGATCGGGACAATCCAAACCGAGGGCCGGGTTCGGATGGCGGTGCTCGCCGCAAAAAGCGGCATCTACGCGGTCCGGGCCAGAGTGTTCGTCGACGGCACGGGCGACGGCGATTTGGCTGTTATGGCCGGCGCCTCTTTCGAAAAAGGCGACCCCGACGGCAACCTCATGCCCGGGACCCTCTGCTCCCAATGGAAAGGGATCGACTGGGAACGCTACGCCCAATGGCGCCGCCGGCACCCCGGGAGCCAGGGAAGCGAACTGCAACGTGCTTTCGAGAACGACGTGTTCACCCAGAAAGACCTCCATCTGCCCGGAATCTTCAGACTCGGAGCAGACCTCGGCGGCGGGAATATCGGGCATCTCTACGGGATCGACAACACGGACGAAGCCACGGTGACGCGTGCCATGGTTTTCGGACGCAAACTCGTGCTCGAATACGAGAAATATTACAAGGACTATCTGCGCGGCTTCGAGCAGATGACCCTGACGCAGACCGGGGCACTCCCGGGCATCAGAGAAACACGGCGAATCATGGGCGACTACGTCCTGACTCTGGAGGACTTCCGGGACCGTGCGGTATTCCCCGACGAAATCGGGCGCTACTGCTATCCGGTGGACATCCATCCCAGCCGGCCGGACCCGACGGCCTATGCAAAGTTCGAACGTGAATTCACCAAAGACCTGCGCTATGCTCCCGGGGAAAGCTACGGGGTGCCGTATCGCACGCTGACCCCCCGCGACCTCGAGAACGTGCTGGTTGCCGGCCGGTGTATCTCGTGCGATCGATATGTTCAGGGCTCTATCCGAGTCATGCCCGGCTGTTTCATCACCGGACAGGCCGCCGGGACCGCGGCGGCGTTGGCCGTCGACGCCGGGAGCGCCCGTACCCGGGACGTGGACGTCGCAACACTACGCAACACACTCCGCGAGGCCGGGGCGTATATCCCCGGGCAGTGACTCGCCGGCGAAGCTCCGCCTCAGCGCCCGACTTATCCCGGTGAAGCAATTGCGAAATCGGTAGAGCACGAGCTGCTTTCCGAGGCAGCAACGAAGCGTCAAACCGACCGGCTTGCGCCGGCCGGGCTCCGCGATCCTGGGTGCTGGATTCCGGTTCGTTCAGCCCCTTGTCCCGGGCTCCCCTTCCACGGGCAGAATGAACGCGTTCAGCTTCTTTCGAGCCACTCGAGGCACCCGTGGATATGGCCATTCGGTCGGCGCATTGTATCGCTCACGCGACGTTGCGCCTCAACGGGTCCTCTTCCTGCCGATACTTTGCCCTTCGCACGAACACCATCCGCCACAGGTTGTACGCCGGCACCGCGGCCGACAGGTGCTTCCGTACGCCGGGCAAGCCGCGGTCCCGTCGGGTTCCCGTCGGGTCGGACCGGTGTACGTTTTTGTAGTTTAGCATGATAGATCATTTCGGGCATGCCTCTGAAGCGTTAGACCTGGCATTTTTCCCGTGGAATTGACGTGCTGAACAGTTCGCCATGCCACGAGCAAACCGATCTCGCGGGCATCCAGACAAAGCCTGGTTTGGCGGCGCGCCACCGCACAATTCAATCTCTGGGAGAAGACGCTTCCATGCTGCGGGAGGCGCCTCGAACTTACAGTGTCGAAAACAGGGCGGAAATACCCGTCTTAAGCCTCTCAAACTCCCTGTCATGGAAGCTATCTACTTCAACAAGAACATACTACATCGGTCCGACCCCAAGGCCCAATGCCGAAAACGGCATCGATGTCCTCGCCGAAACCGACCCGCTCGGAAACGTCACCAGCTACACCTACGACGCCGACCGCAACCTCACCGCCCGATGCCGCCGGTCAAGTCACTTCCTACACCTACGACGCGGAAGGACGCAAGACCTCCGAAACCACGCCCGCCGGCCTGACCGTCACCTACACCTACGGCAACGACGGACGACTGGTCTCGAAATCCGACTCGCTCGGCGCCACGACCTCTTGGACCTACAACGCCTGCGGCCTGGCCGCGTCCGTCACCACCCCGGACGGGCTCACCGTCGAGTACGCCTATGACGCCCTCGACCGCAAGACGTCCGAAACGTACGTCGCGCCCGACCCGGCGGACAACACCACTGTCACCTACACCTAC
>JAADHN010000038.1 GCA_013151865.1 Kiritimatiellota bacterium
TTGGTCGGCGCCGTACCGATGTACGCTGAAGGCGTACTTCAACCTACACGTAAAGAATACGTTGAAGCACTCCTTCAGGGTGCATGTTCCGGAAACCCAACACGGCCTGGGGCGCCGCCCCAGGCTACGGTGGCATTGCCCCGTTGGGGCGTTTTTCGCGGAATTATCGAATAAAACGACAGGCCCTGAAGGCGGAATTCCGTTCGATCTCCGGGTGCTTTTCGGCGATGAGGGCACTCGATCACTTGGTGGAGTCTGGGGCCGCGACAATCCGCAGGACGATGTCGCCGGCGAAGCCCGTGTGCGGAATCTCGGCGCTCGCGGCCGTAGACCTCACCGCGGCGGAAGCCACGACAACGCCGGTCTTGGGATCCAGCCAATCGGCGTGCCATCGACCGGGCGGCAAGGCTGCACCGACCCGGCCGGCCGGCTGCTTACGGCCCGGCTCGAGCAGAAAGCAGGCCACGTAACAGGTCCCTCTCTTGCCGCGCGCTCGAAACGTGCCGGGACCGAAACGAATGAAGTCCGGGGCCGTGTCCATTTCATTGATGTTCGTCGGCAGGGCTTCGATGAATGCCCGCAGCCGCTGCTGATCGCCCGTGACCGCGGCGACCGCCGGCATCCGACCGGGCCTCGATTCGACTCCCGTGGAAATCCCCGCGGCTGATCCCGGGGTCGGGACGTTCCGGGAAGCGCCTCTGTTCAGGACACGGCCAAGAAAAGGAGGGCCAGGCTCAGTGCGGCAAGGAGGACAGGCAGTATGATGCTGTCGCGTCGGGTTTCGCAGGCCTGTGCGCGGCCGTGCCAGCGATCCACGAGTACGCGCTCGGGGTCGGGTGGAGTCAGGCACGATACGATGATGTCGGTCAGACATGCCAGGGGCAGAACCACCAGGCTTCCATAGAAAGGAAGTTCGACGACCGGTCCCGTCCAGCCCTGGGTCAGGACGACGCCCATTCCGACTGCCATGGAGGCGACCGTGCCCCAGCGTGTGGCGCGCTTCCACCAAACCGCCAAGAGGCAGGGGACGAACAGCGTGCACGATAGGATTTCCCAGCCCCAAATGATGGGAACGACCAACAACGCGGGAGGCCGCCAGGCGAGCAGAACGGAGACGACCCCCGCCAGCGCCATGGCCGCGGCCATGACCCGCCTGCGTTCCGTTTCCGTCACTTCACTCCGAGGCCGCAGCCGGTGTTTGGCCGGCGTGTAGACATAGCGAACGGTCACCGTGCCGCAGAAAATGAGAAGAGCGGCCATCGTGGAGAACGATGCGGCCAGGGCCCCGGCCACGATCAGGGCCGCCAGGGCAGGGTGGGTCGTCGCCTCGCAAAGCCGGAAGAGGAGGTAGTCCGCCTGTCCCTTGTCCAGCGTCGCACCGCTGTGTTGCACCCAGTATGTTGCGGCAAATGCGAAAGCCATGGCGCAACTGTAAACGAGACCGATCCAGAACACCATCCAGGACAAGGCCCATCGAGCCGATTGTTCGTTCCGGGCCCTGGCGGCAATGGCGAACACTTGGGGCGCCGCGGCCGCGCCGCCGAGCCCCGGAAGGATCAAGCTGACGTAGTACCGCGCATCTTTTCCCAGCTCGAAGAACCCCCGCCTCTCCAAGGCGGGCGCCAGACTGCCGTAACCGAAAAACGGGTCCCACCAGGTGTGCACTCCCAGGGATCGAAGAACGAAGGCGAGCGGCAGCGCAATCCCGACCAGCATGATCACGCCTTGGACGCACTGGTTCCAGGAAATGCCGAACATGCCGCCGAGCACGCAGTACACGGTGAGAACAAAGCCTCCGGCCAGCACCGCCATGCGGTAATCGAGGCCCGTAATGTGCTCGACGCATACTCCCAATGCTTTCATCTGCCCCAACATGAACATTCCCACGAAGAGCAGATTGATGGCCAGGCCGCAGTACGCCGCGGCCTTCCCGAATCGCAGCTCGAGGAATTCCATCAAGGTGTGGGCCCCGGTGTTCCGTGCATAAGGGCCGACCAGGGCCATGAACATGGCGATACTCAAGGCAAACGGGACCAGGATGCCCATGAACGGAAAACCGAGTTTCCAAACCGCCCCGGTCATCCCCATGAAAAGAAAGGCCGAGAGATAACTCGCCATGCCTCCCAACCCATTGACCAGGCCGCCGACAGCACGGCCCGCGACCGCATAGTCCTGGAAGGTGTGCGTCCGACGGCGTCCCAGTTGGGACGTCGCCACAAAGATTACGGCCATCAACACAAAATAGAAACCCGCCATAAAGGCCATTGGGGCGCCCTCCGGTTCCAACTTGCGTGGCGGCAGGTCTGCCCGGCGCCCGGTGGTGGTCGAATCAAGGGCGCACGACCCCACACGCGGCTGCTTTTCGGACGGCTCTATTCGCCGTCCGTGCATCCATGGGGCGGCGCGCCGGCACGCCGACGTTTCTCCTGCCAAAGCGTCAGCGCAAAACACGAGGCCGGGACGACCACGACCATGCCCAAGAGCCAGAACGCATAATGCGCCGGCAAGCCGAACCAGCGCAATTCCGACAGCCGCGGCAGAAGCACGGCAGGTTGGACCATCCAAAAGAGGCACCAGAATGAAAACAGGGCGGCGGTCACGCCCGCGGTCTTGGGCCGAGCTGGGGCAGCTGCACAAGTCTTCAACATCACCATCTCCTCGGCCGCGGGACCGGTTTGTCGGCCTGGACTCACATGGACCATCCCGCTTCCCGCAGCCATTTCTTGGCATGATCCATCGTGAATCGCTGCCACACGTCCGACGAAAGGTGCTCGTCTCGCGGGATCGCGCCGACCTCCACAACCAGGCCGTTGGCGCCGGCTTCGGGCAATTCGCGGCAGGGGGGGTGGCTGCACACGATCTCGACATCATCGATGTGCGGCAGCAACGCCAGAACGGCCACCGCCGTGATCTTCGCCAGCTCGCGCTCCGA
Source organism: Kiritimatiellota bacterium (assembly GCA_013151865.1). Classification (GTDB taxonomy): domain Bacteria; phylum Verrucomicrobiota; class Lentisphaeria; order Oligosphaerales; family JAADHN01; genus JAADHN01. The sequence continues at coordinate 2,933 of JAADHN010000038.1, forward strand.
GATCCTGCCCGATCGGCCCAACGGTGTGGCCGGGACCGGTACCCTGGCCATGGCGCCCACCAAGGCGGGCTTGATCCGGTCCCGGAGCAGCACCATTGCCTCCGCGATCTCTTCGTAGGTGTGCTCCGGCCCGATGGGTTCCACCAGCGAGTACACATCCAGCCCCGCCTTGCGCATTGTCTGAATCGTACGGAGGCGCTTCTCGCGGTCGAAGGGCGTATCCACCCCCTCCCGCAATCGAATGGTCTTGTAGATGCCGTCAAAACCCGCCCGGCGAAGAAGCGACGCCTGCCCGAATGACAGTTCTCGAGTGTTGGCGACCAAACGAACAGAGGCGGCGATCCGCGTGCGCAAGCTGCGGCCCAGGCCGCAGAGCCGGTCGAAGTCGAAGTCTTCGCACGTGCGAAGAACGATGTAGTCGGCGCCGTTCTCCACAAAGTATCGGGCCCATTTCAACACGTCGGAGTCGTCGAGTTCCCGTTCTTCCGTCACGGCCCCCCACTCCGCACCGAGCGAGCAAAAGCGACAATTCATGGAGCAGGGCTTGTAGTCCACACCGATTGCGCACCAGAGGTGCGCACGCGTGCCGAGCCGGCGGCGGACAAGCGCCGTTGCGGTTGCCGTCAGCTCGCGGTGCCGGATCGGATCCTCCGCTTCCCGGAGGAGCGCGGCGATCTCCTGTGCCGTCCGCGGGAGCGAAATCGTTGTTTGTGTTTCCATGATGCGATGGCCTTCGTTTGCGGAATGCCCAAGGCGGGCACGGACGATCCTGCGAGGCTGCAAGTTCACCTGCGCGCTTGTGTCCCGGGTCGTTTCGAGATGACCCGTACCTGCCCACAAGCGGCGTGCACCGTGGCGCACGGAAGTGGGCCTTGCAATCAGAACCAAGCGGCCAGTTTGACCCACGGCATCCAGCGGACCGCCCACGGCATGTCCACATCCACCGGAATACTCACACCCACTTTGAGAGACGCATTCCGACTCAGAAAGAAAAGAAACCCGCCCCCCACATCCACCTCGTGCCCGACGTCGCCCCACCACAGCCCGTTCGCCTCTATCATGGGAAGAACGCGGCGGGCCCAGTGAACAATCACCCCGACATTCACGGTGGTTCGGTCGTCCGCGGCAGCGCCGACCTCCTCCCGACCGCCCCCGGTCAAGGTGTACTCCGGGTTGAAATGAAAGCTCAACCACCGATATCGCTTGCTGATCTCGGCACTGAGTTTGACGTCGACCTCGCCGTTGCCGAGCCCCTTGTCTTCGTCTCCGGTGGGGAGTTTGACCCAGGCGTCCAGCGCCACTCCGGGACGGGAAGGCGTTTCCACCAAAGCCCGGAACTTGGTGTACGCCCACATATCCCCGAGTCCGTCCGGTCGGGCGTGTGCTCCGCTCCTGGGATCCCGGTATTCCCGGAAGACGTAGGGCAATGCGATCCCGCACTGCAGGCGGTCCGTGATGCCGTACTCGCCCCAGAGCAGCGCCGATGTTCGGCGATTCCGCATCCCGTCCGGCAGGCCGTACATGCTGCCGTCCGCCGCGCGGCGCGCCGTGAAGTCCGAATAGGCGCCGACGAGCGTGAATACATGGAGCCCGGCAGGATAGGTGCAGGCTGTTCGCGTCTTGATCACCAGGCTCGCGGGGTATTTCCCGCATTCGGCCTCGGTGCTTTTCGACGGTTTCTGAGGACATGAAGCAACCGTCGACGCCTCTCCCGCAAACGTCGCCTGCACAACCGCTGCCAGGCAGGCGAAAGCGATTCGCAGGCAAGCGGGGCCGTGCGTGTCGGGGCGGAGAGCGCGGGTTGGAGAGGCGAAGAGCACCGTGCGTCCAATCGTGTGCATTTTTCCGTCTGTCCCGTCTTTGTGTCTCGTGCCGCAACGCGTCGCCTGCAGGCGACATGAGGACGTCATGTAGATGAGCTATTCATATAGTACCCGGGACAGCGGCGTGCGGCCAGGGAGGACCTGTGAAGAAAACGTGAAAGCATCGGCAGAGAAAACATCCGGGACGGCGTGCCTGAAACCGCTCTGCTCCGTGGGCCCGGCTCGGGCACGGATGGTGGGACCGAGGTGCGGAAGCAGGGAGGGTATTCGCAACCCGCGCACTTCTTCCGGGTCTCAATTGCTGGGCGGGTGAAACGCCCGGGGCCCCGATGCTGCAACGGCGCGTCGCCCGTGCTCGAGGAGGGTCCGGAAACCGCGTGCCGGCCGACGCATCAGTTTCCGTCCGCGCGAACCTTGGGGCGCACAATTCGAACGAACGCACAGGCTGGGCGAGAATCTATGGAAGGCGACCGGCCCCGCGAGCCGATGATCCGGAGGACAGGCAGGTCTTCTCGTGCCGCACCTCTCCGCAAGTGGACTGAAACGTTGTCGACGAGCCGGCCGGTGCGTGTGTTCCACCTGCGTGCCCCGACGGGTGCCGGCGCATAGTGGAGACCCGCACCCGTGGGATGTGTCGAAAAGCGTTGCCTGGACACGGCGCGGCCATTGCGGCGTGCGCATTAAGGGAGCATATTCTCAACGCGAATTGCCGGTCGGGTCACTGCGTGAATGCAGGGGGCGGGCCATCCGCTCGAATCTGCGGGGCTGGACCCCGCCGCGACCTTCGTGCACATTGCAGGTTCGGCATCGGAGAATGTCGCTTCTGCCGGAGTCGCCGCACCATGGATATTGACGCCTGCTCCTGTTCCGGGAAGAACCTGGAAAAACTGGTAAAACCCGCTGTTCTCCTGTTGCTCTGCCGTGAGGAGTTGCATGGTTACGAGTTGGTTCGCCGTTTGGGCACGCTCCTCGCCTCCGGACACATGAAACCGGACAGTTCGGCAGTATACCATGCCCTCCGTTCCTTGGAGGCGCAGGAGTTGGTCGTTTCATCGTGGGTCGTGTCCGCCGGCGGGCCCGCCCGGCGATGTTATCGCATTACGCCGGACGGCGAATTGTGCACAAGGCGGTGGTTCGAAACCTTGCGCGAGTACCACGCCGCACTCGGAAGCTTTTTGCGTCTGGCGGACCGAATATTGGAAACCGACACCGAGGTCGCCGCGCCGGACGCCGGCGCCGCCTCCCCTTGCGCCTGCTCGTGTTCGTGCGACCCGGATGGTGATCGTCCGGGGTGAGCGGGGCCGAACCGACCGTCGGCAGAGGGTTGGTTGTTCGCCCCCGTTCCATGCCGACGCCGGATTTCGCTCCGACGCTCGCCCATGCCCGCGCCGGGGAGGGCGCAAGCGAACACGACCCGTAAGGCGCCTGTGCAGGCCCGCAGACACGGAATCCGCAAAAACAGCTCAGCGCTGGAACCGCCATGAAGCCAGCGTACGGGGCAACTCCTGCAATTCGGAGACCGAGAAGATGAAAGAGGATCCCATTTGCCACATGCAAGTGGACGAGGCCGAAGCCGTACGTCTGGAGCATGACGGCCGATTATTGTTTTTCTGTTCCGAGGGTTGCCGGAAGCGATTCCTGGACGACCACGGGCGGGCCGCGCCCAAGAAATCGTACGAGCTGATCATCATCGGGGCCGGTCCTGCCGGTCTCACCGCTGCGGTCTACGCCGCGAATTTGAGAATAGACAGCCTGGTCTTGTCGCGCGACCTCGGCGGCCAGGCGATCGACAGTACGAAGATCAAGAATTACATGGGGTACGATTTCATTACGGGCCCGGAACTTGTGAAGAAATTTCGGGATCAGTTGATTCATTCGAATTATGTGGACCACATCATGGACAGCGCGGACCGGATAGCGGCTTGCGGGGGAGGGTTCGAAATCACAACGGGCAGTCTGGCGCGTTTTCGGGCGTCGACCGTGATCGTGGCCACCGGAATGACGCGTCGGAAACTGAACGTTCCCGGCGAGGAGCGATTTCAGCGAAAAGGTCTGTTCTACGGAAACCTGCAAGACTATTCGTTCGTAACGGGCGAAGACGTTGTCGTGGTGGGCGGCGGCAATTCCGCCATGCAGATTGCGGACAAACTGTTGGCGGTGGCAAGAAATATTCACTTGGTGTCGAACTTGGAAGTCCGTCGTTCGGCGGATGCGGCGGACGTGGCTCGGCTCGTGGCCAACCCCAATGTGAATATCCACGAAAACTGCGTCGTGGAGGCCATCGAGGGAACAGAAACCGTGTCGTCGGTCCGCGTCCGCCGCCTGGCGGCATCCGAGTCCGTTGCGATCCCGGCAAAAGGGGTTTTTGTCGCGGTTGGTTTGCGACCGAATTCTGCTCTCGTCGCGGAGCTTGTCGAGATCAACGAGCGCGGGGAAGTCAAGATCGGCCCCGACTGCCGAACGTCCGCGCCGGGCATATTTGCCGCCGGCGACGTGACGAACGCGTACGGCAAACGCATCGTCATTGCCTGCGGCGAAGGGGCAAAGGCCGCTCTTGCGGTCCGGCAGCACATCATGGAAACCCGAAAGTCACGGAAGGAGAGACACCATGCCGACTGATCCTATTTGCGGAATGGAGGTCGAGGAGAGTACGCCCCACCGCACGGAAAAGGATGGACGCACCTATCTCTTCTGCAGTGAGCATTGTCTGCACAAGTTCCTCGGGGGCGGTTCGGATGCGGAGACCGCATCGGAAACCGGCGCTCCCTCGGCCGTGCCGACCACGACCTCGGGACCGACCGTTTACACCTGCCCCATGCACCCCGAGGTCGAACAGGCCGGCCCCGGTTCATGCCCGAAGTGCGGCATGGCGCTCGAGCCCAAAGCCGCGACCGCGGACGACGACGAAGACGATTCGGAATTGCGGGACATGACCCGGCGCTTTGTCGTCGGCTTGGTCCTGACCCTGCCGGTCTTCCTGCTCGCCATGGGCGGCGCGATCCCGGGCGACCCCATCGGTCGCCTGGTACCCCGTTCCGTAAGCAAATGGTTCGAACTGACATTGGCCACGCCGGTGGTGCTTTGGGCCGGCGCCCCGTTTTTTGTCCGTGGCTGGCGATCAATCCGGACGCTCAGCCTGAACATGTTCACCCTCATCGCCATCGGGACCGGTGCGGCATACGCGTACAGCGTCATCGCCGTCCTGTTTCCGAACCTTTTTCCGGAATCGTTGCGTACGGCGGGCGAAGTCGCGGTTTATTTCGAGGCGGCGGCGGTCATCGTCGTACTGGTTCTTTTGGGGCAAGTCCTTGAATTGCGGGCGCGCAAACGCACCAGCGCCGCCATCCGCGAATTACTCGAACTGGCGCCCAAGAAAGCCCGGGTGGTGCGCAACGGGGAGGAGCAGGAAATCGATCTCGATGACGTTCGGGCCGGCGACGTTCTGCGGGTTCGCCCCGGGGAAAAAGTCCCGGTGGACGGCGTGGTCGTCGAGGGGGCGAGTCGCGTGGACGAATCCATGATTACCGGCGAGCCGGTCCCCTCGTCCAAGGGCCCGGGCGACCCCGTGACCGGAGCTACCGTCAACCAAACCGGGACGTTCCTGATGCGCGCCGAACGCGTCGGAAGCGATACGGTCCTCTCCCACATTATCGAAATGGTCAGTCAGGCCCAACGCAGTCGCGCCCCCATCCAAAGAGTTGCGGACAGCGTGGCCGCGTACTTCGTGCCCGCGGTCATTGCCGTGGCCGTGGTGACGTTCATCGTCTGGGGTACGCTCGGGCCGCAGCCGCGTTTCGCCCACGCCCTGATCAACGCCGTAGCCGTGCTGATCGTGGCCTGTCCGTGCGCGCTCGGCTTGGCAACCCCCATGTCCATCATGGTCGGCGTCGGGCGCGGCGCCAAGGCCGGCGTCCTCATCAAGAGTGCTCAAGTACTCGAAATCATGCAGAAAGTCAACGTGCTGCTGGTGGACAAAACCGGGACCCTGACCGAAGGACGCCCGCAACTGACGGACATCGTCTCGGCGCCCGACGTGAACGACACAGACCTGCTCCGGCTGGCCGCCGCGGTGGAGCAGGGCAGTGAACATCCCCTGGCGGCGGCGGTTGTCCGAGAGGCGCGGCGGCGCGGTCTCGACCTCGCCGCCGTGGAAGAGTTCGATTCGACCACCGGCAGCGGAGTGAGCGGCACGGCGGCGGGACGCAAGGTCCTGGTGGGCAAACCCGATTTCCTGACCGGGGCGGGCGTTGCCGGCCTCGATGAACTCCGCAAACGTGCCGGAGAACTCCAGGGAAAAGGCAACACGGTTATTTTCGTGGCATTGGACGGCCGCGCGGCCGGCCTGCTCGCCGTGTCCGATCCCATCAAGGCCACGACCCGGGAAGCGGTCGAGGCCCTGCACGCACTGGGTCTGGAAATCCATATGCTCACCGGAGACAATGAACGCACCGCCCAAACCGTGGCCGATCAGCTCGGGCTCGATCACGTACGCGCCGGCGTGACTCCGGAAGACAAACACGAGTACGTCAAGATGCTCCAAGGGCAGGGCAGGACCGTCGCCATGGCCGGCGACGGCATCAACGACGCGCCCGCGCTGGCGGCCGCGGACGTGGGGATCGCCATGGGCTCGGGTACCGATGTGGCCATCGAAAGCGCCGATATCACTCTCGTCAAAGGCGACCTGCGCGGAATCGTCAAAGCCTGTCGCTTGAGCCGCGCCGTGATGCGCAATATTCATCAAAACTTGTTTTTCGCCTTCATCTACAACACGCTCGGCGTGCCGATCGCCGCAGGAGTGCTTTACCCGTTCCTCGGGCTCTTGCTGAGCCCGATGATTGCCGCGGCCGCCATGAGTTTCAGTTCCGTATCGGTCGTATCCAATGCGCTACGCCTCCGCCGGGTAGAGTTGTGAGACGTGCGCGTCGGACGCCGTTTGAAGGCCTGAACAGGCTCGTCCGGAGGGCGATCCCGCCGACCGCAGGGACCGTGCCTTCCGCAGGGCGAAACTCCGTCGAGGCGTTAAATTCGGTGTCGGTCTTCTTGGGGTTGTCTCAGGCAACGGGTGGGGCATGATGTTTGGCAAGAACGGGGAAGGGGCCGAGGGGAGATACCCGGGGGGCCGCCGTGGACGGGACGTTGGGGGGGCGCCGCTTCGGACGCTTGAGTTCTGGATGCGACGCCCTTTCCCCGCCGAACGTTACAGAAAAAAGGCTTGTGGATACACGTTGATCGAATCAACTCCAAGCGGGTTGCGTCCAAAGAAGCGCCTCGGTCTCTCCGGAGGATCCGACGTGTCGCGCTCGCTGAGTGTCTTTTTTGGGCTGGCAGTACCGCTCTTGTGTGGCGGTGCGGTACGGAACCCGCCCGGGAAGCCGCCGGGAGACAAGCCCATGTTCGTCATCAATGAAGACAACAGCCATTTCTTTGCCACGCGCAAGCCGTCGCAGATGACCCGCGAAGCTCTGCTCGCTTTCGTGGACCAGTATGCGAACTCCGCGGTCACGCATCTCTTCCTGTGTCCCAACGCCATGCGCGCCAGTTTCCGCAGTCGAACCCGGGAGGCCATTTGGGACGTCACCGGCAAGGAAACCATGCCGGGAGCCAACGATCCGAGGGGGCGTTGGCCCCACAACGCGCGCCTGCTCCACGAGCGCGGTCTCGACCCGTATGCCGTCTGGATCGACCGGTGCCGCGAGAAAGGCCTTTCGCCCTGGCTGTCTATGCGCATGAACGACATACACGGAGTGAACGAACTGGACAGTTTCATGCACTCGTCCTTTTGGCGCAGCCACCCCGAGTACTGGCGGGTCCCAAGTGGATCGGCCGCTCCGTGGCAGAACAGGGCGCTGAATTACGCCGAACCCGAGGTGCGCAAGTACGAAATGGCGTTCGTCCGGGAATTGCTCGAACGCTACAACCCGGACGGGATCGAACTGGACTGGATGCGCTTCGGCTGGCATTTTCCGCCGGGCAAGGCCCGGGAAAACGCGCGCTTCCTCACCGAGTTTGTTCGGGAAGCTCGCCGCCTGACCGAAACCTGGGGCCGCAAACGGGGACACCGCATTGCGCTGGGCGTGCGGGTGCCGGCCCACCCGGACGCCGCCCGGGGCCTCGGAATGGACGCTGTCGAGTGGGTGCGCGAGGGCTTGGTTGACCTGATCGTCCCCTGCCCCTTTTGGACCACCTCGGATTTCGACATCCCGGTCGAATTGTGGAAGGAACGCCTGGCCAAACTGTCGGCTGCCGAACATGTGCGCGTCGCGCCCGGTCTCGAGTTCAACGCCCGCCCCTGGCCGGGCGCGGCCGCGGTCGCCAACACGCTTGGGTCCGTCGCCGGTTTCGCCGCCGCGGCTTGGCATCGCGGCGCGGACGGCATCTACCTGTTCAACTGGATGGACTCGGGCACCCGTCCGGTGGCCTCCTCGGTCTATCGCACGCTGATCGAGCGCGGGGTGGCCCGTGCGGTGGTCGAACACGCCCCCCGGCGCGTGCCGGTCTGCTTTCGCGACACCGTCCCACCAAACTTCCCGAACAACGTGCGTCTGCCGGTTGATGCCGTGCAAGGCGGGGAGTTTCGGATTTACTTCGGCCCGAAACCGACTGCGGGGAAGGCATGGATCATCGCGGGACTATCCGGCCGGAACGGTGTGGAGAAGGCTCGGTTTCAAGCCGCGATCAACGGCCGTACGGCCGCACCCGCACCCGATCTCGACTCATGTGCGGGAATCGGCGGCGGCGCCCGGCGGGCCGTCCGTTTCGAGTGCCCGCCGTCGGCGTTCCGGGACGGATACAACACGGTGAGTCTGCGTCAAGAAACCAACAGCGTGCCGCCGCAGCGAATCGTCTGGGTCGAGCTCCGCACCGGACCGTGATGACGCTTCTTCTCCGTTTCGCGAGGCGCAGGAAGGAGGTCCACCGGCCCCCCGTGGAGCGTATGGCCGCGCGACCGCACGGCCGGCGTTCCGATTCAGGCCGGCCCGGAAGGCTTCTTGGTTCTCTCGGTCCAATGCGCGATACGGGTGAGATCGGTACACGAGGCCGTTCGCCCCCCGGGGGAGACGCGTCCAAGCGACGGGGGGTATCGCAAGAGATGTGGTGGGGGGCGCGGCGCATCTGCCGGAACGTCGGCTCAACGGTCACGAGCGCTGGCGAGAAGAGCTTGCGGAATCCGCGACAGGAGTCCCCCGCAGCTCACGCAGTTCATGCGCCGCAGCCCAGCAACGATGCGAGGGAAACGTACTCGACCCCCACCGCGCTCGCGACATTCTCGTATACGCAATGACCGCGATAAATGTTGACCCCGCGGCAAAGCGCTTTCGATTCGCGGCAGGCCTCTTGGGTCCCCCGGTCGGCCAAAAGCAGACCGTACCGCAGCGTGCTGCTCGTGAGCGCACGCGTCGCGGTGCGCGCCACCGCACCCGGCATGTTGGCGACGCAGTAATGCACGATTCCGTCCAACACGAAGATCGGGTCGTCGTGCGTGGTGGGACGGCTGGTTTCGATGCACCCCCCCTGATCGATGGCCACGTCCACGATCACCGCGCCGGGCTTCATCCGCTTCAAGTCCCCGCGGACCACCAAGTGGGGTGCACGTGCGCCGTGCCGGAGCACGGCCCCGATGAGCAGGTCGCACTCGCGCAGCGCGGTCTCGATGTTCGCACGGGTGCTGTACAACGTGGTGACGCGACCGGCGAACACATCCTCGAAATACGCCAAGCGCTCGGCGTCAATGTCAAGCACCGTGACCTCCGCCCCAAGCCCGACGGCCACTTTGCAGGCGTTCAAGCCCACGACCCCACCCCCCAGAATGACCACCCGGCCGCGCATGACCCCGGGCACGCCCCCGAGCAGGATGCCTCGACCGCCGAAGCGCTTCTCGAGATACTTGGCCCCCTCCTGGACGGCCAGGCGCCCGGCCACCTGACTCATCGGTTTGAGGCACGGCAGGTGCCCGTTGTCGGTCTCGATGGTCTCGTATGCCACGGCGTCGACCCCGATTCGAATCAAGGCGCGGCTGAGTTCCGGCTCGGCTGCCAGGTGCAGGTACGTGAAGAGCACCTGCCCCGACCGCAGCAGGTGCAACTCGCCAGGTTGAGGCTCCTTGACCTTGACGATCATCTCGGAACGCGCGAACACCTCGGCGGCGGCGTCCACCAATTCCGCCCCGGCTTCCGCGTATTCCCGGTCCAGAAAACCCGCCCCGGCCCCCGCCCCTTTCTCGACGAGCACCCGGTGCGTGTGAGCGACGTAGGCACGGACGCAGTCTGGTGTGAGACCGACCCGGTACTCGTGTCTCTTGACCTCCCGAACCGTCCCGACGATCATGAAGAAGGTCCTCCCATTTCAGTCCGATACCGGCGCACGCCGCCCCGCTTGTCCGGGGAGTCCCGGCCACCGCCCCTGCCGGGCCCGTCTGGAGGAATATCCAAGGAATGTCCGGCACTCCCGAGGAGGACCGCCGGCGCCATGGACTCACAGGTCCACTTTCGCATCCAGGTCCGTGATGCGGAACTCCTCCATGTGGAGTGCAGTGTCGGCCCGAAACGAAAGTCGGCCGCCAAGGTCCTCTTCGATCTTATGGAGCAGCTCGGCATCTTCGTTCTTGAGTCTGACCAACACGTTGGGGTGTACGCTGACCCGGAGATTGAGCCGCCCTTTGCGGCGGCGAAGCAGCTCCTGGATGCGCCGTTGGATCTCGACGCTGACGCTGGTGGCGGACTTGATCAATCCGCGCCCATTGCAGTACGGGCACGGCGAGAAGACCGTGTTGCGCACACTCTCCTCTTCGCGCTGCCGGGTCATCTCGATCAGACCGAGAGATGAGATCGGCAGGATGCGCGTCCGGGCCCGGTCCCGACTCATGAATTGGCGGAACGTGCGGTACACCGTGTTGCGATCGCGTTTGGCGCGCATGTCGATGAAATCCACCACGATCAGACCCCCGACATTCCGGAGCCGGAGTTGCCGGGCGACTTCCTCGCACGCCTCGATATTCGTGGTCAGAATCGTTTCCGGATGGTCTTTTCCGGCGCGGTTCTTGCCGGAGTTGACATCGATGGCCACCAGCGCCTCGGTTTCGTCCACGGCGATGTAGCCTCCGCTCGGCAGCGGCACCTGGCGCCGGAAGATGTGCTCGATTTGTTCGGTGAGACGGTACTTGCGGAACAGGGGTTTGGCCCCCGTATGCAGCCGGACTTTGGTTTTCTCGCGACGGCTGAAGCGCCGGCTCATGTCCCGGGCCAAATCGAAGACGTCGCGGCTGTCCGTGACGATTTCGTCGATGTCTTCGGTGAGCACGTCGCGCAAAGCCCGTTCCACCAAGCCGGGTTCCTGGTAGACGCAGCACGGCGCACGCCGGGTGCGCATGGACTCCTCGGCCTTCTCCCAATAGCTCAGGAGAATGGCCAGGTCCTGCTGAAAGTGCTGTTCCGTGACTCCTTCGCCGACCGTCCGACAGATGACGCCCATGCCCGGCGGCAGCTTCAGTCGGCGCAGGATTTGCCGTAAACGGTCCCGTTCCTGGCGGTCTGCAATGCGCTTCGAGACGCCCACATGGGTCGAATTCGGCAGCAACACGAGATAGCGCCCCGGAATACTCAAGTTCGTGGTCACTCGAGCGCCCTTGCTGCCGATGGGGCCTTTGCTGACCTGCACCAACACCTCGGAATTGACCTTGAACAGCAGCGGGATGTCCTCGATGGTCGCGGGCGGGGCGCGCCGAGGCTGCCGGACTTGCCGGGGCCGACGTGGAGCGCGGGGAGGGTTGGCCTCGGGCGCTGCTGCCGGCTCTTCGTGTTTGAACAGTTTGCGGGCCAGCCGCTCCATCAGGCTGCGCGGGCGGCCGCCGGCCTTTTTCGACGATTCGACGGATTCCGGACCAGGCCCGGCGACGGGAGGCGGCGGGCGCACGGTGACCTCTCCGTCTTCGAGCATTTCCTTCGTGGCCGGCAACATGTCCCAGTAGTGAAGGAAGGCGTTCTTCGCGACGCCGATGTCCACAAATGCCGCTTGAAGCGACGGCTCGAGGTTGCGGACCCTGCCTTTGAAGATCGAGCCTGCAAGTCGCTGTTCCCCGGTCCGTTCGATGAAGTAGTCCTCGAGTTTGCCGTCTTCGACCAGGGCGACCCGGGTCTCCAGTTCCTCGGAATTGATCAGAAGTTGTTTCATGAATTCGTTTCGTTGCTGCCCGAACTGCCGGGAGATCGTCGGGAGTCGAAGTCGCTCGGTCCCGCGATTCGAAGCCGCGGGGCGAAGGTCTTCGGCCCCGGCCTCCCGAGTCCCAGGCGGTAATTACATTTTTTTTTCAGGTGGTTCGTGCTCGACCGCGCCGGGCAATACGTCACCCGCCGCGATTCGGTTTCCGCGCAGATAGGCGCGGACATCCATGGGCCTGCGGCCCTCGGGCACCACCTCGAGCAAGCGGAGCGCCCCGTGACCGCACGCGACGACCCAGCCTCCGGGACCGGCTTCGAGGACACTTCCGGGGAAGCACCGACTGCCGGCGGGCGCCGGACACACCTCGGCACGGGTGAGTTGGAGGCGCCGACGCCGTCCCCCCGCTTCCACCACGAACCATGCCTTCGGTCGCGGATAGTAGGCGCGGACGCATCGCTCAAGTCGAGTTGCGGACTGCGACCAATCCAAAGCCGCATCCTGCTTCCGAATCCGCGGCGCGTACGTCGCGCCGTCCCCACGCTGCGGTTCGGGTTCCAGATCGCCGCGGCAGACGTGCCGGATGCAAGCGCAAATGTGCTCGGCAGCCAGCATGGCAAGCCGTCTTTCCAGTTCACCGCTCGTTTCAGTGCCGGAAAGAGGCACGCGCACTCGGCGGTACACCGGGCCGGTATCCAGTCCCTCGTCCATCCTCATGAAGGAAATCCCGGTTTCGGCGTCCCCGGCAAGAATGGCCGCGCTCACGGGCGAAGCGCCGCGATAACGAGGCAGGAGGGAAAAGTGAACGTTCAGACAGCCGAAACGCGGTATCTCGAGCAGCTCGCGTTTCAGTATTTGCCCGAAGGACAAGACCGTCACCAAGTCCGGGCAACGTCCACGCATCAAATCGAGGAACGCCGGACAATTGACGGATTCGGGCTTCTCCAAGGCCAGCCCACGCCGAGTTGCGAACTCCGCAATCGGAGTCGGCTGCAGGCGCTGCCTGCGCCCCGCGGGTCGGTCCGGTTGTGTGGTCACTCCCACCAGTTCGATATCCGGCGCTTCCATGAGGCGGTCCAACACGGGAACCCCGGCCTCCCCAGAACCGAGATAGAAGACCCGGACAGGCGGTCCCTGCTGCGAAACACGCTCCTGCAAGACACACGCATCCTGTTTTTGGGTCCCCGAAGTCCGGGACCGATCGAAGAACAGTTCGGCAACGTCCGCCGGAAAAGGCCGACGAAGTTGAATGGAGTCGAGTGGAGGCCGGAGGCCGAGAGAATCTGACATGAGCCAAATCTATAGTGCGGCACTATAGTCCAAGAAGCCAGGAAAGAAAGCAAGACCTAAACCCGATGCCGTTCAGTGTGACGGGAACCGGAGCGAGGACAAACCCGGAGCAGCGAACCCGCTCTGTCCGGGCAGCCTCAGGCGTCCCGTAACGCCCCGCTCTGGGGAGATCCTATGGACAACCGACACCCGTGCATGGTCCGTTATTCGTCACTCCCCGACCTGCCGGGGAAGCATCGTGCCGTGCTGGGCCTGGCGGTTGGCGTCTGCCTGTTTTGGATCGTGTGCGGCGGGGACACTGTGTGGGCCGCTTCGGCGGCGTCCGGCGAAACCGTGGTCCGCGCCTTTGAGTTCAACGGGGTCGACCCGGAGGGTTGGAAACCCACGAACAATCTAGCCCCGCTCACGGTCCGCGACGGCCGCCTCGAAACCCGGGCCACGGGCTCGGACGCGAACATGATGGTGAGCGGACTCGATATCCCGTGCTCCCAAATCAGCCACGTGGCGTTCCGCATCCGCTCGAACGGGTCGGGCGCCGTCCAAGTGTATTTCACGACCACGGCGAACCCGGACCTGGCGGGCAAACCGGTGCCGACGGTCGCGTACTCGACACCGGGCGCCTGGCAGGAATTTCGGGTCAAACTCGCCGGTGTTCCCGGGTTCAGCGGCCGGCTTACCGGGTTGCGGCTCGATCCGGTCCAGGGCGCACCCGATGCAAAGATCGCATTCGACTGGATTCGCCTGGTCCGCCTCGCCCCGCGTCTCTTGTTCGCGGCATTCGCGCCGGACCGTTTCCCGGTACAGCCGGCGACATCATTCGCTTTGACGCTGCGGGTGATCAATGCGGGCGGCCCCATGCCCGAGGGGAATGTATTCGCGGAACTCGAGGCGCCGGCTGCAGTACAGGTCGAAAAACGACGCGCGGCGCCGCGGCCCGACGAGGGTCCGGGTGAACGAATCAAGTTCACCTGGACCGTGCGGAGTCCGCAAGAAGGGCCGGTCCGGTTTCGGGCGCGGGTCCGCATTGGGGATCGCATCGTGGCCGAAGCGGAAACACTGGTCCCCGCGGTCACGGAACTGCCCTCCGCACCCCCCGCCGGAGCGCGCACGCTGCTGTTCGGCACGGACGGCAATGCCGCTCTTACGTTTCGGAGCGAGGCCGGCCGGGGCGTCCGGGGTCCACCAGCCGCCTGGGCCGTGCTGCGGGCCCGCATTCCCGATGGGACATGGCAGGTCGTGGGCGCCCTTTACCCCCTGGCCGAACTGGTGGAAGAGCATGAGGGGACCGTCCGGCGGCGTGTCCCGCAATTCCCGAACGTGAACCACGAGTCCGGGGCGCTCGTAATGTCCACCGCGGCAACAGACGCCGCCCGCTGCCGCATCCGTATCGAGCCGGACGCCAACGGCACGCTCCGGTTCCGAGCGAAATTGACGGGCGGGCACTCCCTGAATGTTCTCCGTTTTTCCGGACCGGTGCTGCGCGTAGGCTTCGGCGCGGACGGGGCACACAAGACCGGCGGGCTCTTTCCCGGTCATGAATTCCTCGAAGGCGCCGCGCCTTCTTCGAACCGCCGGGTCATCGGCCCGTTTCTCTGTTACCGCCCGCACCCGGACCCGCGCACCGTAACCGTGCCGGTGCTCGCCATCGAGCGCAACGGAGTCCTCAGCGGCATGATGTGGCAACCGCTCCAGGACTGGGCCGACACGGGCAGCCCCGCCCTGACCGTTGCGGAGTTCGCATCGCCGAACTTCCTGGACGGCCAGCCGAACCATCGCATCACCTGTTTCGTGCCCGGTCCCCCCTGGCGGGAAAACGCGGATCTGCCCGTTGCCGCAAAGCCCTTCCGACTCGACGCCGGCCGCACGCTGCGGCTCGATGTCCGGGTATTCGTTCGACCCGGAGGTCGGATGGTGGATGCCGTTCCCCTTTGGTTTCGGGCCTTCGGCATTCCCAAGGCGCCGCCGCCGGCCCACACAAACCGTGAATGCCTTGACCTGCTGATCCGCGGGTACGCGGAAACCCTGTGGCGCCCGGAGGAAAAAGGGTTTACCACACACCTGTTCCATGGAAACGAGAAACCGCGCTGGGTTCCCGCCTTCGCTGCAGACGTTTTGGTCCATGCCCTGAGGAGCGGCGATTTTCGCTGGCCCCGGAACATCGGACTGGGGCCGGAAAGCACTCTGCTCGATGTCCTGGGAACGATTCTGGCTGATCGGAGCGCCGGCCTCGGTCCGCCGCCGGTCTTGAAACAACAGGGAGCGGACGGCGGCTGGCCGTACCGCGAAACCACCTCCCACAACGTCAAGAAATACAGCGCCGGGTTTGCGGACCGCTTGGGCCGGGAAGGCGCGTTCTACAACGGATACACCGCCGGGATCGCCATCCGCGTCCTGCAGCACGCCCTGCAATGGGGAGACCCGGACTGCCGCCAAGCCGGATTGCGCGCACTCGAACGTATCCGCATGACCCGCGTCCCCGTTGGCGGGCAAACCTGGGAGGTGCCCGCCGAAACGCCCGACCTTTACGCCGCTGCACGCCTCGCCGATTGTTTCATGATTGGATACCGGCTTACGGGCGAGGCGCGGTACCTGCGGGACGCACGGCACTGGCTCTATACGGGGCTTCCTTTCCTCTATGCCTGGCATGTCCCCCCTGATAACACCGCGGTCACCGTGCTCCTGCCGGGGAAAGGCGATCGGCCGGGGTCGGCATACTACGGGGGACCCTCCCGGCACCAGGTGACGCCCTGGGGCAGTCTGCCCGTGTTCGGCGCCAGCCTGTACCGGGTCTCGTGGTTCGGCACCCTCGTACACTTTTGCGGCCTGGTGTGGGCCCGGAGCGTGTACCAATACCTGGATTACGCCGATGACCCGCTGCTGAAAGCGGCGGCGGACGGCGTGACCCGGGTCGGGGTCAACCTGACGGCGGACCGGCGACCTTATGTCGGAATGCTGCCGGACGGGTTCGACGTGCGCCTTAACCGGGCCCAGGGCGCGCTGATCGGCCCCATGCGCGTCGAGCCGCCATTGCGCCGGGTTATGGACCTGCCCGCGTTCATCGAGCCGCGGGTGCATCTCGTGCGGAGTTCGCACGGCACGCTGCGGCTGATGAGCCGGGCGGACTTGCGGGAGGTCGGACTGGACGCCGTCACCCTGCACTGGCGCCAGCGCTTCCTGTCCGGGCAAGTCTGCGAAGTCCGCATCTTTCCTCTCGACGCGGGACGTGTGCGCGAAGTCTGCGCCGGCAACCGGGCATTGCCGCGGGTGGACCGTGTGACCGAGGCCGCGGAGGGCTGGGGACCGGTGCACGGTCCGGACGGTATAGGCCTGCGTATTCGGCATCGCTCGGAGACCGAACGGGTCATGGTACGGTTGCGGGGAAAGTGACTTCGGTCTGGCATCGGCCAGTCGGAATGAAAAGACAGGGGAAAGAACGGACGGCGCAACAATCGGCCGAGTTCACTCGAGTTCGGTCCAGAACCGCCGGTTTGTGCCGATGGCCCCGAGGCCGCGTACGTATATCGGACTGCCGGTGAGTTCCAGTGCCACGACGCCGTGTGCCGGCTCGAGCCGCCGGGGGTTGCCCATTGAATCGGTGATTGTCACGGGCCCGTCGGCCGGCAGGATCACCGCGACCGGCGTGCGCCAGCGTTCGATCCACGGCTCCATCGGCTTGCGCGAGAGGTGCTTAAATTTGTCCGGCGGATACCATGCCACGTCAGTTTCGTGCTTCTCCCGGTAACTCCACAGCACGTCCAGGGGGCGGCTGTCTTTGAAAAACCGTACGCCGTAGAGGTCGTCCGCGCCTAAATCCATTCTGCCGCGGTAGGTTGCGCCTTCGAGTCGTTCGGTCATCACGCCGTAGGCAATGTAGGCCGGCTTCGGTGTCAGGTCCGTGTAAACGATGCCGAAATTGTACTCGACATCGTCGGGCCGCGGGCGTTGCGCGTACCACACGCCGTCTTGGAACTGGTACCACTCGATCACTTTTACTCCAAGGGCCAACGCGCACACGTAGGTGCGCACCAGGTAGTCCGCCGCGGTCCGCAGGTCCAGGCCGGAGCGGCCCGGCGGTGTGGGCGCGTAAGCTTCTGTTATCCAAACCTCTTTTCCCCCGTGCTCCCGGGCGGCTTTCGCGGCATCGAGGACCTGCGGTCGAAACACCCACCCGCGCCATCCCTTCCAGAATTCCGGCGCCCTCGGATGGCAGCCGGGGTGAATGCTCAACACGTCGATGAGTTCCATGCCGCCGGCACGGACAAAAGCGTCCAGCCACTTCTTGTGCACACCTCCCAGCCCCATGCTCATGACTTTGCCGCCCGGAAATACGCGACGCAGGGTCTCGCTGACCGGTCGCAGCATGTGGTCGACATAGTGCGAGGCTTCGACGCCGAAGTTCAATTCATTCCCGACCTCAATGTACGGGGAAACCCATGAAAAGTGCTCGAGCGCCCCGGCGAGCCGCCGCCGGAAGGCCGGCAGGGCCGCGGGTTTCGGTACACGGGCCCCCAATTGGACGTGCGGCAGAATACCGTGCTGTCGCAGGACAGCGGCGCGATCCCGTACCAGCTCTTCGTCACTTCGGGCAATCTTTTCTTTCAGCGGATACCAACCGCCACGAAGCCAACGCACGCCGATTCGCTCGGCGAATCCCAGCACGGTGTCCAAATCGAACTGGTCCGGGTACCGGGACGGGTTTGCGATCACCGCAGCCAGGCCGAAGGGCGATTCCGGTCTGAGGCCGGACGCCTTGCGTTGAGGCAGGATGCCGACCGTGGTACGCTCGAACCATTCGCCGCCGGGCCAAGCCAGCCGTGCGTTTACGAAGACGATCCCGCGGCGCTGCGGGCGGAAACGCCGGGCAACCGTTCCGCGGGCCAGGGGGGGCAGGATCAAGGGCTGCTTCACGGTCAGGACGCGCGTCCCGGCATAATCCCAGGCTTCCGCCGTCAGCGTGCATCCCACTTTTCGCCGGCTCACGTTGGCCACACGAAACTCGATGGGGACGGTTTCGCCCGGCTCGAACAGATTCCCGGGACGCCCGGTTGCGAGGGTGAGGGCCGCCGGGCGCCCGGCGGCTTCCGCGGCCAGGGAATGTGGGTCCAGATCGCCGGCTTTCACTGCCAGGAACGTCATTGAAGCAGCAATCCGGTACGGCGCCTTTTTTGGCAGCGGCAGGCGCGAAAAACCGGCCCGGCCAATACGGTTGCCGTAAATCCAGTCGGGATCATAGCGTGAAGCGACGATGACCAGGACGTCCTCTCCGAGAACCACCTCGCGGAGTTGGCATTCCGTGTCCGGATACGGCGTATCGGCCGGGACCTCCCACGGGTGCGCTCCGGTCGGGCGGACCCAGTGTGTGACCGGACGTGTTTTCACCGCTGTGACCTCGCGGGCGAATTGAAACCGAAACCCGCTGGTCCACGGGTTCCATTTTCGAGGCGACCCGTGATACGCGATGACCCAGTCCAGGGAAAAACCGCGGGGACGCCGGGTGAGTTCGGCTGTCACGCTGGCGTCCGCCGCGCCGCTTCCGGCAAGCGTGAAGGTCACGTGTCCCTCGGTGTCCAGATGCGCCTCACCGGTTTCGAACACGGTCCCTTTGTCGGAGACGGCGCGAAACCCGAGGCCGGCCAGGAGCGGCGCTTCCCGCGTCCGAGACGTGCGCAGCGTCAGGCCCCGGGGGCCGGCGGCGATACCGATCATCGCCACGGCGCCGGCGGCCGCGGGCATCCACCCCAACATCAGGATGCCGCACACACCCCCATACGCCGTGGTCCATGCTCGAGAGGATCGTGACGGACAATTCATTCTTCGACCCTTCCAAAACGTCCGTTGAAGTCCTTGCTGTTCTGCACGTCGGAACTCATAAATGCACGCCCAGGCGCCCCACATCTTGGACTGACGTTTCTCGGAGCGAAAACCCCGCATGTGAAGTGCTGGGAATGCTGCGCGGACGTTACATTCCACACAGCGCTGTGTCCAGCACCGCGCGGCGCCTCTTGTGATCGTGTGCTCCGAGACGCCTGAACAGTGACAACGGCGGAACGTGCAGTATGGTTGCCGCAGCGTGGCGGGGCTCAGGCGCCCGCAACAGGCGGAGGGCGCCGGCAGCCCGATGCGGTCGGCGTCCGGGCGGCGACGATGAATTCCGCGTGACGCCCTTCCTGCTCAGCCCGGAAAAGATTGCCGCAATCCTCTTGGTTCTCAGACCATGAGCCCGGGAGTTCGAACCCGGCAGGTTCGTCGAATTGGACGGTTTGATGATGTTTTTTCCACCACAATACATCGAGAGCGGCGCACGAGCGCTGCGGCGCACGGCCGTGTTCATTGCCGCCCTGGTCGCGGCGCTCCCCGTTTCCGGCGGCCTGATCGCACGTTGGACCTTCGACCGGCTGGAGCACGACCGCATCCCGGACCAGTCCGGGAAATTCCCGGCTGTGCTCCATAACGCGAGTGGTCACGCCGACGTCCGGCGCGGCGGCGGACGCACGTTCCTTTCGCTTCCCGGCACGAACCCCGGGGATTACGTCACGCTCGGCAGCGGGCCGGCGTTCGACCTGCCGCAACGCTTCACGCTTGAAGTCTGGTTCCGGCCCCCCCCCGCCCCGCCGCGCTGTTACACCATGATCCTCGGCAAACGCTACGACCGGCAGTTTCAACTCACCTGGACCTCGAGCGGGGGCGGGACCATTGAGTTCTACGTCGCCGGAGGCGACCTTAAAAAGAATCGCTGTTGGAAAAGTCACGTGCCGGCGGGGCGCTGGCACCATGTTGTCGCGGTATTCGACGCCGGCACGGCAGACGGCCCGAACCAATGGCTGTACGTTGACGGGCGTTTGGCGCGCGCCGTCCGCAATCCGGCCCGGCCCGCGCATGACCGGTCGCCGGTGCGGATTGCGCAGAACAGCACGCTGACCCTGGACAACCGCGTATCCGCGGACTGGAGCGAAGCGGCAGTGTACGATGGCGCATTGACGGCACGGGAGGTCGCTTTGGCATACGCCCGCAAACAACCCCGTGCGCAGCGCATCACGGGCGCGGCATGGACCTTGCCGCTCCCGGCGTCGGGCTGGCGCACCCCTGAACCCCCCGGGACCACCGGCCGCACCACGCGGGACCGCATGTCCGGCGTGGTACGGCGCGAACGATCCGCGGCCCGGACCGCGGCCGCGCTGCCGGTCCGGACCGAGACGGGCGGGCTGCGCTTCCATCTCACGGGAAGGCCCCCCGCGGTTGCCAAGACCACGTGGCGCCTGGACTTCGAAGCTCCCGTGGATCTATCCGAATTCCGCTATTGCCTGATCGAGTACCGCGCCCGAGGTCTGCAACGGGCCATGACGCCCCTGCCGGTGCTGCGGCTTGTGACGCAGAACAACGACGCCGTTCTGATTACGTCCTCGCATCTGGTCCTGGACGGTCGTCCGCATACATGCTTGCACCGGATCGAGGCAAGTGCGCCCGCGACCGGGCTTGCCGTCGAACTCCGCACCGCCGGCTCCGAGGCAGAACTGACCCTCGAACGCGTGCGCTTCCTGCGGACTCCGCAACCCCGGCTCAACGCCGCCGGGACCAGCCTCCCCGATGATGCCGGCCTCATTATGCTCGACCTGCCGGCGGGACCGCGGCGATCTTTCGCGGAAGTCTTCGAGAGAGCTTTGGCCGGTCGCGGCGACGCCCTACACGATCCGCCGCTGCTGAAATCGGCGACGATGGGAGAAGCCGCCGCCCCCGTTCCTTTCAAGATTCCGGCGGACGGGGTCGTGCTATGGCCGGAGGAAACCGCCGGGAACGAACGTCTGGTGACCGCGTTCGGCAAGCGCGTGCCGCGCAACTCCTTCTTCCCCAACGCTCGGGACGATGTCCTCGAGGTCCCCATCGACCGGTCGGTCTCGGAGGTATTCCTGCTGCTGGCCTGTGACCTTCCCGCCCTGGAAAAACGCTACAGCCTGCCGCCCGTCCCCTGGGCGCTCACGGACGTGGAGGCCGTGGCCGTGGACCTCGTCTACGCCGGCGGCGGCGTGGAATCCGCCTTGCCATGGTCGATTCGGGACCAGGGATACCGGATTCTCGGACCATTGGGTGCGTACGCCGTAGCCGCGGACCCCGCACGCCGGCTGGAACGCATCGTGCTGCACAACCGTATGCACGGGTTCAGCGTGGGCATTGCGGCGGTCACGGTCAACCCCGGGCGGCGGCGCTTTCCGCAACTCACCGACGAACCGGCTCCGTTGCACCCGCCCCCGCCCGCCCGAGTCC
>JAADHN010000147.1 GCA_013151865.1 Kiritimatiellota bacterium
CGGCGGGAGGCAGGAAGAAGACAGTGCCGGCTTGGCGACCGGTGGTCCCAGAGCACCGCTATGTTGTGGGCAGCAGGAGCTTGATTTGCGCGGTCGGGTCACGGCCCGATGCGACAACCGAATTTGTCCGCCTGAGGCGGACTGCCCAATCCAGCCGAGGGTTTCAGCCCTGGGTCCGAACCGCCGTCCCAACGCCGAGCTATGGGGCAGCATGAACGGCCCGTGACAGCCGTCCGTGTCAGAGACCGAACGGTTTCCGTCACGACACGGCGCCCCGGGGTTTAAACCCCGGGCTGAATCAGGCGTTCCCGCCGGGGACGGCATCCGGCTCGTGACATCGGCTACCACCTGGGCCCGCCGGGGCACTCTTCGCGGCAGGCTTTGATCGCGGCTTCCATGTTTTCAGGGGGGGTGAGACGCCCGGGGTAGATCTGGACGGCCATGGCGCCGGAACCGGCCAGAACCTTGATGCGTTCCCGGATCCGGCCAGGCGAGAGAAACGCAAGCTCGTGAGGCGTCATTTGAACCCAGAAACTATGCCCGAGGATCTCACGCATTTCGGCAAAAGCAAGATTCTCATGCGCGGCCCCGTGGAATTCATCCAGTCCGATATCGTCACGCATGATGCGAAGGTGCTCGGCATTGAGTAGTTCGCTGTGTATGTAGATGCGGGAGGCACCTTCATACACGCGGCGGTAGCAGGGTATGACGAACTCCCGGAACATGGGTGGCGAGAGCAAACCGGCGAAGTCGTCCCCCACATTGCCGCCGACGCAAACGCCGGTGATTTCGCGGCACCAGTCACGGATTGCGAAATGCGCATCGGTGACGCGCGTCAGGAGTCGATGAGCCAGTTGGGGCGCCTCAATCAGCGCGGTCAGGAAGACATTTCGGCTGATGTCACACGCGTCGGTGACAGGGGAGGCGGCCCCGGGGCCGAGGCTTGTCGTGACTCCTTGGTTGTTGTAATATTCCCATGCGTCCCGCTTTGCGGCGAACGCGGGACAGTCGGCAGGAGCCAGTACAGGCAGGGCATCCACCTCGTTCATATCGGTCAAGGGATTGGAGGCCGGATCGGTCCAAGGCACTTCATCGTCTTCAGAGAAGACATGGCGCATGCCGAAGAGGGTCGTCACGCGGGCGTTCGGCACATCCGGATACGTGTGCACGAAACGGCCCACGCCCCAGCGGCGTTCCGCCTCTTCCCGGGCCTTGAGTTGGGTGGTGAGCATGGCCCCGGGTGAACTGTAATAGTGCTTGAATGTCACACCAGCCAAATCGGTGGTGCTGATATTGAGGAATGCGATATGCCATTGAGGGTCCACGGCCGGTTTCTCCTTGATAACACCGTGATCTACCTGAGGAAGAACATTTTTCAGCCGTACCGGATGTTTTTCGCTGCTTGCATGTGGTCCATCTGGAGCCCGGCCACAGCGGTCGCGCGAGTGCGGTTTTGGGTGAAATTTCTGTCCGGCCGAGCGGGATCCGGCGATGCCACTCGCAGCGGCGACCCCGCTCGACGGGAGGCGGAAACGGCGAAAGATTGTCCGAAAGCGCCCGCGCCCTACGCTCCCGGCTGTTCCCGCTCAGCGGGGGAAACGGACCACCCGAAGGCGTGGCAGCGATTCGCCCCTGGCGCTCAACGTTACAGAAAACCCCCGAGCTCCAGAATTCGGCAGTGCTGTAACGCAGAACGCCCTCTTGTTTTTGTCGCAGTCACCGACAGTGTGGGCGACTACTTTACAGAAGATGGCGCTTCCAAACTCAAATTCGCGGGCAACTGTAAAGCAGTCGCCCACATCCATTCCCGGGAGTCCGCCCAAGAAAGGGAATTCAACTTTACAGACCTCCAAGCTCAATCCGCTGAGGCCTGACGGACCGGCGAGCGTCTCGAATTCGATTGGACGCGAAAGGCCGAGTGGCCGGGCGGAAAGCATGGAAGACGCCCCTGCCGGAGGCGGCCCGCCCCCTGCGCGGAAGTCATCCGTCCATGATTTTGCCCGGATTGAGGATGCCGTTGGGGTCGAGTGCGCGTTTGATCGCCCGCATCATATCGAGCGCGGCCGGCGCGAGCACCAACGGCATGAACGACTTTCGTTTGTGCCCGATCCCGTGCTCGCCGGAAATAGTCCCCCCCAGCGAGGCGGCAAGCCGATACAGGTCGGTCAAGAGCTGCGGAAGCCGTTCATGCCACTCTTCCAACGACCACTCCGGGGCTTTCACCGGTGTGGCGTGGAGGTTCCCGTCCCCCGCATGACCGTAACAGGGAATGGCGATCCCGTATTCCTCCGCCAGCGCCTCGATCCCCGCGGCCATCTCCGGTATCGCCGCAATGGGAACCACGATATCTTCCAGACTCTGGTGCGGGCTGACCAGTTTGAAGGCCTCGGCAATGCTGCGCCGCACCTTCCAGATTCGCTCCGAGGTCGTCGCATTGTCGGCCACATAGACTTCCAGCGCTCCCTGTTCCAGGCACGCCTCTCCGATTCTGTCGTACCCGCGCTCGACCGCTTCCCGGTCCGGCCCGTCAACGGTGATCAACAGCATGGCGCCCGCTTCACGGTACGGGATAGACTCGTTGAGGTATTCGCAGGCCGCCTGCATCGAAGTCCGGTCCATAAACTCGATGGCCGTGGGAACGACCCCGGTCCCGGTCATGATCCTCGGCACTGCCCCGATGGCGACCTCGGTCGTGGGAAAAAGACAGAGCAGGTCCGCACTGGCCTTCGGGCGCGGCCGCAGACGGAGGGTGATCTCCGTGAAGACACCCAACGTGCCTTCGGACCCCACCATTAACTGAATCAGGTTGTATCCGGTCACGTCTTTGACCCGCTTTCCGCCGAGACGGACGGTTTCACCGATCGGCGTGACCACCTCCAGACCCGTGACATAACGACCGGTCACACCATACTTCACAGCCTTGCCGCCGCCGGCATTTTCGGCCACATTGCCCCCGATGAAACAGGTCTCGAGGCTCATTGGGTACCCGGCGTAGAACAGGTCGTACTCCTTCAAGCGTTCATTGATTTCGTTGGTCACGACCCCGGGCTGCACCGTGATCGTCAGATTATCCGGGTCGATCTCGATAATTCGATTCATCCGGTCCAGGCAAAGCACGATGCCGCCATGCACGGGCACTGCGCCGCCGGACAGGCCGCTGCCTGCGCCGCGGGGGGTGACCGGGACCCGTTCTCGGTTCGCCAGTTTCAGGATGCGTGCGATCTCCGCAGCCGACTTCGGGCGCACCAATGCCTCCGGCATGTGGGCGTATTCCGGCCCGGCAATCTCGTCGTGGCCAAAGGGCTCGAGGCGCTCGGGGTCTCCATACACCACATATCGGTCGCCGACAACGTTGCGGAGTTCGGCAGCAATCTCCGCGGTGACGGGGTGATACGAAGCTGTGTTCATGCGTTTGTCCGAACTCGCTGTTCTCAGCTCGTGGGGGCCGTTAATTCGGGCGTGGTCTTCTGCGCCGTCCTGGCGCGCCCACCTCGTTCTCGATTCTATTCCCGGAGGCGACTCGACCGCTCGGCGGCGTGCCGGGGCCGCTCGGGGCCCACGGCGGGCGGGGCCCCGGGAACGTCGTCACGGTTCGCGAGCTTTCACCGACAGCGCGGCGCGGGCCCTGTGGCGCGCTTGCTGCAATTTGCGTGTCAAAACGGGCAATACATCGAACAGGTCACCCACAATGCCGATGTCCGCCACCTGAAAAATGGGTGCGTCGGGATCGTTGTTGATCGCGATCACGTGTTCGGATGTCTGCATCCCCGCCAAATGTTGGATCGCACCGGAGACACCCACGCCCACATAGAGTCGGGGCGTGATGGTTTTGCCCGAAAGGCCAACTTGATGCGGGTAGCTGTGCCAGCCGCGGTCCACGACTTCGCGGCTGGCTCCGAGCGCCGCATCGAGGCTGTCGGCCAAAGCGCGGACCGTATCCAAGTTCTCCGCTTTGCCAATACCGCGTCCGGCAACCACCACCACTTCGGCCTCGTGCAGTCCGTGTTCGTCCGGGCTTGGCGTGAAGCCGGTCCGGCGGGTCCGGGAATGCAGCCATTGGCGCGGCGGTTTCAGGGTCTCGATTCGGCCCGTCCGCCCGGGGACCGGTTTGGCGGGGCGCGTCGACCGCGGGCGTACCGTAGCCATCTGCGGGCGGTGATCCGGGGTCCGGATCGATGCCATGATGTTGCCGCCGATGGCCGGTCGGATTTGAATCAGACCGCCGGATTCCGCCTCGATATCCAACTCCGTACAGTCCGCCGTCAGTCCGGCTTCGGTTCGGGCGGCAATGTAGGGAGCGAGCGTGCGCCCGGTGGACGTGGCGCCGGCCAGCACGATTGCCGGACGCCGCATCTCGATCAGATGCACCAGGCATGTGGCCACCGGCTCGACCCGAAAGTGAGCCAGTTCCGGGGCCTTTACCGCGAGTACTGCGTCCGCCCCGCGGGCAATGAGGTCATCCAACGCCGCGCGCTCGAAATCGCGGCCCACCAGGACAGCCGTCAATCGGGCGTTGCATTTGTCCGCAAGCGTCCGTCCGCGAGCGATCAATTCGTGCGTAATCCGCAAAACACGGCCGTCGCGCTGCTCGCCGAGGACCCACACTCCTTGGAAGGCGGTCTCGCCGATGGTCGTTTTTTCCGTTCCCGGCATGGAATTGTGCCTGGTTATCGTTGGATCCCGTCGCTTCATTACCGCGGTCCGTTTTTTCGTGCACCGCCTCTCCGCGGGCTTCGCAAAAGCGTTCACAGCAGATTCCGCTGTCTCAGGAACTCGATCACTTGGTCCGCGGCCAGTTCGATTTCAGCATCGTCCCGGGCCGGAAGACGCCGGCACTGGCGGGTCACTTTGGGTTGAAAAGTCCGCACCACCCGGGTGGGGGAGCCCTTCAGCCCGATCCGGTCCAGGTCCACGTCGAGGTCTTCTGCACGCAGGATTGCGATCTCCGCATTTCGGGCCCGCTGTTTGCCGCGGAGCGTGGGCAGCCGCGGCGACGCGGCCTCCTTTACGACGGTCAGAACAGCGGGCAATTGGACCTCGAGGTGCTCGTAACCGTCCTCGGTGAGTCGGTCGACCCGACACAACCCCGGGCCGAAGTCCGGAACATTGCTCACGTATGTCGCCACCGGCAGATCCAGAAACGCCGCCACACCGGGACCGACTTGGCCGGTGTCGCCGTCCGTGGCGCGTTCGCCGCACAGAATCAGATCGAACGGCCCGAGTTTACGCAGGGCTGCGGCGAGGACATACCCGGTGCACCACGTGTCGGACCCGGCGAAGCGCCGGTCGGCGGCCAGGACCGCGGCATCGATCCCCATCGAAACGGCTTCCCGCAATGCGGACTCCGCAGCGGGCGGTCCCATGGACAGTGCCACGATTTCACCTCCGTTTCGCTCGCGGATCATCAGTGCGACCTCAATGGCATACAGGTCCAATGGGTTGACCACGGCTTCGACGCCGCTGCGCACCATGGTTCCGGTTTCCGGGTCGATCCGGACCGAGCTGCTCTCCGGCACCTGCTTGATCAGCACGGCAATCCGCACGATCTTCTCCCGTTTTCTTTTGGGCGTTACCAAATTGCCTGTTCGACTCGAGCGATCCGTGCGCCCGTCCGCGCACCAAAGCGCTTTTCGAGGCGGAGCGACGATGGCGGCGAGAAAAAAACGCTTACCGCACGGTCGACTTAGGGATCACGACCCAAACTTCGCCGAAGGAGTTGTTGCCTCCGTGCGACCTGACTTCACCGACAATCTCCAACTTGCCGCCGGCGACCGGGTTGGCCGGTGTCAAGGTATACAGATTGCCGTGGGTTCCGGCCCCGGCCCAGCCGGCGTGCCGGTCATCCGCCACCGTTTTTCCGTCGCGGACCAGGCGACAGGTGCGAATGGCGAGGCCGTGGCCGCCCCGAAGATACTCCCAACTGACCCTGATTTCTCGGACGCCTCGCACAAGATCGGCCGGCAGGGGAAAACGCAGCACCGCGCCTTTCTCGGAAACCGTTTTCGGGCTCCACTCGCCGATGCGCACGGCGCGCCCGGTCAGCAATCCCATTGCTCCGGGAGACGGCAAGGCGCGCAACGTTCCGGCCGCGGCCTTGTCGGCCAAAGCGCCCAAACGTGTCGCCGTCTTCGACAATGCCGAAGCCTGTCCGTCCAAGGCGTCGGCGTCGCCCGGATAGGCGCCGCAGTGCTCGACAAAATAGCGATAACGGCGTGCACACTCCTCAGCTTCGCCGGACAATGCCGAGAATGCTCCGGCGATTTGTCGCAAGGCGGCAGAGATTCGAGTGCGGTTGTCGGCGTCGAGCTTCGGCAGCTTCGAATACGATTCCGCCGCCCGATTCAGTCGAAGCGGCTTGTGTGCCGCATAGCGGAGCATCGAGAAAGCAAGGTCCGCCGCGCGCAGAGTAAGGGGGTGTCGCCGCGCCCGCGGACCGGTTTTTTTCACTTGGTCGACGGCCGCGTCCATGAGATCGGCCAGGACTTGGGCGCGTTCGACGGCTTGCGGAGTTCGCAGGACCCAGTCGGTAAGCACGAGATCCGGAGCCAACCATAGCAGGTGCGTTGCGCCGCGTCCGCCGCGCCAGAAATCCGCGCGCCGGTCCTTGGCGTCCGCGGTTTTCACCGGTTGATAGAACAGTTTCGCCAGTGCGGTCGCATCCTTCGGGCCAAGCCCGAACCACCATGCACCGAACCTCCGGTCGAAATCGTCCCTGGACGTCCCCGCGGGCGCCCAACTGCACTCTGCTGCGTAGAGCAGGCCATACATGCTGTTTTCGATCAGTGCGCCATGCATGAATTCCCAAGTCGTGCAATAGGCGCCGCCGCACCCGCGCTTTGCGCCCCAACGGAAAAACCCGGAAATTCCGCGGAATGTGGTAGGGTAATCCGGCCAGACCCGGGAGTAGTCCACGACCGCCGGGGAACAGAAGACGTCCTTGAATCCGGCTGCTTGGTACTCGGCTACGGTCGGATAAGCGGCCGGACCATGGTAGATCCACTCGGTCGGGATCATGTTTTTGTCCAACTTGTCGGCGTACTGGAGCGTCATCCGACTCAGGGCCGGGGTCGGGCCGTTGTGGGAGGGCCAGAACAGGGTGGTTCGTCCGTGTTTCTCGACCAGTTGGTTCAGCCGGTTCATGTGCAGGGCGTACAGTTCGCCCAAACCGCCTTTCGCCACGACTTGCCTGCACTTCGGACATTTGCCGAAGGCCGTTTCAAACTCGTCTCCGCCGACGTGGATGAATTCACTGTACGGAAAAGCCTCGACCAATTCTCCATAGACATCGTCGAGAAAACGCCACGTGCCTTCTTCCATGGTACAGAAGTCCCAGGCGGCCCCATTCTCGCGCAGGGGCGCCATTTGCGGATGTCGCAGCACTGCGGCGGCGTGTCCGAGCGACTCGAACTGGGGGACCAATTGCATGTGAAAACGGTGGGCGTACTCGGAGAGTTCTCGGGCTTTGGCGTGAGTGAACGTGCCGGGACGCCCCAGGAACGGGTACTTTCGAAACTTGAAATCGTCTTCCATGTAAAACAAGAGCGTGTTGATCTTGCAGCGGGCAAGGGCCCGGATCAAGCGCTTGACATAAGGCACGTTCACGGTCTGCCCGCGGGCAATGTCGTATTGAATGATGCGCCATTTGAAAGCCGGACGGTCGCGGATTTCGCAAACGGGGGCCTGGAACCCGGCGCCCGAGGCGGTCGGGCGGACCAGTTGGGCCAGGGTCACGGCGCCGTAAAAGACACCGGCCGGGCCGCCGCCCACGACCTCGGCGCCATCGGCGCGCACATGCAGCACATACCCCTCCGGCTCCTTCAGTTCGCGGGACGACGTTTCCCCCTTGCCGGCGAGACGCAAAACGATGGTCGGCGTTCCCGCCGTTGCGGCCGTTTTCGGTTCGGGAAGCTTTACCCCCGTGTGTTCGAATACGACAGTCCGAAGTTCGTCCGCGGCGTTGCGCAATTCCGGGGCTGCGAGGTCTGCAAGCAGAATGGGCGTTTCGGCCGGAAAGCGCACGGCCGGGCCCTGGCCGAAAGCGATCTTGCGGGGTATGGGCAGCAGGGCGATGCCCCGCCGGCGCAGCCCGTTCTCCGCCGCGATTCGGGCTTGCAGTTCCGGCGTGAGCACAGCGGCGGAAGCGAAGATAGGCCGGCCGGGATTGTGGCGGTACACGGTCCAGTCGTCGCCACGGACTTTGGCGCTGACGAATATATCCAGCAGACCGCGTTTCCGGTCCGTGGCGGCGACGGTCGACGTCAGGTCGATCGGCCGGGAATTCTGTGCATTCCAGGCGTCGCCGTCCACGATCACCGGCCCGGTGTAAACCACCGGACCGTCCGGTGCGTCCCGGTGCAGGATCAGTTGGTACTCGGCGCCGCGGCCACTGTACGCCACGACATTGCCCAAATGCAGCCAATACCCCGCCACGGGGCCACGCGGCACGGGGAAGCGGAGGTGAACGCTGCGTCCGGGAGCGATATGCCCGAGGTGTCCTTTGCCCATGGGCGTGGGGGGGAGGGCGTCCAGCCGCTTTGCGAACTCCGCGAACCGCAGCAGGACGTCGCGGTCGCTTCGTTGGGCTATGGCGCGCGGCGACCCGGCGCCGGCCAGAAAGAGAAGAGCGAAAATCCACAGAAGCATCGGGCCGGACGGGCGGGGCTTTTGATGGCTCATAACGGCAACCTCCCAGAGCAGACACAGCCGGAGAGTGTTCGAGGCCGGACGGCGGCAGACAGTCACAATACATCGTGCGGAGCGGCGGACTCGACCCCGAGCCGAGATATGCCTCGCCCTTCGCCTTGCGCGCTGCGGGCGTCCGCGCTGGATTACGGGGCGACGGGGACGACTTGGACATCGTCGAACCAGACCCGCCCGACACCGTCCATGACGTTGAGGTAAACGCCGGCATTGTCGCCCGTCGCCCGGTACCCGTCGACCGTCAGTTTCCGCCAGATCCCGCGGGTCCCGATAAGTCTGCCGGAGCGTGTTTTTTTCTCTTTGTCACCGGTGAAGAATACGACGATACGCCCGGCGAACGCCGGATCGGTTTTTACCCACAGTCGGAGGCGATACCGGCGGTCCTTTTCAAGGGTGAGCGGCTGGTACCAACGTGCCCACGCCTGGAGCCGGAGACGCCGTTGCAGGTCTTTCGGGGCCAATTCGAGACAGCGGAGCGTGGCGCAGGCACGGCCGGAGCGTGCAGCGCCGGAACGGTCGACGGCGAACTCGAATTTTCCGGCGACCACATGGCGTTTCCAATCCCGGTCGCCCTCCTCGAATCCACCGTTTCGGACAATGTTCCGGGCGGCGTCCGCGTCCGGTTTCGCGGTCAGGAGCCACACAGGTTTCCAGATCCCGCCTGCCCCGGCGTCGTCGCGGACCCGGACCGCCAACGCATTGGGTCGCTCGAAGCGGACGGTTTTCGATATGTCGACCTCGAACGCCTGCTGCCAAGAATCTTTGTTGCCGCGAAACGGGTACGGGCGATCCAGAATCCGCTTGCCGTTGAGCCAGATGGTACAAGCCTCGTCCACTGCGCCGAAAAGCAGGCTGATGCGTTTTCCCCGGTCTGCCGGCGGGACGCTGAACCGAGTACGGTACCAGGCCAGGCCGTCGTACCCGCGTCCGCCGTGAGCGTCCGCCCAGGCCTTGCCGATGGGCTGGTCCTCCCACGGCCCCTCGGTGCGAACCTTCTGCCATTGCGAGTCGTCGAACGCCGGGGCCTGCCATCGGCGCTTTTCTCCTTCGTTCCGCGGGTCCCAAGCAAATCGCCACGGATCGGCGAGGCGCGTCCCCGGATTGGCGGTCATGAGCCGTACAAGCGTGCGGTCCCAATGGCGCAGCTCCCATTTCCTGAGCCAGTACATGTTGATCAGGCCCAGGGGCTCGATGGTACGGCGGTGGGCGTCCAGGTCGGCCAATGCTTTGCCGAAAGGGTCGAGGTCGCCTGTTTTACGATATGTCTCATAGGCGACTTGGGCGGCAAGGGTGAGTTCCACGTCGCGGAACCCCGCGACGAGCACCTCGACGCGGGCGCTGGCGTCGGGGTCGGCCGCCGCCAGCTTTTGCGCGACATCGAGCTCGGCGCGGGCCGCGTGCATGACCTCAGCAGTAAAAATACGCGGAGCCAGCATGTAAAAGTCCGCGTACAAGGCGGATCCGACCCCTTTCAAACCGTTGGGTTCGCCGGCGGCTTCAAGCTGTTTCGGTGTGAGTCGGTCCGAAAGTCGTTCCCAAATCCCGAAGTACCGGGCGACGGCCTGGCGCGCCGGGCCGAATGCGTCGAAGAATTCCCGGAACACTTCTTGCGCCGGCGTGCCGGGGCGCTCGTTGAGGCGTGCGACCACGTAATGATTCAGGCCCTGGGTGGCGTACTGGCCGGGAATGGCGTCGTAGTCGGTGGCCATCATGCCGTACGTCCACGCAAAATTGAACTGTTCCGCGAACTTACGCGCATAGAAAATCGGGAAATTGTGTCCGCAGTCGAGGTAGTTCGGGCGCAGCATCATACGGCAGCCGGCTTTCACCCAGCCGAGCCAGTCGCTTTGGAACCGTCGAACGGCTTCGTCCGTCCAGGGAAAGAGGAAACCCGGGACAAAGGAATTCATCATGTTTCGATTCAGACGGGTCTTCAACGGGGGGCGGACATAGTTCGCGTACCCGTGGAAGAGCACCACGGCATTCGGGTCGTGCTTGCGGGCTTCTTTCTGGACCGCGAGCCAAAATCGGCAGTATCGGTCGGTCATTGACCCCAGGGCCTTCCACCAATCCGGGTCTTTGGCGGCGAAGGCCTTGCGGCAGGCTTCGAGGCGCCCCTTGAACGGGACGGGATTGTCGGGGGCCGGCACGTCCATGGCGAGGCACTGGGCGCATACGCATTTCCCGGGGGTGTCGTTTTCGGAAGCATCCACGTAAAGACGGCCCGGGTTCATGGGACTTTTGCGGAAACGTTCCACCACCTCCCGCACCAAGTCGGGATTGGACGGGCACATGGCCACGAGTTGCGCGGCACCGCCGTGGTAAAGCGGGTCCGACCGGCGCGTGCCGTCGGGGAGCAAATTGAAGTACTCTGGGTGGGATTTGCCGTATTTCTTCCAGTAATAGGTGAACGAATGGCGCACATCGAGATTGATCCCCAGCGCGAAGCGGTGTCGTCGCAGCCATTTGGATTGATCTTGGATGAAACGGCTGCGGTGCGCCGGGTCGGCCCAACCCTCGACGCCGGCGGCGGGCCCGTCCCGCCAGCGAGTGTGGGCCATGGCCGGACGGCCCATCTGATCCCAGCGTTCAACGCTGATCGTGCGCTGCCGAGGCACGATCTCTCCGGTTTCCCCCGGCCAGATCCAGCGGACTCGCAAACGGCGTTCGAGAAACTCGTAGACCGCAAACAGGGTGCCGACCCGGGTCCGGTTGCCATGTAGAATCCAGAAGGCCGGCCCGTCGCTGTCATCGCCCAGAAGAAACAGGCGGTCGCCGATCAATTTGATTCGAAAGGCGTTGGGGGTCACGGAGGGGACATCGAGTCCGGCCGCCTGTGCGGCCTTGGTCGCGCCGAGAAAAAGCATGGGCCCCGTTTTGGGCGCCTGTTTTTCCGTGACCACGTTGAGTACGGCGCCCGAGGCTTTCTTGACATGATGGATCAGTTCATCAGCGGCCGCCTTCACGCACGGCAAGGGGGTGTCCGGGAGCACAATGATGGCGACAGGTTGTCCGGCCCGCACAAGATCGAACCCGCTCGCCGCGTTCGAGATGAAACACAACGCCGCACATACGGCGAGGAAAGACGGTATGCGTGGAAACATCGTGACAAACGTCCTCTGCTGCTGCGGTCGGCGCCTTGATCCCTCTGCGGGGCCCCCTGGGATGGGGACCGGGTCCCGTGAATCCCGGCCGTCCGGAGGGAGCGACACCGCAAAGCGTGGACACACCGGCTGCGTCGGCCACACGCCCTGCGAACGCCCGAACACGGACTGCGTCTTCTTTCAACGCCGGGTCGGCAAGCGGCGTTTCCTGAAGGAAGGCGCGTTCCGACTGGGTTGGGTGGTGGGCGAGGATGCATCGAGGAGTTTCAACGGCGTTACAGGCCGGCCGTCGCTCCACTTGCCCATATACGTTTGTTCGGGCCCGCCGCCCAAGGCTCGGTCGCGCGGCGCGCCCTGCCAGGCGGCGTCGGTCAGGGCGTCGAAGAGACGCCAGTACGCCCACCAATCGAGTGCGTCGATACGACCGTGCTCGGGGCCCCCGCGCCGGCCCAGCAACGCCCGGCGCGGCCGGCGGTCCCCGGGTTTGCCCGTCACCGGGTCGGCGTTGCAGACCGGGGCAAGGTGGTCCGCAGTCAAAGGGGGATCGCCGTGTCGATCCGAGCGGACCAGCAGGAGGTTGCGATCGGCAAGGGGGACGGAGGTCATGGCGCGAAACAATCGTCGGGCCGTATCGGCGCCGACGATGCGGTCGTCTTCTCCGGCAAGCAGCAGTACCAAGGTATCCGGCGCAATGCCGGAATAGTCTTTTTCGACGATGCTGGGGATGCGCTCGGCCAGGCGGGGGACGAGTGGGTGCTCGGGTCGGCTGTCGCCGGGCTGAACGACCAGCAGACAGCGGGGGACAGGCAGTTGCTTCTGGCGTGCCCCATTGGCCAGATTGCAAGCGATCACGGCGCCGAGCGAGTGTCCCACGAAAGCTGTGCGCTGGAGGTCGAGACGCGGCGGGCCCATCCGGTCGAGCTTCTGCAGCGCACCTCGCACCGCAGCGGCGGCGTGGTCCGTCATGCCTGCGGGGGACGTGCGGAACGTTGCCTGGTAGCGTGGAAACACGACCACGGCGCCCCGTCGGACGAGATGGTGGATCCACGCTCCGTAGAATCGGGGCTGCATACCGCCCCAACCGTGGAGAAATACGATCAGAGGGGCGCTTTCAGGCGTGGGGTTTTCCGGTACAAAGACCCAGCACTGCTCGTCGCCGCTGCCGAATTCGAGTTGCCTGACCGCCGCGTGCCGGTACTGCGGACTTCCGGGGCCGGAGGCCGGCGGTCCGGGTTGAGTGACCGCCGCTGGGGCGTTCGATACCCACAACTTCAGGAACAGGATAACCGGAACGCTACGCCGAAGGACCGCCGGGTACGGTTGGAACGGCCGTTTGCTTTGGATGACGCGCCTGGAATCGGTCATGTCTCTTCCTCCCGCGTCGGGTCGGAATGCGGCGCAAGGTCGCGGGTTTGGCAAACCTGCCCGGGTCCGTGCTTCGCGTTCCCCGTTTTTCTTCACCCTTCGACCACGGCGGCGCCGTCGTCGGGTTGGCAGAGCATGATGTCGGGGGCGATGTCGGTCCGGGTTTGGTAGGCCGTCCCCAAGCGTCGTGCGTAGTTCTCCGCCTCGGTTGCCTGGACCAGGTGTACACTGATGCCGCCGAAGCCCCCGCCGCTGAGTCGGGCGCCGAAACACCCGGGCAGAGACCGACCGATTTCGACCAGGATGTCCAATTCGACACAACTGTTCTCGAACAATGTGCGGGCGCTCTCATGGGACTCGAACATGAGTCTGCCGAAACCGACGAGGTCGTTTTTCGCCAAGGCCTCGACACCTGCGAACACGCGCTCGTTCTCGCCCACGACGTGCATGGCCCGACGCCAGGCCATGATGTCCATATCGGGCTTACAGGCCTCGAGTTCGGCGCGGGTCACATCGCGCAGTGCCGTCACGCCGTCGTATCGGGTCTTTAGGAAAGCCACGGCCTCTTCGCACCGGCTGCGGCGCTCATTGTACTCGTTGGTGAGTTGGTGTTTGACCATGCTGTCGGCCACCACCACGGCGGTTTCGTCCGGAAGGGGTACGTTGTCCACTTCGAGGGTGCGGAAGTCCGAAAAAACGAGGTGTCCTTTCCGGCCGCGGAGTGAGCTGAATTGGTCCAGGAGCCCGGTCCGGGCGCCCACGTAGTTGTTCTCTGCGCCCTGGCCGATTCGGGCCCACTCGGTCCACGGAAGGTCGATTCCGGCCATACGGCCCATGGCCAGGGCAAAAGACATCTCCAGTGCGGCGGAGCTGCTCATCCCCGCGGACATAGGCACCGTACTGCCGATCACGGCGTCGAAGGCCGGGGGACGGTAGCCGCGTTTGCGGAGTTCGACGAGCACGCCTTTCACATAATTGACCCAGTCGCCGGGGACGGGGTCCGCCGGCACGTCGAGAGGAAACTCGCGGGTGGAGTCCTGCTCGAGGCTGTGCACTCGGCACTGGGTATCCTCACGTGCGGCAGCCGCCACCCAGGTGGCTCGGTCCACGGCCAAACTCAGAACCACGCCCTCGTTGTAGTCCGTATGGTTCCCCAGAAACTCGATCCGTCCCGGGGCGCGGGTAACGACTTCGGGCGCGCGGCCGAAAGTCTCGAAAAATGCGTTTTTGATACTCGTCAGCATGACAGGCCCCTTCCGCACTCCGCGGTTTCACGCACTCATTGATTCGATGCCGTTTGGCGGCCCAAGGCAAAGGCGCGCAGGTTCATCTGGACGACTTCGTCCCCTTTTGGTGTAAACCTTTCTTGCAGAGATTGTTCCAGCATCGAGTCCGGCAGGGCGAGCGCGTGCGCCGCCGCACCGAGTACGACCACGTTCATAGTTCGGCCCGAACCGGCTTGGCGCGCCAGCGCATCGGCGTCGAGCAACAGAGCCTGCGGCGCCCGTCTGAGTTCGTCTCGGATTCGGTCCACAGGCGGGTATGTGTCGATGTTTCGGACCGGGGTGGTATTGGTCACGACCCACCCTTTCGGGCCGAGATAGGGCAACTGTCGCAGAGCTTCGAGCGGTTCGACAGCGAGGATCAGCGCGGCTTGTCCTCGGGGAACGAGGTCGGCGTGCACTTTCTCGGACGATATTCGCAAATGCGCCACAACGGCGCCGCCCCGTTGCGCCATTCCGTGCACTTCCGACTGCTTGATGTTCAATCCGGCCCGAACGGCGCTTCGGGCGATCAGTTCGGCGATGGTGAGAATTCCCTGCCCGCCCACGCCGGCGATAATAAGGTCTTGTTTCATGGAAACTGTCCGATCTGTCTGCCGAGTTCTCAGGTCCCGTGCCGTTTCCTTTTCCGGGCCAGGGTTTGCACGCATTCCCGCTGGAAGACGACCACGGACGGGCCGTCCCACTCGAAAACTTCGTGACGGAGCGCGGCCACGTTTTCCTCATGATGTTTCGCCAAAGGGACCAGGATGCGGATATGTTCCTCGGGTACGCCCAGTCCGGCCGCGATCCCGGTCAACCGGCCGGTAGCCGGTGAATCTTGACCGCCGGTCATGCCGGTCGTGGCGTTATCGAGGATCAGAATGGTGACCGGCGTATTCTCCCAAACAGCATCGAGGAGCGGCGTCATGCCGGAATGGGTGAACGTGCTGTCGCCGATGACGGCCACGGCAGGGCGAAGGCCTGCGTCCGCGGCGCCTTTGGCCATAGAGATGGACGCGCCCATGTCCACGCAAGTGTTGATCGCCGAATAGGGCGGGAGCGCCCCAAGGGTGTAACAGCCGATATCGGAGAACACGTGTCCCGGTCCCACCGGGGCCATGACCTCGTTCAGGACCCGAAACGCGTCGGCATGGGGACAGCCGCGGCAGAGGCGCGGCGGGCGGCTGCACAGGAGTTCCGATTCGGCCGGCGTCGGCACGGGGCGCCCCAGGGCCGCGGCGACGCTTTCCGGTGTGAGTTCGCCTTCGCGTGGCAGGGCGCCTGTGCGTCGACCGAGGATGCGCGAATCCGGACCGAGCGGCCCGTGCAGTTTGTTCTCGATGAACGGCCAACCTTCCTCGGCAACAAGGATGCGCTCGCAACTGTCCAGGAAGCGCCGCAGAAGGTCTGTGGGGAGCGGGTATTGAGAAATCTTCAATACCGGATGTGGGCACGCCCCGTCGAAACTCTCCATGACATAATTGAAGGCGATTCCGGCAGCCAGCACGCCCAACGAGGTATCTTCCCCGGGCAAGAAGGCATTGAAGGGCGACGCGGTCGATTCCTGCACGAATGCGTCCTGCTTGTCCAGGAGTTCTCCGTAGTTTCGGCGTGCGTTGCCGGGCAGCAGCACGAATCGAGTCGGGTCCGACGGGATTCGGACGCCGGTTTCTCCGGAACAGGGCGCGGCGCGGCGTAAGTTGGCCCGGGAATGGGCCAGCCGAGTCGTGAGGCGCACGAGGACCGGCACGCGGTGTTTCTCGGAAAGTTCGAATGCGTGCCGGGTTATGTCGTACGCTTCCTGTTGGTCGGTCGGTTCGAGACAGGGCACATGGGCGAATTCCGCATAAAACCGGGAATCTTGCTCGTTTTGGGACGAGTGCATGGAGGGATCGTCGGCGACGGCCACCACCAGGCCGCCGATCGCCCCGGTGATGGCGGCGTTCACGAACCCGTCCGCTGCCACGTTCAGGCCGACGTGTTTCATGCAAACCAGGGCGCGTCGGCCCGTGTACGACACGCCCAAGGCCGCTTCCATCGCGGTCTTCTCGTTGCTGGACCACTGGGCGTGGACCCCTCTGTCCCGGGTTTCGGGGGCACGCTGAATAAACTCCATGATTTCCGTGGAGGGCGTTCCCGGGTATGCGTAGCAGCCGGCAATGCCGGCATCGAGCGCGCCCTGCGCGATGGCTTCATCCCCGAGCAGTACGGTTGTGGTCATCTGCGGTCCCATTCTTTTCTGCCGGTCGCCGTCGTGTCGTGTCGGGCCTCAGGTCATTCTTCTGTTCGCAGCCGTTCTCGCCATCACGGATTGGGTGAAAACGATCTGATACACGGGTGGAAGTGTCGACGCGCCGCCATTCCGTGCGATATCATCCGCGCCGCGCGGCAAACGATTGTCTTGTGGCGCCGAGGCGTCCGCGCGAGAGCCAAACTATATTGGGCCAGGCGATCTTTTCCAGCCCCGTGCTGCGGTGGACCAAGTGGGGACCACTGGCGGACACTCGTCGGCGCTGAGGCGGGGGTGGGGTTGCCCAGGGAATCGACCGCATCCGTCCGCCGGTTCCCTCTTTTGTGTCCGTTTTTGTCCTGTTTCGATTGATGCGCACCGGTGGCGTTGCACTACTGTACCGGGGCGCCTGCAAAGAGAGGAGTGGACAAAGTATGATTACGCCCTGTGACTTTCACACCCACACCCTGTATCTGAGATGTGCCAACGAGACCATGACGATCCCGGCCATGATCGCCAAGGCCCGGGAACTCGGCATCCGTCAATTGGGCGTCACAGACCACCTGAACACGTTGGACAAGCTACCCCTGCACCACCGAATCAAGGCGGACCTGCTGGCCCTGGAGGCCCCGGGACTGGACGTCTGGTTCGGAGTGGAACTCAACTTCCTCGATTGCGACGGCGACTTTGCGTACCATGAACAGGTTCGCGACGAGTCGGGTTTCCAGTTTGCCATCGGCGGCATCCATGGGACTTATTGCGACACGTACGATTTGAGGACCATCATCGATATTCAGCACCGCCACCATCTCGCCACATGTCGCAATCCGTTGGTTGACGTTGTGGTGCATCCGTATTGGTTCGGGAAGCATGAATTCGATCGCAAGGGATGGCCTTGGTTCGATTCGGTGCGGCATGTCCCCGAATCGTATGCCGTGGAACTCGGGCAGGTCGCCAGGGAGACGGGCACCGCCATCGAGATCAACGGGTGCGCGAACCTGGATAACGCGGCGAACCCTGAAGCGTACTTGGACGAATACGTGGATTATTTGGCAGCAGTCGCGAGCACTGGGTGCCGGTTTTCACTCGCTTCCGATGCGCACGACATCAGCCGAATGGCCACAGCTTTGACGGCTTTGGACGTGGCTGAGCGCCTGGGGCTCACGGACGACCGTATCTGGCGTCCGCGGACGCCCCCTCTGGTTCCCGCCGGGGCCTGAGGCTCCCGCTCCACGAAGTTTGGAAAGCCGGGAAGAAAGATGCGGGCGGGGGGCATGGCAAACTCGAACCGCCGAAAGAACTCCGGCGAATTCCGGGCGGTCCCCTCCACGGCATCCCGTTCTGCTCTTTCGGGAAGGCGCCGGCGATCCCGCGCATCCGGAACGGCCGCCCGTTCCGACTCAGGCGCGTACGCCGAGCCGGCAAGCGGTCGGGCGGGCAGTTCAATCTCCCCACCGGTCGGGAACTTCGCCCAGGCTTTGCTCGACCGTCATGGCCAAGCGGGCCCGGTCCGGCCGGCCTTTCCGAATCCAGGCCTGCAACATCGGCATCATCTGCTCCAACTGCCGAATTTTCTGTCGCAGGCCCTGCCGTGAAACGGGGAAGTCGTAGGTTTCCGGGTGGTAGCCGATGGCCGGGTGTCGGTCGAGCAGGGGCAGCATGTCGCCGGCGAGCCGGCGTTCCGCTTCGGCCAGCGCCAGCATCCGCCGCATCATCCAAACGCATACCGAACGATCTTCCGCTGCCGCCAAGCGCTCGCGCAGGTCGCAGAACTCGTAGACATTCGCGCAGGACCGGAACTGGATCAGGGCAGCCCGACTGATCGCGCATTCGTGCGAAAAGGCCGTCGGAGTAGCCCCGGGGAAGGCAACGCTTGCGAAGCGCTTGAACGCGGCTTCCCACTTGTCGCACAAATCTCGCAGACAGCCGACCAGCTCTTCGCAGGTGAAGTCCCCCAGCCAGTTTTGCACGTCGTTCCGGAAGGGCTGGGGCGTCCGTTGGCGCGTGATGCCCCAATTATAAGGAGGCGTCGGACGCGTCTCGCTCTCCAAGGTCAAGTGGTACTGCGGCGAGCGTGTGAGAGGACTCTCGCGCTGAAGCTCGAGGCTGAAGGGTAGGCGATCGAAGGCGTCGGCGAAGGAGCGCCAGGCAGCGCATACCGGTCCGACCGCCTCCGGACCGAATGTGACCCCGGCGACACGCGTCAGAATGGTTGCAGCCTCCTTGCTCTCCGAGAAACACGCTTCGCATGTTGCTTTGAGGATCGGGCTCGGCCAGCCTCCGGGGACCCAGGTGAGCATGGCTCCTTCGACCCCCAGGCGGCGCGCGGCCAGGACCTTGTCGACGGCCGGGACCGGTAACGGCAGCCACGGCTGACTGGCAAGCTCGTAGGTCGTGCCCGTCTGCAACTTCGCGTAAACGGTGCGGCCCATCTCCCGGGCCTGTTCGGTGAAACGCTCGAATGTGGCGGAAGGACCTGTATAGGACAAAGCATACTCGAAAATCCCGATTTGCTTGCCGGCGATGCACTTCTCGCCCCCATGCTCGAAGTTGCACAGCCAGACAATCTCGGGATCGCTGAGTCGCATTACGTCCGGCAAGGATCCGTTGGGATGATAGCGTGACGTGTGCCGGTTGCGCGGGTCCATCATGGCATACGACCACGCCAGGAGTTTGGCCCGGCTGTTTCCGCGTCGGAAGCCGTCCACGTAGCAGTCGAGCGATTCCGCCAAGACCGCTTCCTGTCGCCGAACACGGCAGCGTGGACAGCATTGGACCATGTACGCATTCGACCAGCAGGACGTGAGCCGTTCGCCGTTGAAGATGTTGATGATTCCCCCGAGTTCGGGGACGGTCTCGACGAGACTGCGAACGGCTTCCCGGATGTACTCGCGGACTTTTTCGGTCGACGTACAGAGATGTCCCTTGTCGCTGCAAAGTTCGGGGTGAGTTCGGCGCAGCACGTGTCCCGCCGGCAGAATGCGCGGCTCGATGCAGAACAGGTATGTTTTGATGCCATATCGACGTGCCCTGGCCGCCAGATCGCGCAGTTTGCCGAGCCGATGTTCGGGCGGCCCCAGCTCGGGGATGACGTCGGAAGCCACCAGGTTTCTTAGCAGACCGGCAACCCAGATCCCGTTGGCTCCGCAATGGGCCAGGCTGTTCAAGTATTCGTCCGGGTAATAGTCTGTCTCATCTTCGAGTTCCCAGCCCGAGAGCCAGCGATAAGGCGCCAGGGGAGATCGCACGATCCGCGGGGCGATGGCCGCGTGCCGCTCAATATTGCCGGTGCGGAGGACCGGTCGACGCCGTAAGGCCATTTCGTCTTCAAGATAGAAAAGTCCCCGGCGAATTCCATCGCTGCTTCCTGCGGTGATCGTGCACGAATCCCGGCTTACAGAGACACGGAACCCTTCGTCGTTGCCGGGCGTCCTTGTGTCTTGCTCGCAAACGAGGCGTATTGCGTACCCCGTTTCACATTCGTCGACTGCCATGCTGCGCGCCATGAATCGGCGCAAGTCCGTGAAAGCCGGCGTCAGCGCAAAGACATCGCCGTCAGCGAGAGGCCCCGGGCACAACCGGAAGCCGGCGGAAAGATCGACGGTCCCCTCCGACCGGCCGATCTCCCCTGGGCGGCGAACGACATCGGTATGCCACGGTCGGGCGAGTTCCTCCAACATTTTCGGAAGATGTTCGGTCGGGACGGTGTAATGCAGCATGATGGCCTTGTCCGGTTTATCCTCCCCGTTCGGTGTGTCGCCGGGGCGGATCACACTCGCCACTTCTCGGCGGACGCCGAGGCGTTCCGCTGGGGAGCACGGCCCCCAGGACTGTGTGTCCGTTTTGGAAGGCCGCCTTGCACCAAGGCGGCAGTGTCCGAGCCGGCTGTGCCGCGGAGATACGCATGGGTATGATCGCAGTAGTCCTCTGTCGCGGGCGCCAGGACCGCCTGCCACAGACCGGCATTCGTCTTCCGTACTTTATGCGCAATGGCAGTCCCGGTCCGCTTTCGAGAGCGAACTCTTTGCCTGTCGACAGCATACAGGGAAAAGTTGGGCGGTCCAGCTCTGGCGCGCTCTCCGGGGAGGCAAGGACGAGAACGGCCCGGTTTGCCGCCTTGAACACTCCCGGGGGGCCACTACCTTTTTGAGCGCGTGGCGGGGAAACCAGTTTGCGAACTGCGCACGATGCCAAACCGGAACAGAAACACATGCCTCCTCTTGCAAAAATCAGGGTTGTCGCCCCGAGTACGGTCGCTGTCGGAGAACTGTTTTCCGTGCATGTCAAGGTGTTGGCGGCGCCGTACGTGACTCCCTGGACGTGCTACCAGGGACTGCCGCGGGTGGCCGGACCGTTCAATCGATCTCCGCGCGGGATTCGGTACATGGACAACGTCCCCAAGGAATGGACCGGCAAGGTCCGCTTTGACGCGCCGCACTGCACCGGACCCGACGAGTTCCGTTTCGACGGGCGGCAGGGGGTGTTCCCGGGCGACACGCGTCCTATTGCCACAGTCTCGGGGTTCTGTTTCGACAGACCCGGCACGTGGGTCCTTTCGGCCTGTGAACCCCGGTCCGGCGCCTGCGGGGTCAGTAACCCGGTAAAGGTGACCGCCGAGAAGCCCGCGCGTCGGCTGGTTTGGGGGGACCCCCATAGCCAGACCGTTTTTTCCGACGGGCTGCGCTGTCCGGAGGAACTCTGCGCCTTTGCTCGGGACGAAGGGGCCTTGGACTTTTTCGCGGTGTCCGATCACGCGGAGTGGGTCTCCGACGCCCAATGGCGGTACTTTACCGACGTGGCGAATGCGTGGAATGAGCCCGGCCGATTTACGACCCTGATCGGGCTCGAGTGGACCAGCGGAAAGTTCGGGCACCGAAATGTGTATTACCCGGGAGCGGCGGGGCCGATTCTGCGCAGTGCAGGGCCCGGTGCGGTAGACCTCGCCGGGTTGTACCGGGCCGCCCGCGCAGAGGGCGCCCTGGTGGTCCCGCACCATAGTGCCAACTGCCAGATG
This sequence comes from Kiritimatiellota bacterium, assembly GCA_013151865.1. GTDB lineage: Bacteria > Verrucomicrobiota > Lentisphaeria > Oligosphaerales > JAADHN01 > JAADHN01. The sequence goes on from JAADHN010000147.1 coordinate 21,679, forward strand.
GGCGTGGATTGGACGCGGGGTCACGATCCCGAAGTCGAGCGCTTGTGCGAAGTCTACTCGATTTGGGGCAACAGCGAACGCCCTGCGGCCGCCGGCAACCCCCGTCCCATTCGTGCGCACGGGGGCGAATGCCCGGGGCAGCACGTGCTCGACGCGCTCCGGTTGGGCCGCCGCTACGGCTTGGTCGGGGGCGGCGACATCCATGACGGTCGACCGGGCGATGAACTCCACACGCAGCAGCCGGATATGCCGATGTACGCTGACCTGTGGCCGCAGGGGATCACGGGCGCCTGGGTCCGGGAGTTGACCCGAGAGGCCCTCTTCGAAGCCCTGTGGGAGCGCCGAGTCTATGCTACGACCAACGCCCGGATCATACTCGAATTTACGCTGAACGGCGCGCCCATGGGCGCGCAGCTCCGCGGCGACGGCCCCCGTCTTCTCCGGGTGAATGCAGCGCATTCAGTGCCGATCGCGCGTGTGGAAGTCCTCCGTGGAGGTGATGACTGGCAATGTGAAACGCCCGACAAGGCGTGCATCGCTCTCGAATTCACGGATACCGAACCTCGCACGGAAGGAACGTGGTACAGCGTCCGAATTACCGGGATCGACGGGGCCATGGCCTGGTCGAGCCCGATATGGGTGGACGGCGGCCGGCCTTGAATGCTCATGTTCATCGTCTTAAAACGATCTGGAGCGCCGGCGAACTTGATGCCCCTGCCGAACTGACCGGACTCTTCTGGGGCGGTCTCCGTATGAAGCCCGCTCTTGCCAAGTTCGACCGTGCGCCGGGTTTTCGGTCGGACTGATCGGACTGATCGGACTTGGTTGGTCGTATCGGTCCGTCGCGGCGGTCTCATGGCGCCTGAGGACCATGACCGGTCGTCTGCGGGGCGTTTCGGAATCATTCGGACGCTTGGGCAGAGGTTGCGAAGTCTGCTTTGAGACAGAGGAATGTCACATGTCTCGCCCCAATATCCTTTGGATCTGCACGGATCAGCAACGGTTCGATACGCTGGGCTGCTACGGGAACCCGTGGGTCCGCACTCCCAACCTGGATCGGCTCGCCCAAGACGGGACGTTTTTCGATCGCTGCATCAGCCAGAGTCCGGTCTGCACACCGAGCCGGGCGTGTTTCCTCACCGGACGTTACCCGCGGACGACGCGTTGCCGGCAGAACGGTCAAGCCATTCCGGCGGACGAGATCCTTGTTCCGCGACTCCTGGCGGACGCGGGATACGTTTGCGGGCTTTCGGGGAAACTGCACCTTTCACCGTGCAATCCCAAGGCGTGTCCGTCCATGGAACGGCGCATTGACGACGGGTACAGTGTTTTCCACTGGTCGCATCATCCGGCCCCGGAAGGTCCCCGGGGCAACTGGCCGGGGAACGAATACAGCCAATGGTTGAAAGAGCGGGGCGCGGAGTTCGCGCCCAAGCCGTTTCGAAACTCGCGTTACGTCCAAACTGGACCGCCGGCGGAATTGCACCAAACCACTTGGTGCGCGGAAAAAGCCGTCACCTTCATCGAGCGGGCACCCGCTTTCGACAGGCCGTGGCTTTTCTCCGTCAACATGTTCGACCCGCATCACGCCTTCGACCCGCCCCGGGAAACCCTCGAGCGCCTGCTCGACCGCGTCGAGGCCATTCCGCTGCCGAACTACCTTGAGGGTGAGTTGGAAAACAAGCCGGGTTTCCAGAAATTGGACCACAGGGGGGCCTACAATCATGCCGGACACCTGGATTTTGAGGCCATGGACCCCGATGACCATCGTCTGGTCCGCGCGGCGTATTGGGCCATGTGCGAACTCATCGACGCTCAGGTGGGCCGGATGCTCGAGGCGCTCGAACGGACTGGACAGCACGAGAATACCCTGGTGATCTTCCATTCCGATCACGGGGAGATGCTTGGGGACCACGGCATTTATCTGAAAGGTCCGTATTTCTACGAGCCGGCGGTTCGCGTGCCGCTGATCTTCAGCGGCCCCGGCGTGCTGCCGGGGCGGCGGAGCCGGGCCCTGGTCGAACTGGGCGATCTCGCCCCCACCGTCCTCGACGCTGTAGGACTGCCCAGACCCCCAGGCATGCAGGCCCGTTCCCTGTGGCCGCTCCTCACCGGCGATGCGCCGCTCGACGAACACCGGGCCGATGCCTACTGCGAATGCTACAACGCCATGTCCTGCCACACCGCGCCCCAGGCCCACGCCACCATGGTCACCACACACCGTCACAAGCTCGCGGCATATCACGGAACAGGTGAGGGGGAACTCTACGATTTGGAAGCGGACCCACAAGAGACGCGCAATCTCTGGGGCGCCCCGGAATATGCGTCGGTCAAGCTGGAGATGTTCGAACGGTTGTGCGACCGAATGGCCTGGACTGTGGATCCGCTGCCGGAACGCCAAGCGCCTTGGTAGAGGTGCGCCGACGTCGAGGGGAAAGGGGGGGAGTGAGAAGCAGGCGCCCGGCCACAAAGCCCCCAGCGACGGGGTCCGACAGGCCGCCGGCGACTCGATCGGTCATCTTTTTGTCAAACGCTTGATGGATGTAGTCGTCATTCTTGCTTTCTTGGCCCTCGCGTCGTTTTTGTCCTGTTTTGTCCGCTTTTCGGAGCGCGCCGGGACGGTCCTCTCCCGAGGATTGAGCTTTCGAATTGGCG
>JAADHN010000135.1 GCA_013151865.1 Kiritimatiellota bacterium
GGTCGCCCGCACCGACAGGCCAAAAACAATTGCAACGACACCGACCACTCTTCCCAACACTCGCCTGTACGCCTTCATTCTTCAAGCCTCCCCGTTGTTGCAGACAATCCCGTGTTAGGGCCGACATCGTCCCTTTGCTTGCCCGACGCACATTACCCATCACCCACCGCGGCTCCCCAGGTCAAATGGGCTTCAGAAAGAAAGCTCTCCCCGAATCAGGCAGGACCGTTCCAACCCGCTTTATGGAACTTGCTAAAAACAGTTTACAGGCAGATGCCCCACAGGTCAAGCAAACTTCAGGAAAAAGTTGATTCCGCTCCGAAAACAAGTTGGAAAAAACCATTCCGGGCGCTATCTCGGACTTGACAAAGGGATCACACGCAAGTGTTCCACAGGTCAAATGGACTTCATAAAGAAAGTGCGACGCGAAACCCGAGCAGGTTGTTGCTGTTGGTGGGATTCTCGCCCAGGTGGCGGGATGAACAGCGGCATTGATTGGCATAGTCAGCCGCGCTTCCTCCCCGGATGACTCGGATCGAGCCGGACACGGGTCCGGTGGGGGCATCGGCGGTCGCTCCGGGATCGTCGTACCAGTGACTGGCATACCAGTCGTAGCACCACTCCCAGACGTTCCCCACCGTTTCATACAGTCCATACCCATTTGCGGGAAACGTCCCCGCGGGCGCCGCCCCGGACGCATAATCCGGATGCGGGCCCCGAGTCCCGCTGACGTCATACTCGTAGGCCGCGCTGCTCACGTAGTTGGCCTGCTGGTGAGTGATTGTGTTTCCCCACGGGAACCGCTGGCCGGCGAGTCCGCCGCGCGCCGCCTTCTCCCATTCGGCTTCCGTCGGGAGGCGATAGCCGCTCTTGGAGAAATCGCAAGACCAGTCCGAGAGGTCGAAACACGGGGTCTTGCCCTCCATTTCGCTCCTGAAAGCCGTGTAAGCTGCAGCGCCATACCAGGTCACTTCCGTACACGGAAAGTTCTCCCGGCCGACCAAAATGGTGAACGTGCCGTTGTAAAAGATGATTTGGCTGTTGGCGGCGTCCAGGTCCAACAACTCCTTTGCCGCCGCGCCCGCATTCTTCACCGTCCCTGTATCGGCAGTAATCTTGCCGTTGTCGTATGCCCACTGCATCACCCGGCGCATCTGCTCGTTGGTGATCTCGGTCCGTCCCATGTAGAAGGCGGGGACATGGACCGTATGCACCGGGGTCTCAAGCCCGTAACTGTCGTCTCCCTGCGCATCCCCCATCTCGAACGAGCCGGCCGGAATGAGGACCAGGTCGTCCCGGGGCGGCACCAAGCTCGCAGCGATCGCTCCAAACAGCGTTTCGTCATACTGGTCTGCATTCAGATCGCCGGACGCTTTTCCCCGATAGATTTCAAGGTGGTTGTAAGGGCCGAGAGTCGCGCCCTTTTCCGTGGTTCGCGACACATAACTCCCTCCGACATTGAGGCACAAGCGGGCGGACCTGACGGGTACCACCCCATCGTTCTCGTAGCTACTCCCGAAAACCGCCCGTATTCGGGCGCCAGAATCGGCAAGTGCCGCCTCGTCGCGATCCCGGTCGGATGCGAGATGGGTGGCATAGGTGACGTAGGAACCCGATAGATCGCTCGGCCCCAGTGCATTCAGCGACAGCAGATCGGCGTTTGTCCACAATGCCAGGGAATTGTTGTCGAAGCCATCCCACCCCAAGTCCACGCTACCCGGGGTATTGCACGCGAGGAAAGCCAGCGAAGAGCCGACTACAACCGGCGCCTGTGGTGCGGTCAGGCCCCCGGGGTGCAGCATCTGGACTAACGGCGTGCCGTGGAACGGGGCGTTCAACGAGACAATCCGCGCAATGCCGCCACCCGGCCAGTTGGAAAAAGTCGCAGGGCCGGGGTGAAATTGCTGGTACATCGCGTGGGCGATTGCACCACCGGAACCGTAGGCAAGCAGCGTGACCTGCCGGCCCGGGAACTTGGCCGCCAAGCCCTGCCAGATGACGACCGCATTGTCGTAAATCCGTTGATCACAGTCGTAACGGACCGTGTAGAACTCGAGTGTCTGCCGTAGGTCCGGTCCGTCCCGAGCAGCACCCGTCGCGTACTCCACGAATGTCCGCCAAGTTGTCCGGTGGGGCTCGAGCAGATTCTGATCGCTGCCGAATCCTACCAGCGTCTGCCACCCGTGAAGCAACACAACCACGTGTTTGCCGTCCAAGGTTTCCGCATCGCTATTGTCAAACTTCTGAGTCTCAGGGTTCCACCGCAGAAAAAACATATCGACGTCCCGTGCGAGCGCACTGCTGGTGTGCCGATAGACGGTTGCACCGGCTGCGTCGGCCTGTCCGCCGATTCTTCCGAAATAGCCGCTTGTGTCAACGACAACGGCCTCAAACATCGCGATCACATCGCCGTCGGCGATCGTCGCCTCGCCCAATGCCTCTCCGGCCCTGGTGCGAACTCCGGCCACTGCAGTGACAGGAACACGCAAGAGCAGGGAACCTGTCTCCCGCGTACCGGCTGAATCGGGGGTTGCGTAAAAATCTTCATAGTACGACCTCCCGGCGCCTCCCTCCTCGTAAAACCCGATCCGAATGCACCCCAATCGGTATCTCGCGTCTGCATCGCCAGGGACATTAGCCAGAAAAGAAAGGTCAAACGTGTACGCGGCATCGGTTGTGGCCCCCGCCACTACGGCCTCTGCCGGCAAATCCAGCCGTGCGGAGAAGGTCAGTAACGTAGCGGAGTCCGCAACCGCGACGGAGGGTTCAACTGATGAACGGAACATGCCCGGCACAGGGCCTCCGGCGCTCACCAATGCGTCGGGCGGCACTGTAAGGGCTACCATCCGGTCTTCCGTCCGTGCGGCGATACCGAGGGCGGGATAAATTGACAACTCACTCGGACCAAGCTGGTTGCTAACGAACGTAATACCGTTTGCGTCAGCGCCGCCGAGAACCACTTCGGTGCTCGACGGCACGAAACTCACCCCTTCCCCGAACGGGGCAAGTCTATACGTCCCGGCTCCCAAGTCTCCGAAGTAGAACGAACCGTCGGCGTCGGACACAGTTTCCGCCGTGGCCGTTCCCGTCAGCCTCAAGGAAATGCCCTGCAAGACATCGCCGGTGATCGTCCCGCTTATCGTGTGACTCAGGAACGTAATCGCGACTGGCGCCGGCGCGAACATCCAGTAGCCTTGTCCGGGGGTCAGCGCGGAGCCGCTGACGACGCGGAGCCCCCTCATCAGAGGATCCCATTCCCAGGTTTCGTCAAGGACCGCAGGGTAGCCCGGGCGCCTGTAGTCAGGCAGGGGGCCGACGGCGTTCCATCCCTTCGCCAATTCCAACGTGTTGACGTCGAGGGCGGCGCCCTCGATTGTCACGGTAACCTGGCCTGCGGACGCTGAGTCCCGGGAATTTGCATGATAGACCCAATACCCCACCCCAGGCGCCACCCGCGCCGTCGTCTCGTAATGCTTGCCGTCCCAACGCCAGACGTGCCCGACAATCTTGTTCTGGAAGACGGTCTCTGCGAGGCTGTCGTCGGGCATGATGGGGACCGAAACGAAGTTCCAGCCGTCGTTCAAGGTTAACGTGAACTGCGCCCCCCCGGCGCCGAAACTCAGTGCCGAGGCCACCGCCCCCAGCAACAGAACAAGCAGAGACGGAAGTTCTCTGATTATGCTTCGGCCTGCCGAATTGCGCTGACATCCGTTCACGAGCATCCCTGACGATCTCCGAGCCTGTCGCTGTTTTCCAACACACATGATTGTACAAAGGAGGCCATGCCATTTTCCGGGCATCCCACGGCGGGACGGCCGGATTCCGACTCCACCGTCCACGTTCTGGCCGAGCTGAGTCATCGAGGAACCTGGGAGCCTGCCGACCAATCGTGACCAAACGTATTGAAAAACCACGGCAGCCCCTCCACTCCAGAACGGTGTCAAGCTCCCGCACGAACGATTCAAACGTACCTTCGTCGTACAGCGAAGCCCCGCCGGGACGGGAAAAGCGGTAGTCCCCCCCCTTCTTATATTCAAGCAAGGCCTTTTTGTCAAGACAGATATCGCTTGAAAACGTGTTCTTGCGTGGAAAACGCCGTTTCTGGTGCTATACTCTAAAAAAAACTCCTTCCGCCCCGTTTGTTGTCGTCGCCGGGGCGTCTTTGTACTGGAAAACTTCCGCCCACGTACACCTGACGGTTCACCCTGATTAATTCATGGACTTCGTCGCGAGAGGGCGTAGCCCACACGGATTCAAGTCCCTGCGTCGAACGCTGGATGAGGCCGTATTAAAACACCGGCTCGGTCAGTGTGGCGGCAATGTTTGAAGGCGTGTGAGATGCGCCGCAGCAGCAGATGTCTCACGCATTCTTCAGGGTTAAGCCTTGGCATCGTCTCCGAATCGACGGAACCTGCCGGGTTCTCCGATTGAGGCTTCGACCTTCTCGCCGCCACGGCTCGGATGGCGTCGCCGTCGCAACAGAAAGGATTCTCGCATGTCATCTGGAACCCCGGCAAAACGGATCCTGAAGGCCATTGGTTCCGTGTGGTTTGCCGTTGTCCTTCTCCTGCTCTTGATGGTGGCCATGGGTAGCGCCACAGTCTATGAGACGTTACACGGCACCGAACAGGCACGGGGGGCCTTCTACTATGCCACTTGGTTTCGACTTCTCCTGATCTTCTTCGGCTTCAACGCAAGCGCGGCGATCGCGCTGCGTTTTCCCTTCCGGAAACGGCAGCTTGCCTTTCTGTTGACGCACGGCGGCCTTCTTGTCATTCTGGTGGGTGCTCTGGTCAGCGAACTGTTCGGTGTTGAGGGACGAATCGTCCTTGCAAAAGGCCAGCCGAAGGATTCGTTTGCCGTCCCGGGAGAGATTCTTACTCTGATGCCGGCGGAAGGCCCGGCGGCGACGCTCGATTTCGGTCGGTATCTGGGAAACGGCCTCTCGGCTGTTGAACTGCCCGCCCGTGCCCGATTGGACGTGGATGGGGTTCGGATCCAGGTCGTGCGCTACCTTCCCGACGTGGCGTGGAAACGGGAGATTCTCAACGACGGCAAATCCGCGCGCCTCGCCGTGGAAGTATCTCTGTCCAGTGCGGATGGGGAAAACAGCACGTGGCTATTCGCGGGTGAGCACCGTATTCTGGGAGGAAAGACTGTTGATCTGCAAACAGTGAACAGCCCCGCTGAGTGGCAGCAGTTGGTTTCCGGAAAGACCACCCGCTCGAAAGGAACGATTAGAGTCGTTTACTCAGGACAAACGTATGAGTTCCCGCTGGAAGAGTGCATGGAGCAAGCCAAGGCCCTCGGGGAGACTGGGTACACGGTCCGAGTGTTGCGCTATTTCCCCCACGCAACCGTAGGGCCCCGCGGGACGATCGTGAACGCCTCCAATCATCCTGCAAATCCTGCGGTCGAAGCGGAAATCACCGGTCCGAAAGGGACAACGAAGAAACTCGCTTTTGCCAGGTTCCCAACTTTTCACGGGCGTACCGGCAAGGGATTCGGAAAAGACTTCAAGCTTACGTTTAAGGCTTCGAGCAGCTTACTGGCGTCCGTGCCGATACGGGTTTACAGCGGTCCAACGGGCGAACTGGCCGTACAATTGATGGCCGAGGGAAGCGCCCCCGTGATGCACGTTGTCGCGGCCGGCCAAACCGTGGCCACCCCATGGCCGGGGGTGACGTTCAAAGTGCTGCGCCGGTTCGACCACGCTCAGGTCCACCTCGAGGCTACCGCTCGTCCCCGCGTGCGCGAGACCCGTCAACCGGCCGTGCTGCTTACGGCAACTCGTGCCGCGACCACTCGGGAAATCTGGGTGGAAAAATACCGTGAGCGCACCATCGAGTTCGACGGGAAAGCCTATCGTGTGGCTTACGGTGGACGTTCCGTGCCCCTCGGTTTCCAGATCGGCCTCAACCAATTCCGCCTGGGTTACTATCCCGGCAATACCCACATTCGCTCTTACGAAAGCAATATCACGATTACCGACCTCGCCGCCGGGGGAAGCGTTGACCGGGTAATCAGTATGAATAGGCCGACGACCTTCGGCGGTTACACCTTTTACCAAGCCAGCTACCGAAAAACGAAGAACGGCTACGCCACCGTATTGAGCGTCGCTCGAGACCCCGGGGCCCCCATTGTGTTTGCTGGTTATGCAATCACAATGCTGGGAATGGCCCTTTTGCTGTTACGCCGGCTGAAGAGCCAACGCAGCAGTCTGGAGACGGAATCAGCCCGGGAATGCACGGGATGACACACGCGGTGGAGTGTGCCTCCGGCAACGGCACTTCCGCAGATGCCAAACGGGCGCAGACAGCGGCCCATGCCAGCGTGCGAATGTGAACGAGAACAGAAGCACAACCCGAATGAAGCCGAGACGTCGATGCCCTTCCCTGTGACTCGTATTCTCAATCAGTGGCGACGGCGCCCGCAGTCAAAGGGTTCAACAGAACTCCCTTTTTAAGCACCTGTTTCCGATCGCCGCGTCAACCCCCGAAAACAGTGAGGTCGGTCCCGCTCGGTATCGCTGCAACGAACTGCGGGGACCTCAGCCGCACCGAACCAAAACCATGCATGGGCCATCTGCTGCGATGACGCATCTCGCACATCTTCAGAACATTGCCGCCGCCCATCGACCGAGGCGATGTTTCAACACGGTTTGGCCCAGGGCTCGGCGCAATGACCGGAATCCATCTGAGCCACGCCCTCTCGCGACGAAGTCCTTGAATTGATCAGGGTAATCGTTAATTGCCTGGGAATAGAAAGGAATCTCATGCGGAATCTTCTGAAACTGCTGGTGCTTCCCTGCTTGGCCTTTTCCGTATCTGCGAAGTTTGAGGACAATCTGCCCACTGCCGTCGATGTGGCGCCGTTGAGGGGGGTGGTGGTCCAGTACGATGGACGGTATATGCCACTGGACACACTTGCCCGGGACATCGTGTCAAAAGTTACGGGGACCGAAACTTTCCGAGGACATGACCCCGTGCTGGTTCTCCTTGCCTGGACTTTCGACCCACAGAAGTGGAAGCAGGTGCCTTTGATCACCATCCGGCCGGCAGGTCTTCTCAAGGAGTTGCAACTCCCTCTTTCCCGAACGATCTACTCTTACCAGGAACTTTTGGATCATAAGCCTTTCCGGGCCTTGGTCGGTCGGTTCGAAGAGCCATGTTCCGGCGGCAAGCCCGATCCCTTGGAAACAAGAGTCAGAAAAATCCACGGAAAACTGGCCGCGTTGCAGATGGTGTTTCAAGGAGAAGCAATCCGCTTCATACCCAACGCCGACTCCACTGCCCCCCAGGCTCCGTGGAAGTCTTCTTCCTGGCTGGAGCGAACGAAGGAGAAGGCACTGGGAGGAGCACGTCAGGCATGGAGAGACTTGGCTGTCGCTTTCCTGGGCGACGATGCCCCCGCCTTCGCCAAAGCCGCCGAACGCCTCCGCACCGAACTGGGCAACCTGCCGGCAGTCTATCGCCCTCCTCTGAAGAAAATCGAGACTGAGCTACACTACAACAGGACGCGTGCGTACCGCAAGGCATGGATGATTTTCGCACTGGCGACCGTTCTCGCGGCGGCGGCCCTGATTCTCAAGTGCAAATGGCTGAGTATGGCTGGAGGCGGGGTTACACTGGTCGGTTTCGTGGTTTTCACCCATGGCCTGATGCAGCGCTGGACTATTGCGGGCAACATTCCGGCATCCAACATGTTCGAATCCCTGCTCTTCCTCAGTTGGGGCGCCGCCGGCTTTGCGTTCGTCGCCTTTTTCTTCTTTCGTCACCGGAGCGTTCCGTTGACGGCCTCGGCCATCGCTGCCCTTTCCTTGGCTTTGGCTGATTGTCTCCCGATCGATCATTTCATCCGGCCCATCGCCCCAGTGTTGCAGGACACCATTTGGATGTCAATCCACGTGCCGATCATCATGATTTCCTACGCCGTGTTGGCAATAGGTGTTCTCGTTGCACATGTGCAGATTGCAACCATGGCTTTCTGCCCCTCTCGGAAAACAATGGCCGATGGATTGGACCGATTGCTCTATGGGTACATCCTCGCCGGGTCACTGCTTCTTCTGGTTGGCATCGTTACCGGAAGCGTGTGGGCGGCGTCCTCCTGGGGCCGTTATTGGGGTTGGGACCCCAAGGAGGTGTGGTCATTGGTCGCTTTTTTGGGATACATGGCCATCGTCCATGTTCGTAACTGCCGCAGACCGCAGACGTGGGGAGTCCAAATTGTGGGGCTGATTCTCGGACTCATCGTTTTCGTTCTGGTCGGTATCCGGCTGGCCCCATTGAGCCTGGGAAAAATACTCGCCCTGTCGGGTGTGGCCCTCGCCCTCGTTTACTTCTTCAGGGCTCGGGGGCAGTTCGCCATGGCGGCCAAGAGCATACTGGCGTTCTGGCTGATCATCATGACCTATGTTGGCGTCAACTATGTTTTGGGCACTGGAATGCACAGCTACGGGTTCGGGATGGGAGCGGTCGCCGCGCGCATGTGCTTGATCGGGGCTATCGACCTCGGGCTTCTGCTGCTGCTGGCCGGTCTTTTCGCGGTGCGCCGGCGCCGTGCTCTTGCTCAGGCATGACCGACAACGGCCCGCGCCGGCGCCGCGTGAATAGGTCGGGCTAACGACGCCCACTCCGTCCGGTGTGCCCATCTCGCCGCTGTCGTTCCTCGCCCCCCTGGGGTTGTCTTATCCCTCAGCCCCCTCGTCCCCCGGATCATCGTTCCCTCGTTCGGCCGCCCCTTTGACAGCCTCGTCAAACATCGCGAGCAGGTGGGTCCGAGCCGCGGCGACGCCGTCACGCCTGATGATTTCGCGGACTTCGTCGCCCGCCATTTTCCTGAGGAGGTTCCCGCGAGCTTCCATCGGCAGCACGGACGCTTTGACTCGTGTGCGCATCTCCGCAAGAAGGGCCAGATGGCGCCCGAATTCAGGACCGATCGTCTCCTCCAGTTTCCGACGGATATGGGCCGACAATGCAGGGCTTCCCCCCCCCGTCGAAACCGTGATCATCAGCTCGCCCCAATTCAGCACGGCCGGCAAAGTGAACGTACAAAGTTCAGGCTGATCGACCACATTGATCGGGATCCCCGCTTCGGACGCGTGCTCCCAAGCGAGGCGGTTCACCGCTTGAGGACCGGCAGCGCTGATCACAAGACAAGCTCCGCGCAGATCACTCTTGCGGTACCCGCGCCGAATCCGCCGGATCCCTTTCATGCGGGACAGACCGGAACAGAATGCCGGGCTGACCACGGTCACGGCGGCCCCGCACGCCCTCAGACTCTTGACTTTTCGGAGAGCGACCTGTCCCCCACCGATGACGAGTACGCCACGTCCAGACACGTCAAAATTGATCGGAAAGTACTTCACACAAGCTCCTTCATGACCACATTGGCGGCGGCAATCGTCTTCCGGATGTCCGCATCGGTGTGGGCCGTTGAGACGAAACCAGCCTCGAACTGGGACGGTGCGAAGTAGACGCCGTGCGCCAGCATACCGTGGAAGAAACGTGCATACTTGTCGGTGTCTGACGTCTTCGCCGTCACGTAGTCGCTGACCGGCGTGTCGGTGAAGAACAACGTCTGCATCGAACCCACCCGGTTCTGCTGCACCTTTACGCCCGCCGCCTGAGCGGCCTCGCGCATCCCGGCGGCCAACGTAGCGGCCTGTGCATTCAGTTGGGCGTAGGGGCGTTCATCCATGAGCGTCTCCACGGTGGCCAGCCCGGCGGCAACGGCCAACGGATTCCCGCTCAGGGTGCCGGCCTGATAGACCCCACCCTCCGGGGCCAGCACGGCCATGATGTCGGACCGGCCTCCATACGCGGCAGCCGGCAGTCCCCCGCCAATAATCTTGCCGAGGACGGTCACGTCGGGGGTGACCCCGAAGTACTCCTGTGCCCCGCCCAACCCGACGCGGAACCCGCTGATTACCTCGTCAAAGACCAGGAGACTGTCGTAGTGGCGGGTGATGTCACGCAGCAATTCCAGAAATCCGGGGGCCGGCGGCACGACTCCCATGTTCCCGGCGATGGGTTCGACAATCAAGCAGGCAATCTGATCACCGAGCTTCTCGAATATCCGCTTCACCGCCCTCGGGTCGTTGTACGGGGCAATGACGGTTTTCTCGGTGTAACTAACGGGGACTCCCTGCGTATCGGGGATAGCAAATGTCGCGACGCCCGATCCTGCGGCCGCAAGCAACCCGTCCACATGGCCGTGGTAGCATCCTTGAAACTTGACGACGAGATCCCGCCCGGTGAACCCCCGGGCCAGACGGATGGCGCTCATGGCCGCTTCCGTACCCGAGTTGACCATGCGGACTTTTTCTACACTGGGTACACAGTCGACAATGCACTCGGCGAGCCGTGTTTCGCCGGCCGTGGGCATTCCGAAGCTGGTACCTTTGAGACACGCCTCACGCACGGCGTCGACCACCCGTTGAGGAGCGTGCCCGAGGATCAGGGGCCCCCATGACATGACGTAATCGACGTATTCTTTCCCGTCCACGTCGCGAAACGTGGCTCCACATCCGGATTCCGCGAAGACCGGCGTGCCGCCAACGGCCCCGAATGCTCGCACCGGGCTGTTCACCCCGCCCGGGATAACGGCACGGGCGGCTTTCCAGAGACTCTGACAGTCCATCACGGGATTCCTCCTCACCACATTGTGTGTTTTTCCGAACAGGGCTTGGTTCTATTTGGTCGCTTTGAACGCGGCAGTCTGCACCGATGCCTCGCACCGCACTTTTCCCGACCAATCTCGGCAGATCGCCCTGGACATGCCGTCAGTTACCGTGAAAGCGTACATCGCGATCTCCCGGCGCGTCCCGTCCACGCCAAAGCGACCCATTTGAAACAATCAACATAAGCGATGGAGGGCCCCTCTTAGGGAGGACGTCACGGCCCCAACGCGAATACTCTCCCCGCCGCCCGGACCGGGAAAGGGCTGCACACTCACCGCAGGCCTTCCCGTAAGGAATGCAACTCCCCCGCTGAGCGTGCCCGGACGGCGCCTCCGGGTCACGGGGGGACGACACGTTCACGCCGGCACGACGGATCAGGTTCACCCGAAGGCAGATCTTGGAGGGCCTCCGGAAAATAGACCATGCTGGTTTTCTTGAACTCACGGTTCGAGAAAAGCACACGATAATCCGGGATGCCGATTTCCCCGGCGATCCGGTCGACGATTGACAGGCATGCGGTGCGATCCTTGCCGTGGATCATGCCGAAGACATTGTACGGCCAATCTTTCAGCCGTGGACGTTCGTAACAGTGACTGATCTCGGGACAGGCAGCCAAGGCTTCCCCCACGCGCACGACATCGTCGGGCGGCACTCTCCACACTGACATCCCGTTGCCGGCGAAACCGGCTGCCCGGTGGCGCAACACAGCCCCGAATCGGCGCATGGCGCCGCTCGCACGGTAACTCTCCAACCGGGCCAGAACCTCCGCTTCAGCCACATCGACCTGTGCGGCCAGGTTTCGGAAGGGGGTCCGGGACTCGCCGATGTCGCCACAGGCTCGCGCTATGATCCGACGATCTGTTGCGTCGGGCACCAAGCGCGTGGGAGGACCTGCCGATTGGGACAGGGCAGGCGGTCGCGCCTTGTCGGAATCCTTCTCGGCGCCAAAGGTGAAATCCACCTTAATCTTGAACATCCGACGGACAGGAAGGTCGTGCAGCGCATAGACGCCCGCCACATCACGAACGCTCTGCAGGATGGCCTGCAGACGCTCCCGGTCCGCCGCGATCACGGTGAACCAGAGGTTGTAGTCATCCTCACGTTCGTAGTTGTGGGTCACCTCCGGGAAGGAGCTGGCCCGGGCCGCAACAGCTTCGATCCGGCTCGGGTCAACTCGCGTTGCCACCAACGTACTGATGTAGCCGAGCGACCGGGCCGCGAAAGACCCTCCGATTCGGCGGACAATGCCGATTTGCCGGAGGTAAGACACGCGTGCATGAGCTTCTTCAGGCGTGCAGGCCACGGTCTCGGCGAGGGCGGTGTACGGATGCCTACTGAGCGGAAAGCCCAACTGAATGCAGTTCAAAATCCGTCGATCAAGTGGAGTGAGTGTCGCGTTGCTCATGTCTTAGCCTGTACGGCCCCATCCGGCGCGGAGGCCATGTTGTGTCCGTGCGTCTTCAGGGCATGTCGCTTTATTGCCGAACGACGACAAGGACACGGGACTTCTCGGGGGCCCGTCCGTTCCTCTTCCAAAACCGTGTTCGCCGCCTGCGTTTAGCCAGCGTGAGGTGGATCGCGAGCCGAATAAAGCAATCCATTTTTCAGGCGGGTCCGTACCCTTTGGGTATGTAGGGACAGTCCGGCTCCTCACCCAGGTAGTCGCCTGTCGCCGCAAACGCCCGCGCCCGACATCCCTGACATAACTTGCGATAGCCGCATGCTCCACACTTGCCGTGCAGGCGTCTCGGATCCCTGAGCGCGGCAAAGACCTCGGACTCATCCCAAATATCTCCCAACTTCCGCTCCCGAACGTTGCCCACCTGGATCGGCAAATACCCGCAGGGCTGAACATCGCCAACCCGCGAGATAAAACAGACACCCGATCCTGCCAGGCACCCTCGGGTGAAAGCATGCATCCCGTGAGGTCCGCTCGCGTCCGGCAATTCGACCGCGCGCTCTTGAGCCGCTTCACGCATGATGCGATAGTACTGCGGAGCGCATGTTGCTTTAATTTGAAGGCGGCCGCGAAGTTCCATCGTTTTCGCCCCCAGCCACCGGAGTGCTTCTTCGAACCGACCGGGCGAGAGACGGTTGTCGTCGCTGATCTCGGCGCCGCACCCCACAGGGACAAGCATGAAGACGTGAAACGCATCGATCCCCCGCTCCAGCGCAGCATCCAGTAACTGGGGAAGTTCGTTCTCGTTGTGCCGTGTAACGGTTACGTTGATTTGCAAAGACATCCCGACCTGCCGCAGTGCCTCGATTCCCCGCATGGCATCCTGGAAGCAGCCCGGGAGTCCGCGAAACTCGTCGTGCGTTTCCGGATTGGCCCCATCCAGGCTGACGCTCACTCGCTGAATTCCACAGTCCCGGATTCTCCGCGCCACGCCGGCATCGATCAGCGTACCGTTTGTGGCCAGCGCGACCCGGCTGAAAAGGGTCGAGCACTCTCGTGCGATGTCGAAGATATCCCCCCTGGCCAGGGGCTCCCCGCCGGTGAGCACAAGGATAGGGTCGGCAACTTCACGAATATCCCGGGCCACGCGCAGGATTTCCGCAGTGCTCAGTTCTCCGGTCGCGAAGTCATCCTGCGCTTCCGCCCGGCAATGCCGACATTTCAGATTGCAGCGGGCAGTCAGCTCCCAGAAGACAAGCCGGAGCCGGTTCGTCCGGTGTCCGGACGTGCCGGTCATCTCTCGGTGAACCACTGTGCGGCCTCCCTTGCTTGGTCGGTGAGAATCAGTTCCGGAATTCGACGGACTGCCCGGGGTGTCTCACCCGGGCATCGAGAAAACTCAAAGCCCGATTTCCTCGTCAGTCAGATAGCAGGCGGGATCGCAGGCCCAAATGTCCCCGGTTACCGCCTCGGCCCGGACCCGGAAATTTCCGTTGCACACCGTCAGCCATTTGCAGGCGGCACAACGCCCCTTGAGATACTTCTTTCGCTCCCGCAACTTGCCCAGAATCTCATCCGAGGTGTCGGTCCAGATCTCACTGAAGGGCCTCTCGCGCACATTTCCCGGCGAGTAATTACGCCAGAACTGATCGAAGTGGACGGCCCCGTCCCAGCTCACGCAACCGATGCCCCGGCCGCTGCTGTTGCCACCGTTCATTTTGAGCAACTCCAACACACCCGGAGCGCGTTCCGGCTCCTCACGCAGAACGCGCAGGTAGACGTAGGGGCCATCGCAGTGATTGTCAACGGTCAGGCACTCGATGGGGCGGCCTTTCTTATGGAGAGCTTTGGTTCGGTCCATCAACAGATCCACCGTGTTCCGTGTCGCCTCATGCGTGAGGTCCTCCTTTACCAGCTTGCTGCCGCGACCGGCATAGACGAGGTGATAGAAACAGACCCGCGGAATTCCTTCGCGCTCGATCAAGTCGAAAATACCTTCGATATCCTGGGAATTTCGGCGGTTGATGGTGAAGCGCAGTCCGACTTTGATCCCGGCTTTCATACACGTTCGGATCCCGGACAGAGCCATATCGAAGGCGCCCGGAATACCCCGGAACCGGTCATTGGTCTCCCGCAGCCCGTCAAGGCTGACGCCCACGTAGGAGAGATCGACGTCGTTCAGCTTGGCGGCCATCTCATCGTCGATCAGTGTGCCGTTGGTCGAGACGACGGCGCGGAGGCCTTTTTGGCGTGCCCTGGCGATCAGTTCGAGGATATCGGGGTGCATCAGGGGCTCGCCCCCCGAGAAAAGCAGCACCGGGACCCCGAAGTCCGCCAAGTCGTCGATCAAGCGTATCCCCTCTTCGCGGGTGAGTTCCCCGCTGTAATCGATGTTCCGCGAATGGGAGTAGCAATGCACGCAACGGAGGTTGCAGCGCCTGCCGACATTCCAGACCACCACCGGCCTCTTGTCTTTCGAGAACTGCAGGAGGTGGGAAGGGAGCTTATTCGACTTGCGCCCGTACCGCAAAGGGTCCGACGCTTCGACCGTCCCGCAGTAAAGCTTTGATATACCGATCATAGTGAGCCGCTTTCTGTTTGTGCAACCAGCGCCGCGATGAGCCCGGCAATCGTAGGATCCTTCGCTTCCGTCCACACGGTCATGCCTTCGGCTTCGGCGGTTCTTGAGGTATTGGGACCGATACTGGCATATCGGACATCTGTGGGGATGTCGCCCAACTCCTGCCGGACGATGGCCGCAAAATTCCTCGCGGTGGACGAACTCGTAAAGGTGACGATGTCGACGGCGTGCTCGCGAAGGGCCTCCAGCACGCTCGGTTCTGGGGAGGAGCGCACGGTCCGGTAGGCGATGACTTCAATGACCTCGGCGCCCGCTTCCCGCAGGCTTTCGGGAAAGTCCGGAGGCGCGATATCCGCGCGTGGCAGCAGGAACCGCTTCCCTCTTAAATCGAATTGGCTGCTGAGCGTTTCGAATAGGTCCTTCGACGTGGCCCGCGGCGGGACGAGGTCCGCCCGGACCCCGTGCGCCGCAAGGGCGTCGGTCGTTGCGGAACCAACCGTTGCGATCGAACATCCCGCCAACGCCCGAGCGTCAAGCCCCGCCCCCGTCAACGCGTCGAAAACGCGCGCCACAACATTGACACTGGTAAAGACAAGCCAGTCAACCCCATCCAGGTCCCCCAACGCCTTGGTCAAGGCCCCGGGGTCCTCGGGAGCTTGAATACTGATGGTTGGAAATTGCAGCACATGAGCGCCCAGCAACGCCAAGCCGCGGGCAAGGGCGCTCGCTTGCGTCCGCGAGCGCGTCACGACAACGGTTCGACCGAAAAGGGGTTTCGTGTCGAACCAGCGCAGTTTTCTCCTGAGATTCACCACATCGCCGATGACCGTGATGGCCGGCGGCTTCATACCGACGGACGCCGCGCGTTCGGCAATGTCGGCAAGCGTCCCCTCGACGAACTCCTGAATCGGACGCGTCCCGTGACGGATCAGGGCAACCGGGGTGTCGGGGGACCGTCCGCCGGCGATGAGCCGGCGGGCAATCCCGGGGAGGTTTCTCACTCCCATGTAGAACAACAGCGTCCCCCCGCCCCGAGCCAAAGCGCCCCAGTCGACAGCGCTTTCGTCCTTCTCCGGATCCTCGTGCCCGGTGACAAACGTCAGGACCGAATTGAACCCGCGATGGGTCACCGGAATGCCGGCGTAAGCCGCGGCGGCAACCCCCGCCGTAATGCCGGGCACAACATCGAAAGGGACCCCGGCTTCCCGCAACGCGATGGCTTCCTCGCCGCCACGCCCGAAGACGAACGGGTCACCGCCTTTGAGCCTGACCACCCGTCGACCCGCCAGTCCGTGCTCGACGACCAAGGCGTTGATGGCTTCTTGGTCGAGCGTGTGAGCGCCGGCCTTCTTTCCTACGTAAATGAATTGCGCATCCGGCGGGGCATGAGCGAGAAGCCCGGGATTGGCCAGGTGGTCGTAGACAACCACTTCAGCTTCCTGGAGGCACTCGAGCCCGCGCAGGGTCAGCAAGCCCGGATCTCCCGGCCCCGCGCCCACCAAGTGGACGATGCCCGGCTCATTCATTGTCGACATCCTCTCCCAACTGGCGCTCGATTTCGCGGATGAGCTTACCTGCGCCTCGGGCCAAAAAACTGGCGGCCAATTCGCGACCGAGCTTCTCGGGCTGGTCGGTCCGGCCTTCCCGCTGACCGTCAAAGCACTCCGTACCGTCCAACGAGAGCACGCGCGCCCGCAACAGGAGCCTCTCCCCATCCGCAACGCCAAGGGCCGCCACGGGCAACTGGCAGCCGCCCCCAAGCTCGTGCATAAAGGCCCGTTCCGCGTACACGCATCGGCTCGATACGGTGCAATGGATCGCGGAGAGCAATTCCCGCAGGCGGGTGTCGTCCTGCCGAATCTCCAGAGCCAAAGCCCCTTGGCCGGCCGCCGGGAGCATCTGTGTCGGGGCGAAATAGTCGCTGATCTCGTCCTGCCTTCGCAATCGGCGCAACCCCGCCGCGGCCAGTACAGCTCCGTCCACGGTGCCGTCTCGGGTCTTGCGCAGACGAGTGTCGAGGTTGCCGCGGAGATTGACAATTCGGCATCCCTTGAATGCCCGTCGGAGCTGTGCCTGTCGTCGTAGGCTGCTGGTCCCGAGAACGACGCGCTCGGGGATCCGGAGCAGTTGCGCCGTCGTGCAGCCCACCAAGACGTCTCGCGGATCCTCCCGGGGGGGTATGGCCCCCAACATCAGGCCGTCTGGACAGGAGGCCGGAAGGTCTTTCAGGCTGTGGACCGCCAAGTCCACCGCACCCGCCAAAAGGGCGTCCTCGATCTCCTTGGTGAAAAAGCCCTTGCCGGCGACCCGGGCCGGGACTTCGTGGGTCCTCTCGTCGCCCGACGTCCGGATGATGACCTCCACGAGTCGGAGACCCGAATGGCACGCACGCAACTGATCCATGACCCACAAGGTTTGGGTCCGGGCGAGCAAACTCCCCCGCGTACCCACACGAACGAGTTCATTGGCCATTCCGGGCCTCCGACGGTTGTTCGGCTGAATCCGTATCGAGGCCATACATCAGGGCCGCGGTTTTCGAGAATTCGTCCCAAGTGCCGTTTTTGGCGGCCTCGTTGAGGGCTTTTCTCGGCCCGGCCGCCATCTTGGCCAACGCCCGACGCAGCATGTTGCGAATCTCGTCACGGCACTCTTCGCATCGGTCGCCCAGGGGACTGACCTTTTCTTTGGCGAAAGCCCGGGCAATCTCCGCTTCCGCAATTTCGGCGATGATCCGGTCAAGCTTTTTCATAAAACTCCCGATTCCCAGAGAATCGGCCTGCAACTCCGAGGCTACGGCCGCAGCTTCTTTGCGGACGATCCGACGGGCGTGCTCCATGGCATCGCGGCGTTTGGCCAGGTTCTCATTCGCAAACCCCGTGAGATCATCGATGTTGTAGTAGTAGATGTTGGGTATGTCGGCCGCCGCCGCTTCGATATCCCGAGGCACAGCCAAATCGACGAGGAGCATCGGTTTCCCGTGCCGAGCCCGCATGGCCGCACTGACGGTCTCCGCGCCGAGAATGCAATATGGCGCACTGGTCGAGGTGATCACGATGTCAGCGCGGGGAAGAAAGTCAGCCAGCCGGTCGAAGGGCAAAGCGATGCTGCCGTACCGGTCGGCAATGATCCGCCCGCGTTTGATGGATCGGTTGACTACGTAGGAGTCCCTGACTCCCTTTTCGACCAACGTCTTGATCGTTTGCTCACCGATTTCACCGGCGCCGATGTTCATGACCGTTTTCTTGCTCAAGTCAGCAAACATCTTGCTCGCAAGGTCAACGGCAATGGATCCCACCGAAACACGTCCCCGGGAAATCCCTGTTTCGCTGCGTACCCGCTTTGCCACCCGGAAGACTTCCTGCAGCAACGCATTGAGGACCTTTCCGGTGGTTTTCGTTTTCAGCGCCAGTTGGTAGGCCTGCTTGACTTGACCGAGGATTTCCGTCTCGCCGACCACCAGCGAGTCCAATCCGGTGGCCACGGCCATGAGGTGTTCCATCGCGTCCTCCCGTCGCAAGACGTACAAGTGCTCCTCGATCTCCGGGGCCAGATCAGCACCGTCCGCAAGCAAGACCCGACTGATCAAATCGACGTCCAGTCTCCGGTCGAGGCTGGCAGCGTAGAATTCCGTACGATTACAGGTGGACAGCAGAAGCAGCTCAGTATCCGGCAGGCTCTGTCGGAATTGGCGCAGGGCAACAGGGACCCTATCTGCGGAATACGACAAGGCCTCCCGCAGCGTCAGCGGAGCGGATTTAAAATTGATGCCGATGGCTACGAGATCCATTCATCTGCTCCCAGACGACGGGATCTGAAATCCGAAATTGTGGACGCCGTGAGCCACAAAATGCACACTCATGAAAGCCAGCAGCACACATGCGAACCCGAGAACGGTAACATAGGCTATACGGCGGCCATGGTGGCCCGCGGTACGCTGCAGGTAGAAGAGAATCGCATAAACGACCCAAGTCGCGCCCGTCATGACAACCTTCGGATCGGTCACCCAGCGCACCCCCCATTTGTTCAGATGTGCAAGAATTATGCCAATGCCGATGGAGAGCGTGAAAAGCCCGAACGCTGGGCCGATAAGTTCAAACATCACCTGATCCAACGTCTCCAGCGACGGCAGGCGCTTGACCAGCGGCCCGAACCGTTTGCGTCTCAGGCTCCGATCCTGGACGAGGTACGCTACGGCCAACACGCTCTCCAAAGTGAACAGGCCATAGCCGGTGAAAGCAGCAATAACGTGCAGTGCCAACAGCGGACTGGCCGCTTGAAGGTTCGGGTTTGGATTGGCGGTGACGGCCGTGGCCCCCAAGAAAACGATGATCGTCACATAGGGGAACAGTACGGCGGAAACCGTACGGAGGATCTCATGACGGAACCCGACGTAGAGATAGGCCCCCGTGATCGCCAGGGCATACCACGCCGAGGCCTCAAACCGGCCGAAAACCGGAAACCTGGAGATGCGGAAGCCGTGCAGGACCAATGCCGCGAGGAGACAGATGCTACACACTGTCGCCAAGACCATGATTGCTCGTTCGCGGTGTTTGCCGGGTTTGCGCATATGCGCCACGGCAAGAACCGCAGCGACCGCATAGAGTCCACCCGCCACGATGTCAAGAAGCAGTTCAACGGTCATTTTGCAGTAATCCTGGGTCAGGCAACCCTCTGCCGGCCCGCATGGACGTCGCGATAGGCCTCTTCGTTGTCGGCGGCGCCCCGGAATTCCGTTGTCTCCCGGGTCGACCCCCGCCTGTCGCCGATCACGCGTGCCGGTATCCCGGGTCGGGCGCCATTCCGGAACCCGGCCGGCGTGGGTCGGCCCCGTTCAGCCTCAACCGGCCACACCGGACGCCCCACGAGATTCGGTTTTCTGTTTGCGACGAACACCGACAGCCGGAGTCTGCCAGCGGGGATGCTTGTGAAGACGTCGACGTCTCAAAACTGTAACACCTTACCCGCCAGATGCCAGCGCCCTCAAGTGACTCAGCGGCGAGGCGCCCCGCGCGTTTTCCGGCCGTAAGCCGCCCTCAGACGGATCGGTCGATCTTGCCGCGCCTCTCTTTCGTGGAACCTCGCCGACCCCCCTGAAGTTCCATGACTGAGAGCCCCATGCAGGCGGACCGACAGCGCCGCCCACGGGCGCCGTATCTGTTCTGTGCGGCTCGAACGCACCGCTCTCAGTGGCGACGGCCGGATTGCGTCCGACGTCCTTGCCGCCGAAGTTCCCAAGCGATCCCCTCCTTCTCGCCTTCCATATCGATCTCTCCGGAAACTTCCGACCACAGGCCGAACAACGTGGGTCGGGAGTTTCTTACTGGCAGGGGGTGCGCCGGAGGGGAGCGATGGCGGATAGACGGGCCGCGCCCGTCACGTCAGACAAGCGCGGCCCGTCGTTTGGGAACAGTCAAACAGATTCGGCGCTCCGCCCGGAACCGGGGCACGGCACGGCGATCAGGGCACCGAGCAGTGCACAGACCGTTGGAATCAGTCCTTCTTCGGTATCGGGTGGGCGATCTTCGCGGCTGCCTGCTCAACATCGAACCCGGACTTTGTGCCATCCTTGAGGGTGTACTTCCCGGGATCCCATGTCGGGCTTTGCTCATTGTGACAACGCGTACAGTTCTTGGTAGGCGGGTCGATCAGGCCAAGCGCAACGGCCTTCGCCTTGTCCTTCATGATGGACTTTTTAAAGTACTTCTTGCCATAGCCGTGACATGTCTCACACACAACACCTTCTTCGACACGCACTTTCGTCAGCACAGGCTGTTCGGTGAAGTTGTAGGTGGAAGAATGACACTTCAGGCATTTTCCACTTTTTTGGGCATCGGCGACACCTGCCTTCTTGGCGAAGGCTTTCGCCTTGTCGCTGCCAAGAGAATCGAACGCCTTCGCATGGGCGCTTTCTTTCCATATCTGGTATTGGTTGCCTTGGTCCTTCTTTTTGTGGCACATGCGACACAATTTGACGCCCACACAATCGGCGGGGTTCGACTCGCCCGCCGGTACAACAATCGACAGGGAAAAGAGGGAAAGTGGAATCAGGAGGTACGTTTTCTTCATGGTCAGTTCGGGTTCCTTTCTGCATGCACGGCGGTGAGTTGTACAGGAGGGACACACATCATGTTGAGCATCTGCGCAAAGACTCGACATGGGAGCTGTATCATGTCCACTCACAACGAATTATACCATTCGCGAACCATGAGACGTCATGCCCGCGATTGTCGGAATGCGAGTCTTTCCGAAGTGAAGCAGGCTGGCGTCGATGCCAAGACACACTCATTCACAGCATAAGCCCTCGACTCCTTTCTTGTGCGTTGCTTTTTTGGACCTGTCACGGCGGTATCAAGTTCCCGCTTCCTCTCGCAAGAACAGCGTCACGGTGGGATGCCGTCGTGATGCGAGCCGCCTCTTTTTTCTGTTTCTCCGTCACCACTTGGTGAAGTCGTGGCACGCCTTACAATCGGAAAGCGTACTACTGCCAAACCCTTGGGGAACGACATGCAGATGCGTGCCCGGGGGCGGCCTACCGACAGTCGTGTGCTGGTTCAAATCCAGCGTATGGCAGACCTGGCAACGGGTCCCGCGCCGGGTTGACTGCTCGTGGCACGAGAGGCAATGGGTTCTGCTCTTAAATATAGCCGTGTGATTCGGAGGTTCAACGTTCCGGTGACACGACTCGCAGAAGTCCGTCTGATGGCATGTCGCGCATTGTCTGCGGTTCCCGGCTGCCATGAAACCGTGTCCCCGATTACGGAACATGGCGGTGTGGTTCCGCGGTTTTTCGGTTTTGTGGCAGTCGTCGCAGAACGACTTCTGGTGGCACGTTTCACAGCCGGGCAACTGCCTGCTGAGCGCTTGGGCCCCATGCTGACGCTTCCAGGCCTGAACTGAAGCGTGACTCCGGGGAGGGATCTCTTTGCGGTTGGTCTCATGGCA
Organism: Kiritimatiellota bacterium; assembly: GCA_013151865.1. Classification (GTDB taxonomy): domain Bacteria; phylum Verrucomicrobiota; class Lentisphaeria; order Oligosphaerales; family JAADHN01; genus JAADHN01. Next base: position 21,604 of record JAADHN010000135.1, read on the forward strand.
CGCCGTGCACTTCTCCGTGACTTTCTGGTTCCGATGGAACTGGAGGGGATCCCGGTATTCGCCCCTGAGGACGTCGCCATGGCAGACTTTGCACTTCACCTTGCCCTCCAGGCGACTGTGGTCCCAGACTTCATCGCCCATTCGCTCCTTGTGCACTTTCTCTCTCTCCGCATACAGGTCTTTGAGGGCCCGCACCAGCAGCTTGCCGCGCGGGGCCGACTCGTGCGCCTTGGGCAAAGGATGACACGTGAGACACATCTCGTCCGGCTTGTCCATGTCGAAATCGTGGCATTCGAGGCAAATCTTATGGGTTGGGAGTACGTCGGCGCCGGACTCATTCGTATTGTGACATCGCCCGCAGTTCGTGAACAACGCCTTTTGGTCGTCGTCCGCGTTTTCCAGATGTTCCTTGTGGTTGAAAGGGACAGCGGAGCGAGGCGATTTCGGCAGGCAACCGTTGAATGCCAGCACCAAGCCTGTCGCCAACAATACCAGTGTCGTGGCGAAATATCGCTTACGACAACGATGTCTTTCAGCCGGCCATTTCATGACGCGCACGCCCTTCTTGCTGTTCGACGCGAGCTGTCGCGCCCATCCCCGTCCTTTCTCATTTGGGACCGGGGTTTGGAGCGTTCCGCTTTTTGCCGCAATCACTTCCGACGGATGCCGGTGGTTTTTTTCGACGAGATCCGGAAGCGGTAGTCGACCCGCAGATCAATCCGATACGCATTCCCTGAAAGGTCGTCCGCAGTCTCGCGCTCGCACCGGAGCGCAACCAGCCAGTGCTCCGCCGGCTTGCAGCGCATCTCGACAAACACCACATCGCTGACTTTTATCCCTCCCGTCTCATCCGGAATCGGCTGGCCGAAACGGTCAAGGAAAAAGAGTTCATCCGAAAACCTGTATCGGGCCTTGGTCGCGCCGCAGCTTGCTTTGAACCGCGGCGTGAACCGGTATCCCACTTCCCCGGTCAGGTCCCACAGGCCTTCCGCAGGGTGCCGATATCGACTGGCGAAGACCTCAAACGTGAGGTTGGGGATGGGCAGATCCACGACACTGAATCCTGCGGAAAGGCGGCTGTTGTCAATGTTCGTAAAGTTCTCCCCGCCCTCTTTGGCACGGTCAAGGACGCGCTTGTAACTGCCGCCGAGGCTTAGTGTATAGTGCTCGCCCAAGTAACGGTTGGCATCGAAACTGAAGAAAAGGTATTTGTCCACCGGCCGCATGAAACCCGAATACATCGAAAAGTACCGTGTATCGGCCGTGTGAGCATCCGTACCCAGGGACATCGCTTGCCAGTAGATCAGGCCGGATATGTCGTACTTGGAGGATCCATGGTAATAGAGTCGGGCGCTCAAATCCCGGAAATCTTCTTCTATCCAACGGGCTTCGATCATGTCACCGAAGCCCGAACTGAAATACTGAGACATTCTGAGCGCGTAGGCAAACACATTCTCCCCACGGTCGTCAATCTTGTATGCGTCGGCCTGGAGTTGTGTGGATCCCGCCGGCCGGTATCGCACCCCCGCGCCTGCAAGCCATTCGCCGGCGTTTGACGAATAATAGGAGACCGGCCGCCCGCCAAACGCAAAAAACCCCACGGGGCTGCTCTCCCAGAGACTCAGAGAAAGGCCGTCAAAATGCAGATAGTCAACGTCAGGCAAATCCTGGCGACCAAGGATCAGGTGGCTAACTGGCCCGAAATCGTGAAAATCCAATGACGCGTCATAGAAACGGGGCCATGAATCTTCGTACGCCGCGTCAATCGTGTCTTCGCGGTTCAGGTCGAAATCCCCGGCCCCCGAGAGGCGCAAGTCCAGATGCCCGTCGAGAAGACCGTATCCGTAGATCCCCATCTGCGGTCGATAATCTGCGTCGCTGCCAGTGAAATCGCGCTCATACTGCAAACGGTTTGACAACCAAATATCGTAAAACGCGGTCGTCTGGGCCCGTGCAACGGTCGGGTACGTACCGCTTACCGCCATGAGACAGAACACGCACACAGAGCTTTGTCGGAGTTTCATGGAAACAATCCAGAATGCGGAATTGTGCTTCCGTACCTCGCCTGACGCTCGAGCGCCGTTTTATGCGGTTTCATCGTCTCGAAACAATCTGGAGCACAGGCGAACTCGCTGCCCCTGGTAAACGGGCCAAGCATTCTGAGGCGGTCCGTCAGTTCCGGTACTTCGTCCCCGCCGGCCCGAAAAGATTTGGTGGACCCCTCGGGGCGGTGCGGAGGTTTACCAACAAAGACGCGCCGGTCAGCCTGCTCCCGGCCGAAACAAGCGTGTGTCATCCTCGTATCTCGCCGGACGGCGTTCTCGCCAAACTGCGAGGTCGCTATTCCCTGCCTGCCTTAAAGCAGCCCCACTGTGCTCCGGGGTCGGATCGGAAGAGCCCCGCCACCACGACGCAACCACGGATCGCAAAGACCGGCAAGGGACCCGAATCGACAACCTCATCCGTGCCCGCTGCAGTTGTCAGTGGTCGATTCTTCGTTTCTTCACGATCGGCTCGGGGCGAGCACCGGCTACAAAGCAGGAGAAGAGCTGCGGTGTTGTCCGGCCTCGTTTCGCAAGGACCGAAATCGCGAGTGCTCCCATCGCCTGCCCGGGCCTCAGAGCATGTCTTCATTCCCTCGGGCAGCCTGACTGCGGGGAGAGAAGTCAGGGAGCGGGAAACGGAGGGACACCGCGGACGATTGCCGGGCACGGACCC
>JAADHN010000159.1 GCA_013151865.1 Kiritimatiellota bacterium
TCGCGTTTTGGCTTGCCGGGAGACTTTTTTGACCCAAATCGTCCGCGAGGCCCTCGTTTTGGGCCGTTTCGACGACAGCGCGGTGCTTAAAGGTTTGAACGGGGACATGGATTCGGCGGCGAAGGAAGCGAAGAAGCTGCGGGTGGTGGATGAAATCTGGCGCGAGGAATCCCTTCCGCGTTTCCCGTCGTTCGTGGATGCATTCGAGCCGTCGGATTTCGATTCGGTTCCCACAGAGTCGTTTTCGCTTCGAGACGACCGCCCTCGGGTCGTCGACGCGGAGATTCTGTTGGGGTTGTGTGATCAAGCCTTCCGCCGCGCCGGACGGCGGCGGAATGCAGGGAAGACGGAACGAGCAAGAAGGAAGACCTGAAGGGTAGGAAAGCGCCTGGCGGCGCAGGAAAGCGGCAGGGCTGCAAGAGAGACGAAAGGAAGACCCGAGGGGCAAGGAAGGCGCCTGACGGCGCAGGAAGAGGAGGAAACGGGCGGCGAAAAGGCGCGCGCGACTGAATTGCGGAGTGGCGGAGTGGCAGTGGCGGAGTGACCCGTGCGATACCGTATCACGGACTCAGGTGATGGGCAAATTCGGGAAAGGCTGGAAAACTCGCCGCGCACCTGGCAAGAGCGGTGCGGCAGACCTTGTTTTGAGGCCCCGACCGATTTCGTTCCCCCGTGTCATCCCACCCTGCAACCTCCTTCCCTGCCGGGGCGACGTCAAGATGCAACCCGACCGGCGATCCGATCTACACTCGCACTTCCCGAAAAGTCAAGCGGTTTTCCGGAAAAAAGTAACTGGCCAGTCGTGGGGAGAAAACAACTCGAAAGCGAGACCGCATCGAAATCGGGAGCGGAATCGACTGCAACTACGACCACGGTACCCCCGGTACCGATTCAGCCCCACTCGGTGGCCTGCGCCTTGCGCTGTTTGAGCAAGGGCCGAAGCGTCTCGCCCGTCAGACTCCGAGTTTCACTCGATTCTCGCATCCTCAATCATGCGACGTTATCTTCTTTCCCGTCACGGGAAACAATTCCTTGCCGGCATCAGTTTCTGCTGTGCCGCGGTCCCGAGCACCGCGCCGAACTCGCCGAGCAACGTCATGGTTGGCTTGCCCGAGCAGTCCGGCGGCGCGCGCTTGAGCGCGTGTCCGCCAAGCCCGAACACGCCCACTACGCCGTCCTGGGCGTGGGTTTTATCGGCGGCCTACCGGACCGCGGCGATGGGAGTGAAGTTATGACCAGTCAGACCAAATACGCAGTCGTCGCGATTGCCTGGATCGCAGGATGTGTGTCTGTTCGAGCCGCGGAGCAGCCGAACGTGCCGGATTTGCTCAAGGCGATCCCCGTCCACGACGGGGTGCTGGAAGTCGATGCGGGCGAGTCGTGGTCCGCGCGCGTCGCGGTGCCGGAGATGGCTCCCGACGAAGCACCAGTGCTGTCGCTCTGCGCATACGCCCGCGCGGGAGACGGCGGTTGCAACTGGGTCATGCAGGTGCTTGTAAACGACGCCGCGCTCACGGAGTCGTTCATGCGCCGGCGACTGTTGAACAAGCTGCCGTGGTTCGATCCGCCCGGCACCAAGTATCATTTCTCATGGTACGACCCGCAGCGGAACGTGTGGATGACAATCTTCAGCAACTCGGGCGAGTCGAACTGGGGAGGCACGGGGCGCGATCTGGAGTATGTCTTCGATCTCACGGGGCTCGTCGAGCCAGGCAAGAGCGCCAAGATCACGTTCACGCACGCCATGCCGTCGCTGTCTGCTGCCATCAACAAAGACCGCGCCCCGCTGGTGTTACGCGACGTGGAGGTCGGCGTGCTCAAGCAGGAAGACGTCGCGCGGCTGCGCCGACACGTCGGAGCGGCAGACGACCTCAAGCAAGCGCCGGTGGTCGCTGAGTTGCCCGAGGGCGCCGAGCCCGGCGAACGGCCGTACGAACTGGCGTGGTCGGGGCGGTCCGAATCGCCGCCCGCGCAGGTGGCATGGGACGACTTGGCAGGATGGACCTGCCGGGTCAGCGGCGACATGGAGGTCAAGGTCGAGGCTTCCGTTGAGAAGCGGCTCTGGCGCAAGCAACTCGCAAAGCTCACCGTTGCCGGCGGCACGAAGCCGACGACGGTACTCCTTCGCCCGGCCAGTCCCATCCTGATCCGGACCGCGTTCGATGCGGCGGACATGTGGCTCTTCGCGGACTTCGAGCGCCGAAAGGATCGTCACCCGCAAGTCAGCGCGCACCTCACCGACGCGGCCGGCCGCGAAGTCTCGATCAACCTGGGCCGGGTGAGCAACTCGTACTGGGTGCTGCTGCATGGAGTGCTCGCCCCACTTGCACGAGCCCACATGAGGTTGCCGGCGAAGTTCAACGGATTGTCGATTGCCTTTTACCCCGTCAAGGGCAAGCGCCGTTTCTACCTGGAGTCACTCGCATTCCACGAGCGCAACCGCAAACCGTTCGTGAAGGACACGCGGCCCCAAGAGCCTTCGTTCCCCATCGGCGCCGCCGGCATGCTGCCCACCGCACCGACCGGTTGCCGCATCAGCGCGGCCGAGTCCGGCGCGGGCGCGGTGTTCACCTGCGAGTCGTCCGCGGGCGTGCTTCGGTTCCACGTCGATCCACGCCGGGGCGTGTTCGACGGCGTCACCGCGCAGTGGAACGCCGGGCCGCGTTTCAAGCCGATGGCCGGCGGCAAGGTGAGGCTCGATTTGCCGGCCGATGCGCTCAGTAAGCCGAAGGTACTGATCCGGTCGAAGCTCAATGCGGGTCGCCTCGTTGCACGATGGCGACGGGGAATGGAGTGGCAAGCCACGTACGAGCTTCGCGGGCGCACTCTCGTGGTCGACGTCGAGTGCAAGGGCGGCGGGGCCGCGGGCCTCAACTTCGGCGTCGTGTCCGGCCTGCCCGGCGCCCGCCGCGTCGACGTGCCCTACATGAAACATGGCTTGGGGCTCGGCTGCGGGGTGGTTTGCGGCCGCGGGCTCTTCGTATCCGTGTTGGCCGATTGGTATCACAGCGACTGCAGCCGCGTCGACGGCATGGTCGGGAAGGCGACCGACGGCGCAGGCATCCGGTTGCTCGTGGGTACGGACTACCGGCCGCTCACGAACGGCAAACGCAACGATCTGCGCGACCGCGTACTGGTGACCGTGTCGCCGGAATTCGCCGACGTGCTGCCGAGCATCCCGCATCCGCGTTCCCCCCACATGGAGCGCCTGTCGAAGTACATGTTTTGCATGGTCAGCTACATGCGGCCGCGGATGCTGCGCACGATGAAGCGCTACGGCATCGACCACGTGATCGCCTGCGACTTCGCGCGATTCTACGTCCAGGACTTTGCCGCGGGTTTCGCCGGCCGTTGGCGGCCGCATCCGTCGCTGACGTTGAAGCAGATCCAAGACTACCGCCGCGGCATCAAGGACTTGGGCTACCTGTTCGGGGCATACAGCGACTTCCGCGACTGGTTCCCGCTGAACGAGTTCTTCGATACCAATTGTGTGTCGCTCAACTCCGCCGGCGACCTGGTCGACGGTTGGTACGGCAATTTCCGCACGAAACCCAACTACATGCCCGTGCTTGCACGGCTCGTGGGCAAGAAGGTGCACGAACTCTACCCGGCCGATTCCGTATATATGGACACGCACACCTGCGTGGGCCTTAACGCGGTCGACTTCGAGGCCGGCGTGCCTCACGCAGGAATCGCCCGGGAGCAGGTCTACTACAACGGGGAGTGCATCCTCGAGGCCGGCAAGTGGTACGGCACGACCATGAGCGAGGGCCGCGACCGTCGGCTCTATGCCGGCATCGTTGACATGGACTACGCGTCGCTCTTCATGGACAAACCGGGCGATGAGATCGTGCCGCTGGTGGACTTCGACCTGCTCAAGATCCACCCGCTGAACCTGGGCACGATGATGGGCTACGGCCCATCGATCTTCTTTAAGCTCGACCGCGAGAAGCTCGGCAGGTTGTACCGCGACACCGGCGCGGGCCTCGCCCCGGTCGAGTTCTACAAGTATGTGTCCGCCAGCCTGGCATACGGCCACATGCTCATGACCGGGTACAGTTACCTGCCCAAGCTCTCGCGTATGATTCACCTGTACGCGCTCATGCAGGGAATACAGACGCGCTACCTGACGCAGACCGCCGCCGCGATCCATTACCACAACGGCCGCGAATTCGTGTCCACGAGTCAAGCACTGCTCGAGGACACGCAGAGACTCGGCCGCCTGCGGGTGCGCTACTCGAACGGTCTTCTGATGCACGTCAACTACAACGCGGGGCAGAGCTGGACCGTCGACGGCTACGAGTTGCCTCCGTACGGATGGCTCATCGAGAAGCCCGGCGAAGTGCTGGCGTTCAGCGCCGCCGTCAATGGTCATCGTGTCGACTACGTACGCTGTCCCGAGTATATCTACCTCAACTCAAACGGCCGTCGCACCCGGGTTGAGGCGCTCGACGTGGACGGCGCGGTGTGGCTCAAACGCAGGGGGCGGGCCTGGCGCGTGATCCCGTGCGGCGACCTGGGGCCCTGGGAGATCTTCCCGCCCGAGGGCTTGCCCAAGTTTCAGCAGGACATGCGGCTGAAGCGCGTGCCGCCCAACCGCGGTTGCCGCGTGCTCGCGATCGACACTGCGATGCTCATGGGAGCGGACCCGCTCAACGTGGACGTGCAGGCATTGGACGAATCCGGCCGGACCGTCGAAGCGGCCGTGGTTCGGACGGACGATCTGACAATCGCGCCGAGCGTGAAAGCGGTGGACTATGTGATGAGGCGGGGGGACAGGTAGGGGAGGCGTGGCAGGGCCTTCTTCCTCCCTGTGGTCCGCGAGCGCCGGGTTGGGCGCCGGCCGGGGGAGACGTGTGCATCGTGGCCGAACCCCCCGTCCAGAATGGGGTCCCCGGAACTCAGGTCACGGCGTGTCGGTGGAGATCTCTTCGAGGGTCACATCGTACCGCGCCTCGGCATAGACGATCCTCGGCTCGGCCCAGCGGGCGGAATCGGAGTTCGCATCGTCCCTCGGCCCGCAGTCGGTCTGGAAGCGAAACGTCACCCACTGCCCGGCGAAGGCGGTCAGGGGAAGGCGCTCGTCGCGCCACGGGCCGTTGCTGTGATGCTCCTTGAAGAGCAGGTGGCGGCCCGCTTTCTCGTCGATCAGGACCACGCTGAACGTCACGCCGTCGGCGCTTGCGGCGGTTTCGTTGATCCCGATGCCGAAAGTCAGCTCGGTCGGCTCCTCCGGCAGGCGGACCACGAACTCGCCGAAGACATAACCGTGCGGCGGCTTGTCGAACACGGGCGGCGCGGCAAAGGCCGGGCGCACCACCCCGCCGCAGCTTGCGGCGCCCCGGACGAAACGGGCCGGGCCGGGAGCGCTCGGCTCCGCCGGGCGCTGCTCCT
>JAADHN010000056.1:0-10558 GCA_013151865.1 Kiritimatiellota bacterium
GATCCGGAACGGGCGGAGAAGAAGCGGTTGGCGGTGGCGCGGCAGGGCGACGTTGCGGCCGGAATCTATTCCTGGCGGCGCTTGAACCCGACCTCGTAGCGGGCCCTCCACACAAAGTCTGCAAGGCTGTAGTGCAATGCAACGCAAACGCAAAGGCTGCGCGGTGGTGCGCGAGTCGATTTCGTCCCAGCGGGCCTACCCCTCAGCGGTGATCCCGCCGAGCGAGAGAGACGGCCCCCCCGAAGGCATGGCAGCGATTCGCCTTGGCTAAGAGCGACAACTCCCGCAGCTCACGCCCCCTTTGTGGACGGACTCGTACCAGGAGGTGGGCAGATAACCGGTCGTGGAACAAACGGTAGTGTCAAATTCAGAATGAAAAAACCGGAGGCCGACGGTCGGGCAGCCGGAGTTGCCCACAGTCGGCAACTCGGCTCCGACAAGTGACTTACGACCCATTCTCGCCTTCGCCGCCGCCTATGGATAACTCCGGCGACGGGGGGGGGAGGTCAACTTGGCGCGTAACGCGCTTTTACAGTGAGTGTTACGGCGAAATGTCGTGGTAAAAACTGACAGAACCGAACAAACGCAAAGGAGGCAGAGAATGGAAAAACTGAACGTGAAGGCATTGGCTGTCGGTCTCGGTTCGTCCTGGGCGCTGTGCATGCTTTTTGCCGGCTGGGGCGCCATGCTTGGTTGGGGAGGGAAGTTCGTTGAAGTGATGGCGTCGGTGTACGTCGGTTTGACGCCTACGTTCCTGGGCGGAATCGTGGGGGCAGTTTGGGGGTTTGCTGACGGTGCGGTCGGTGGGTTGGTAATCGGTCTCGTCTACAATGCGTTGGCGAAGAAGCAGTGATCGTCGGTCGACTTTCTTGGCCTGTCTCAAGGGACGCCGGTACATTCTGCCCGATCAGGGCCGGTCCGAGGCCTGCCGTTCCAGCACCAAAATTGTGCCGTCCCCCGCCGCCAACGGCACCTTGAACGTGGAACTCCCACCGGCGAAGTCTTTTTCCAAGTCCATGACCGTGCCGGTCAACAAGTCACGGACCGCGACAATTCCTTCTCCGACACGCACCGAAACGTTTTGCTCGCGCCGCAGGTCGTCATTCAACACCAATGCATAGAGTGCCTGGTCGACAGGATCCATGAACACTCGTCCTTTCCCGGGACTGTCCACTTCCAAGAACGGTTCGCCCCGGCGCTGCCAGCGGCGCAGCAGTGCTGCATGTGGCGTGAGCCGGCCATACAACCGCCCCAGTTCCATGAGCTGCGGTGTCGCGCTGCCGTCGGGATTGGTCAGCGCATTCGGGCCCAAGTCGGTCGCCTCTCGTGCCAGCACATTCTTCCAAGCCACCTTGGGCGGTTCCAGCGTCGCGGTTTTCGGATTGGGCGCTTCGGGGGCAAGCGTGTAGCACACAAAGCCCTTCGCGCCGGTGCGAAAAGTCTCCCACACCTGCCAGCGCATCTCCGCGAGAGTCGGCGCTCGCCAGTGCAAATAGGAACCGGGCAGGCCGATCAAATGCCCCTGCGCATTGTAACGCCTTGGCCCCCAGATATCGCTGAAACACATTCCCATAACCCAGCCGACCGCCGGGCGCGATCCGATGGCCTCGATCATGGCGGTTGCGTTGCGCCGCATAAAACTCCGGCTGGCGGCGTCGGTGTGCGGGCCGTTGGGGTCTTTGGGCCCGAAAAAAGGGTACAGGTCCACGCACACGACCGGCAACCGCAACTCCCGGGCTGCGGCCGGGGTCTGCGGCCACATGGTCACCACAGTACAAAAACGGGTCGGATCGGCCTCGCGGAAACGGTCTCGCAGTTTCTCGACACGCGGGAAGTGCTTGATCTGGGGTTCGTCGCTAAGCACCCAGCCAACCAAGGCTTTCTTGCCGTTTGCTATCGCGACGACCTGCGGAACCCGTTTGGCGTAATACCGGCCGTCGTCGGCCCAGCGCCAATCGACTTTTGCTTCGATGGAACTCATCGAAGGGAGCAAGCGAATGCCGCGACTGTCGCACTCGTCAATCAGCCGGGGCAGGTCCGCTTCCGACATGTTCGTCACCCACAACAAATTGACTTTGCACGCCTCGACAGCGTCCAGCCGCCGAGACGCGTCCTCCCACTTATCGATCCCGGACACTTTTGCGTTGGCGCCGACTCGTTCCCAGCTCAAGTAGACGCCGAAAGCCGCGAAATCCGGCGGACCCGCAGCCGGCACAGCCGGGATCCCCGGCGTAATCGCGAAGACTGCGGCGGCCGCAGACGACCATGTCAGGAGGATGCGGCCACGCGCCGATGAATTCATCTTTATCTCCTTATGGAATTGCGATATTAAACTGCGATATTGAAGCAATGATAGCTGATATCTCCTCTGGAACCCGTGGCGTACGATCCCGCCCGAGTACGGAAACACACCGCAACAGTCAATCCGGTTCGACGCGAGCCCCCAGTCCAGCCTGACGTCCTTTCTGGCACCATGTTTTCCCGTCATTTCGCGGCAAGGAGGTGGGTCAGTTGCGACGCTTCCCAGCCTGAGGCCGTGATCGCCACCCGCCGACTCTCGGGCATCGGACATAGCCCGAAAGGGCATATCAGAATACATTGGATTGTGGACGATTGCAAGCCCTGCCGCTTGCGGCTCATTTTGGGACACGGTCCGGTCCGAAATGGTCGCTTCCGAATCGGCGGCAATCTCCCGGGCCGAGATACCGCCTCGCGAGTCACCTCGGATCAAGTCATGGGATGACGTCCGTCTCCGCCTGGACGGGGCGTGTTACGGGACGTATAATGCGTGGTGCGGGGATCCGCGAGGTAGTTTTTCAATGATCCCCGCGCCGACATCGCAAACCGCAACGCGCCTCACCGCAAACAGGAAGAGAACCCGTATGCACCATCATCCAAACAAGTTCATCTCGCGGATGCTCGCGGCCGCAGCAGCGCCGGTTATTGCCGTCGCGGCCGCCCGCGGCGCCGACTGGCCCGCCTACCGCCACGACATGGGGCGCAGCGGGCTGACGTCCGAATCGCTGCCGACCCCGCTCCACCTGCAATGGACCTACCAGGCGCAGCACAAACCGCGTCCTGCCTGGCCCGAACCCGGTCGGGAGTTGAACCGACAGGCATTCGATTATGCCGCGGAGGTCATTGCCGCGAACGGACTGGTTCTGTTCGGCTCGTCCGCCGATCACAAGCTGTACGCCCTGGATTCGGCGACCGGCGCCGAACGCTGGTCGTTCTTCACCGGCGCCCCCATTCGTTTCGCCCCTGCGGTCGCGGACGGACGGGTCTTCGTCGCGTCCGACGACGGTTTTGTCCGCTGTCTGAACTTGGTGAACGGCTCCCCGGTCTGGGAGTTTTATGGAGGACCGAAACGCGAGCTGATGTTCGGAAACGAGCAATTGGTTGGGAAATGGCCCATCCGCACCGGCGTCGGAGTCGACCGAAGGACCGTTTATTTTGCGGCCGGAATGTGGCCGTCGGAAGGCGTTTACCTGTACGCACTGCGTGCGAGCGATGGGAGCGTCGTCTGGCGGCGACTCGAGACGGCCACTCATTACCAGAAGCAGCCCCACCCCGGCTCATACGCACTGCTGGGCGTGGCCCCTCAAGGCTATTTGGTTGGGAACGACACGCAGATGTTCATCCCCACGGGCCGTAATGTTCCAGCCGCATTCGCTCGGGCAGACGGCAAGTTCCAGTACTACCGCAGCGCCCCCGACGGCTGGGGCAACCGCTGGGGGGGGACTTGGAACATGGTTGTCCGAGACAAGCTCATCGGCTGGCGCAATCACCACGTCCCGGATGTCAATACCGTCATCGGGGAAGCGCAGCCGACCGCAGAGGACGGCCTCGTGGTTTTCGATGCCGCGACCGGAAACCGGGTGCTCGAGGTCAAAGCAAAGCTCCGGGCCGTGGCCGACGGCGCCGTTCTTTACGCATCCGGCGGCGGCAAACTCGGCGCCTACGACCTCGACGGCTGGTTCGGCGGCAAGGGCTGGAGCGCTCGATGGGAAAGCGATTGCGGTCGGACGTACGCCTTGGTCAAAGCCGGAAACTCTCTCATTGCCGGCCAGGCGGGCGCCGTGAGCGTGTACACGGCCGGAACGGGCAAGAAGCTCTGGGAAGCCCGGGTCGAGGGACAGGCCCGCAGCCTGGCCGTAGCCGACGGACGCCTTTTCGTCAGCACGACCACGGGCCAAGTCCTCTGCTTCGGCGCCGGGGAAGTGTCGTCGCCGCCGATCCGCAAACCCGGCATCGATGCCGCCACCACACGGCGTTTGGCCGCCGACCCGGCCGCCGAGGCCCGTGCCCGATCCCTGCTCGAGACGGCTGGAATCGATGCGGGCTACTGCCTGATTCTGGCACGGGTGAGTGCACCTCTTCTGTACCAGATCGCGAAGATGTCGAAGCTCACGACACTCGTCCCCGAGCCCGACGCCGCCAAGGCGGAAAAGCTCCGACGCGACATGGACAAGGCCGGACTCTACGGCCCCCGCTGTGTGGTCCAGGCCGGAAGTCTGACAACTCTGCGTTACCCGACTTTCTTCGCCAACCTGATATGGGTCGGCGCCGACTCCGCCGCAAGCCGAACACCGCCATCGTCCGCTGAAATCTACCGCCTGCTGCGCCCCTGTGGCGGGACGCTTTACATCCCGTTGACCGAGGGCGCCGGTCAGCAATCGCGGGCGCGTTTGGTCCAATGGTTGGAACGAGGCGGGGTGCCGGAAGCAGAGATCCAAAGCCTGCCGGACGCCATTCTGGTTCGTCGCGGCAAGCTCCCGAAGAGCGACAATTGGAGCCACCAGTATGGCAACGCGGCGCGCACGGGTTCATCGGCCGACGAACGCGTCAAGCTGCCGTTGCGCCTGCTGTGGTTCGGCAAACCAGGACCGGCCACGATCATCAGCCGGCACTGGCAGGGCCCTGCCCCTCTCTGTGTCAATGGGCGCATGTTCATCACCGGCCAGCAGTATGTCACGGCGGTCGATGCCTACAACGGGCGGATGCTGTGGCAACGCAAATTCCCCCGAGCGGGCCGTTGGTCCATTCCCGGCAAAGGCAGCAATGTCGCGGCCACGGCCGACAGCTTTTTCATGGCCACCGGCGGTCAGTGCGAGCGCCTGGATGCCGGGACGGGCAAATTCGTGCAGACATACGCGCTCCCAAAAGTCTCCGACCTGCCGAAGGACCTGCGAAAGTCCCTCGATACCTGGTGTTTTCTGGCCGTGGACGGCGCGCAGGTTTTCGGGAGCATGGGCCCCAGTGAATCCGCGGGAAAATGCCTGTTCTCGTTGCGAATGGACAGCGGCGAACTCGAATGGGCCTATACCGCCCCCGGCCCGATCCCGAACAACGGTGTTTCCGTCACCGGCGACGCCCTGTATCTGATCGAACGAATCAGCGACCAGGACGCGGACCTGGCTCGGAGGCGCGGGTTGAAGATCGACGCGGGCAAGCGCCTCGTGGCACTGGACCGGTCGACCGGCGCCGTTCGCTGGACCACGCGAGAAAAGATCGGTTCCCGCACCACCTTGTGGTTTTCCAACGACGTCGTGGTGGCCATTGGAGGGGGCGGCCTCACCGGGTACGCCGCCGCCACCGGAAAAGTGCTGTACTCGCGCACGGCCGGGTTCAGGCGGTCCGCCGTGATCACCAAGGATACGATCTATGTGCAGCCGCTTGCCTTCGATCTTTACACCGGCAAATCCCGCCTGCGCAATGACACGTTCACCAACACTAAGTCCCCCTGGAACTTCGTGCGCTCGTACGGCTGCGGGAGTATGGGGGGCGGCCCCAACCTGCTGGCCTTTCGGTCGGGCACTCTCGGCTTTTACGGATTGGACGGCGACACGGGCATCCACAACTTCCCGGCGGTCCGGGCGGGCTGCTGTATCAACGCCATTCCCGCCAACGGCCTGCTCCTCATGTCTCCGGGGGATGCGGGGTGCTCGTGCAGTTACAGCTATCAAACCACCTTGGCGCTCATTCCCGACACCAGTCGCGACAATTGGGGCATCTTCTACGACCGACTGCCCAACACCACCGTGCAACGTGTGTCGCTCAATCTCGGCGCCCCAGGCGACCGCCGCGCCAAAGACGGGACCCTGTGGCTCGCAATGCCCCGGCCTGAGACGCGCTCACACCGGAGAGACATCGCCATCCCCTTCCGGTACACCTGCCGGGACGGCTTCGGACCGTACTACAAGGCGACCGCCCCGGAAGCCGCCGCCCGAACCGATTTATCCTGGGTGAACTCCAGCGGAATCCGCGGAATCCGGCATTTGGAGCTGGATCTGGATATCGTCGACCGGGGATTTGCCGCTTGGTACACTGCTGCCCCCCCCACCATCGACGGCAATCTGCAGGAGACCTGCTGGGACGGTTACAAGGCCTACCCTTCCCAGGTTGAAGGCGGCTCCATCATGCTGCGCTACGACCGGAACGCACTTTACCTGGGTTGCAGCCGCCCCTTGCCCGCCGGGACTGTTCCGAAGGCGGGCGTCCGCAAGAAGGACGGACCGGTGTGGGAGGACGGCGCGTTCGAAATCCTCATCAGCAATCTGCCCGAGCGGCCAATCCCGGTGGGGACCACCAGCCTGCACATGGCAGTATCGCCGAGCGGGGCCAAGTACGATGCGAAGTGGACATACGTTTCGGCATACGGCACCCTCGACATCCCAAAACTGGCAATCACCATCGACGGCGACACCAAAGACTGGGCCGACGGCGGACTCCGCGTCACATCGCTGCCGGGACGGTGGGGGCGGCTGCTCGCCCCTGAGAACCTGGATGCGAGTTTCCGCATCGGCTGGTCGTCCGAGGGCCTGTTGATTCTCGCCGACATCACCGATAACGCCATCCGCGAAAACTCGAACCGGGGACGCCTGTACCGGGGAGATTCGGTGGAACTGTTTATGACGCCGCGCATCGGCAGCGGCGAGAGTTTCCAGGTTGTCATCGCTCCTGGGGTAAGCAAGAGGTACAAAGCCCCTCGCTACCGCTTCTACGACCGGCGGCGGGCCACAAGAGGGAGAAGACTTTCCATCAAAGTCAAGAGCAAAGCGACGGAGAACGGATACATCATCGAGGCGCTGCTGCCGTGGAGCAACCTCAAAATCAAGCCGAAACTCGGTGCCGAATTCGGCCTGCAAGTGTTTGTGAACGATTCCGACCGGGGCCCCATACGGGGTCCGCAAGCGCTTTGGCATCCGGCCGGGAGCCCCGCAAAAAACGCCCTGGCCTATCAAGGGTTCCGACTGGCCGACGCTCCTTCGCCGCCGATCATTTTCAAGCGCAGTGCGAAACCGGACAGCAAGGGTCTCTATACAGCCGTACAACCCCATGCATTCCCACTGATCGAGCCTCCCCTCGGCGCCCAAAAAGAAACGGCAAGTTACAACGGCCAATGGCGGAGTGCGGTCCAGATCACGAAACAGGCTTTCCAGGCCGAGATTGCCATTCCCTGGAAAACCCTTGCCGACGCGGGCCTCGACCGGCAGAAACTCATGATCGACATGCGGGTCCGCGGACCGCTCCCGGCCGCTCCGCGCAAAGGCGCGGGCTTCGAGCAACTCCTGCTGATCCCCATGAGCAAGACAGCCCCACGCCTCCTGAATGTCCGGCTTCACTTCGCCGACCCCGACAACGCCGCGCCGGGCCGGCGCGTTTTCGACATCAAGTTGCAGGGCAGGACGGTGCTCGCCGACTTCGATCTCGCCGAGGCCGCCAAAATCGCCAAGGGCCCGGTCACAAAAGAATTCCGAGGGATTTCCGCCGTCGAGGCCCTGTTCGTCGATTTCGTGCCCAAGACCGCGAGCGGCGCCCCCGACCAAGTCCCCGTGATCAGCGGCATAGAGTTCGAGACGACAAAACCGTAGAAGCCGCCGCATGGCCGTTGCGCCCGCAAAACAGTTTTTCGTGCATTTGGCTACGCGCCTTCGTCAGGGCTGCCGCCTCCTGCCGCCGGCGTTCGTCGGACGGTTGCAGCGTGCCGTACGCCTGCAACAGACCCCGTGGGGTGCGTTCGGGGGGCCCGATGCCACCGCGGGGCCCGACATCTATTACACCGCGTTCGGCTTTCGGACGCTCGACATGCTGGGTTGCCTCACGGCGGATGGAGACTTTCCGCCCCGGTTGATCGAATGGCTGAACGACCGGGTCCGGCGTGCGGACCTTTCCTTGACAGACCTGGTGTCCCTGCTGGAAATTCGGCGGATTCAAGGCGGACGCGGAATGGAGGCGACACGAGAACTCGTTCCCGAACTGCGACGTGCGGGGAGACGTGTCCTAAAACTGCACCGGGTCGGCGACGACGGATACGGCCGGGTGCCCGGCGGCCCTTTGAGCACGTACGGCACGTTCTTGGGGACCGTTGCCGCGCGGGCCTTGAATCTCCCGGTCCCACCGTCCGCAAGAGTGCGGGCCGGTCTCCTGCGCCGGCGACGGCATGACGGTGGGTTTGCGGAATCCTCCGGGACGGCGATCTCGGGGGCCAGTCCCACAGCCGCGGCTGTGGCGGTTTTCCATGAATCCGGGGGAGCGCCTGCCGAAGTTGCATCTCGGGCAGCGGTATTCCTGAGTCGGTTGCAGACCTCAAGGGGCGGATTCAAACCGCATGCGGCGGCGCACCATGCGGACCTGCTGTCGACGTTCACGGCCCTGACGGCGCTCGACCTACTGGGAGCACTTTCCAAGATTAGGCGGAGCGGGGCGCTCCGGTTCACCCGGGGCCTCCGGCGCGGGGACGGACTTTTTGCCGCCACGGCAGTTGATTGCAGGACAGACGTGGAGTATGCGTACTACGGCGGTGCTGTTGCGGCTTTGTTGGCCGCTTCACTGAACGATGAAACCCGGCAACGGCGTGAGGGACCCGAATTATGAGCGACCCGGAGACTCGGAAAGAAGCCGGTCCCCCTCCTCTGTTGGCGGTTGCCGGCTTGGACAAGAGTTACCCGAACGGTGCGGAGCGGCTCACGATACTGCGCGAGGCCACGTTCGCGGTCGGGACATCGGAGAGCCTTGCCGTGGTCGGGCCGTCCGGGTCCGGCAAGAGCACGCTCCTCAATCTTCTCGGCTTGCTCGATGTTCCCGACCGGGGAAGCATTCGTGTCGAGGGCCGGGAGATCACTCTCCTGAGCGGCGACGCGGCGGCGGCGTACCGCCGCGACAAGACCGGGTTCGTCTTTCAAGACCATCACTTGCTGCCTCAATGCACTGCCCTCGAAAACGTGCTCCTGCCCCTGTTGTCCGACCGTTCGAAGACCACGGCCCAAGATCGGGACCGGGCACGCGGCCTCCTGGACCGTGTCGGGATCCCGGAGAAAGAAAACTCGTTTCCGGACCGACTTTCCGGCGGCGAGCGCCAGCGTGTGGCCATTGCGCGCGCCCTGATCCGCGATCCTCTGCTCCTGTTGTGCGACGAACCGACCGGGAACCTGGACCAGACGGCCGGAAGGCGCGTGGTAGACTTGTTTCTCGAGCTGGTCCGAGAACGCCGCATGGCGCTGGTCATGGTGACGCACAACCTGGAACTGGCGGCATTGCTCGACCGATCCCTTGGGCTCGATGACGGCAGACTTCGCCCGGTCCAAACCGGCGGCGCGACTACAGAATGACCGCCGGGCGGCGGTCCCGATCGGGTCGTTCCCGTTTCGGACTTCAACGGTCCGGTCCCAGACCGGCTCGGCCTTGGGATCGGCGGCCGACGACACGGAGATTGCGTCGAGAACGATTCGTCGAACTTCACGGGAAAGGGGCCCTGTCATGACGTTTCGATTCACTGGTTTTGCGGATGAAGCCGGCAAGACCCTGGACGAACAGATTTCAGTCGTACGCGAGGTGGGGTGGAACAGTATCGAACTGCGCAGCATCGAGGGTCGGAACGTCTGCGACCTGAACGATGCGGAATGGAAAGACGCACACGGTCGCTTGCGCGGCGCCGGAGTTGAAATCGCCGCATTCGGCGGCCAGATCGCCAATTGGGCCCGCCCCATCACCGGCAGTTTTCAAGTGGACCTGGACGAACTGCGCCGGGCTGCCCCTCGCATGAAAGAGGCGGGTACGACCATTCTGAGAATCATGTCGTATCCGAACGCCGTGGACGCGCCGTGGTCCGCAGACGCCTGGCGTGGAGAAGTGGTGCGGCGGTTGCGCCTTCTGGCGGCCATGGCCGAGGATTTGGGGGTTCTCCTCGCCCATGAGAATTGCAGCGGGTACGGCGGGCAGGGGCCCGAACAGTTCCTCGAACTCGTCGATGCCGTGGACAGCCCGGCATTCAAGTTGTGCTTCGACACCGGGAACAGCAGTTCGCATGCGGGGGACACCGGGGCCGCATGGCGGTATTACGAAGCCTGCCGGGACCACATCGTGCACGTTCACATCAAGTCGTACAAACCCGGCGACGACGGCAAGCTGCATACCTGTTTCCCGGATGAAGATCCGGTCCAGAAACGCATCCTTGCGGACCTCGCAACGCGCGGCTACGACGGTTGGATCTCCATCGAACCGCACATCTCGGCGGCCATTCACGCCGGCAAGGACGTTTCGGATGCGGCGGCGGCCC
>JAADHN010000056.1:10564-34729 GCA_013151865.1 Kiritimatiellota bacterium
TATGGATCGAATACGCCCGGCGCCTCGAAGCCATGACATCCGAGTTGTGAACCGGCCGGAACACGTCCCTCTCGCGTCCGACTCCGAGCGGCGGGCACATCGTCGTCCCCCGACCAATACCGGAGCGTCTCGGACGTTCTCCGCAAAGACCGCCGGAACTCGCGGGTTCGCGGACCGGAGGCCCGGCGCCCCGGCGTACTCCGGACCGCACACTCCGCCCAGAGGGAGATAAAAGTGGACGCGTGCGGCAAGGAAATCAGCGGCTATCTTCGAATCGGAAATCGGGACATCTACGTCACCTTTCACGAACCGGCGGGCCGGGCGCGCGGGTTGGGTCTGGTCTTGCTCAGTCCGTTCGGGGAAGAACGGAAATGCGCTTACCGCACGATGGTGCGCCTGGCCCGTGCGGGCGCAGCTTCCGGTTTGGCCGCGGTCCGGTTCGATTACGGGGGCACGGGAGAAAGCACCGGGGATCACGGCAAGACCGGGCTTTCGGACTGGCTCCGGGAAGCGGCCGCCGTTTCCCGGTCCTTGCGGGACCGCTTCGACCTCGAACACGTTGCCGCGGCCGGCGTTCGCCTCGGAGCCAACCTTGCGGTCCGCCTGTCGGCCCTCGAAGAGCTGGATGCCGCGGTCCTCATCGAACCCCTTCTCACGGGCGTCGGCTATCTCGGCGAACTCCAGCGACGAAAACAGATCAAAGAAATGATGGGAGGCGGCAAGGCGCGCACGACTGCGACGGACATCCGGGCCCTATGGAGAGACGGCGAATGCGTCGATTTCGACGGCTTCGATATCGGTCCGGGCCTGGCCGCCGAACTCGAGACGTTGACACTCGAAGCCGATCTTGCCCAACTCCCGGCCACGTGTCGGTGTCTGCTGCTCCGTATCGGCGCACTCAAGGGCTTCCCCACAAATTGGAAACCGGTCGTGCAGCGGCTCGAACGCAGCCCGGGCAACGAAGCCCGGATCCTCCGCGAAAAACCGTTCTGGGGGCAGATCGAGTATTTCGAAACCGATCAGGTCCAAGACGCCGTGCTCGAGTTTTTCCAGGGGGTCACCGTCCATTGACAAGGAGTTTCGTTGTGTTCGCATCCGAAGAGAACAGGGACGCGGCCGTGGGCCGTCGTCGTGTGAGCGGTTGGTTGCGCACCGGTCTTGCCCTTTTGACGGCGGTCGTCTGGGCAGGGAGCAGCGGTTCGGCCCGCGGGGACGGCCCGCCTGCCCCCGGTCTGCGCGACCTGTCCTGGAGCAGCGCGATGGACATGACCCCGGCCGAATCGAAGTTGGTCGAGGCGTTGAAGGACCCCATGGTCGATGCCATGAACGTTCAGGCCGCCCTGGAAAGCTGGTTTGCGGGCCGACGCGCAGACGAAGGCGGAAAACCCGAAGCCGCCAAGGCGGCCTGGGAAAAGGGTCTGACTCAACTGAACGATTTGAAACCTCTGCCCAAAGGCCCGGTACCGCCTCCCCCGGACGGCGCCCTCAAAATCATGGTCCGGTTCCGGTACCCGGACACCGACGGAGTGAATTGCTACATTGTGAGATGGACCGTGGACAACCTCAAACAATACGGCGTACTGCTCGTGCCTGCCGTGCCGAAAACGCACAAGCCGACGCCGAAGTTCCCGCTGCTGCTCTACCTGCACGGCGCCGCGTTCGGCGTTCCATTGTATGCCCTGCCCTGGCTCGCCGGCATGGTCCGGGAAGGGTACGTCATCATCGGCCCCGCGTTGCGTGGCGAGGACCTGTTTGCCACCGACGCCGATTTGGGCAAGCTGAATTTCAAATCCGAGGGCCGCATCGAAAACCTGGACGGCGAAGTCGACGACGCCCTGTCCGCCGTGGCGGGCGCTCGCAAGCTGCCCATGGTGGCTCCCGGCAAGTTCGCCATCATCGGGCACAGTTTCGGGGCCGGCGTCGGTCTGCTCACGGCGGAGCGGGCGACGGCCATCGCCTGCATGGTGAGCTACGATGCCTGGCTCGTCAATCCGTTCCGTTACTATTGGGACCGCATGCGGCGCGGGCCGAACAACTGGTTGTCCTGGGAGCAATACTGCAACCAACCGGTTGCCGACCAACTCCGTGGGCTCATGAAACGGAGCGCCACGCACCATGCCGAACTCATTCATTGCCCGCTGCTGCTCTTCATTGGAGGGGGGTACGCGGGAAGCGTATTTCACCAGAGTCACGAGGATTTCATTGCTCGACTCAAGAAATATCACAAAGAATTCGAGTACGACGTTGTTCCGGAGGGCGGACACAATTTCGTCCTCTACTACGACAGCGAGCCCGCCAAATATGCTTACAAGAAGCATATGGCGTTTCTGAAGAAGCACCTGCCCCCCGTGCGTCCGCCTCAGGCGCCCGGGCCGGCCCGTCCGGCTCGAATACCGAAACCGAATGCTGCCGAGAATGAATGAGCCTGCGTTCCAAACCGAGATTCGCCTGACTGATCGCCTCCGCGAACAAACCGTCCGTTTCCCTTCCGCAGAGGGCGACTGTGAACTCGTGGGCAACCTGCTCCTGCCAGACCGTCCCCGCCCGGTCGGTTTGGTCTTTGTCCACGGCTGGAGCGGGGTGCGCGGCGGCCCGCACGGTTTGCTCACGGCCACGGCCCGCAGACTCGCCGGCGACGGGTTCGCGTCCCTCCGTTTCGATCTGGGGGGACGCGGTGAAAGCGGCGGCGACGGTCTTCGGACCACGCTGCCCGGGATGGCGGCCGACGTTGAAGCCGCAACGCGATTCCTTGTCCAAAACGCGACCCTCGAGGGCGTCGTCCTGTTCGGCATGTGCTCCGGCGGAAACGTGGCCATCGGCAGCCTGCCCCGCCTCGAGAAGGTTACCGGACTGGTCCTGTTGTCCGTCTACCCATTCTCCGACGGCGATGCGTTTTCCCGGGACGTGCACCGGACGTGGCATTTCGCCCAGGTCTACTGGCACAAGCTGGGCCAGGCGGAGACATGGCGCAGACTGGCCCGCGGCGATATTCGCTTCCGGCAGGTCTTCAACGTGCTGTTCGGTCATTTTCGCCGTGGGTCCGCGGCTCGGGAGGGGACCGCCGCAACCCCGGAAGAAACCTCGCCCCCGGCAGCCCCGCCGAAGAAGCACCTGGCCAACCTGCTCTGCCGCGTGCCTTGCCTCATGCTGTACGGCGGTGCCGACCCGGATGCGGCAGCAGCCCGAAAGTACTACGAAGAGTACGCCGGGGAACACGACCTGCCCGTTCGTTTCGTGGAACTGCCGGGGGCAAACCACAACTTCTCGTCCCGCGCCTGGAAAGCAAAGATTGCCCGCCTCAGTCAGGAATTCTGCGCTCGACTCTGCCCTCGGTGAGCGCAACCCGGCGCACCGCGGTTGCCCCTCTCCGATCCGTAGAATCTGTCTCGGAATTGTCCGAACGGTCTTGCAGAGATTGAGAACTCGCCCGCGCTCCAAATCTTTCGAAGCAATTCGCGAAATGCGGCGACGTCCCGGGCCCCTGGCCTCGACGCAACGCCGATCGGGCCCGGCGGCCGCGGCTCTCAAGCACACGGGGCCTGGTTCGATCCCGGCATGGGACGGCGGCAAGACACATGATTCCCGCCGTGGCGCCCCGGCCGCGACATGGAACCGTGTGACTTCGGTCCCCACACGGGACTGAAGCGGTACGGAACGGTCGGATTTGCTTTGTGTACGTACAGCGCATATTCTTATAGTTACGGACCGTCCCTGAATAATCCGGCCGAACCTGCAGAGACAAACAATTCGGCCGCGTTCCGAATTATTGCGAGACACGCCATGCTTGCCAACCAAAAAACCCGCCCGCCCCAATGCTCCCCGCATGCCGCCGGAGCGACGTATGGGCGGCGGCTGAGGCGGGGAACAGGATGGGCATCCTTTCTTCAGTCTCGGCCTTTCGCCTCGAATGCCGGCTTCGGAGCAGTCTGCCGAATCTTCGAAGTTCGGGGCCATGAGCTGAAGCGGAGGTGCGGGCCATGAAAGTGGTGGGACCTTCTCGCGAGGGGGCTGCCTGGGAAGAGCGGTTTCGGAGTCTGACCGCCAACATCCCGGGCGCCGTCTACCGTTGTGCATTCGACGGCGAGCGGACCATGGAGTTCCTGAGCCCCGGCATCGAAGGGCTGACGGGATGCCCGGCGTCCGATTTCATCGGCAATCGTGTGCGCTCTTTCGCAAGCATCATCCACCCGGACGACCGCGAGCGAGTGGGGAGAACGGTGCATCGTTGCATAAAGAACGGGCGGCCCTGGACGATCGAGTACCGTGTCGTCCGACGCGACGGCTCGGTGTGTCGGGTTTTCGAGAAAGGACAGGCGGTCACCGACGCGAATGGCGCTGTGCGGTACTTGGACGGAGTCCTACTGGACGATACGGCCCGCAGCAAGGCCCGTCTCCGTTTGCGGGAATGGGTGTACCGGTTCCTGGCTGGCGAGGAGACCGCAAACCTGGGTTTGTGCGAGTGGGGCCCGACGAGCGGGCGTTGGTGGTGTTCGCGTGGCCTTCGGCGATTGCTGGGAGTGGAAAAGGAAGTCGGGCCCCGCAGCTTGAAGGAGTTCCTGGGTTTTGCGTGTCCCGAAGACCGTGGCGCCGTGCAGGCCGCATTCGAAGCCGCCGCCGGAGACAACCTCGAGTGTCGGTTGCGACGGACGGACGGACGGACCATCCGGGTGGTCATGACCACCCGTTCCCATCGAGTTTACCATTCTCCGGACCGCCATGTGATCGCCGCGGTTCGCGACGTGACCCGGGAACGACTCCGGGAAGGGGCCGTCCGGCGTTTGGCGACTCTGGCGTCCGGGACGACGGCGCCGGAATTCTTCGGCGCACTTGCGCGTGAATTGGTGCAGTGGCTGGGGGTGCGTTGGGTCATGGTCGGCGAAGTGGACTTACAGGAACCGGCACGGATCGTTCCACGGGTCTTCACCGAACGCGGGCGGCCTCTGCCGACACCTCCCTCGTACGCATTGGCCGGGACCCCGTGTGCGACCGCCGTCCGAGACGGATACCTGTTCGTTCCCGACGACGTGTGCGAGCGTTTTTCCGAGGATGTGTTGCTCCGGAACTTGCGCGCCCGCGGCTATATCGGTATTGCTTTGAGCGATACCGAGGGGGATGTACATGGTTTACTTAATATCTTGCACGACGGCCCGTTGCAACTCGCGCCGGGAGACGTGCGGGAAATG
Organism: Kiritimatiellota bacterium; assembly: GCA_013151865.1. Taxonomy (GTDB): domain Bacteria; phylum Verrucomicrobiota; class Lentisphaeria; order Oligosphaerales; family JAADHN01; genus JAADHN01. Next base: position 15,748 of record JAADHN010000056.1, read on the forward strand.
CTGACACTCTTCGCCCGGAGGGCCACGGCTGAGCTGCTGCGCTTGCGGGCGGAAGAGGATCTGACGCGACGGGTCGAAGAACTGGAAACGTTCAACGAGGGGCTGGTGGACCGGGAAATGCGTGTAATCGAGCTGAAAGAAGAGATTAACGCTCTGTGCGAGGAACTCGGCCGACCTGTTCGGTATCCGCCGATTTGGAACGAGGAAGGCGATGCATCCACCGACGACCGAACGGCGGGCGGCCCAAGGGAGGCGCGAACCGCGGTGTCCGACAAGCGGATCGAGCAATCACCATGAAAGAAGACACCCCCAATGCACCGGCGAACGTTCAAGCCGGAGAGCGGAACGCCGCGACCGCGGCACATGCACGCTCCGGGAAGCGCCGCCCCTGTTTCAAGGACCGAATCAACTCTTTCGGGTGCCGTTTCGGATTGGCGTTCTTCGTTGCGTTTCTGCCGCTGCTGGGGGTCGGGTATGCCTTGGTTTCCGCTCATGTCCGAGGCCGACTGGATTCGGTATTTTCCGAAGAAGCCGCCGGGATGCTGGAATCATGGGCGGAACGGATCCAAACCCGCATTGAGGATGTCGGCAACGCAGTGGCGTATCTTGCCCGAAGCGACCATGTCCTCGGGGTCTTGGAAGCTGCGGCGACGCCCGGTCCCCGCGTCGCGCAAGAACGCAGGAACGTCGAGCGCGAATTCCGCCGGTTTATCGAGACGCACCCCGTCTGCCTGATGCTGCAAGTGCTGGACGCAGCCGGCCGCGAGCAGGTCCGAGTGGAGAGGAATGAGGAGGGGTTTTCGACAACGCCGAACCCCGATCTTCGGGACAACGAGAACCGGGCGTTTGTTCGGGAAGCCCTGGCATTGCCCCCCGGAACGCGGTTTGTATCGCGTTTCGAGGTCCAACCCGAGCAGCGCGGCCGGGAGGGAGGCGGGCCGTGCCCTTCGTTGCGTGTCGCGGCGCGTGTGCGTGCTCCCCTCGGACAGGGGTTGGGACTGGCCGTCGCCAAGCTGCGGGCGAACGTCCTCCTCGTCCCGCCGGCTGCAACAACCCCGCAGCGTGTCTTGTTCGCTGTCGGCGCCGGAGGGCAGTACCTGTACCAGAGCGAAGCTCCGAAAACCGCGCCGGACGACGCAGACAATTCGATTGCGGGCATGGGACTCGTCCAACGATTGGGACCGGCGGCGGCACGCGCCGCCCTGGCCGGCAAAACATCCATCGTGACGGAAGAAGGCCACCATTACCGACTGTTCGTGCGACGGTTGACGATCGGCACGGCCCCGGCGCCGCGCCGGACCCTGTTGCTCGGGTTGATGGTGCCGCACGCGGCAATGAAAGTCGTTGCTGCGGAGTTCGCCTTCACCTTCGGCGGCATGCTGGCGATCGCCGCGGCCTTGTCGCTGCTGGTGGGATGGTCGGCGTCGCGACGCATCGGGGGGCCGATTCGGGAACTTGCCGCCCATGCCCTGCAGTTCGGGACCGGACGTTTGGACGTGCGGGCGGCGGCGGATCGAGGGCCCACCGAAGTGCGGTTGTTGGCGGAGGCGCTGAACGATATGGCCGCGCAACTCCACGTATTGCAGGCCGACTGGGAGGCGGAGTTGCGACGGCGTACGGAAGCACTCGACAAATCCCGAAAGGCCGCCCTCAGTCTGATGCAGGATGTGAAGCTGCGCAAGGACGAGGTCGAAGAAACCTTGCAAAAACTCGCGGCCGCCGAAGCTGCGGCGCGCCGGCGCGGCGCGTGGGCCTCCGGGCTGCAGAAAGCCGGAGACGACCTGGCGCGGTGTACGACGGCCGAGGCGGTCCTCCAGACAGCCGCGCGGGCGCCGGTGGAATACCTGCATTTGCGGATGGCGTGGGTCAGTGTGCCGGATGACGGCGCTTCCAACTTCCGGGTGGTCGCCGTCAGCGATCCATCCATTCGAGAAGCGGCGGTGTCCGAGTGCTTGCCCGAAGTCTATCGCACCGGACAATGTCGACACTTTGACGATGTCCGCGGCAATCCGCCGCATCAGTCCTGTCCTGCATTGGCGGAGGAATTCGGGTTTCATTCTTGTCTGTCGCTTCCTCTGAAAATCGGCGGGCAGGTGGCGGGTGTCTTGACCATCCGTGCCCATCGCAAGGGCCAGGAAACTGTCCTGGCCGAGGCACGTCCGCTCCTGGAGGTCTTTGCCCACCAGGTGGAGGCCGCGTGGGAACGCTGCCGCCGGGAGCAGGAATTGGAAGAACTGGCCGCATTCGCTTCGCTGAATCCATCTCCGGTCGTCCGGATCGGACCGGACAACCGGGTGGTACGCGCCAATCCGGCGGCCGTGTTCGGGTTCGATGATATCCAGGGAGCTTTGTGGCCCGATGTCTGCCCCGGGGCGTCGCCGGAATTCCTGGCGCGGGTGCGTGAGGCCGTCGGCCAAACGCTCCAGCAACAGCACCGGCTGGACGAACGTGTGCTTCTGTTCAGCTACGTGGCCCGACCCTCGGGCGAAGTCTTCGCGTACGGGGGCGACATTACGCGCCTCGTGCGAACTGAAGACGAATTGCGCCGCGCCAAAAACGCGGCGGAAGCGGCCAATCGCGCCAAGAGCGAATTCCTTGCCACCATGAGCCACGAGTTGAGGACGCCGCTGAATTCGATCATCGGGTTCGCCGAATTGCTGGCAACGCCGTTCTACGGCGAACTGAACCCGAAACAGCAGACATACGTCCGGCACATTTCGGACGCCGGGCGGCATCTGCTTGCCCTGATCAACGACATCCTGGATTTGTCCAAGATCGAAGCGGGCCGCATGGAGCTTGAACCGGAACCGGTCCGTCCGGCAGGATTGATTCGGGAATGCCTGGACCTGATTCGGGAGCGTGCCTTGAAACACTCTCTCACTGTCGAGTTCTCTCCAGACGCTTCGGACGAAGACCTTGAAATCCTTGCCGACCCGCGGCGGATCAAGCAAGTGCTGTACAATTTGTTGTCCAATGCGACCAAGTTCACGCCCGACGGCGGCGCCGTCCGGGTCGACCTGGATCGGGTGCGATGGACGGCGGGGCACTGGGCAGGGGCGGGAAACCGGACATACGATTCGCCGTTCGCCCCACAGGACGTCGGGGGCTGGACCGAAGGCGTCCTCGTCAGCGTATCCGACACCGGCATCGGCTTGGCGGATGAGAACCTCGAGCGAGTATTCGGGCGGTTCGAACAAGTGGACGCTTCGGCTTCCCGACGGCAGGAAGGCACGGGCCTGGGCCTGGCGCTCACCCGGTCGCTGGTGGAATTGCATGGAGGGCGGATCTGGGCGGAAAGCGACGGCGTGGGGCACGGCGCCACGTTTCGGTTCATCCTGCCTCTGTCGCCCCCTGCCCCATGAACGCAGCCGGCGGGCACGACGCCGGGTGCGGCGGATATTGCAGAATCGGAGACACGGCGCACAACATGAACGGCACAAAAAAACCCGAAGGGGACGGCGCCCACGGGAGGCAACGCACCGTGTTGGTCGTCGAGGACAATCCCCTGAACCTGGAACTGGTCACCGACGTGATGACGGCTCACGGCTGGCGGGTCTTGCAGGCATCGCGGGCCGCCGAGGGCATTGCGTTGGCACGCTCCCACAACCCCGATGTGATCCTGATGGACGTTTCTTTGCCGGGCATGGACGGACTGCGTGCCACGGCGGCGTTGGCGCGCGATCCGTGCACCCGAGACATCCCGGTGATCGGCGTCAGCGCCCACGCCATGAAGGGCGACGAAAAGGCCGCGTTCCGCGCCGGATGTTGCGGTTACATCACCAAACCCATCGACGTCCGCTCGTTTGCTCGCCAAGTGGAAGACATGATAATGGCCTGCAAACGCCCGGAAGCCGCCCGCGCCTGCCAACCTCGTTCGGAGGATGAAGTCCGATGAAAACGATCCCATCGCCGGAAGGTGGATGCGTCCTGGTTGTGGATGACGATGAGCGGAACCGCATCCTGTTGAGCGACGTGTTGGCTGCCCGCGGCTATCGAGTCCTCACGGCGGAAAACGGCGAGGAAGCGCTCCGCCTCGTGAACGAAGAAGCCCCTGACGCGGTCCTGCTGGACATCATGATGCCGGGCATAGACGGCATCGAGGTGTGTCGCCGCATTCGGCGGAACGAAGAGGCCGCCATGTTGCCGATTATTATGGTGACCGCGTTATCCGAGCGCGAGCCCCGGGTTCGCAGCATCGCCGCCGGCGCGGACGATTTTCTGACCAAGCCCATTGATCCTGCAGAGGTGGCCCTGAGAGTGCGCAACGCAGTGCACCGGAAACATCTGATGGATGCATTGCGCAAGAGTCTCGAGGAGCAGAGACACCTGGAACGACTCCGCGACGATCTGGTTCACATGCTGGTACACGATCTTCGTTCGCCGCTGGTCGGCATGTTGGCGTTTCTCGATTTGCTGGAGAGCGGCGAATTGGACGAAGCGACACGCCGGGACGTGGGCGCCATCAAGACGGCCGCCCGCAATCTGACGGAGATGATCTCGTCGATCCTGGACGTGAGTCGGCTCGAAGCGGGACGCATGCCCCTGCATCGCGAGCCGTGCAATCCGGCGGACCTGGTGGAAGCGGCGCTGCAGCGCCTGGGAAGGCGGGCGGCAAGCCCGGCGGTAAAAGTCGATGTGGCCGCGCAGGCGGGAGGTGTCGAGTGCGACCGGCAATTGGTCGAGCGCGTCATCATCAATCTGCTGGCCAACGCGGTCAAGTACACGCCCAAAGACAAATCGGTGTTGGTGCGGGTCCGGCCGGCGGCGGACGGCTTGCGGTTCGAGGTGGAGGACGCGGGCCCGGGGGTCCCTCCGGAAATGCGGGAACGAATCTTCGACAAATTTGGGCAAGTCGAAACCCGACGGGAGGGCCGGGCCCGCTATTCCACGGGGCTGGGGTTGACCTTCTGCAAACTGGCGGTGGAGGCGCACGACGGCAAGATCGGGGTGGACAGCGCGGTCGGGCGCGGCAGTACGTTCTGGTTCGTCCTCCCCGCGACCGGACGCAACGCCCCTTGACCCCCGACGGATCTCATCGGTCCCGGCCTCCTGCCGAACCGGCGCGTCGCGGGCCCGCAGGATACGTCCGGATCGCGGATGCGGACCCGGCCGAACACGGAGTTGTATTTCCCTGGCGCGAGGTTAAAGTTCCCTTCTTTCCGCCCGTGACAGTTTCTTTCCGGCGGGTCGTTCCTTCCGTCTCGCGTGCCAGGAGAGTCAGCCATGAGCGAAGTGTCCATTCTGGAGAAACTCCGGGCCGGCTATCACCCCAAACTGCCGGCCGTCTTTGCCGAAAACGGTCCCTGGGTCCGGGCGGCAACCGGCGAACCGACCCGTTCAGTGGCGGATGCCGCGGCCATTTCAAAACTGTTTCCCAACACCTACGGCCTCCCGGTCGTCACGTTCGAACCCGACGTGAAGCGCACGACAACGGCGCTGACCGTCGGCGTCATTCTCTCGGGCGGCCAGGCGCCGGGCGGCCACAACGTCATTGCCGGAATCCTGGACGGGCTCGAGGCGTTGAACCCGGACAACCGGCTGCTCGGTTTTCTGGGCGGCCCGAGCGGACTGATCGAAGACCGCTGCATCCGGATTGCACCGGACCTCGCGGCGCTCTACCGCAATACCGGCGGGTTCGACATGATCCGATCCGGGCGCACCAAAGTCGAAACGGAAGAACAGTTCCGAGCCGTGGCCCAAACATGTCGCAACCGTGGACTGAACGCCCTGGTCGTCATCGGAGGCGACGACTCGAACACCAATGCGTGCCTGCTGGCCGAGGACTTCCTCCAGAACAACATCGACGTTCAGGTCATCGGCTGCCCAAAAACCATCGACGGCGATCTGAAGAATGCCCAAATCGAAGCCTCGTTCGGATTCGCGACGGCCACTCGGGTCTACAGCGAATTGATCGGGAACATCGAACGCGATGCGAACTCCGCACAGAAATACTGGCATTTCATCCGTCTGATGGGCCGATCCGCATCGCACATCACGCTCGAATGCGCCTTGCAAACCCATCCGAATGTGGCCGTCATTTCCGAAGAGGTGGCGGCCGAGGGGCTGACGCTGCGCGAACTTGCCGAGGGAATCGCCGCCGTTGTTCGGGACCGGGCCGCAGCAGGCATGAACTTCGGCGTCGTACTCATTCCGGAAGGACTCATCGAGTTCGTCCCGGAAATCAAGACCCTGATCGGCGAACTCAGCGACCTGCTCGCCGCAAACGCCGGACTTTTCAAGTCGCTTTCGAGCACTGACGAACAACTTCAATTCATCAACTCGAAGCTGGGCCGGGAATCGTCGCAGGCGTTCAGCTCCCTGCCGCACAACATCCAACTTCAACTGCTCATGGACCGGGACCCGCACGGCAACGTCCAAGTATCGCGCATCGAAACGGAGAAACTCCTGGTGGACATGGTGAAAGCCGTGCTGCGCGAGTGGAGAGGCGCGGGCACATACTCGGGCAAGTTCAGTGCCCAGACGCACTTTTTCGGCTACGAGGGGCGATGTGCGCCCCCGTGCAACTTCGACGCCGACTACTGTTACAGTCTGGGCTACACTGCCGCGGCCTTGATTGCCGCGGGCAAAACGGGATACATGGCAGCCGTCAGGGGATTGGCCGGCCCCGCCGCCCAGTGGACTGCGGGCGGGGTCCCGTTGACCATGATGATGAACATGGAACGGCGTCATGGCGAAGACCGCCCGGTCATTCGGAAAGCTTTGGTGGATCTGGGCGGAAAGCCATTTGCGGAATTCGCAAACCGCCGGTCCGAATGGGCGGCCGGAAACTGCTACCTCTATCCGGGTCCGATCCAGTACTTCGGAGCGTCCGAACTGTGTGACCGGCCGCCGCTCACGCTCGAACTCGAGTGCGGCTGAGATTACGGCACACCGTGCGCTCGGGGACATTCTGTTCTGTTGCGGGACGTCGTAGAATCGTACGGACGGTCTTGCAGAGGCTCGGCATTCGCCCACGCTCCAAGACATTTGCGAGACGAGCATTATCCAGAGGTTGACGCATGCGTGTTCCAGGCTTGCTATTCTGCCTGGCCGTCTTTGCCGTCCGGGGTACGGCGGACACGCCTTCGATCTCCACGACTGCGCTTCGCCTCGGAGGCTCTCCCGTCGTTCCCGTTCACGCCTGGGCGGAGTTGAAATGGCAGGTGGAGAACCCCCTGGACCAACCGTTCACCGGGGCCCTGCGTCTGTCGCCCGCCGACCGTGCGGGCGATATCGTGGAAAAAGTCATCCGAATGCCGGCCCGTACCCGGCTCGCCGGGCGTCTGCCGATCCCGACCGGCAGCGGAGAGAATTACCGGGTTGAACTCCTGGTCGGGGGTCGTCCGGTGTCCCATGATACGACCCCGGTCCGCCGAATCCAGACACTCGACACCGTTTTCCTCGTGGGCGCAGCCCCCGTTGACCTCGGGATCGCAAACCTGCGTCCCAAGCTGGGGCGCGGGTTTCGGGTCCGTTTCGTCCGTGTTCGCTCCGAGGACTTCCCCGAAACCTGGGAACTGCTGCAATCCGTTCGGCTGGTCGGGATCTTGCGCCCGGATTGGTCCAAATACTCGGCCCGCCAGTTGAATGCACTCAAGTCCTACGCCGCCTCGGGCGGCACGGTCGTCTTCCTTTCGCCGCGCGGCGCTATCGAGACTTTGGGCACGCCACTCGAGGAACTGCTTCCGGTCGCGCCACTGGCCGTGCGGCCCATTGACACCCCCACCTGTTTCGCCCGTTGGGGGCTCGCCGACGGCACGCGGCCGGATCGGCCATTATGGCCCGACGGGCGCGATTTCCTCGAAAGCGTACCCGTCGGATCGGGGGTGACGACGCTTGTCCAAGGCGCGTTTCCGGTCTGTCGCTGGCGGCGTTTCGGGCTGGGCGCCACCGGGATGACGGCGTTCCTGCCGTTCGGCCCCGGACTCGACCGAGCGGGTTACCTGATCCCGCTTTGGCGCCACCTGTTGAGCTGGAGCAACGGCCCGCCCGTGCTCGAATGCCACGATCGCGTCCCCGGAGGACTCGAACGGGCACTCGATCTGCTCACCGGCTACCCCACGCCCGGTGTGGGACAAGTCACCCTTGTTCTGGTCGGGTATCTGCTGACGGTCGGCCTCCTGCTGTTTGCCGGCAGGCGCCTCGGCAGACCCGGATGGGGACTTTGCGGCGCGGCGACGCTCGGGGCCCTGACCGCCGTGGGCATCGTGTGGATCGGGTACCGTCGGGCCGGACACCGGCCCTCGCGGAGCGTGGCGACGCTGGGACTGCGGAGCACTGCGGCCGGGCGTCTGTTCTATCAGGGCGCCGCCAGCCTGTTCAGTAAGACGGACACACGAGTCAACATCCGCTCTGCGAGCCCCGAAGTGCATTTTCGGAGGGTGGGGGCCGAAGTCGAGCGCGGCGTCTTTCGCACACGGGTCGGAACGCGGGGCCTGGCCGCGGTCCCGAACCTGAAGCTCCGCGCCCTGCGCCCCCGCCGACTGTGCATGGCATTCGCGGGACCGGCTGAAGAGAAGGCCCCGGAAAAGCCCCTGCTCCGAATCGGACCGGCCGGACCGTTCCTGGACCCAACGCGGAACGGGGCCGACATGGTGACCCGGGCCGCGGCCGCCTGGCTCTGTTTCGGCGGAGCCGGTGTGCGTCCGGCCGGACAAAGCACCCGCGGTATTTCGGGGGCCGCAGGCTTGACTTCGGGCGTCAGCCTCAACCGCCTCGCCATCGAGGCGGAACGTCTGCTCTCGAACCTGTCGGTTTCCGGCATTTGGCTCGCCGCCCTGGTCCCCGGCGGGGGACGTTCCAGCACCCGCGCCTACCTCCAGTTCCCTGCCGATTTCGTCCGGTCGGAATGGCGAATCGAACTCGTCCCTGCCTCTGTCGAAATCGCCTCCGGGGTCATTCAAGTCCCGCCGGAAATGATTCGAGTGGAAGCCGGGTCCCGCTTTTCGCGGACCCAGCTCGGGGAGAGGCGCCCCTGGCGTGAAACCCGCTTGATGGGCGACTGGACCTACACATTCGACGCGGTCCTGCCGCCCTTCACAGCGGACATCCGACCGGACAGGATCGAAGTCGATCTGGACATTTCGAATCCGGGGGAGAATGTGCGAGGGAGCGTCTTCCTGTTGCCGCGCGACCTTGCCGCCAGTCCCGAAAAGAACGATGTACCGCCCGATTCCATCGGCCCTGTCCGGACCCAAGGCGCACGCTTCGTTTTCGACGGCAAAGCGGCGGCCCGCGCATTGGATCCCTCGACCGGACGACTCGTACTCATGCTGCGATGCACCCAGAAAAAGGCCGTGTCGTCTGCCGTGGACATTCAGCGGCTCAACCGCTGGCGGCTGATCGCATTTCAGGTTCGGGTGTTCGGCCGCCTGCCGGATGCGCCGACCCCCAGGAGGCTGTGACCGATGATTCGTACCAAGGGACTGACGAAAGATTACGGCGGCGGCCGCGGCGTGTTCGATCTGGACCTGCACGTGCCCAAGGGTCGGATCTTCGGATACATCGGCCCCAACGGCTCGGGAAAAACCACGACGATCAGACTCCTCTGTGGACTGTTGCGGCCCACGACAGGTCAAGCGTTCATCAACGACATCGAGGTGCGCTCTCGGAATTTGCGGGAGATCCGGCGTTTGATCGGATACATGCCGGACGATTTCGGCGTATACGACCACATGAGTGTTTGGGAATACCTGGACTTCTTTTGTGCCGCTTACCGCATTCCGCCCAAGGAACGGAAGGAAAGAATACAGCAGGTGTTCGAGTGGACCGAGGCAAGCGACATGCGGGACTACCGGGTGGCCTCGCTCTCCCGGGGGATGCACCAACGCATCGGCCTGGCCCGCACATTGCTCCATGACCCGGAGATTCTGATCCTCGACGAGCCCGCCTCCGGCCTCGATCCCTACGCACGGGTCCAAATGCGAGCGACCATCTGCCGGCTCCGGGACGCCGGCAAGACGATCCTGCTCTCGTCCCACATCCTGCCAGAGCTGGCTTCGGTGTGCGACTTGGTGGGCATCATCGAGAACGGACGACTGGTGGCCACCGGCGCAGTCGATGAGATCACACACCGGCACCGAGAGCACGTCGTGCTGACACTCAGTATCGACTCCGACGCGGACCGGGCCCTGACTGCGGCCCTCCAGTTCCCGGCCGTGGGCGAGGCAGCGGTCTCCGGCAATGAACTCCGACTGGTCTTCAACGGTACACGCGCCCAAGTCGCGGACCTCAACCGCTTTCTCGTGGAACATGACGTGCGGGTCATGGAACTCAAGGAAGAAGAAACGGACTTGGAAAGTGCTTTTCTGGCCGTGACCGGGCGCGCCGAAGCGGGCCCCGGCAAGACCGGTCCGGGATCGGGGAATCCCTCCCCCGGAAACGCCGCCGGCACACATCGGGATTCATGAAAAACAGGAGCGCCTGTCCGTGTTTTGGCGAAATCCCATTTTCCGGCGTGAGTTCGCCTGCTACGCCGCCTCGCGACGGACGGTTGCCGGCATGATCGGAGCGCTCGGCCTGTTGAGCCTCGTTCTTTGGACGTTTTGGCCCAGGACCGGCGTTTTTTCGCTGCTCGACGGCGACGAATTGTTCTCGGTGTTCATGGGAGTCGCCCTGGCCGTAATGGTGCTCCCGGTGCCCGCATTCTCGGCCACAGCCGTGACGGACGAACGCGAGCGCCACACACTCGAGGTGCTTTTCACGACTCAACTCAGCGCCGTGGAAATCGGCCTGGGCAAACTCCTGGCCACGGTCGCCGTGTCCCTTCTTTTCCTCGCCGTGACCTTGCCGCCCGTGGCCGTTTGCGCGTGGACCGGCGGCATCAGTCTGGGACTTTTGGCCAAAGCCTACGCAGTCATCGCCGCCGCCGTGGTGACATACTCCCTTTTCGGGTTGGCAGTCAGCGCCATGACCCGCCGGAACGCGACTGCGCTCTGGGTCACGTACCTTGGAGTCCTGCTCCTCAGCGGCGGGGTTTGGCTGCCGGCGGTGCTTGCGCCCCGAGACGGCCCCCTGTACGGGCTCTGGCTTCGCCTGCGGGCCTTCAGTCCGTTCGAGGCCATGTACGCCCTGAATTGGTCCGAACAATACGATCTGGCGCTGCCCGGCGCCGGGGCATCCGCCGCAGTGTTTCCAGTCTATCTGCGCGCTATGGGGGCACTCTCGACCTGTTTCTTCCTGCTCTTTGCCGTGTACCTGTTCCGAGGCGGAACGAAACGGCGGAAAACGGAAGCGTATTACACGGATTGGAAACAAGCCGTGCGCCGCAAGCTCGTGTTCCCGTTTTACTTGATCGATCCTTTGCGCCGCCGCAAGCCCATCGGCCGCCTGCAGAATCCCGTGGCAGTGATGGAACTGCGCAGCAAGGTATTTGGACATCCCAAATTCATTGCGCGTTCCCTCAGTCTCTGTTTCATCTTGAGTCTGTTGGTTCTCACGCTTATTGCCCTGCAGTACGGCGCCAGCCTCGAGCCGGAAGAGGTCCGCCTGGTCGCCATCTTGTTCCAATTGGCCGTGATTGTGGTCCTGGCGCCGTTGGTGGCCAGCGGCAGCATCACCGAGGAACGTACCGCCGGCACATTCTTGCTGCTGCGCCTGACTCCGCTGCCTGCCTGGAAGATCGTCTCCGGAAAACTCAAAGCCGCCTTGACGTATGTGGCGGTTTTTCTCATCAGCTCGCTCCCGGTATTCCTGGCGTTGGCCTACCTGGAAAGCCGTGCGGCGTACTGGCGGGTGGGGGCATGGCTGGCTATTCTGCTGTTGACGACTCTGGTCTTGGTGACCTTTGGGCTCTTGGCCTCGAGCTGGGCACGCTCGACCGCGGCGGCCACTGCCCTGAGTTATGTGTTCGCCGTGGCATTGTGCATTCTGCCGTTGTCGGTTTTGGCGCTGGGCGATCGGGCGGCGCCCGGGCTCCAGGCCTTTATCCTGGCGTTCAATCCCGTTGCAGCGGCCATGCAAGCCACATCGGACCGCTGGTTTTCCGCCCTGCCGCAGGTATTCGGCAACCGACTGTGGCACAACAACGTTCTGTTCCTCGCTGTTTTGGCCACCGCTTTCCTGGTCGGCGCGGGGGTACGCATTCAATGGCTGTTCCGTCACCGCGAGTGACGCCGGCTCGCGGTTTTCGACCGGCGCCGACGTTGTCATGGGAGTTTGCATGCCTGCTCAGTCCACAGTTGCAGTTGCGCTCTTCCCCCTGCTCCTGCCGATCTGGCGGGAGCGTCCCCCCACCGAGACCGACCTGCGCCCGCTGCCCTACCCGGTTCGATTGTCCGCGTCGGATCTGCGAAACCAGGAGAAAATCCTACCCCATGCGTCGCCGGCCTTGCGCTGCCGCATCGCCGTCGCTCTCGGCCGGACCGGCCGGGACGAGGCCGTGCCCATGCTGTTGGCTTGGCTTGCCCGAGAAAAGACACCCGATGTCCTCGCCACGCTTCTGCGTCAGCTCCGACGATTCGATATGCGACAGCACTCCCCGATCGATACGGTGCGACCGTTGCTGATCCATGCCGCACCAGAGGTGCGACTCGAGGCCGTCCAGCTCTACGCCGCCCTGGCCGACTGCAACCCCCTGGAGCTGGGGCGGGCGGCAAGCGCGGAACCCGACCGCACCGTGCGCCGGGCGGTGTGGGAAGCGCTCGCAGCACATGCCGACGCCATGGGCATCGAGTTCTTCCGGAGGTTCTGGCACGACTCCGACCCGACCGTGCGAGCCGCGGCTGTGGCCGGAAGTTGCCGGAAACCCCAAGTGGTGGCTTACGGCGCCGAGCTGCTCGAAATGTGTCGCGACCCGGCGGTGCAGGTCAGACACCGCTTGGCCGAGAGCATTCCAAGCTGCCCGGCCTCATTGCGCGGACCGCTCTGCCGGCGTCTGGCCCGCGACTCCCATCCCGCGGTGCGCGCCGCTGCCGCCCGCGCCGCAAGCCGGTTGGGCAAACCCCTCGCGCCCGTTCTCCATCAACTGTGCGCCGACTCCGACCCCGGCGTGCGCCGTTTGGCCGTGGCGGGGCTGGCCGTCGCACCCAGCCGGACAGCGGTCCGGATCGCGGCGGCGCGACTGGCCGACACCGACGGTCTGGTCCGTACCCAAGCCGTCCGCACACTGGGAGTCTTGCACACCCAGGGCCTCGATACGGGGGCCGCAGCAGCCCGCAACCTCCTCTCACCGGCCCCCGCGGTGCGCGCGGCCGCATATCGGGCCTTGGGGGTCGTCGGCGCCCGCGAGTACGCCGCGGCCCTGACGGACGCCCTCGAAAAAGACGCCGATCACAGTGTGGCTCTGGCCGGCGCCATCGAGGGACTCGGACGCCTGAACGTCACGTCGGCGGCAAGTCGAATTGCGCACTTTGTCGAGTACGGTGACGACTGGGTCCGCATCGCGACTGCGGCCGCACTCGGACGCCTGGAAGTCCCCGAGACCTACCCCGCCCTCGCCAGACTGGCGACAGACCCCACCCCGGCCGTACGACGGGCAGCTTTCTTTGCCATAACCCGCACCCGAAAAGCCGCTTTCGCCAAAACGTGCACGGCCGTGCTCGAACAGACCGCCGCCGAAGACCCCATCCTCCCCGCAGACCGAGCCTTGGCCTGTTGGAGTGCGGCTCGGCTCCGTCCCGTGGATCGCAGACTGGCCGAGCGCCTCGTGGTACAGGCGACCACCCCGGTCATTCCCATGCTCGGCGCCAAGATGTTCGAGCCCGACCATGTCCTCGTTTCCGCCTGCTTCGCCTTGGCCCAGATGGCGCGGGACGAACCGGCGGTCCGCCCTCTGGCCGAAAAGGTCCTGGCCGCCTGCGAGCGCAGATTCACGCCCGAAGAACTCCGCAAACAACCTCCGAATACGCTCGTACCGTCCGCTTATCTCCGCGAGTATGCCCGGCAGGCCCGCGCTTTCCTGGAAAACCAGAAAGTCCAGCCACGCCCGCGGCCGCTCGAAAAACCGTCGCTACCCGTGACCGGAATCTCCCGGCCACGCGCCGCAGCGCCGTGAGTTGCGGGGACCACGGGCCGGTCCACGCCACCGGTGGGGGCGTCGGAACAAAGGGAGCCGCACCATGTTGTTCGAACGTCGCTGCAAATTCCTGATCGTCGTTTTCCTCGTTGCCGGCACGCCGCTCTCCGTTTGCGTACCGTCGGCATACGCCCAGACGGTCACGGTCCGAAACAACCGCTGGGAACGATTCAATCCTACCGCCACGGTGAAAGCGACCCCGGCAACCGTCGCGAAACTCGACGACCGGGTGCTGGTCGAATACCCCCAAACCCCCGGGGGCCCGGCATCCCGCGTGCCGTTCGCAATAGACGCCCGAACCGACCCCGAACAGCCGCTCCTGACTTTCGTGCTTCCCGGCGTGGTCGCGCCGGGCGAAGTCCGCACGCTGCGTTTCGCGGCCACCGACAAAGCCCCTGTGGCCGCTGCCCTGGACACCGACCTGGAGGTGGAGGAAACCGCGGACGCAATCGTGGTACGCAACACGTACTTCGAGCTGCAACACCCGCGGAAAGGCGGCGGCGGCTTTCCCGGCCATGTTCGGTTCCGCCTCTCGGGGACCCAAGACGACGCCGTCTTTTTTCTGGACCGACTCTTCTCGCGTCAGGGTCACCGACAGTTTATGGCGAAGAACGACGCCCGCGCCACCGCACGGATCGTCTTTCGCAGCCCCGCCCGCACGGTCGTCGAGGCCCGGACCGGGTACGTGGGTCCCGGCGGGTACGCTCCGGGAAATATCCGCGCGGTGTACCGATACGTTTACACGCCGTTTTCACCGGTGGTCGAAGTGCAATGTCGGATCGAGCGCGACGATGACCGTCTTTGGAACGAACTGCATTTTCTGCACCTCAGCCGAGAGGATTTCTACTACACCCGTTTCATCACGGGCGACCCTCCCAAGGTTGTGCCCATGTTGTCTCCCGGCACGAAAAGCCGCGGGACTTCCGGACGCACCTGGGCTGTGATGGCCACCGATGAACAAGCTGTCGGCGTCGGCTTTCGGAACGGCGTCGTCTGCTGGGACGCCGCGAACGAGTTCGTGTATTACGTTCGCGCCGGGACTGGGTCGTGGAACTCGCGCACGGCCCGCTTCCGGGGCCGCCTCTACTTCGGTCTCGCTCCGGCAGACCTCTCCCGTCTCTCTCGCCGGCTTGGCCGCGACCGGGAAATGCAGGTGACGATCACCGAGGACGAGGCGCCCGCCGCGGTCCCGGAAGCATTGACCGGCGCCTGCGAACTTCGCAACGAGGCCCTGCGCATTGTGTTCGCGGACGCGAAGCAGGGGTTCGACTGCCTGGGCATTGAGGCGCTCGCCGGCAAACGTTCGGTTCGGTTCGTTTTTCCGCGCGAAGACGGTCCGGGACTATGGCGACTCGAGTTGCGGACCCCTGCGGGCGCCCGCCTGCCGCGTTCCGCGCCTGCGGACGATAAAGAAATCGTTCGACTCACGAATCGCTCGGGCGGCAAACGAACTCTCCGGCGGGAGCCCGCGGGGGACGGCGGCGCGGAACTGACACTGACTTGGGCCGGGATCGACCTCCCCGGCGAGCCGGGCGCCGTGGATGTCACGGTCCGGGTGAAGTTGCCGCCCGGGACCGCCCCGAGTACGTGGCGGATTCAAACCACGGTCCGCAGCCGGCGGTTCGGACTGTGGGAAACGTGTTTTCCCACACTGTCCGGCGTGATCCGGCCCGGCGAGGGCGACGCCCTGCTGCCGGGCGGGAACTGGGGGATGAAACTGGTTCGCAACAACCGCGGCGGCGGCAGTCCCACTTACCCATCCACCGGGTCCCCCATGCAATTCATGGCGTTCATGCGCGGCGGGCTCGGTCTCTATCTCGCCGCCCATGACGGCGAGGCGCGGCCCAAGCGACTGGTGGTGACTTCTCATCAAGATACGGAGTTCGCAACGCCGGCGGAGAACATGGGCGTACCGGGCGCGTCGACGGCCGCCCCGTTCCCGGTCGTCATTGCCGGCTACCAAGGAGACTGGTGGCAGGCCGCCCGGATCTACCGGGCCTGGGCGCTGAAGCAAGTCTGGACCCGCAAAGGCCCCATCGTTGGGCGCAAAGACGTGGCGCCGATGTTCAAAGATCTTGGGTTGTGGTTCCTGCTCGGCGGCAGGCCGGACCAAGTCCAGCCCGTGCTGCTCGACGCCCAAAAGCGCCTGCCCTTCCCCATCGGCGTCCACTGGTACAACTGGCACAAGATCCCGTTCGACAACAGTTATCCCGAGTATTTCCCGACCAAACCTGGGTTCGCGAAAGCCGCGCACGACCTGACCGGCCGCGGCCAAGTCGTCATGCCGTACATCAACGGACGACTGTGGGATCGCGATATCCCCAGCTTCAAACGGACCGGACTCGCCGGGGCGTGCAAAGACCCGAAGGGCGAACCGTACACCGAAATCTACGGCTCTGGACGCCGACTGGCGCCCATGTGCCCGACCACGAATGTCTGGCAGAACAAAGTGCACGAAATCGTGCGCCGCCTCTTCACCGAATCCGGTGTCAACGCCGTGTACCTCGACCAGATCGGCGCGGCGGCGCCCCGCCTCTGTTTCGACCCGAGCCACGGGCACGCATTGGGCGGGGGCGCTTGGTGGACTGCGGGTTACCGACGTCTCCTGGATCGGGTCCGGGCCGAAGCCGTCGCCGTGGACGGCGCACTTACCACCGAAAACGACGCCGAACCCTACATGGACAATATCGACGGTTTCCTGATCTGGAACCCGCGGTTCGACACGGACGTCCCGGCCATGACGGCGGTTTACTCCGGTTACACCACCTATTTCAGCACGCCGGAGGCCGCCAGCGACGACCTGGACGCCTTCGTGGCCGCCCAGGGACGGGACATCCTCTGGGGTTGTCAGCCGGGCTGGAACGGCAACTGGCTGCTCGACGCCAGCCACAAACCGGCCCTCGATTTTCTGACTCGCATGGTCCGCTACCGCCTCGCCGCCAAAGAGTTTTTCGTCTATGGACATCTTGAGGACGAGGTGCGACCGCTGGCCCCGGCGCCGTCGGTGACCGTGACTTGGCATCGACGGACGCCGCATTCCGCCACGTTGCCCGCCGTGCTCGGCACGATCTGGACGTCTCCGGATCGACGTGTCGGCGTTTTCCTGCTCAACATCGACAATCGGCCGCGCGAAATCTCCTGGCGGTTCGAGCCCGGTCGCTTCCTGCCGGGCGTAACCCCCACCCACGGCTGGTTGGTCTCGCGCCTGACGCCGGACGGTCGGACGCCCGCGGACCGAGTCCCGGCGGGCGGCGCAACGCGGTCGGACGTGCTTTTGCCGCACGAGGTCCTGGCCCTTGTTGCCGAGTCGGCGCCCGCGGACGCCGCCGCTGTCGAGAATCGCGCTGCGAAGTCCGCAGGCGACACGAAAGTCCCGAGCCTGCTGCGCCGGGCGGCCGAGGCATTCGTATTCGAGCAGACCGTTGCGGCAAGCGGCGTGCGGATCGCACCGGAGACAATCCTGGTTCAGTGCGCCCGGGACGAAGCCGCCCCTCTGGCGGTGAACGTCGCGAACTCCGGCGGCAAGCCCTGCAAAGTCCGCGTCCGCTGGCCGGACGGCGCGACCGAGTCGCGCTTGATTGCCGGCGGGACGAAAGCGACGCTCCGTTATGCCTGGACCGTGACCCCGGCGGCCGGTCTCGACTGGGTGACCGGGCCGCTCCGAGTCACCGCCGAAATCGCCGACCGCAGCGTCCGACGGACGTGGCGCGCCGCGGTCGTATTGAGTCCGCCTGTTGCAGTGCGCATTTCGGCGCCGGCCCGGGTGCGGGCGGGCGAGGACCTTCTGCTCCCGGTCGAAGTAAGCAACATGAGCCGGACCGTCCGCTCCGGTCGGATCGAGCTGCGCCTACCCAAAGGCTGGAGCGCCGAGCCTGGGGCCGGTTGGGAACTCGGCTCCTTGACGCCGGGCGCGCGCCGGACCTTCCTGGTCCATTGCCGTGTGCCCGAGCGTTCCACACCGGGACGCGGGCGCATCGAGGCTCGGTTCATCACTCCGCTGGGCGCCGCTGAGGTCGAAGTGCTGCCGGCACGCCCCCGGTGGCGTTGCGTCCGGTTCAAGAAAGCCCCGAAGATCGACGGACGCCTCGATGAATGGAAAACGGCGCCGCCCGTGACCGTGGGCGCGGACCGCCCGGCCACCGTCAAGATCGAGAAAAAATACGGCGGAGACGCGGACTGTTCGGCGCAAATCAGGGCCGGCTGGGACGACAAGGCGTTCTACTTTGCGGCAGTGGTCCGGGACAACTGCTTTTTCCAGGACCAGCAAGGCCGGTCCATCTGGCAAGGGGACGCCATCCAGTTGGCGTTTCACCGGTGGCCGCCGAACCGGAAAACCGGGTACGACGGCAGCGAAATCGAGATCGGCCTGACCCGCACCGAGAGCGGCCCGTACGTTTTCCGTTGGGGGCCGGACGAAGGCGTGGTGCGGGAGGCCCGACTGGCGGTGCGCCGCACCCAGGACGGTCGGACCGTGTACGAAGCGGCCATCCCGTGGGCGGCCATGAACCTGCCGGCGCCGACGCCCGGCGCACGCCTGGCCGCCTCGTTCACCGTCAACGACAACGACGGCAAAGGCTTTCGCGGCTGGCTCGAATGGACGCCGGGCATCTGCGGCGGCAAGGACTCGTCCTCATTCGGCCGGATCGATTTTGTGACACAGCCGTAGGGGCGAGACGGGTCTCGGCGGTTGCCGCCGGGGCCGCGCCTGTCGGCCGTTTGCGGGGGGAACAGCGGCCGGGGTTCGGTCTGCGGGGACAAACCCGAGCAGCACGGAATTGAGTTGGCGACATCGCAGAGCCAGACAATTCATTCTACCGTGACGCGAACCGAAACGATGGACCCGCCCCGTTTCGCCTGGAAACACACTTCCAAGAAGGAAACATCCCATGAAATCCTGCTGGATCCCGGGCCTGATCACGTGTCTCTGTCTCGGTGCGGCAGGGCGCCGTTCCCCGAAGCCAATGGAAC
>JAADHN010000019.1 GCA_013151865.1 Kiritimatiellota bacterium
GCACTCAGACTCACGCCGCGCAGCCTGACCGACCTGAAGCCTTCCACGGGCCCAGACGGCGGAATCGTGTTCGATCTGACGGACGTACGCCTCGCCGAAGTACTGCTGATCTCACGCAGGCGGGAAGTCCTCGAAGGCGTTCGCAACCGGTGGCAGGGATTCACGGAGCGTCTCGCGGCCGTTGATAAGATCTCATTTGCGGAATACGCAGCGGAACGAAAGCGGGCGGCCGCGGCCCGGAAAAAACGCGAGGTTACCGAACGGCGGGCCCTCTTCGAAAAGTACGCGACACTCTCGGCTTGGCGCGTCGCAGCAAGCGAGGCCCTCGGCGCCTATGGCGTGACCGCACCCGAGCTGTGGAATCCGACCGGCGAAAAGTACAACGCCCGAACTTGGTGGGCCGCGCGGGGCAAGCACAAGCCGGAGGATATCAAAGGATTGCGCTGGAAAGCGCCGCGCTCCGGTCCGGTCGTGGTGGCGATCAACTACGTGCCGCACAACCGGTATCGCCTGCGACTCCGCGACAGCGACGGCAAACTCCTCCGGGAAGACATCCTCCCCGAAAGATACCCGTCCCGTTCGACCGTCACCCAGTGGAAAGTGGACCTTCCCGAGGACGCTGCGGTCGAATTCGTCGAATTGGGCCGCGATGCGGCCGGCGGTGAGATGTGGGGCCGCGTGTCGCCCCAAGCCTATTTTCTTCCGGCCCAGTAATCCTTGCCCCGCCGGCCGCAAAACGGGAAACAGACCACCGCCTCGCGGCAAGTCCGTCCGTCGTCGCTTCCGTGTTGCCGGCCCGCCGTCAATTCCCGGCCGTTTCGTTCTCCGGCGCTTGACGAATACAAAAACCGCGGAACATTAATTGATATTCTCATATTAACCAATGACAATACATCGAACCGGCGAGACGACACGGACGCGAAGGGAGGGACCGAAATATGAGAAACCTGGATCTGAGAGGGAAGGCCGACATGCTGCGCCTCCTGGGCCATCCGACGCGATTGGCCATTTTGGCGGAACTGAGTGGCGGCGTCAAATGCGTCTCCGACATCCAAGATTTGCTGGACGTACCCCAGAGCAACGTGTCGCAACACCTGAGCGCCCTGCGTCGCGAGCGGATCGTCGATTACCATGAGGACGGCAAGCTACGCTGTTACTACATCACACGCCCGGCGCTGGTGAGCGCGTTACAGGAGTTCCTGTCCGGGGAGTATCCGGAGATTCGGCGTTCCGCCGAGTCCGTGCGGGCGGAAGGCCGATTGCGCGAAAAGAAATGTCCGGCCCGGCCCGGGCGATTGTGAACGTTTGTCTGCACTGGGATCGTTCCCGCGTCGGGCCCACAGCGGAACGCCGCCGCCGGAGAATCGATGAGACAAACATTGCGAGGCCGACTTCATGACGACATCTCCCGTCCCGATCCTCGATCATCCCACGGCGGACGAGGCGGTATTCCGACCTGAGAATCTATTGGCACGTGCCGCGGCAATGTCCGGCAGGCAGCGAAGCACGATCCCGCGCTGCTGTTTGCTGGACTTCGACGGGGAATTGGTCCCTGTGGCCGAGGAGCGGTTCGGGGCAAAACCGAGCCCCGCCTGGCCGTGTTTCCATACGAAACTGATGATTGTCGAGGACGGCGGGGTCGAAATGGGGTTGATCGGCGGGACCGTCGGCGCCCCGTTCGCCGTACTGGTCGCCGAGCAACTCATTGCCTCCGGGTGTCGTCACGTCATCGGCTACAGTTCGGCCGGAGCCGTCGCGACCGATTTGTTGTTGCCGTGTCTGGTGGTGCCCGACCGAGCCTTGCGTGACGAAGGCACGTCGTACCATTACTTGCCTCCACGGCCGTGGGCCGAAGCACGGGGCCGACTCCCCGGCGTTTTGGCCCGGCTGGCCGGGGACTGCGGACTCCGCGTTCATCGCGGGAGTACCTGGACAACGGATGCGCCTTACAGGGAAACCAATACCCAGATAACCCGGCACCGCGCCAGCGGAATCCTGACCGTGGAGATGGAGGCGGCGGCGCTCATGACGCTGGCGCAGGTTCGCGCTGTCGAAATTGCCTCGCTCCTGCACGTCACCAACTCGTTCGCCACGGCGGAGAACGATTTCCACAAGGGGCCCGCGGACATCAACGAGAAGGTCATTCTCTGCTGCCTGAACACCTTCTCGGAAGTGCTCGGCGAAGGGGGCGGCCGCGGCGCGGAGGGCAGTCATGAAGGTGCGTGAAAGCGGCATGCCCGACGAGGAGATGTGGGCGAGTTTTTTCGATCCCCCCGCCATCCTTTCGGCACTCCAACTCACGGCGACCTGTCGCGACATCGTCGAGTTCGGTTGCGGCTACGGCACCTTCACGATCCCTGCCGCGCGGATTGTCTCGGGCATGGTCCATGCCTTGGATGTCGAGCCGGAAATGGTCGCCGCTTCCCGGGCAAAGGCGCGTGCCGCGGGCCTGACCAACGTGAACACCCGCCGGCGGGATTTTGCGGATCGGGGAACCGGCCTGCCCGACAACAGTGTGGACTACGCCATGCTGTTCAACATCCTGCACGCCGCGCGGCCCGTCGCCCTTCTTCGTGAAGCGTACCGCGTCTTGATTCCGGGCGGCAAGGTCGGGATCATACACTGGAACTGCGACGCGGACACTCCCCGGGGGCCTCCCATGGATATCCGGCCGTCACCCGAGCTGTGCTGTGCCTGGGGCGAGGAAGCCGGTTTCGATGTGGTGGGGGCCGGGACGATCGACCTGCCGCCCTATCACTACGGCATCGTACTCCGACGCCCGATCCCGGTCCCGGAGAACCGACCGTGAGCGAGCCGGGCGGTCCCGGCGGCGTTCTCTGCGTTTCTTGTCTCTCCCGTCGCAGTTTGCCTGCGGAGCCCGACCGCCGGGGCCGAGGCGAGGGGCGAGAGCTTCCCGCTTATCGCGAAACGCGCGCGTTGGCCCACGTGCCGAGATCGTCGAAATTAGAATCCCCGGCGTCGTCCACTTTCAGGGCCAGGATATGCACGCCGGATATATCCACGTCGATTGTGCGCGCACCGTCCTTTTCCCCCAGGACCGGGGACTGAAAGAGGATGCGGTCGTCCCCGAGCACGACGAACCGGACGCTGCCGTGGGGCCAGCCGGACTTGCGTTTGGCAGGCGGGATGGGGTGTAGGCCGATCTCGGCCCGAAAGCGCCGATACGCACCGTCAATGAAGAACTCGAACCCGCCGGGAGCATGAACGCCGAGGCCCCTGGCGTAGGTCTTGTCGCCGATGCGGAGGGTCGGTTCGGCCTCCCAGCAACTTCGGTCCCAACCGATCCTGCCCCAACCGGTGGTGGCGCGAATGCAGCGGGCCCGCAGGTCTGCAAGGTCCGCGTCTCCCGGCGGCAGCGGCGGGAAATGACCGGCAATCACCGGCGCCAGAATGCGGCGGGTATGGCGCAATTCGGCCGGCGTGCGCGCCGGGAAAAGTCCTTCCGGCGCGGGGATTCCGGTGCTCCGGAAACGGCGCTTCATGTGTTGTTCGAGCCAAGCCTCGATGCGGACCGGGACCGGACAATCGATGTCCAGGCGCACGGTATGGTTGCCGGGCGGAAGCGACATCAGGCCCCAGGCATCCTGGGACTTCGGCCGCCCTCCCCGATCTCGGAAATGGACCGCCGCCGGGGCCGCTGCATCGTCGATGCGGCCGGCGGCCCGGACGGTCCGGGTCCCTGGGGGCAGGTCCAGACGCACCTGGAGTTCCGCCCGCGTGCCCGCCGGGATTTCCAGTCGACCATGAATGCCCGGTTTCCCGGGGGCGATGAGGCGAAGCCCGCCGCCGGGCGCAGGTATTTCGGGATCGGGGCCTGCGGCGGAGATTCGGTCGTTTTCTACGGTCCAGCGTCCGTCGGGAAGATTCGGCAGGACCCGCTGCGGACTCCGCACTTCGAACAGCGCCACGGCAAACCCCGGGAGGGGAATGCGCAGGGGTACACCGCCCCGAACGCCGGACCACGTATAGCGGAAGGGATACACCTGGGTGACCTGATACGGACCGGGGGCGTTCAGGTGAAAGTCGCCGGCAATGCTCAGGGAAAACGTCTGGGAACGAATGACGGGATTACGTAATCCCACCAGGGCGCGACCGTGCCCGTCTCCGTGTACGTAGCCGTACGGTTCCCGGCGCGCCGGGTCGCCGCCGATGAGCGCGAAATGGCGGTAAATCGGCGCGTTGGCGCGGACCCAGTTGCCGACGTTGCCGAGGAACCGCAGGCCGTTTCGGGTCCCGGCCAGCACGTGCAGGTCGCAACAGACGATGTAGGCGCTGATCGTGCCGCGAACAGCGAGGGCCATGACGTATTCGTCTTCCCAGCGCGCACCCATGGATTCGCCCCGGACCTGAATGCCGTCGATAAGGTGATCGGCCCGCACCTGGTTGCCATAGAGGTCTTCAGCCCACAACGGAAACTGGCGACGGTGACGGCGGTGTTCGCTCCAGACCTGCATGTCCCGCACGGTAATCAATTCATCGCGGAGCCACGGGGAGGGGATGCCCGCGGCCACCGTATCTCCTGGCACGGTGTGCACCCCGTCCACGAATTGCAGCCACCACGGGCTGGCCCACTCGCCACAGACGAACAGGTCCAGGCAGATGGTCGGCTTGAGTCTCCGCAGGCGGCGGAAGATGCGCAGTTCGCGCCGGACCACGGCGTCGGTGCCGTACACCCCTGCCTCGTCGCTCTCCCCCACCAAGTGGCCGTGCCCGGACTGATTGCAGCCGAAACCCTGGCCCCAGTGCATACCATCAAAATTGATGCTGTGCATATCATAGCGGGTGACGATCTTCACGAGGCGCTGTTCAATGGCCCGGGCGTACTTCTCCTGGGCGAGGCAGTAGGCATGGGGGTTCTGGAGCGCGAACCCCTGGGTCCTGCCCCAGGCCTGGGTGGGCGTGCAGTAGATGCAGGAGAAACTGGTCCAGAACCCAAGGTGCGTTCCGGTCCCTTCAAGCGCGGCCCGGCTCCGGGGCCAGAGGTCTTTTTCCCACGGCACGAACAGACCGTCAGGCCGGTACATCCGATTACCGGCGTCATAGGTCCAGGAATCGAAGGCGAACCCGGTCAACCTCTTCATTTCCCGGGCGCGTTCGATCATCTTGAGCCCCTGGCCCAGACGATCAGGGGGCTTGATGACGCGGAACCCGTTCCAGTAGATGAACGGGCGCGGCGCGTTGGGGGAGAACGGCGAGAGGGTGGCGATGTATTCAAAGAACGCAGAAGCCACGGAGGCGTGGCTGCCGCCGCAACCCAGCACGCCGGGGTCGGAGGTCCAGGACGCTCCCGGGGCGATGGTGACACCGGGGTACTCCCGTAACTGCAGGGCGCCGTCGGGCCGGGTGGTCGAACGCGCGGCGGGGAATTCGACACCGAAAAAAAAGTCGGTGGTGTACACCGGCTGGCCCCAGTCCCCGAGGCGCGGAAACCGCGCGGAGACTGCGTACTCCGCGGGCTGCCGGGGGCGACAGGACTCGATTTCGATCCAGCGTAGCAGCACCGGTACGGCGCCGGGCGGGCAGACCACGGTCAGGACCTTGCGCACCACCTTTACCGCCGGGTCCGGGATATAACGGACACGGACGTTCGGACCGGGACCGGTGCACAGGAACTCCCCTGCGCCGAGCGGACGCGCCCGGTAGGATTCACTCGAGACGATGGTGGGACGTTCACCGATGCAGAGCCGGAATTCCGGGCCTTCCACGGCCACCGGCGCTTTCTCGCCGGCCTGGAGAGACACGGTGCGGAGCACGCCTGCCTCGATGGCGACAGTGCGTTTCACAGGGCCGGCGGTGAATGTCCACGACCCGGGGGGAACCGGTCCCCCAGCCGCGGCAAACGCACCCGAAGCCACGAACAATGCAAGGGACAATTGCATGACATGACCTTTCGTCGTATTCTTGTCGTCAGTGTTTTTTGGGAGGCTCCCGAGACCCGGCATGTACGGCCGCGGCCCAGGCAGATGTTTGGTCGGCCCCATCTCGACATCACGACGGGAACGGGACCGCCGTGCTTTGCTGTTACCAGATAACGAGTAACTTACAGCGCGCTTCGCGATTGTCCGGACGAACCTGGCGAGGCTCGGGAGGCTCTGCGCCCGGGGCGGACGGGCAGGCCTCTCGTCCATTCCTTGCCTCCCTGCCGAGGACCGAGTACTTTTGCCCGGAACGAGCGCACGTGCGACGCAGCTCGGCGCCGCCTGTCCGCTTGCCGCCCGAACCCAGGGGAAACGGCTGCCATGAAATGGACCATGCCTGTCAAGCTTTTCGCTGCCCTATGGGTCGGAGTGTCGCAACCGTCCCGTGCCGCAACGGTTGCCGCCAACCTCCTGGCCAATCCCGGATTTGAAAGCGACCCCCGGCAACCCGCCGGCTGGGTATTCAAGGCCGAAGGCGGCGCGCAAGGCGCCGCCGCCGTTGTGGCCGCTCCGGTGCACGCCGGCGCGCACGCCTTCCGGGTGCAGAAGACCGGCGGCCGCGGTTTCTTCACATTGACCTTGCGAAGACGGGTGCCGGTGACGCCCGGACAGCAGTACGAGGCCCGGGCGCGCCTGCACGTAGCTGAGGCGTTCTTCGGCGCCAAGGCCTACCTGATGGTGCGTCAATTCCCGAAAGACGGCGTCAAGTACCTTCCCCCAAACATGTTCAGCCCAAACGATCAGCGCCCGGCCATTCGCTGTCGGCCGGGCGAATGGGTCCTTCGCTCCCAGATCTTCACCGCTCGCCCGCGGGCAACGACCGCGGATGTCACCCTGGTGGTTTCCGGCAATCCAAGTACTGTGGTCTGGGACGACCTTTACCTCGGCCCGCCCTTGCCCTGGCCGCGCAAAACACTGCCGCTGTCCCCCCCCGAATTGACGTCGGAAACCGAAGTGCTCGCCCGCTTGGCGGCACGGCCCGCCGCCGTCGCCGGACTCCGCACTGAAAGCGGCCGACCCGTACTGCGAATCAACGGCAAACCGGTTGCCCCGCTCTTCCACCTCATGTGCTTCTGGCGACCGTTCACCAGTTACAACCGGGACTTTGCGCGGGCCGGGGTCCATGTGCACGTGTGTCCCATTCCCCTGGCGCCGTACACGAGAGACGGCACGCACTTGTGGAAAGGCCCCGGTCAATACGATTTCCGCCCGGCGGACGCCGTGCTCATGCACGCCCTGCGGGGCGACCCGGATGGGTATCTCGTTCCCGATCTCTGCCTCATCGGGGCTTGGCCGGGCTGGGGCGACGCCCATCCCGACGAGATCTGTCAGGACAGCCGCGGTCTGCGCGCTATCGGCAAGTTCGTGCACAATACCCGGTACGGCAAGAAGCTCAAAGACCCGATGGAATTCTGGTGCCCCTCGTATTATTCGACCGTGTATCGACGGGACGGCGCCGAGGTCGTCCGCGCCTACGTCGAACATCTCCGCACTACACCGTTCTTCAAAGCGGTCGTCGGGTTCAGCATCACGGGCGGCGACGATGGACAGTTCTCGCTCTGGCGCCGCTCGGGTCCGGCTCATGAGCCGGACTACAGTCCCGCGGCCCGTCACGCGTTCCGGGCCTGGCTGAAAGCGCGGTACGGCGCCGAGGACGCGCTCCGCCGCGCCTGGCGGCAGCCGACCGTCACTTTCGCGCAAGCACGCCTGCCGACACCCGAGGAACGCCGCGCTCCGGGACGGGTGTTCCGCGACCCGCTCCGGGACACGCCCGTCGTCGACTACGCAAGATTCCTCTCGGAAGGTACGTGCGACTTGGTCCGCGCTTTTGCGGGCGCGGCCAAAAAGGCCGCGGGCAAACCGGTTTTCTGCACCACGTACTGGGGAGCGCATCTCATGGGCGCCTCGCTGAATCATGCCGCATCGCGTCGACTCATGCGAACCCCGGAGATCGACATTATCCACGCCCCGGCAGGCTACGGTCCATGGCGCCGGCCCGGTATGCCCGGCGCCTGCAACACCACGCCCGGCTCGCTGCGCCTGCACAACAAGCTGTTCCTCCAGGAACTCGATCTGCGGACGTTCACCCGCTCCTGTCGCAGCGCGGCCTCGGCGTGGTTCCTGGCTCAGGCCCGCGACCTGGACGAGTTCAGGGCGATTCACCGGCGCGAGACCGGCATGATGTACACCGCGGGAATGGGGGCCTGGTACTACGATATGGCCGGCGGCTGGTTTCACGATCCCGGCATCATGCGGGACATCGCCGAAGTCCGCAACTGGTTTGCCCGCAGTCCGGACGGGCATGACGACCGCCACTCCGGCCTGGCTGTGATCGCCGACGAAGAAAGTACCCATTGGATCTGCGACAGCGCCCGCAGCATCCTTTACACCGCGCTTAGCCGCAACCGCGAGGCCTTGGCCTTGTCGGGTGTGCCGTACACCCTCTTCGAGTTGGGCGACCTCGAACGCCCCGAACTGCGACGGTTTCGTGTGATTCTCTTCTTGAACGCCTGGCGCCTGACCGACCGCCAATTGCGCTTCATCGAGTCCAACCTGAAACGGGACGGGCGCACCCTGGTCTGGATGTTCGCCCCCGGTTACATCGGCGACAACGGACTCTCGATCGAACAGACCCAGCGCCTGGTCGGTATGCGCCTGGATCTCTCGCCGGCCCCCACTACACTCGAGTGCGAAGCCGTGCCGGGCGACCATCCTTTGACGCGCGGACTGCTCCCCCGGCAAGGGGTCAGCGCCCGGGCCTGTAAGTTTTGGATCACGGACCGGCGTGTCGTGCCCCTGGCCCGATACGCCGGCAGCGGCGAACTCGCCACAGCGGCCCGTGCCTTCGACCAGTGGCGCAGCGTTTACATCGCTTCGCCCGGCGGACTGGGCCCCGTGCTGCTGAATAACGTAGCGCGTTGGGCTGGGGCCTACGTCTGCACCACGCCCGGGGACGCCGTTTATCTCAGTGGCCGCCTGCTGTGCGTTCATGGGGTTCGGGGGGGACGCCGCACCTTCCGCCTGCCGCGTCGTGCGACGGTGATCGATCTGCCGGCCCAAAAGACGCTTGCCCGGGACACCGACCGCTTCGAGGCCGACATTCCCCTGCAAAAAACCCGCTGGTTCGAACTCCGGTGGTAATCCCCTCGGTTCGCGGGGGCGGTGGTTCGTGAAATGCTCTTCCCGGGCGTTTCCAGCAACCGGTCGAGGAGGACCGGGTCCGGGGCTTCTTGCGGGAACGGGGCGCACAGGGATGTGTTCGCCCAGTGCCGGTCGATCATGTCGGCGACGAGTTCCGGGACGCCCAGTCCCACCGCGTTCTCCGCGCAGAAGAACCAAGCGGAGACAATGGCCGCACCTCGATGTCCGTCCGCGAAGTAATCGAGCGTGCATGCCCGACACAAGGCATCGAGTCCGCAGATCAGGTATGTCCTCTCCATGATCCCCGGCCTCCGGACCCAAGCTCGGAAGTCGGTGGAACGGCAAAGCCGAACGCCGACCCCAGGCGGCTCACAGGAGCACCCGCCGGCAGGGGGCCGGCCTGAATCGGGAGCGCCGGAAAGCAACTCCTGCCACAGAGGCCCCGTACAGAGACAAGGAAGCCGGGGGTGCGGCATACGCGGTTGCCGCACGCTCGCTCTCCCCTCTCCCGCCGCAGGAATGGGAATTCGGCGGCGTTCGCAAAGCGGGGCCCGCTCAACTCACTGAGACGCCTCCCGGACAATGGCCGCCGACCATTCCCCCGGCAGACGAAGCTCGACCCGACTCTTTCCGTCTCGAAGTAAGATCGGCGCCTTGAACCCCTTGACTTCGCGGCCCGTGTGGTCGAATACGTGTACCTGCATCTTCGAGTCGTCGCCCCAGCCGAACAGCCCGCTCTTTTTCGTCACGATTCGCTCGCGACCGATGATGTACCCGGCGTGCAACTCGAGGGGCGTGATCGGAAACATGTACCGCGTCAGGTGGTGGTGCGTCGGGATGACGGTCATGTCGTTGTACCAGTGGTAGACGCAACCGTAATCCAGGGCTGCGAGCATCGTGCCGTAAGCGTCCTGCTCGCTACGCTCGGTGAGATGGTCGCCCAGGGCGATCGGCGAGTACAGATGGGCGCGGGCGCAGTTGGTGATGCTGCCCGTTTCCACAAAGCACGGAAAATCGAGCGCTGCCATGGCCCGGGTAAGGGGGGGACCGTTCCCAATGAGCGGCCCCCGAGCCAGAATCCGTTTGGCCAGGGCAACGCGCCATTTCTCACTCAATAACGTAACGGAAGACTTGAGCCGCGTAACCGTCATGCGTTTGGGGTCGATATCGCAGGAAAAGCCGTCCCACGGTTTGCCGTAATGGTAGCGGTAGGCGCTGTATTCGTGTTCGTCCCAGTACACGCCGTCGGCGCCGATGTCGTCCAGAATGATGTCCACATTCCGCGCGATTGCCGGTCCGTACGAATTGGTGGTCGACGGGAAGAACAGTCGTTGCCACGGCCGGCCGTAATCGGCTTGGCTGCCGTCCGGCCGAAGCACGCGTGCGTCGGCAAAACGTTGGGGTGCCTCGTCGGTCACATCGAGAAAACAGTGAAAGTAGACCAGGTTCTTGACCGTGGGAACGAGTTTGCGGCGGCGCGCAAAAGCCTTTCTCCAGGTATCGTGCGGGACTTTTTGGAAGGCGGTTCCATGCAGGTATCTCCCCTTGTAACGAGGATAAGAGATGGAGGCGCACGCGTAGCGGACGTCCTTGAGAATCAAGAAATCTCGCGTCTGCGCATCGCTCCACTTGCCGGTCAGGCGGGGATCGGCCCGGAAAAAGGCAAAAGCGCCGTCAATGGTAAAGTTCGCGCCCACCAACCGTCGGGCTGCGTTGATGAAACGCCAGTAGTCGCCGTTGTCCGTGGGCACAATCGCCCATTCGACCGTATACCGGGCGCGTGGGGCCAAGGCCAGGTTGTTGTCGGCCAGCCCGACCATGTTGCCCACCAGATAGTTCAAGGTATGCAGTCGGAACACGTCGTTCAGCGGCAGGAGGCCGATCCCGGCGCCGTCCGCGCCGGCAAACGTGGTGGGATTGGCCGGCTGCGAGACCTTGGCCGCGGCCGCGGTCCGACGCAGCCCGGCGAGCCACACGTTGTCCGGGCGTTTCTCGAACCGAATCTCATACCGATGCATGAGTGCGAGCGGTTCGTCCGTCAGGTTCGTAAACGTGTCGTGCACGATGAGCGCCTCGTCTTTTCTCTCGATTCGGCGCTCGAGACGAAACCAAGGGTTGTCGCCGCCCCGAATCCAGCCGGGACGGGGCGTGGAGAACCGACTCTGGATGATAAACGTGCGGCCCGACACCCCGATTTCGAGACGATTCTCCGCCAGCTTCCGCACTGAGAAAACCGTACGGAGCGGCGTGCGAACTTCGCACACGGGCAAAGGTCCGGAAGGCGCGGGCGCACGCTGTTTCGCAGGGGGGGGCGGCGGCCGGAATTCGAGCCGGGCGTGGCCGGCCACCAAAGTCCGCTGCACCCGCGGGTCCGCGGCGTTCCGGACCTCGAGCGTATTACGACCGGCCCGCAGCAAGTCCGTGACCCGCAACTCGAAAAGGCAGGCCTTGACACCATTGAGCAGGCCGTAGTGCGGGTGATTGTCCGGGCTCTTGAAGTCGGGCGTGTAATAGGTGGTGAAGCGGTCGCCTGCGACCATCGAATACACCTGTCCGCCGCGGGAAGGCGCCCGGCGCGGCTTGTTCAGCAACCGGTCTCCGGCCAGCGGCTTCCCGTTCAGAACCAGCCGGAGGGCCGGCGTGTGCCCGGCGACTCTCGGTGTATCGAGCCGGGCTTCGAGCACAAGCACGGCGTCCCGGCCTTCGGGCGTCGCCGGCGCCTCGAAAGAGAGCGACCGGCGTTGTCCCTGCGCAAGCCGCACCTCGTCGAACACCGGTGTCCGGCGCACCACCACCGGGGGCTTGCCGTCGCTGCCGGCGAGCACTGCGGGAACAAAGCGGTCGCGCGAAATCGCCCAGCTCGCTGTCGAGGTCGTGATCATAGACTCCTGCTTTGGTTCGGGCGTGTCCGTGTCGGAAATCCCGACTTCATAACTGAGTGCATATCCGCGTGCGGGGACTTCCACCCCGAGCAAGGCCCACGGGATGGCCGCCTCGAGCGTCCAGCCCTGCTCGGTCCGCCGGGCGCCGACACGCACGCCCTCGACAGTCGTGCCCGACGGGCGATAGCAGTACGCCTCGGGCCGGCAATCCACGAGCGCGTCCCCCGTATTTCGGAAGTTGCCCGGACTGAACGCAAACTGGAACTGACCGGCCCCGAGCGACTTTCGGGTCGGGTCGGAGTCCGGCCGGACATCGAGATAAAGTTCGATGTGGTCCCCGCGCCAGATGCCGTCTCCTTGCTGCGTCTGGCGGAGCTGGTCGTCGGTGACGGACGCCGCCAGGAACAGGTGCTCGCGGCGCCAGGCAAGCCAAATCTTCCCGCTGAGGTCCGCGGCGGATTGCCAGGCGCCTCGACCCCAAACAACCTGTTCCGCTCGATCCAATACCAGCGGATTGGGGACGTCGGCCCAGTCGCTCAGCTCGCCGTCCACGGCAAACGGCGGGTCGGGTTTGAGCGGAATGCCCCGGGGCGCAGGCGCAGCCGAAGAGGGAGCGACCGGGACTGCCCCGTGAACCGCCAGACTGCCCTGCAAACACAACAGGAAGGCGGCCGCGGCGCCCAAGATAGACGGTGACTTCATTCAAACTCCCTCCGGATCGAGTCGTGTTGTCAGGCGTCGCGATCAAGACCTCGAAAGATCGCGGTTGAGCGGCAGCGATTCGTTACGGGCGGAGAGCGACAACTTCCGCGGCTCGCGCGCCCTCTTTTTTTCGGGTAGCCCCCCTGGCTGTCGTCGGCGAGTGCCCCAAGGGTTTCTCCCCAGGGATGTCGCGCCGATCCTTTTCGAGAATCAGGACAGCCGAAAGCCGAATGGCGCTTCCCCGCAAATCTATACTGGATTGGGGACGCGGCAACACTGTCCATCACGTTAACCGAACGCGTATTGCTCCAGGGCTTCCACTGGAACGCACCGGCCCTGCGCCGCATCTCGGAAAACCCGATGAACGCGGGTCGAAACAGTGCAATGCTCCCGGCGTTGTATCGGCTGTGTCGCCTACTTTGGGCGTTCCGAAGCCACATTGGTCAGTACGAGCCGGAGAATTGCGGGGTTCGGCGCCAAGCCTTCGAGGCGGACTTCGCAGGGGCCCGTCGGCAGGGCGGACGACCCCAAAGGCAGCCACGTCGCCGTTCCGGTGCGCACGTCTCGGGCCAGGGGCTTTCCGTTGACGACCACCCGTGCGAAGTTCGCACCGGCGGCCACCCGCGCCCAAAGTTCCCAACGGTCGTTCGAGGGGATGTTCACGCGCCAAACCGCACTGCCGGGGCCCGCCAGCCATGGGGCATCGCGGAAATCGGGATTCGGGCGCAACGTCGCTCCGTCTTCCAGGCGGGCGCCGGGTGGGTCGAGACGCAGTACCGCGGGCGCGCTCGGCGCCGGCGTCTTCACCGGGGTAAGGTGTATGTCGTCCAGGTACAGCTCCGCATCAATGGCTTTCCGCGAGTTCGTGTTCAGCGCGATGTAATTCCGCGTATTCCACTTGGGGACCTTGAATCGAACCGACAGGCGCTGCCAGGTTTCCCGGCGGGCCAGATCATAGGCATTCGTCGTCGCGGCTTCCCGCGTGCCCATGGCATCGCGGAACGCAATGCGCAGGCTGGGCCGGGGGGCGGTGGGTGTGATACGGTCCACCCGCAGCCAGGCGCTCAACTCGTATTCCCCACCCGGACGCAGCCAAGTGATTTCGTCTGGGGAGCCGGTGGTATCGTAGGACGTGTTCACGTACTCATTCTGCCCGTCGCAGGTTCCCGAGATGCGGAGAGCGCCGCTTCCCCCGTGCCGGACGGTCGTGCTGCGCTCGATCTGCCAGCCTCGGGTCGGCCAGCCGCGGATGCTTTCCTCGAAATCCGGGTTGGGCACGAGGGTTGGGAGCGCACGACGAACCGGAGACCGGAGGATGGCTTGGCGGTGCAGCAGGTACCCGCGGAACGACGGCCCCGGCAGGCGCGCCGCTTGTTCAAGGCCGCGGGCGGAATTGCAGTAAACGTACCCGGCGCTCTTTGCCCGGGTGGGCATGGCGCTCCAGGCGGCGGCCAGGGCGCGGCGGCACACCGAGTTCATCCGCGCATCATGGAGATGCCGCGCGCCGAACGCGAGACCCTCGAGCATGATCCAGGCGCTTGTCGTCGTGGGGCGGGTCCGGGGGCAGGAAGTGTACCGGAATCCCTCGACATCCGGGTCCCACATGGTGTCCACGATGAATCGTGCCGTGTTCGCAATGTCCGTGGCGACGGCGTCCTCATGGGTGACATCCCAGACCATTTTCATGCCGGTCATGAGGACGCCGAGCATGAACCCGGCCTCGCCTTTGTGACGCGCGCCGGCCGGGCAATTGCAGTGACCGCGCGGGAGCGGATGATAATAGAACCCGTGTCCGCCGGTCGCTTCAGACTTGCGGTGCACTTCCCGGATCATGATCCGCGCGGCGTTCAGGTAGAAGGGATCGTCGGTGGCGGCATACGCACTCATGACCAATTTCAGCATCCAGCCCGGTTCGCGAGCGTTGCCGAACGTGAAATTGGTGGTCTGCGGCCCGGCGGCCCAATCGGCAATCAGACGGGCCGTCGCCCACGAACGCGCGTCGCCGCCCAGGAGATAGTCTTCGAACATGCCCTGGGCCCAGATGTGCCCGCGGTTGTCGCTCCAGCCGTCCCCGGCGTAGCGTTTCATGTGCTTGTAATCGTTCGTGTAGTAACCGGCGGTATGTCCCATGCTGTGAATCCACTGCTGTCCCACACGGCGCGGGTCCCCGGCATAATGACGGGTATCCACGTCGCGCTGGTGGCGGATGATCTCCGCGGCGCGGCGTCGGAAGGGCGCGTACCCCGTGCGCATGAATTGAGTCAGAAGTGCGTGGCCGAGGTCGTATTCGAGGTTCCCCCAGTTCCAGCGTCGCTCGCCGTACCAGTCGCCGAAGTTCATCATGCCGTACTCCCGCATTCGCGCCCGGCTCTTTTCGTACCCGTCGATCATATGCGCCATGGTCTCGTCATAGCCCGGGAACCGACCGCGGACGGCGACGGCCATGGGGCCGAACACATCGGTTTTTTCGATCCATTCCGGCGGAAGCGCGGCCACGGGCATTTCACCGGCCAACCCGACGACCCCAGCCGCGGCCGCGGCGCCGGAGACTTCCCAAAGCGTCCAGGTCCGCGACCAGCCCTGGCGCACGGTGTGCCGGCCATCGCGGATGTGGTAGTAGAGTTTGTCTTCGTCCGGACGATTCGCGTAGAACTTCGGCGGCAGGCGCGGGCAAAACCCGATCACCAGAGCATCGTTCGTTCGGGACACCGCGGCAGGCCAGCTCTGCCAGAAATACCGAAGAACCTGCGATTTGTCCGGTGCGGTCCGGACGATGCCGTCGATATGCCCGCGCCGGGGTTTGCCGCCCGGTTCGACGATCCACTCAAAATCTTCGCGCTGAAACACCCGGGCGCCGGCATCGAGCCGTACCTGCGCCGACTTCCGTCCGACAACCACCGGGCCGTCACGGTGCGGAATTCGCAACTGAAACGAACGGAACGCCGTCATTTCCGGCTTGGTGCGATCGTTTTCGAGGGTGACGTCCCAGCGACGCCAGGGCTGCCCCGGCCAGGAGATGCCGCGCAACACGACCCGGAAAAAACGCCGGCCGTCGGCTGACCGTAACGGGCCGACGGCACGGACCACCCGGCGCACCGGCCCGAATTCTTCCCACTCGACGGACTCCGGACGAAACGCGTAGGATCTGCCGTCCGAATCGGTCAACACGAGCCCGGCAGTCCATTGGGCGAGTGCGGTCCGAGGGGCGGGCGCCGCCGCGGAAGAAGCGCCCGGGACCGGCGGCGAGCCAAGACCGTACTCGACCCGGAAACTGTGCGTCCCGCGCGGAACCAGCGTATCGAGACGCAGCCATTTCAGCGAGCCATCCTTTCGTCGGCGTGTAACCGCCCGTGTCTGGACCGGCAGCGCGGTCCGACCGGCAACGAGGCGTATCCGTGCGGAGTCCGCAAGGGCGCCCGGGGGCAGCGGCAAACCGAAAGTGACCGGAACGGGGTCGTACGGCCAGTCCCCGGCGTCGACGGTAACTGTTACCGCACCCGACTCGCTCCGGTCCCTGCCTGCTGGGGTCGGGGCCGGAATGCTCCGGACCGGGGACATCAGTTCTTTGCCTTCCCGGGATTGCGCGCGAATGCGGAAGAAGAGCGCGGCAGCAACGTCCTTCGGGATGGCGAAGTCCGCACGATGATTGTTGGCCCAGCCGCGGCCAGAGTCCCGGTTGTTCGTTGTCCCCCGGAGGCAGGACGGATCTTCTTCGACCTGGCGGTCGAGGCGGTCTCGAGCCATGCCCCACTCGAGGGTCCCTCGGGTCGGTTCGGTGGTCGTCCAACGGGCATTGCCGCGGCCGTCGGCGTCGATCCAGGCCTCCAAGTCCTGGATTGCCGACCGTGCCGGTAAAGCGGTGAGACAAGACAAGAGCAAAAACAGAACCGGCCGACACCGGACCTGCGAAAAACGGGGAGATTGATGATTCATGATGGGGTTCCTGTTGGGGTAAGCGTCTCGTTGCCGCACTCGACCGAATCGTCATGTTTCAGCCACGGCACATGGAGCACCCGGCGCCGCCCCGACCGGTCGGATTCGTCCGATCCGGCAGACCGGACCGATCCTGCCGGAACATCCACTGCACGTTCCGCAGCGCCATGGCTTCCAGTGACCGGGACGCGCGTTCCCTGCCGGCTGCGAAGCTCGCAACGGTCTCCTCCTGCTCCGGGAAACGACGGTGCGCGGGGACAAGCCGTCAACGATTACGGGCGCGATTCCAGGGGGGCCAGGGTCACGGTCTCACCAAACACGGTGGCCGTGGCCCGGGCGCGACCGAGATTGACCACGACAGTCCGCCCGTCGCCAAGCCGGACGGCGAGGATACCGTTCCCTGCGTTCTCGAGCCTGAAGCGCTCGTTTGCGGTCTCCGCAGCGGGCTGACCGGGAACAATCAGGATCGCGCCGGTGTGGAAAACAGCGCCTTGCGCCACACGGCCGACCCCGGTTTCGACCAGGGGCCAAAGCACTTCCTCGAGGCGGGAGCGACGATACCGGTTCGCATCGTGGTACTGCATGATGCGTCCGGTGCCGATTACGCCCAGACGTCCGTCGATGTTGATCCAGGCCGAGCGGATGTCGAGCGTGCGTTCGGGTTGTTTCGAAGCACCGACGACCGTCACGGCGCCGGCGGCGGCAATGAGAGTATGACGGTTTTCGGAAATGCCGGGGGCGTCTTCGTTGAGGAACCCCAGTGCGCCGCTGCCCACCCACTCGACCTCGATGGGGCGTAGAGCGCGCCATTGCTCGATCCACACCACGGGACGGTCTTGGAAAGACAGGAGGGCCACACTCTGTTCGATTGCGCCGTCGCAGCGCGAGATTCGGGCCGTGACCGTCAGGCGGCCGTCGGTCGCCGCGGCCCGGTGTTCCGTGACCCGGGGGCGACTGTCCGGCAGCCCGGTGCAGCGGATGGAACCTGTCAGACCCCGCTCGTAGGGAGAGGTGAACCAGGTGTCGTCCCCGGTAAAGATCAGGCCCATGGCCCCATTCACCCAAGCAAAGGAGACGAACTTTTCCGGGGTCCTTTGCGTGGCGAAGCCACCGGTTTCGTAGATGTACACGCCGGTCCGGCGGCGAAGGAATTCGGCGCGACTGAGCGGAGTCGGGCCGTCCCCGAACGCGCGGTGCAACAGAAACAGTTCCGCATAGCGCGCGATCATCTCTTCTTCCGCGTTGGCGTAGTTGTATTCACGCGTATCCCAGGCCCGGCCGTCTTCGAACCGGGCGTGCATCCGTCCGAAGGATTCCAGGCAGGCCCGCTCGAGGAACGCCGCCTCCGGATCGTTGCTGAGGACGCTGCTGCAGGCTGATACGAGCAGCGGTACGTCGATTCGATGCGGCCACCAGTCTTGTCCGTTGACGTAGAAGCAGGAGCCGTTGGCCGCGGTCAGGCGTTTCACCACCTCGTAGGTTTCCGGCATGTTGAAGAACATGCTTTGCGGAAGCGGCATGTCTCCGGCGTGGTAGAGCAGGGCGTTGCGCAGGAGGAGCGAGCCGCAGGCGAGGTAGTCGG
Organism: Kiritimatiellota bacterium; assembly: GCA_013151865.1. Classification (GTDB taxonomy): domain Bacteria; phylum Verrucomicrobiota; class Lentisphaeria; order Oligosphaerales; family JAADHN01; genus JAADHN01. The sequence continues at coordinate 18,180 of JAADHN010000019.1, forward strand.
GATGGACCCGCTCGTGGTTTTCGAGCGTGAAATCGGGGTAAATGGTGACGGCCGTCAGCCGTTGGTTCAGGGGCTTGCCGTCCACAATTCGGTTCGAAACGAGGTCGGACTTGCGCACGAACGAGTTCAGCATGTAGACAATCGCGCGCTCCTGCCAAAGGCCGTGACGGGGGTGGTTCGGGAACATGCACGCAGCCAGGGCGATCACCTCCGAATTCCAGGCGTTTTCCTCCGCCTTGGTGTCGCCGCGATAGCCGGAGTCCGGCGGACGCGTGTTGAAGCGGTCCGCCTCGTGCTCGATCATCCGGGCGGTCATGATGCGCACATCGTCGGGCAGTCGGTCCCACACGAGCCAGGCGGCTTGACCGGCGATACCGGCCCAGAATGCCGACTGCCATTGATCGCCCCACGGATTCCCGTCCCCGGTAGGCAGGAAATTGGCCCTGTGCGTCAGCGCGAGAGTCCGCAGCAGGCCGATCAGGTCCGCCGCGATTCTTTCGCGGGGCACGCCGCTCACTGTCGGCTCGTACGGTCCGCGCAACAGAGCGGCATATCCGAGCGCCACGGTCGCGTTTTGGCGCACGTCCCATTCGAGATGCCCTTCGCGTTTGTGAAATCGGCAGCCCGGTGCATAGGACCAGTCGCGAAAGCGCGGGGCTGTGAGGCGTACGTACCGCAACAGGCGGCCGTAGCATTCCCGGGCGAGGGCCGTTTCCCGCGGGCCGACCGCGGCCTGGCGGGGGCGGTACTGGCTTTCGAGGGTTGGGGCGAGTGCCTCGAGGACTCGCTGCCGGGCGGTCTCCAGGGATTTGGTCTGCGCACTCCGCAACGCCGCGATTCGGTCCGGACCCGGCAATGGATCGAGGTCCAGAGCACTCGGGGCCGGAGCATCGATCTCGACTTTCGCAGCACTTGCGCAGGCCGCGGTCATCTTCCAGGCGGTTGTCAGCCGGTTGCGGGCCCGGGCAAGCCAGTCCAGGTTCCGGGCATAAACCTGGGGTTCGGGCAGGTCCGACGGTACAAGGGCCAGCCAATCGAGGTTGAGACCGCCCTTCCGGTTGACCATGGTCAAGAGCACGGGCGATCCATCTGTTTCGACCGGGATCGCGACAAAAGCCCACCTTTCCCAGCCGCCCGTGCTGGGAAAGGTGTGCTCGACGGCGGTCCGTCCGCACCGAATAAGACGAACGGCACCGGGACGGGCCACGGCGAACTTGAGCAGGAGTAGTGCCTTGCCGTCGGCCGGGGGCTTGACAAGCCAGGTGAGGCTGTGACCGGTGTTGTCCCAGTGCGTCACGGCCTGCCCGACGGCGCCGGCTTTCCGTTGCACACGGACCGCGGCGCCTTCGGGGGCGGCGGCCTGCAGAAAGAAATCTTCGGCCTGCACCAGCGGCGGTGCGTCCGAGGGGGGCGCGGGCCGGACGCGGACGTCGTCGTACCAGCCGGTGCTGGCATCCCAGAAACTGCCGATGAACAGGGAGCGAACGGCGCCCAAACGGTTGTCGGCGGCGATCCGTCGGCCGTCGATGAAAGCGGTGGTGCGGCGGCCGTCGATCTCCCAGGCGAACCGGTGCCAGCCTTTGGAACGCGGTACCGGGGTGTCGTAATACGTCTTGCCGATTCGGTACCGGTAATGCGTTCCACCGGTGCAGGCGATACCGAGCAACTCGTTCCCGGCGTCGCCCACTCCGGCCATCTGGTTCTTGGCCGGGGCCATGTCGTCGAAAAAACGCAATTCTATGCGACCCGTCACCGGGAAGGCGAAATCGTGGCGGGCGACCCGACATTTTCCGGGGGGGCCGGAATACGCGCACTGGTTGGCCGGGGCGACCGGATCTCGACGCAGGAGGAGTGGGGCTTTGCCCGGCCAATCGCAGGTCCAGGCGCGCAGACCGTCCTCGAAATCGTCCGCAAATGCCGGTGCGGCGACCGCGGTCAGGGGGGCGGCGGCCGGCCCGGCCAGGAACAGAACGAGGGAAAGTGATTTTGACATCGTGCTTCCTCGGGGCGCCCACTCGTGGCGGCTTCTTTACGCGCGGTATGAGGTCGAGGACGGGAGTGCGGGGGACCTTCAGCCGGGCAGCGAGGTCGCGACACAATGCTGCCGCCCGACGGCCGCACAGTCCTTCCGCTTCCGGTCCCGCCTCCGACGCCGAGCGGCGGGAGGCGGCCGTGGCGCCGGCGTACCGGATATCACCCGACTTCGACCATGACCTTCATGGAACTGGCCTTGTTCGTGTCGGCGAATTCGAGGGCGTCGCGGACCGCATCCAAGGGAAAACGGTGGGTGACGAGCGAGCGGACGTCCACCCGTCCCTCCAGGGTCAAAGCAATGCCGGTGGGATAGCGATTGGCGTAGCGGAACATGCCGCGGATGTCGATCTCTTTGCTCGCGGCCTCGACAATGTCCAGCTCGACCATGGGCTCGGGCGGCAGACCGACCAGCACGGCCACGCCGCCGCGGCGGGTGGCGGCGAGGGTGTTCCGTGTGGTGGGGATGGCCCCGGCCGTCTCGAAGGCGACGTCCACGCCGACGCATTCCGGGAAGTCCGGTCGGACTTGCCTGGAAATCTCGAGGACCTGTTCGAGGGCGTTGCCGTCGCGGTCGTTGACGGTGTGGGTCGCGCCGATTTTTCGGGCGAAATCGAGACGGAATTCGTCGATGTCCACTGCGATCAACGTGGCGGCGCCGGCGACTTTTGCGGCCTGCAGTGCGAGCAATCCAATGGGGCCGCTGCCGAACACGGCCACACAGTCGCCGGTCTTGACGCCGCCCCTGTGCACGGCCCACAGACCGCAGACCAGCGGCTCCATCATGGCGCCGTCTTCGAACGTCATGGCGTCGGGAAGAGCGAAAACGAAATCCTCCGGCCAAACCACGTATTCGCAGAAAGCGCCGTCTACCGGCGGCGTGCCCATGAAAGCGACGTCACCGCAGAGATTGTAGCTGCCCGACTTGCAGTAGAAACACGTGCGGCAGGTGCTTCCGGGTTCGACGGCCACGCGGTCGCCGGGCTGGAACCGGCCGGTATCGGGCCCCGTGGCCTGGATCATACCGGCGCATTCGTGCCCCAAAACCAGGGGGTCGGTGATCACGAAATCGCCGATGCGGCCATGGGTGAAGTAGTGGACATCGCTCCCGCAGACCCCGACTCGCATGATCTTGATCAGGACTTCGCCCGATCCGGGCACGGGGACCGGGCGTTCTTCGATCCGGACGTCCCCGACGCCGTGCAACACGGCGCATTTCATTGTATCGGCCATGATACGGTCCTCCCTGTTTTTTCGTGAGTCGGCGCATCGTACGGCGGTATACGGTCGTGTTTCCGGGGCCTCGCCGGGAAGTTGAGACCGGCCCCTTCCGTGCGTCCCGAGGCCCCTGAGAGGGACGCCTTACCCAGTCTGGGGCGAACCCCGGGGGGACCGTCCGGCCCTCCCCGTTTGTCGCTCCCCGGCGGGGATGTCTGTGAAGCCTTGCCCGGTTCGTCTCCGGCCGGCGCATTCCCTGCCGGCAGGGGGGATCGACCTGTTTGGGGGGCTTACACCTCCGCCAGATCCACGTACCGGCGTTCCCGGGCGGAGCGGACGGCGGCAAAGGCCACGCGTGTGGCCACGACGGCGTCGTCGACGCCGCAGACCACCGGGCCCGTGCCGCGGATTTCGTCCACGAACCGGTCGAGGGCGTGGGCGTGTCCCTTGTCCGGTTCCGCCGTAAAGAGTTTCATTGGATCGCCGGTTTGCTCGACTTCGGTGCAGGCGGCCCGTTTCTTGGCGAGCCACCCGGACACACCGCCCTCGCGCCCGATCTCGGGGTGCCGGTCCTCGAGCATGGGATACAGGATTCGGCGGGGCGCACCGGCGATTCCCGCCGTGCGGACCTCGAGCATATGGTCCACCACGACGATCCCGCCGTTGCCCATGGCCTCGTACAATTCCTTCGGGTATCCGAAGGTCCCGTTGGCGCACAGGTTGATCGTGGCGAGTTCGCCCGTCTCGTACCGAATAATGACCGCGTGGTTGAGCATTCCGGTCTCCATGGCGGCGACCTGGACCGGTCGGCTCGCCAGAAACCAGTTGCAGAGATCGGTGAAATGGGTCATCTCGAAGAGCATGGGGCCGTGCGGCGCCTGCGTTTTGTCGAAGACCCAGGCCTTCCACGAGTACCAGTCGTCGTTGATGCGGCAGTTGAACGAGGCCACGCCGTCTTCGGACAGGTCGGGTTTGAGTTCCGGCTCGCGGTCCCAGCGCCAGGGACAGGGGTCCGGGTGTTCCATGTGACGACGGAAGATGGCGTGCGCCTCGATCATGGCGGGAGCGTTCCGCCGATTGTGTCCGGCGCAAAAAGGAATGCCGGCATCGCGGACCGCGTTTTGGATCTGGTAGAGGGTCTCGAGGTCTTTGGCAATGGGTTTTTCTACGTAAATGGGTTTTCCCAGTTCGGCCGCGAGCCGAATGACGGGCAGGCGGAGCTTCTCCGTGGTGGCCAGAACCACGGCATCCACCTCCGGGTCCCGGAGGGTTTCCCGCCAGTCGGTGCGGGTCCGGGGCACGTCCCATGTGTCCGCGCACGCCTTTAAGGCGACTTCCGAGATGTCGCAACAGGTGTGGAGCACGGCCTTTTTCGACCGAGCGATGTTCGGGATGTGCCGACTCCGGGCCAACGCCCCGCAACCGACGACGGCAAAACGCAACGGTCTCTCTTGCTGTGCCACGGCGGCGGCCTCCTCCAGTCCTCAGATCACTTCCCGGTCGTTGCGGGCGGGCATGGGTGCGAAAGGAACGTGCGGCAGGGTCTGGTACCAGTAAACCACCGAGGCAAGATCGTCCTGCAAGGGCAGGAACCGTCCTTCCCCTCGCCAGCCCAGGGCCTGCATGGTCACTTTCAGTTCCTGTTGGAAAAACACGGGGTCTTGCACGTGAAAGCGGTAGAGCGTCATCCGGCAACCGGGTTCCCCGGACTTGCCCGTGACCTGTTGGAAACCGAAGTACGGCGCCGAGTAGTTCTCGCCCCCGAACCCCCAGGCGCCGCCGAAGTAGTCTTCCGTACCGGTGCCGCAGATCGTGGGAAACTCGCCGTCGCCGTCCAGGAACATCTTGATTTCGCCTTCACCCCACCAGCCGGCGCTGTTCTGCTGCCAGCACATGAAAGTCCCCACGTATTGGCCGCGGCCGCGGACGCCGTCGATCATGAGGTATTCCTCGGCATACGGCGTCGGGTTGCTGCGCCGCCAGAAGGCGTGGAAATACAGGGCGTCCCCCGGCACTTCTTCGAGCGTATAGTTGATGGTGTAGAAAAAACCGCCCAGATCGGCAGGCGAATCGTTTTCGACCGTGATCCGGGCATGTTTGCGGAAGGGCATGGGAAAGAAGATGTTCATGCCTCCGGACGGATTGACGTTGATGGGCAGGGCCAGAATATTCTGGCGTTTCTTCCAGCCGTTGCACAAGAAGTCGCCGAGCGGCGCCTGGACTGACGGCGCCTCACTGCCGTCCCAGTAGATACGGATGATGACGTCCCGGTAGAATTCGGTCCGGAACGTAAACCACATGTGCCGGATTACGCCGGGGCCGTCCACGTCCATGATCGTGACGGTTTCGCCGGCCTTGAGCGTGATGCAGGGACGAACCTTCCAACCGGTTCCCAGTTCCCGGGCCGGGCCCTCGCTTTTGGGGTCGACCGTGGCGCCCGCGCTGCGTTCTCCGTTCGGGTTTTCGGCGCTGATGGAACGCGATTCGCAGTCCCGCATTCGATACACGTTACCGAGGTGAATGTCCTGCATGGCCGGGATCTCCTGTCTTGCCAACCGTCTCGGGATTGTTCGGACGATTTCATGCAACGCGGGCCGCCCCAGGCGCCCAAGACCGGCGGGGGTTCACGGCGGGAACTGCCGACTCCGCGAACGCCCTTTTGCAACCCGCCGTCCGCGGCGGCAGATGTCGCGCCGATCGCGGGCAACGGAAAACGTACGGCTCCCGAGAACGTTTGCCCTCCAGCGTCGAGTTCGCGATTCGTGCGGCTGGCGGGCGAAATTCCCGCCGGGTCGAGCCGAGCGACGCACCCGGTTCAGACGATAGACAGTAATCGGCCCGCGTCAAGAGATTCGGGGCGGTTTTTTGGGGCTCGGCCCGGGGGCGGTCCGGGACTTTCCGCCGTCGCACCCCATTGTCCGGCGCCTTTCGACAGTCTATGGTATCCCGGGGGCCGGACGGGGGCGCTCGGTGCGCAAAAAGTCCCCTGGCCGCCGGACGATTGCCGGGCGGCGCTCGCCACGTGGCGAGATGATGGGCTTGGAGAGCATGAAACCAACAGGGTCGGGATGGCGCATGGCGAAGCGAATGCACGAGATGGTGTCCAGAGAATCCGCGAATCCCGCGGCACAGCGCGTGAAAGAGCTGAAACGGCTTTTCCCCGAGGCCGTGACCGAGGGGCGGCTCGACTTCGACAAACTGCGCGAATCCTTGGGCGATCAGGTCGATGACCGACCCGAGCGCTATGCCTTCACCTGGGCCGGCAAACGCGACGCCATCCGGCTGCTGTCCGTGCCCAGCCGCGCCACGCTCGTACCGGACCGGGAGCAATCGGTCGAGTTCGACACCACGAAGAACCTGTTCATCTGCCGCGATTGCGCCCTTGACGACGACACCGCCGCGAACCTCGCGCTCCAGTGCCGGCTGAAGACGATTTGAAGGAGACCGGCGCCATGCCTTCGCGTATCGATGTCGATCAGGAAAGAATCGCCGAATTCTGCCGGCGGCGCCATGTCCGCAGACTCTCGCTGTTCGGTTCGGTACTGCGGGACGACTTCGGTCCGGACAGCGATGTGGACGTACTCGTCGAGTTCGAGCCCGGACATACGCCCGGCATGTTCGGAATCGTCGCGATGGAGGACGAACTCAGCGGGATCGTGGGACGCCCCGTCGATCTGCGCACCCCCGGGGACCTCAGCCGCCTGTTTCGTGACGATGTGCTCGCCAACGCGGAGGAATGCTATGCCGCCTGACCCAGATTTGGTCCGACTTTTTCACATTTGGGAGGCTGCGCGCGAAGCGATGGACCATACCGAGGGACGAAGCCGGGCAGACCTCGATACGGACCGACTCCTGCAACACGCACTCGTTCGCCTGCTCGAGATCGTCGGCGAGGGCGCGGCAGGCTGTTCCCCCGCTTTCCGGTCGGACCATCCCCAGATTCCGTGGAAGGCCATGGTGGGAATGCGAAACCGCCTGATTCACGCCTAGTTCGACATAGATCTCGATGTCGTCTGGCGGACGATCCGGGAAGATCTGCCAAACCTGTGCCGAATCATCAAGCCGGTTCTCGGTTCCGCCGGAATGCTCTAATGAAGCTCCGCACGAAACTGTCCGTCTACGTCAAGCTGCCGGGCTGGTTCACGGTGCCCACGCCCATCGGCGAGTACAATCCGGACTGGGCCGTGGTCATCGAACCCCGCGACGCGTTCGGCGAACCGACGGGAGACGAGCGACTCTATTTGGTGAGCGAAACCAAGGACACAGCCGAGTTGGACAAACTCCGACCGGACGAGGTCCGCCGGATTCATTGCGGTCGCCGGCATTTCGAGGACGCCCTCGGCGTTCCGTACAAAGTGGTGACGCGTGCCGCGGAATTGCCGTGAACGACCGTCTTACCGGAAAACGAATGAGTCAGCCGACCGGTGTTCGCGTGGATCGGGGAGAACCGCCGGCAACCGGACGTCTTGGTGGGACTGACCGACCTCCGCCCCGTGCCGCCGCCGAAGCGCCCGGCTTTTGCCGTGGTCCGGGTCGTGCCGGACCGGTCGAGGTCGAGCCGTCCCGGGGCCGGATTGTCGGACTCCCCGGTCCGGGATCGGCGTTTGGATGCGCCGATCGCCAAGCCCCAGCCCGACAGCCCTCCGGCTCGCCGCCGGCCGGGACTGCCGACTGGCCGTTCTCGAAGTGGTGGCCGGCGCGGCCGGAGGATAACCCTGGTCCGGGCCGCTCCCCGACTGCTCTCGCCGTGCCCGTTCAGGCGTGCCGCACCGAGTCGTGTCGTGCCGACGTGTGCGGGGGAGGGTTGTCGCGCGCGCTCCATGCGTTACTTTTCGAAGCGTGCGAGAGTGAACACACAAGGTCGACGGAAAGGATGTTCCCATGAGACGGACGATGCAAAAGCTGCGACTCGGTTTGGGGTGGGTTGCCGTGTGGTGTTTCTCGAGTGCGGTCGCCGAGGTGCGGCTGCCGTCGCTTTTTGCGGACCACATGGTGTTTCAACGGCAGGCGGATGCCCCGGTGTGGGGTTGGGCCGACCCCGGGGAAAAGGTCGAGGTATCCGCGAGTTGGGGTGCGAAGTCCGCAACCGCGGCGGACGCGGACGGGAAGTGGCGCGTCGACCTGAAGACGCCCGAAGCCGGCGGGCCGTTCACGGTCGCCGTTGCGGGGCGGAACACCATTCGGCTCACGGATGTTCTCGTCGGTGAGGTTTGGCTGTGTTCCGGACAATCGAACATGCAGATGTCGGTTTCCAGGGCCCGCAATGCAAAGGAAGAGATTGCAGCGGCCGTGTTTCCAGACATCCGCCTGCTCAAGGTCAACTTGCAGACTGCCGAAAGTCCGCAGACTGACTGCAGCGTTCGGGCGTGGACGCCCTGTTCGCCGGAGAGCGTTGGGTCGTTTTCCGCGGCGGCGTATTTCTTCGGCCGCAAGCTGTATCAAGAGCTGGGAATACCGATCGGCCTGATCCATTCGTCGTGGGGCGGCACATGCATCGAGGCGTGGACGCCCTGGGAAAGTCAGAAAGACGATCCCGTCGTGTTGAGTCGGAAAGAGTCGTATGACAAGCGAGAGAGAATCTACGACCCGGAGAAGGCGAAGGCGCGGTACGAGAAGGACCGGGCGGCGTGGCGCGCTTGGGTCCGCGGCGGTCGCAAGGGGAAACAACCGCGTCGGCCGCGAGCCCCCGTCCAACCGCGCAAGGACCGCAACCATCCCTCGAATCTGTACAATGCCATGATTCATCCTCTGGCTCCGTTCGCGATCCGTGGGGCGATCTGGTACCAGGGCGAAGCGAACGCCGGTCGCGGGGCCCACTATCGGGTCCAGCTCGAGCGCCTGATCACGTCCTGGCGGCAACTGTGGGGGAAGGAGTTTCCGTTCTATTTCGTGCAACTCCCGAATTTTCGGAAGCCTTGGGAAGCCCCGGTCGAGGACGGGGGCTGGCCGGAGATCCGCGAGTCGTTCATGAAAACAGCACTGGAAGTACCGAAAACCGGTATGGCCATCACCATCGACATCGGCGAAGCGGGCAACATTCACCCGAAGAACAAGCAGGACGTCGGTGACCGCTTGGCGCGGTTGGCCTTGCACGATGTTTACGGCAAGACCGGTTTTGCCTGGTGCGGCCCCATCTTCAAGGCCTGCGAATTCCGCGACGGGAAGGCAACGGTCACGTTTGATACCGGGGGGGCTCCGCTGGCGGTGCGCGGCGACGGTCCGTTGAAGGGCTTTGCATTGGTGGGTGAGGACGGGGTCCCCGTGGCGGCGGAGGCCGTGATTCAGGGGCCGGACAAAGTGATTGTGAGTTCTCCGAAAGTGCCGCGACCCGCCATGGTCTATTACGCCTGGGCCAATAACCCGGTGGGAGTGAACTTGATCAATGCCGGCGGACTGCCCGCCTCGCCGTTCCGTTTTGGAGAAATCCCCAAGTTCGAAGTCTTTGCCAAGTATCTTCCGGAGGAGGCCAAGACGTATCGAGTGGTGTATGCCTTCGATCCTTTGAAGGCGCGACTGACGGCGGGCAACACCCAGTTCGTGTACGAGCAAGACCATTCGGCCGAGATCAAGGGACCGTTTCGAAAGGTTGCCTATTTCCTCGCGTTGCAGGATCGGAAGGGAAAAGTGACCTATGCCTTTGTGAGCATGGACCCGTTCACGCAGGATGTCCGCCGCATCGGTGTGCCCGCCAAGGCCACGGGGGCGCGCTTCCAGGTGAAAGTGAGCAATGCAACCGTCAAGAGCAATGCGCCCGGGGTTGCGGTCGGAGAATACCCGGAAGGCTGCAACATCGAATTCTGGGACTGCAATTACGGGCCGGGCAACGAAGCGAAAATCCCCAATGCGGACGACAAGCTGTTCGACTTCGGAGACCGAATGGGCCCGGAGAAGTCGCCGGGATACGGCTGCATGCAGATTCACAACTGGAAAGCGAAACAGTCCATCATCTGTTTCAACCGGTTCGGATCCGGGGGAAGCAATGATGTGGGAATCGGCAATTCTCCGGGGAAGACCCGTGACTGGACCTTCACCGCGAGTGCCCGGGAGTACGCCCGGGGAGAATTCAAGGTATTGGTCCTGCCGTAGGGCCCGGCAGCACCCGTCGGCAAAGGGTACATGGCCGAACGCGGCCGTGGGTCCCTTTGCGGGCGTCCCGCCTGCGTGCGGGCAGGCGGAAATATATGGAAATCTGACTGGACGGGGTCCCGCCCGCAAAAGGAGCACATTCATCCATGCAGGCACAGGCAGTTGTTTTCACGGCGCCGGGTCGGGTCGAGTTCGGCACGGTGACTTGTCCGGACCCCGGTCCGGACGACGCCGTGGTGCGCGTGACCCATTCCTGGATCAGCAACGGCACGGAGGGTTCGTTTCTCCGGGGCGAACGGATCGCGGGCGACACGGCCCGGCGGCAGGGCGATCCCATGCCTTTTCCGATCGTGGCGGGATACCAAAAGATCGGGGTCGTCGAGCACGTGGGCGCCCACATTGACGACCTTGAAGTCGGGGAGACCGTTTTTGCGGCCATGGGCCGCGTGGACGGCATGTTCCAGCCCTGGGGCGGTCAGCTGTCGCCGAGCGTCAGTCCCCGCGCCCAGATCTGGAAACTGCCCAACGGCGGTCCCGAGCCGCTGGCGTACGCGGCCCTGGTCCTGACCCAGGTGGGCTACAATTGCGGGTCGCGACCGCCCCTCGCGGTGGGGGACGGCGCCGTGGTCATCGGCGACGGCATGGTCGGCCACTGGGCCGCGCAGACCCTGGGTTGGCGGGGAGCCGAAGTGATCCTGGTCGGACGGCATGAGGATCGCCTGGCGCGATTCCAGACCGGGCCGACCCGCCATACCGCGAACGCCCGCGAAGAGGACTGGCTCGATCTCCTGAAGCGTGCGCTGCCCGGCGGTGCGCGCGTAATCGTGGATACGGTGGGATCGATCCGGGCCGTCGAGCAGTGCCTGCCGCTCCTGGTCCGGGAAGGACACATCGTTTCGGCGGGGTTTTACGGCACGGAAGACCGGTTGGCGCTTCAACCGCTTCGGAGCTGGGAGGCGTCCGTCGATACGGTTTCCGGATGGACCAGACCGCGAATGGACGCCACCCGCGCCTTGATTGCCGGCAACCAGCTCCAGACCCTTCCCCTCATCACCCATCGTTTTCCCGCCCGTCGTGCCGCCGAGGCCTGGGCGCTTATCGAGCAAAAAACCGAACCGGTGCTCGGGGTCATTCTCGATTGGGACTGAGGTCCGAAAACGATGCCCCACTGGCGCCGAAATCTCGCGGTCGTTTGGACGGCCCAATTCGTGTCGATCATGGGCTTCAGTCTGGCGCTGCCGTTTGTCCCCTATTACATCCAGGAATTGGGGGTGACGGACCCGAAAGCCGTAAAGTTCTGGGCCGCCCTGGCCGCATCGAGCAGCGCTTTCAGCTTTGCGCTCACGGCGCCGTTTTGGGGGATGCTGGCAGACCGGTACGGGCGCAAACCCATGATGTTGAGGGCCAACCTTGCTGCGGCGCTTGTGGTGGGACTGATGGCGTTCGTGCCCAATGTCCGGGTCCTGGTGCTGCTCCGCTTCATTCAGGGCGCGTTGACCGGGACCGTCACCGCCTCCACAACCCTGGTGGCCGGGAACACCCCCGAACACCGGCAGGGAACGGCGCTGGGCGCCCTGAGCGCCGCAGTGTTCAGCGGGGCCACCATCGGCATCGGGTGCGGCGGCCTGGCCGCCGATCTGATCGGGTACCGGCAGACGTTCCTCATCGCCGCCTGCCTGTTGCTGGCCGCATCCCTGATCATCTGGCTTGGGGTTCGGGAGCAGTTCGTGCGCCCGGCGCCGGCGCCGGCTCTTTTGCCCCGAAAACTTTTCCGTCTCCCGGTCATCGGCGCCGGCGCGCCCATTTTCGTGCTCCTCGGCATTGCGGCCATGGCCCGGCGGTTTGACGGTCCGTTCTTCCCGCTGCTCGTTCAACAGCTCAACGGCGGGATCCAGGGCGCCGCCAAGTGGACCGGCGGGATCGGCGCCGCGGCCGGCGCCGGCGCCATGCTGGCCGCCGTGGTGCTCGGACGCCTGAGCGACCGGCTCCCGGCACGGGCCGTGGCCGGGCTCTCGGCAACCGGCGCAGGTCTGTTCATGTTCCTGACCGGTCTGGTCACATCCCTGGTCATGCTTCTCCCGGTGCGGTTCCTGACGGTCTTTTTCGCGGCCGGGCTCGATCCGGTCCTGAACGCCTGGCTGTCCCGGGCCACGCCGGCCGAGCGGCGGGGGGTAGTCTTCGGGTGGTCCGTCACGGTGAAATCGAGCGGCTGGATGGTGGCCCCGCTGTTGAGCGGACTCCTTGCGGTGCACTATGGTTTGCAGAGCATTTTCTTCGTGGGCCCGGTAAGCTATCTGGCCCTGCTGGTCGCCCTGCATCTGTTGCGCCGTCGTCTGCCGGGCAAATCCGTCCCGGGCGACCTCCGTCAATGACGCGGACAACTACCGAGTCTCCCGGCTGGGAGCGGGGCTTCAGGGCCCGAAAGCCTGTCGCACCACGTTCCTGACTTGCGCCTTCGCCACGGATGCGGCGCGAGGGTCGTGATTCCGACCTTGCCGAATCACGATGTATTTCTGCATTTCGTACAGCAGGTAGAACGCGTGGCGCACCCGGGCTTCGGGAGAGATGTCCCGCCGCCGGCCGTATCCCTCCCAGAAGGCCGGGACAGAAACGCCGCAATAGTCCAGCACAGCGAATTCGATTTCAGGGTCGCCCCACAGCGCGCGGTCCCAATCGATCAACCCCACGACACGCCCCGAGCCCTCGACAAGAATGTTTTGGTTCCATACATCCATATGCAGCAAAGCCGCCGGGACCGGGCGGTCGAACACGGACACGTGTCGCTCCAGCAGGTCGCGCATGGCCGCCTCTTCGGCCGTGTCGTACAAGCCCACGCGTGTGATATCCGCAACCAGTTTTCCCCACATGACCTTGAACGCCTCGGCCCAGCGGTCGCAAGGCGGCATGGGACGGTGCGCGCCCAGGTAACCGTAGTTGGGTGCTGCCAGGGCATGGACCTCGGCCAAGTATCGGCCGACCTGGCGGTACACGCCGTCGACATCGACCCCGCGAAGTTCCGTCAGGGGCCGCCCCGGCAGACGTTCCATGATCAGGAAATCACGGTCCACAAACCGCCGGGAATCGTCGTACGCCAGGATGCGGGGGACCGGGACCGAAGTCTTCTCTCGGAGCAGACAGTGAAGCTCCGGTTCCTGGCGCATCATGTCCCGCTCGTAGAACACGAACTCGGTATCGTCCGGCGGTGCGATCCGCAGCACCAGTTCGCGCCCGGTCCCGTCCCGAACGAACCAAGACGTGTTGAACTTGCCCGTGGGGACGCGACGGAACTCGAGGGAGCCCCGCACCTCGGGCACGTTTTCTCGCACGGCGCGTTCAAGTCCCGCATGGGATGGACTTGCGCTCCACCGGGGCGTTTCTTGCATCGTCGTTCCCGTTGTCTTGCTCGTCCTCGATGCGGCAACCGCCGAACGACGTGGCCCCTTTTCCGGACAACCTTCCCCCGTTGTCTCCTGCCGTCAAACGGGATTGCCCGGAGAGCGGCGTACCGCCTCCCCGTGCGGGGCACGCGCACAGGCGGATCCCGTTTGACGCGATCGCCCTCCATGGCTGAATTCTCGACCTGCACGCCTGGGGGAGAGCGGCCTCGCGACCCCGGATTAAGCGAGGGGCCTCTCGTCGACACGTACACCAGGACAAAGTGTCGGGCCTCGATGCGCGAGTTTCAAGTCCGAGTTTGTCGTTCGTCCAAGGTCGCAAGAAGTCCATCGCCGCGTTGTCAACGGCGGCATGAGGAGGTATTCTCAGCCACCGACAAACGCGATCCGAGTGGCGCGGGACTTGCGTGTGAGGTCCCGGTCGTTGCGATCCGACACGAGGAGGTCCGTTCGATGGAGTTCAGCCTGGTTCGATCCGAGGTTTGGGCCCCGCACAAGGATGCGGCGCCGAACAGTCGAGCCGAAGGGGACGGTTTTGTTTCTTCGGCCAACGGCACGCGGTTCTGCTGTGGTGGTTGGCAGCATGTTTATTCGGGCCTTGTGCCCGGGCATGCGTACCGAATCTCTTGGCGGGCGACGTGGGACGGGATACGGGAGCCGACCGACATGCTGGTGGGTCATGTATACTGGGCCGAGATGGCCCCGGACTGCAGCGTCCCGGGTACGGCGATCATTTGGGATTATGTCTGTGCCGAACCCGGGGGCGGTCCGGCGGTGTTCAGCGCCGACCTGGTGGCTCCGGCCGGCACTGAGTGCATGACGATTCGGGCCACGTTGCGCTGGACCGCCGAGGGCCGGGTCGTCTGGTCCATGCCGACAATCGAGGACCTGGGGAAGCCGGTTGTCCGTCCGCCGGTGCGTGTGGCTGTGGCGACCGGACCGCAGGACGCCCCGGCCGAAGGGCGTCGTACGGTCGCAGGCGGCACGGAGTACTACGCCCGCCTCGCGGAGGCGGCCTGTTCGGAGGGTGGGGCGAGGCTCGTGGCTCTGCCTGAAATCGGCATTCAGTGGCTTGTCCCGGGGCACGCGTATGAGAAAGCCGTCCCCGTGCCCGGCCCCGAAACGGACCGCTTTGCGGACATCGCCAGGCGGCACGGCGCAGTGATCGTCCTCGGATTGCTCGAGAAGGCGGGGGACGCGGTCCACAACAGCGCCGTGATCATCGATGCGGGCGGGACCGTTGCGGGAACGTATCGCAAGGTCCATCTTGCCTCCAGCGAGGCCATGTCCGGGATCCTGCCGGGCGACGGTTTCCCGGTCGTGGACACGGCGGTGGGGCGTGTCGGCTGCAACATCTGTATGGACAGCTCGGCAACTGAATCGTCGCGCCTGGTGGGGTTGAACGGGGCGGATTTCCTGGTGCTCCCCATTATGGGAGACCATCGCGCCTGCCGCTGGACGCCGGGCCGCCCGTACCTGGACGAGGCGCGGTGGCGGTGCATCCACCGGACCCGGGCCATGGACAACCAGTTGTGCATGGTCGTTGCCCGGAACCGTTCCGCCGGGAGCTGCATCATTGATCGTAGCGGCGAGGTCCTGGCTTACAACGACGGCAACCGGGATTGGATTGTCGCGGACGTCAGATTCGATGACCGGTATCGCAAATGGAGCGGCGGGTGTTTCCGTCAGGTCAACTGGCGCCAGCGGCGGCCGCGCCTCTACAGGGCATTTACCGAACCGGACCCCGCGGCCCTCCGTCGCCTGCGTCCCCGATCCTGATCGACTCGTTTCGTCGGCGGGTCGGTCCGCCACACCGATTCCGGGCGCTCCGCGCGCCTATGGAACGGCCTCGGGGGTTGCGGCCTTCTTCTGCGGCGGCGAGGGGATCGACCACGAGCATTATCGTCCGGTTCGGCGTGACTGACCGCGGGCACGGCGGCGCCGAAATCCGACCCCGTTGCCGCTGCGGCGGCGGGATTCAGGGGGACTGCTTCCGCTCCTGAATCGCCGCTCACTGCGGAAGCGGGTGAAACTGGGCGAACTTGTAGCCGCCTCCCGCAGGTACGGCGCACTGAACGATATAGTCGGCCACTTGCTTCGCAGCGCCGATCAATTCGTCGTTATCGAGATACTTGCCGGCAACGGCAAGCCCCAACACGATACCCGTTTGTCCGTAATCCAAGGCTAGATTGACTCGCTTGAAATGAGTGCGGTCGGGGCAGACGAGCGTCCCGTTGGTTCGGATCGCCGAGGCAATGACCAGCTTGCCGATTTTCTCGATAGAGATCCGGAGCCGCCTGGCGAACGCAGGTTCCTTCTTGCCAACGACCTTCGCGGTTTCGATCAGCAAGAACCCGCCCCCGCTCGCGCCGCCGCAGACGCCGAACCCGGCGTCCCCGCCCGGCGACCGGAGGCGCCGGGGCACTTTCGGCCCCGACAGCAAATTGACAGCATACACCGCGGCCCCCCGGGCGTATTTCAGACACTCGGTCGCGAATTCCGGATCAAACTCGCGATTCACTTGAAAACCGCGCAAGAACGCCCAACCGATTCCGGCCGTGCCGCTGCCGAAGCCGATGTTCTTGGAGGACCGCGTGTGACGCATGTACGGCCACACATAGCCGCCGCGAGTCTGCCGCGCCGCACGCATCAAGTACCGCAAACTTCCATTCGCCAACGACCGGGGTGTTGTTCCGTCTTTCAGCTTGAGGTCGGGCCGGAGTTCGGCGAGTCGCAACAGCGGCAGGACTACACCCGCCTGGCCGTAACAGTAGCCGGTTTCGACGACATTCGGGTTCTTCAATGTCGGCCACGCGACCAGCGTCGCAGCACCCTGCTTTCTTAGCGTCGCACGCAAGCGCAGATTGATCAAAAGGCCTTCAAGTGCATTCTCCAACTCTGCCTTCAAAGCGTCGTCCGGCTTCGCCTCGTATCCGTCCAGCAGCGTATCAATCAGATTCCCCAGCCCATGAGAATGCCCGGCGAGCAGACCGGGCGACCGGTCGTTCGGGCGGTACGAGTGCGACCAGGCATAGGAGACGCCGAGGCGGGTTCGGCGGGTGCGTGCGAAACGTTCCAGGAGCGTCCGTACGGCCGTCAGACCGGTATCCCGGTATCGCCCGTCGCCGCAACGGCGATAACCGGCAAAGAACATCCGGATTACGTGACACATACTGGGAATGCCGATCCGGTGACTCGGGTGCCCCTTGGGGGCGGTCGTGGAAACATACCAGTAAAGGGCGCCCTGCCGGTCGTGTTGGGCCACGGAAATCAACCAATTCAAGGCCCCTTGCCAGTACTTGTCGTATTCCGGGGCCGCTTCCGACAATTCCAGGAAGGCCTGCACGACCCCTGAGGCGCCATGCGAGTCGGTCAAATATGCAGGACCCTTCTCCGGCTCGATCCCCCACGCCGAACTCAGTAGACCCGCAATGAGAATAACCGGAACCGCGGCGCCCCGCTTGAAGACTTGCATCGTTTTCTTGCCTTTTCCGAATTCCAAACCTGAAAGGCCTTGTTTGCGGCTCTCGCGACCGGTGAGGACTGGTCGGGCGGCGGCCCCGCAAGGCGGTGATTCCCGTTCTCCCGCCGTCACGTCCAAAGCGCATCCTCTCGGGAGTCGCCCCCCACTCCGAACCCGGTTGAAGACGTGAGTCCGCAACCGCGCAGCCGCGCGTCCACTGTCCTGCTCACTGCGCCGTTGGTCTCGCCGCATGCGTGAGCCGTTGCAGGGCGGCATACACGACCGGAGCATCCGCGACCCCTCGGAAGTGAAAAGGAAACCTCTGGTTGACCTCCCATTGCATCAGGCCCCAAGACGTCTGGTGCGCCACGCAGGCTTCTGCGGCCCGGGCGCCTCGGGCGCCGACTTTGGCGTCTTCGTTGCAGACGATGGGCTTGCCGTACGGCCGAAGGGCGGCAATCCGTTTGGGAATGGCGGCGATCCGGGTGTTGTTGAAATGAATGAGCAGGAAGTCGGACGCGCGCGCCACCGCCTCGGGCAGCACGCCGCTGCCGCCGACGCTCGCCGAAACCAGAAGGTTCGGGGCGGCGCGTTTTGCCACTCGAATCAATTCTACCTGTCCTGCCGAGGTCTTCAGCAGTCGGTGGTCGAAACCGGCGTGCCCGAACTCGTTCGCGATTTCGAGGAGTACGTGGGTCCAACCGCCCTCCCTCAACCACGCAACCACGTGCTCGACGCCCGCCCGCACAGCCGCGCCGTCCCGCAATACCTGATCCTGCCGCTGGTAGTAACACCCGAGGATGACCGCCGCACCGTGTCGGTCGCACGCCTCGATGACGCGACGGACGCGGCGCATGTACCCCTGACGCAAAGAACCGTCCGGGTTGAACGCCGAACAGAGGGCCCCCTCGTACCCCGGCCAGCCGCCTTGCAGATTGATGGTGAACGCTCGGACCCCGTTCGCCACATATTCAGGGATTCGAGCGATGAATTCCGAGGTGTTCGCATCGGCGTCGAACCCGGGACGGTTCGCATCCTCGAACACTGCGTTCACCATGCGCACGTTCATCAGCAGGCCTTCCGCCGGAGTGCCGGGATAGGTGACGCGTCCGTTCAGCCGCCATCGGCGTCCGTCGATGGAAATGCGGGTGCGGGGGGTGCCCGTTGAAGACCAAGGCGCATCCCGGACCGCAGCCACGAGCTTCGTCAGCGCTCGGTTTTCCATGGCCGGGCCCTGGACAATGCTGTCGTTCCAACTGACGATCAGGTCGAAACTGGGGATGACGATCATGACGCGCCGGCCGCCGTGGCCCAACGCCCCGTATGTGTCGTACGGAGCGCCCGGCCAATGACGCTTCCCGGAGCGGTCGACCCCGTTCGTCCACCAGAGCCAACTGTAACTTCCAAAGTGATCGGTCTGATTGTCCGGGATGCGCCGACTGCCGATCGTCCGCTGCCCGGGGATCATTTCGGCCGGTTGCATCCCCGCGCGTGGAAGGGAGTTCGGCAAAGTGCTCGATACCGCCATTCTTGCGTGCTGAATGCTGATGAGGCGCCGCCCCTTCCAAATCCCATTGCGCAGGTAGAGCAGTCCGAACCGCGCGAAATCCCGCGGGGAGATGCTCAGGCGGCCGGGCCGATCTTTGAGGCCGAACGCCAGGAAAGTGGGGTTGTCCTCGCATTGGATCGGGTCGGTGAGGAACGGGTGCAAGACTTCGGCGTCGACTCCTGCGAGATCGGCGCGGTAGACTTTCAGGAAGAGCGTGTCCCAAAACAGCGCCATCTGCCAGTCGTTGTAGCAGAAAGCCGAGCCGGGCTTCTCCGCAACGCCGTAGCACGAGGTTTGATTCGCCAAGTGACGCCAAGTGATCAGACGGTCTTTGTGGTCCAGGCTCGCGTTGATCGCGGCAAGCCGCGGCTCATACTTCGCGACGCGCTCGTCGAGGCTGGCGATCCGTCCGTCTTCCAGTGCCTCGAACAGGAAATGTGCGTACACCGGTTTTGCCGCGGAGGCCACGTCCCCACGACGCTTGTAGTCGCCCCAGGTATAAACCAGGCGTCCGTGCCGCACGATGCAACCCCGGCCGCGAACGTAGTCACTGAACGTTTTCAACCGTGCGGCGTCGAGGCCCGCCTCGGCCGGCTTCCGGGTCGCCCAGGTCTTGCCGGGCCAGACCGGCGCACCCAACGCCGCAGTGGCCAGAGGCATCGTCACGGCGAGCGTCAACAGGGATGAACAACTCATCAACATGCGTCACCTCGTGTTGGGGCGAACCGTCCGGGTTCGTGCCCTTTGCCGGAGCGGGCCGTGCTGCGGAATCTGCCGGTCCGTCGGTGCCGGTTCGGCTCGGCGTTTCGGTCCGCCCGACTGTACTCGCGAACAAGCGATGTTCGCGTAGGCCCCTTCGCGATCTACTGTTCCGGCAGGAGCCATCGATGCTGGCGAACAGCCTCTTCAAGGCTGGCGGCATGGACCGCCTGAACGTGTCCATCGGCGAACAAGAAGCACATCGTGCCGTCCGGATGATTGCCAGGCTTGTCGTACATAATGACCGTCCGGCTCGGTTTGAGAATGTCTCGCTGCCTCAATCCGGCGGCAAGATAAACGTAATCGCTGTGCTCCGCCTCCGTCGCGGGATTCGGTCGGGCCGGGCATCCCCAGACAACGTCTGTTTTCAATGATTCCAAATAGGGTGCAATAAGCTTCAGATCAGGGGGGAACTGCCCGTCGAAATCGTTGGCATACATTATCAATCCCAGGCCGATCCGTTTCAGATTGCTCATGCACTTGCCCTGTGTGGCTTTAGTGCGTGCCTGCGCGAATGCCGGCACGGTGCCGGCCACGAGCATGGTGAGCGGGAAACCGATGAGCTGGGTCCCGGCCATTGTGCTGGCGCTCATTGTCGAATTGCCGATCGTGACTCTGCCGTCCGCCTCCATCTGCGTCACTTTGTACACGGCCAGTTTCTTTTTGCCCGCCATCGCGGCTTGCATGATCGTCATGGGCCCAAAAGCCCTTGCCGCGTTCTTGGGACCGGCCGTCATCCTGGCCTGCATCATCGCGGTGGTGATTCTGCTCCAGACTTCGATGAAAGTCGGGTCGAGGTACTGGAAGGCCACGCCCCGGACCGGCACGTCGCGGCTGAGCTTCCGGAAGGCGTCGCTCTGCGTCAGGCCGGTCGTCGTGCCGGCGAGCACGCCCAGGGCATCGCGCACCAGGCGGTCGGTAGATGCAAGAAAGAAATAACCGTTGGCCTGTGCCACTGTGGGGCGCACCGTGATCGGCATGGGACTGTGCACCGGTATGGTGAGCATCTTCAGGGCGGCTTCGTCGACCCGCACCACTCTGGGGTTCGCGGCAAATGAGCGCTGCACGATTTGGTAGAGAGCGTCGTTCTTGACTTTCACCACAAGCATCACGGCCGGGTCCGGTACCTGGATGGGCCGCCCGGTCGCACTCGGAATGGCGGCGGACTTCTCCGGATCCAGGGTCACGACGACTCCCACCGGCCCCTCGAGTGAAGCCAGGAGGGCATCGAGGTCCGCACCCATCCCCGCGAGCATTTGCGGCAATCGGACCGTGCTCTGCTCTAGGTTGGGAAAGTCGGACCCGGCCGCCAAATCCTTCCACCAGCTCCAAGCCAGCTTGAAGTCAACCCGGAAAAAGCTCGCGACGACAGTCTGGCTGGGGAGAAGCTTCAATTCGTCCAGAGGGGCCGGTCCCCGTCCGAACATGCGCCATATTAATCCCTTGTTGTTCCCGGGGCGGTGATAAAGAATCGCACGCTGATGATAGAGGCCCGGCTCGCGAGCCACAGAGCTGAGGCCAAAGGCATCGACCTCGAGCAAACCCAGGTCCCGCACGATCCGGTCCGCCAGTCGAAAGCCGGCCTCGATCTTCTTCCGGGCCGCCGGGGCCCGGGCGGTATCCAGGAACACCTTTTTCAGCCCCTCGCCCCGGTCGATCAGCATCTGCCCCCACTCGGTCGTGCTCATGTAGATATACGCGTCCCCGCCCTGATTCAAGTGCCGAACCACCTCCTGAAACGAGGTCTTTTCCCGAGGCTGAATCTCCGGTGCCTGACCCCAAACCCGTCCGGGCACAACGGTCAGGACAAAGGCGGTCCCAAAAACCGCAGCCCGGGATGCGAGCCGAGGTCGGAGCGAACGGAGGTGTGTTGCGATTCTCATGGGGTCCTGCCTCTCCTTTGCAGCCCGGGGGAGGGAGGCCCGGCGTGGCGTCGAGCCTCCTCTCGAAGAATGGGCCTTTCCACCCGTGTGTGCACCCGCTTTGTGCGAGGCCGCCGTTCGTGAATATAGATACATTCGAACTCGAACGCAAATTCAGCCAGTGCTCGCAGCGCCTCTCGAAGCAGGAGAAGGGGAAAGGCCCTGTTGTTGTCTTTAATCTGACCAATTCATGAAGCCGACAGTATTGTGTCGATCCACACTCAGCGGAAAACGGTTGCGAACGGTGCTGCGACAGTACTCGATTCCTGACGCTTGCGTCGGAAGAGCGGCAATGCGCTTCACCCTCCGGGCGGGCCGCCTGCCTGTCGGGCCGTAGCCTTGGCGAAGGCCGGCACTGCACCTGATTTCACAACTGCAACTTGGAGCGGTCACACCACACCGGCATCTTACCGCGAAACCATATGCGGCGCAACTGGGCCATGTTGCCTCTGTGCTACAGGCGGAGGTACAATACGGAGCAAAGCCGAACAGGGCCAGGCGCCCGGACAGACCGGGCTTGGTCTGATTCCTGCCTGCCGAGATGGCGCCCTGCTCTCGTCGCGGGGCGATGCCGGTGTGGCGCTTGCGCGGAAGTCTGCCGGGTGGAGTGAGAACTCGGGCGGTGGCGGATCGGGGCCGGGTTCAGCGGTAGTACCGGACCGCGGGCGTCCCCGTTCGGTTCGACCCGTTTGTCGCCGTAGTACGCCCGCCACCGTCTCTTGATCTCCCCG
>JAADHN010000095.1 GCA_013151865.1 Kiritimatiellota bacterium
GGGGCCGGGGAGGCGTTGACGACCGTGAGCGCGGCCGGTGGGCTGGTCACATCGCCACTGCGTGCGGTCAGCCACTGTTCGCCGCGGGTACCGGGCGTGAACGCCAGTCGGTAGGTGTGGGTCCCGGCGTCGGTCTCGTAGAACGTATACGGTTGGGGCAGCCGAGCGCGGTCGTCGCTGCTGGCGAAATTCGGGGTCGCAATGTAGTCGGTTTTGAGGTTGTCGAACCGGTCGTACACCGAAACCGTAACATCCATGGCTGTGCCTGCGGCAACGGTTGCCTGACCAAGAGCGACCGCGATCCGTGCCAGCGCGGCAGGCCGGATCACGAATGTTGCGGAGTCCGCCGCCGCAAGGCCGGTCGCAGTCGCCCGGAGTCGGTATGTGCCGGCCTGAGTCATGCTCAGGTCTGCGAACTCCGCAATGC
Source organism: Kiritimatiellota bacterium (assembly GCA_013151865.1). Lineage (GTDB taxonomy): Bacteria > Verrucomicrobiota > Lentisphaeria > Oligosphaerales > JAADHN01 > JAADHN01. The sequence continues at coordinate 428 of JAADHN010000095.1, forward strand.
CGTTGACGGCGTTCACGACGGCGTTGCCATTGAGGGTGGCGTCGCGGGCCCCGGGAACCAGCGCCACGGTGACGCTCGCCGTGCTGTCGCGGACGGCGTTGCCCCAGGCGTCCACCACGGTGACGCGGACCGGTTGGTCGAACACGGTTCCGGCTTCACCTCCGGCGGGCGGCGCGGAGAACGCCAGGGTCGCCGGGGCGCCGAACGTGGTCGAAAACGCCGCGCTCGTGTGCGGGAAAACGGTCCCGGTTGTCGAGTCCTGAATATCACCCACGACGGAGACGGTGTAGCGGGTCACGCCGTCCAGAGGGGCCGTGGGGGCAACGGTGATGATCGTCTTTCCGGCATCGATGGTGACGGTTGCGGGGACGACCTGTACGCCGGAGGAAAAGGTAACGAGTCCGGCAACGTTGCCGGCGGAGATCTCGCCGCCGCCGGGCAAGGTGACGGGATGATCGAACGTGATGGTGGGGTGAACGGTGCGGAGGACGTCCACGTCGTCCGGGTGCGGGTCGAACGTGAGTCCCGGAGTCGAGTTGTCCACTTTGATCCTTCGCGTCAGCGTGGGCGATGCATCGCCCCAGGCATCCGTGGCCGTGACGCGCAGCCAGACCGTGCTGTCCACGGCGTCGAGCGGGAGGCTTTGCCACTCGCATTCATAGGGCGGTGAGGCGATGGGGAACCAGCATTCGGACCATGTGCCGTCGGCGCCGTCAGTGGAGTCCAGGGAGTATTCGAAGCGGACGGTCAGGTTGTCTCCATCGGGGTCGGAGGCGGTCACCGCGCAATGGATCGTACCGGAGTACCATTGATCGGCGGCGGGCTCGTTCCACGCGTCGACGGCGGGCGGGCGGTTGGCGATCTGGATGAACCGGCTCTCGGATGTGGTAAAGATGCCGTCGTCGTCCACAGCCACGGCGTAGACCTCGTAATCGCCCACAGGGAGGTTGTCCCATGTGACGCTGTAGGGGGCCGTGACGTCCTCGCCGCCGCCCACGAGCGTGTCGTTGGCGAAGAAACTGACGCTGGCCACTACGCCGTCCACATCGTCGGCAACGGCCTCGAACGCGAGGCTGTCGCCGCCGGTCAGGTTTTCGAAGCCGGTTGGAGAAACCAAGTGTACGGACGGGCCGTGGCCTGCGACCGTGATTTCAATGTCGGTGAACAGGCTGCCGACTGCGGCGGTAATGACGGCGCGTCCGAGCGGCCCCACACTGGTGACGACTCCCTGGGGATCGACGACCAGGATTGCGGGATCGGACGTTTCCCAAGTGATGGGATCGGTCGTGGTGGGATAGAGCGGGGCGACGGCACCGCTAGAGTATTCCGCTTCCAGACCGAGCTGGATCGAGGCGCCCTTGTTCAGAACCGGGGTGAACGCCGCGGGATAGATGGCGACGATTTCGCCCATGTTGAAGGCGCCGATCAGCAACGGCTCGATGACGACGGTCTTGCCGCCGGTCCCGAGGTACGAACAGTGCAGGTAGACTTGGCCGTGAGTGAGGGGATCGACCGCCACGTGTACGATCATCGGGTCGGTGGCATCCGGGGTGAGCGTCACGCCCAGGTCGCTGCCCTGGAGTCCGTTGATCACGCTGGCATACCATTCGGGTTGTGCCCCATCCGCAATGGGGAAGGCGGCGGGGGGGTGCAGTTCATACACGAACTCGTCGGGGGCCGGCGTGTCGCCACGCCTCGCAGTCGGAACAATGATGTTGTTTTCGCGCGGGTTGGGCAGGATGCGGAGGCTATCCCGGATTTTTTGCTTAAGGGCTGCCTCCTGCGTCGACAACGGGGCGTCTCCTTCCGGATTGCCGTCGGTGTTGCCCAGGCCCGCGGCGTAGTTGTGGAAGGTCCCGAACGCGGCGCTCGATCCGGATCCGACCGGGCCGTCCAGAAGGTCGCGGACACGCAGGGCGGCCAGCTTCGAATTGGTCTGACAGTAATAGGTGCCGAACACCGGGATTTGAACGTTCTTGGTTTTGAGTATCTTCTGGACCAAGCCGGTGGTGGCCTGCAGGAGCAGCGCCTTCCAGTCGCCGGTTCCGACATTCTTGGCCAAGTCCCACAAGTCACTGAGGGTCATTGGGCCGGGCGGCTCGCCGATGATGGCGGTTACCGGAAATGGCGGGACGTGGGAGACCCAGCCGGCGTCGGAAACCGGGTCGGTCTCGTTGCGTTCGATCAAAGTGTCCCCGGCAGCCGTCCATTCATCCAGGTTGGTGATCATGCCGGCGGCGGCGCCGGTAACATAGTCGACGCCGCCAAAGTGACTGCGCCAATCCACCAGTCCGTCGCTGAAGCGGTACGGATGACCGGAATCGGGGGGCGGCAACGTGAATTCGAAAAGTCCGTTGGGCGCGCCCTTTTTCAGGCCGAGCTGTTGGAAGATGGGCCAAACCCCGAGGGAATCGTGGTTCACCACTGTGCTGATCAAATGGAATTTTGCCTTCGGGTGGACGGGTAAATCCCGGTTGATTTCGACGATTTCGCCGATGAAGGGATCGAACTTCGGTTCGAGGTATCCGCCGCGCTCCGCGTAGTAGGGCAAGGCGGCGCCGACCAAGGAGGCCGCGGCACCGAGCAACGGCAGAGGCTGGGCGAGTGCACCGGGGTCGTCGGTGGCGAGTTCCCGGGCTTGTTCGAGGGCGACGTCCTTGTAGAGCCGCCAGTACGCGGTGAGTCGCGAGCCGCGATGCGGTGCGCCAATGGTGACAATGCGCCGGAATCGGCCGCGATTGCAGTTGCGTTCGTGGAGGAATGTCATGGCCCGACCGATGTCTTCATTGCTGCACAACATTCGGACCAGCACACCGCCCTGACCGTGCCCGACCACATCATAGCGGGTAAAGGCCCATCGGTCTTCGCGGCGGAATTTTTCTTCTATGGTGTAGAGTTTGAGCGTGAGCATTCGTTCGAGGGTGCGGAGATCGGCGGATGCGTTGGCGCTTTTCTGCCAGTAAGTGGCGCTTTTCACCGCGGAGAGAAACGTACCGAGAATGTCCGGTTGATCATTCTCCGGCAGGACGCCGAGGTCCGTGAGTTTGCTCTTGACGGCATCGAGCCAGCCTTGGGTGGTGCTGTATTGTCCGTACAAAACTTCGAGGTCGGTGTACGCGCCTGGGTTGTCCTTTGCAAACGTCCCCAGAAAGTCGGCCAGCATACCGACGGGCACTTTCTCTTGGCCATAGGCAACTGCCTGTACGAAGCCCGGTTCGCGGCGCATCTCGAGGATTTGTTTGAATTCGGAGGACCAGGTTTCGGCGGAGGCATTGAAGCCGTGAACCAATACGATGGGCGGTTTAGTCACTGAAAACGGGACCGCGGCGAACGGTGGGTCGCCGTCGTCGGTCATGTCCAGCCCCTGGCCGTTGACGGGTTTTTTCCAAAGTTTCAGTTGTATCTTGGCCGCGAGCACCTTTTCGTCGATCGGCCAGGGCACGGCTGGATCGGTGAAATCAAATCCCTCGATGTAGAAGATGGTTTCGAGCGTGTTGACGCCGTCCGGTCCGACGACGGAGGCGACTTGGGGCCCAGTGATGGGGCAAGGCTCGAAGGCTTGGTTGAAGTGGTTGTAGACGTGGAGCTTGTTTAGGCTGATGTAATCGGCGAGATTGTCTGAATCGGCGTCGCCGTCCAAGTTCACGTAATACTCGCCTGCCGGCAGGTCCAGGCGAATGATGAGAGGAGTGACGCCGTCGGCCGCCATGCCCTGGGCTTCGTGGTAGTTCGAGTAGCGAATGAGTTCGCGATAAGTGTCGGTGACGCGGACGGGAACGTCGATCATGGTGCCGGTGGTGCGGTTTGCGTCCGAACTCGCAGCGTCCCGGTCGTCTTTATCCCAGGCGCGGGTGACGCGTTTATAGGGCGTCCAAAGCCCATAGACCCCGGCCCAGTACTGTCGGCGGTGCAAGGCGATTTCGAAGTGGTCGTCGGTCTCGGCCTGCCAGACGATGGAATAGCCGCCGAATCCATCGTTTGCGCTGATGGGGACCTCGATGGAGGCCCCGGGAGCGCCGCCGGCGAGATCGATAGTCGGGTCGGGCGGGCATGGCTTGGCCGGCCAGGGCTTGAAAGTGGCGGTGACGTGGATATCCTGGTCGCGGAGGTTGACCACTGTGTCGGGCTCGGCGGACTCGAAATTGACGTCGGTCGGGTCCTCGTACCCGGTCCAGGCGAGGAATTCTTTTTCGGGGCGAAGGGAGATACGGGGGGCGAGCGCGTCGCGGTCGAGCAGTTGGCTGACGGCGTACTCGGCAGCGGGTTGAACGACCCCCGTGGCGAGGGTGACGGCACCGTGATAGATACGGCAACCGTTCGCGGTGTCGTCCTCGTTGTCCCGACCGTCGCTCCAGACCACGTGGAGCACGCCGTCGCCCACGGCCAGATCCGGGTTGCCCCGCTCGACCTCTGCCTTCGGTCCTGAGACCGCGACACTGCGTGTTTCGACCGTGCCGTACTGGTATTCCGTACCGGCTTTGCCGGTGCCGTGTCCGTCCCACTTGATCCGGGAATAGCGGATTTGGTAGCCATTGGAGGCGTCCCACGGGTCACGCCCGAGCCAAACCACGTGGACCCGGTCGTTGTCGTCGACCGCGACGCGCGGCTGCGGCAGGTAGAATCCCGGTTGGATGTCGCCGGGGATGTTGATCCGCAGCGCCCGGGCGTTGACGATGATGGATTTGGCTTTTTCCGAATTCGAGTACTGGAGCATCAAGTCGCCCGCCTTCCAACCGATCCCTTGCACATTGGTTTTTTCGCCCGGGAGGTTCTTGCCGCTGGGGCCTTCGACGCTATTGGCTTCCCGGGCCTTCCAGATCACATGGGAAATGCCTGCCGCGTCCACGGCCACCACGGGAGGCTCCATCGTTCCCGGCGGCCCGCCCAGAGTCGGTCCGGCCCAGGCATGGAGTTCTTTTTTCGTCACATTCCCCTGGGCGTCAAGTCGCAGCACGCGGATGCTTTCCTTGTACTGGCGGAACGGGTAACCGCCGATGAACTTGGCTTCGTCCGTGTACAGGAGTGTGGCGATCACGGGCAGGTTGGTCTTCGGATCGATGGCGATATCGGCGCCGGCATACTCGGCGTGGATCAGCATGGTAGTCCCGGCAGTCACGGCCCGGTGGAGCACAACGGCGCCGTCCGGGCCGATTTTGTAGTAGCGGATGATGCTGCCGTCCGCCACCGCGATGTGTGCCGCGCCGTCATAATCCGCGGCGATGACGGGCAGAAACGTCGCGGTGTTGACCGTGCCGAGGTGGAGAGCTGGTACTGGATCGCCGCCGGCGTCCCTGGCCTGCATGGCGCCGCCCTTGGACATCTTGGCGTAATAGAGTTCCCGTCCATCCTTCCAGACCACGTGAGAGTTCTCGAGGTAATCGACCGCAACGTCCGGCACGGACCCTTTCAACGCGCCTTCGCTGAGGACGGTTCGAAAAACGTTCGTGTCCGCATAGGGCGGCGGCGGATCGCCGGCGCGGGCGGCGGCGACGGCCAGAGCGGCGCCCAGCAGCAGGGCCAACCCGGACGGCAGGCTGGGACGCTTGCGGTGAGGAGATGTTGCGGCGAGACTCATCGTGCTCACTCCTCCTTACCGGCGCGGGTTATTGTCCGCGGGATCCCAGACGCGCACAGCCGGTTCCCGACAGAAAATCCAGTACCCGACCCATGGTTTACAGGGCAACGTGTCGTCCGGGGTCGTGACGGTTCCCGGTGTTGCATAAGTCTGTTTTTCAGCATCCCAGGCGAAGATGCTCAGGATCGTCTGAGCGTTTGGTTCGGGGCTTTCGATAAACGGCGCCACGAGGTTCCAGCCTCTCGACAGTTCCAAGGGCTGCGGCGTGGTGGGGAGGCCGCGGAGCACGAGGGTCTTGGGCTGTTCGGCGTACGCCCAATAGCCTCTGCCGGGTTCCAGGACCGTGGTGGTTACATAAATGCCTTTCGCCGCGTTCCACTGCCAAAACGTCAGGTCGGCGGGGGGGGCTCCCCGGTCGGAAAGGGCCAGCGGGACGCCGATGAGACTCCAGCCGCTGGGAAGCTCGTAGACGACTTCCTGGTCGGAAAGCCCTCCTCCTCCTGCTCCGTCCACGTCGATGATGACCGTATCGCTTCCGTATTCCGTGCTGCCCACGGTGATTTGACCGACAGGCGGTGTGAGAACCAGGCCGGAGTTCCCGGAGCAAGGCGCGAGGGTTGCCGGCCCCGCCTTCAAGGCCCTGAAAGTGAGTACTGCGTACAGGACCGGCTCGCCGTGTCCGAGCCCGTTCAACACAGTAAGGCCGCCGAGTTGCGAGATGCGGTCGGCCCGGAGGGCGCCGTTGGTGAGGACCGAGTTGAACGGAGCGGCCAGGACGTCGCGGGGCTCGAAACTCCCTGCGAGAGCCACCCGCTCCGGGTCGAAGCGAACATCGATCGGACCGCCGCGAAAGCCCTGGGCCAGAGCGGTGTTGTCCCGCGCCCAAATCTCGATTTGAAAAGTCTCTCCCACCGTGACTCGGTCCGGGGCGTCGATCCAGAGGGTGACGGCAGCCGGGATGTTGCGAGCAGCCGCCAGGAGGTTCGCCGGGATAACCTCCGTCCGTTGCGGGTGGTAATCGGTGCCGTAAAGTCCGAACAGGGTGCCGGCGTCGTCGAAATCCACGTCGTCGTCGCCGTCGAAATCGCACCTGGAGTCCCAGGTGGGTTCCGTAGCGACTTCGCTGTAATGGCCGATGAAATACAAGAGGTCGTTGAATCCCACCTCGAGGTTTTCATCGAAGTCTCCGGGGTTGATCATGCTGCCTTCCCGGCGAATGTGGACGGCGGCCAGGACCGTGCGTTCGTCGCCGTCGCGGGCCAGGCGTGCGGTTACGGTCGCGTCGCCGAACTGGGCGGCGTCGAGCACCGCGAGTGTTGTCCCCGTGAGCGATGCCACGCCGGGCGGGTCGACACCCAGCTCGAGGCTGGGGTCGGTTGTGACTTCCTCCACTGTTCCGGATGCGAAGTGTGCAAATACGTGATAGTCCACCGACTGTCCGCGTGTGAGGGAGATTTTGGCCGGGTCGATGCTCAGACTGATGAACGTGGGCGACTGCATCGTGAGGGTGGCCGTGCCCGTCCGAGTTGTGCCCAGTTCCGCATAGGTCCCGGTCACGGTAATGACCGTCCCGGGGCTCACGCCGGCGCCTACGGTCACGGTCGCTCCCGAAACGGCGGCGGCCCCGGGTGGGTCCACGGCAAACGTGGTCCGGGCCGTAACGTCCGCTGTCGAGCCGTCGGCGTACCCGGCGTCCGCGCTGAACTCGACGGTATCGCCGGCGCTGACCGAACGGGCGAGCGGGCTCAAACGGAGCGTGTCCACACTCTCGCGTCGATAGACTGTGGCATACCCTTCGGTCCAGGCAATCATAAGGCCGCTGCTGTCGCCGGTGAACTGGGCGGCCGCGGGACCGAGATTGCTGTCCGTGCCCATACTCGGCGGCGTGAAAATCGCCAGTTCCCGCGAGGAATTCAATTCGATCAGGTGTCCCTGCTGTCTGGCGGCGGCAATACCGAAAAAGAGCAGTGAACCGTCGTGGGAAAGGGCCAGCGTGGAACGGGGGGAACTGTTCTTGACGGCTCCCATGAAGGCCTCGAATAGACGCCCGGTGGGGGTAATGGCGCCGCCGCCATCGTAGTTCAGGCCGTACACCTGCACGTACATATACGTTGTGGACTCGCCGCTGAACCCGTTTGTTTCCACGTAGTTGACAACGACGGCGAGTCGCTGCCCGTTGGCCGATACGGTGAGAGCGTCGGTGGTCGGCCCCGTCAGTTCGCTGCCTACGGGTGCCGAGTCCGGCGGTTGGCCTACCGGCTCGATGTCGATTCCGGAGTAGCGCAATCCGCCGGTATTGAAGATCGATACGAAATCGCTGTCAGGGACCGAGCCGAGGGACTGATTGTCCGGCAGGTACGCCACGTCCGCGCTCGTGACGGGGTTTTCATGGAAGACGGTGGGAAAGTCCAGCGAGATATCCCAGAAACGGGTGAGGGCGCCCGGACTATTGGTGATGAGTCGCGTGCCGTCGTGCGAGATGTCGAAAGCGTCGCAATCGGTGTGCACGCTCATGTACAAGAGACGCTGGGCCGCATCCATGAGGTAGATCGAGGAGCGGACACGGGCGCCGATCAGACCGGCGGCGTCCCCGGTCATGGCCAATCCCGAGAAACTGTACGGAACGAAATACCCGGTTTCGAGAAATCGGGTTTCCGTAACGTTGCCGCGGGCAGCCGCTCCCCAGCGGATGACCCGCCGGTCGCTCTGCGTGAACAGGGTGGCGCCGTCCTCCGAGATTCGGGCGTCTTTCAGCGAATAGCTGTGCGCCAGGGAACCACTGTAACTGCCCCGGGACAAGTTCCAGAATTGGGCCGAGTGGAACGGGGACGACACCTTGATGGTTTCGCCCATTTCCGTCTCTTTTTCGATGACACAGGTGCGGCGTCCGGTCACGATATGTCGACCATCGGGAGTGACCGTCAATGCGGAAACCACGCCCTGATTGGGCGGGACGGCGATCCAATTCAGCAGGAGTCCGTCGGGGTTGTAGACCCAAACCGCGTTGCTGCCGTTTCCCTGGGTGGCAATGTACAGGTAGCCGTTATCGCTGCGGACGGCGAGGGCGGACGGCGTGCTCGGGAAGAAATACTCGGCCAGGTTATCGTCGGCGCTTCCCTTGTTCCAGCGGGCCAAGCGGTTGTCCTCGCTGAGTACGCTCATCACGTTACCGGTGAGCGCCACGGCGACCGGGGGTTTGGCGAAGGCGGTGTAGGTCATGTCCGTACTGCCGTCGGCACGGTCGAGCAGGTAGACTCGCCGATCTTTGCCGCCGGTGAGGACCGAGTCGGCGTCAATGGCCACGGCTGTGACCGGCCCTTGGTGCAGATCGACGGACCAGACGACGGCGTTGTTGTCCAGATCGTAAAGCATCACGCGGCCCAGGTTGTCGCCGAGCACGGCCAAGCGACCGTAAAAGGCGGCGCAGGTGAGAGCTGCGTCGTGCAAATAGCGGGTCAACGGGGCCGAATTGTGACCGGGGGCGATGTCCCACTGGAGAACCAGGCCGTCGCCTCCCACCGTAACCAGCGTATCGTTATCGGGAAAATACACGTATTCGACGGGCCGCGAGTGGGCGGAGATGACGTCTCGAAGTTCGTATTGCGTCGGGGTCTCTCCGACCGTATAGATGCCGACGGCCCCGGACGAGAAGCCGACGGCGAAGAGTGTGTTGTCCGGGGAATAGGTCATGGCGCCCACATCGCCCCCGGCGGTGGTCCAGTTCCGTGCCCAACGGGCCTGAGGCGCGTGCACGCTGATGATGGTGGCGGCGGTGCGAGTGACGCCGTCGAATGTGTAAGTGCCCTCGATGTGAATATCGCCGGGCGTTGCGGTGACCCGCACAGTCACGTTGTTGCCGGCGACTCGCACTTTCTCCGCGGGGTCTGCCGTCAGCGCCGTATCCTGAGTGACTTCTTCCTCGTAGCCGTCGGCGAACAAGGCGTAATACCGGATGGGCTGGACCACGCCCTTGCCGAGGGATACGGCGACCGGATCGGCCCGGAGCGCCACCACCGGGCTGGCCCCGACCGTGAGCGTGGCCGTGGCGGAGCGGGTGATGCCGCCTTCACTGAAAACCGCCGTGATGGCGATGTCCCCCGACGCGCCGGGATTGACCGTGACCTTGTCGGCTTCGATGGTGACGGCTTCGGGCGGGTCGGCATACAGGCGGGAGGCCGGGGCCAGTTCGAGTCCGGTGGCGCTGTAGATATAGTGCGGCGAGACGTCGATGCTGCTGCCGTCGTCGTAGACGGCCCGTACCGTGTAGGTTTGCGAGCGTCCTGCGGGGAGAGTGCGCGTGACGGGACTCAGGCGGAGGCTGTCCAGTCGCGACCGGTTGAAGATTTCCACGTAGTTGTCGCTCCAGGCAATATAGAGCATGGCGTCGTGGGTCCCGAACCCGACGGACAGAGCATAACAGCTTGCCTGGTCCGAATGCGTGGGGTAGAAGTAGCGCAGCACGTTCCCGGTTCGCATGTCGAACAACCGCACGCTATTGCCGCGGGCGATGGCGAGCATCGTGCCGTCGTGGGAAAGGGCGGCGTCGTAGATGGGGGGAATACCGTAGCCCGACCGATAGTCGTACAGCCCAACCGGGTCGTTGGTGTCGAGACGATAGAACTGAACGCCGGCGTACCGGTCCACGCAACCGACGCGGATCCCGTCAGGATGGTAAAGGACCTTGCGGGGCTTGTACGGGTCGGTGAGCGTGACGCCGTATTCGAGGCTGCCCGTGAGGTCGCTCGTGAGCATGGTTTTGATGGTCATGTTATCGAAAAACGCGATACCCCAAAGCGACTCGTCCGGGCTGAACGCGGAGCGGTAAGCGCCGTCGTCGTTCGGCGTGTTGGTCAGAATCTGTCCGGAGAGCGTCCGGATGAGACGGTCGCCGTGGATGGTGGTGGCCCCGGTGCGGGAGAGCGTCAGGGGGGCGTAATCGGCGCCGATGTCGTTCGAGTTGATCAAGGTCAGGCGGTCTTCGTCCACCGCGTAAAACTCCAGTTGACCGCCGATGACGCGGGTGAGCTTACGCCCGTCCGGGGTGACGTCGAATGCATCCTGGTTGTCGATTTCCGGGCTCTGCAGAATGGTTTTTCCCGGCTGGGTGAAGAGAACGTCCAGCCCCTCTGAATTCATAAAGAATATGCGGTTGCCGTCCTCGGAAACGCGTACGCGCTCCTCGAGTTGTCCCCAGTCCCAACCGCGCACACGGCCGCGGGGACCGACGAATCCGAGAAACTCTCCGTCAACGGTCGAATACTGTACGGCCAGGGCGGCAGGATAGTTCCAGTCGTTGTACGCGTTGCTGCAGATCAGCACGCGTGCGCCGTCGTCGCTGAAGCGAATGCTCGAAAACTTGTCGGTGTAGTGCCGCGAGGGGAGGACTTCCGCCCAGAGGTGGTTCCCGACGCCGTCGAACAAATGGAGGCGGCGAGTGCTGCCCGAACGGGTGAGAATGGCCACGCGCGTGCCGTCCCGGGATCCCGCGGCGCCCATGGCATCCTCGCCGTCGAGTGAGACGGTGCTGATGGGATTGACATTGTCGGCGACATCCCAGATTCCCACGGTGCCGTCCGTGCTGGTCGTGAGCAGACGGGTACCGCCGGCGATGAACGAAACGCCTGTGACGGGTTCGCTGTGCCCCTGGAAGTGGCGGATAATGTTGCCGGTTTCGGCGTCCAGCAAGTAGGCCCGTTTATCGCCGGCCCCCACCAGGACTTTCGAGCCGTCCGGTGCGTAATCCGCCGCATAGAGGATGGCTTCGGCGCCGGTGGTCCCGGTCACGAATTCCCACAGCGTCCGCCCGGTGGCAAGGTCCAGAAGCAGGGCTTTGCCTTCGGTAACGATAAAGAGTCTGGTCGCGTCCGGCGACGGCGTGGCGTATCGGACCAACAGGTCGCTGAACAGGTTTTGCTCGAGATCGCCGGTACCGGCGTTCCACAGGTAGACCGCGCCGTCGTACGTGACCGTAATGGCCAGGGAGTCGTCGGCGCTGAACCCGGCGTATTGCACTTTGTCGTAATGTTTGTGGAGCATCAGTAAGGGCCGATTGGCGTCCGAGTCGTACAGGTACGCCGTGCCGGACGAGTAGCCCAGAATGATCTTCGTTCCGTCGTGACTGTAGGCGCCGCTGACGCTGGTACCCCCTGGGCTCCGGTACGTGAGGGTCCAATTCGTTTGTTCGGCCGCAACGGGCAATTCCGAGCGGACAACTGCGTGTCGCACCGGGGTAACGCCGCCCTCGATGACGTCGTTGGGGCCGGGCGTTGCGTCCTGGGCACGGAGGGCAATCGTCAGTGCATCGTCGTTGGCCAGGTCCGCGAAGTCCGCCACCAGCAGGAAATCGCCGCCGCTCACGAGGAAGGGGGCGGAGAAAACGATGCTGCCGGTACGCGTATCCGGGTCGATTTGGACCAAGCCCGGGCCACCCACAGTCTCGTTTTCGCCGGCGTCGATGATACCGTTGCCGTTGGTGTCCACATGCAGTCGGGCGTTGGTAATGTCGCCCGCGGCGATCCCGTCCACCCCTGAGAGGGGGAAAGAAATGGCGGCGACTTGCCGGCCCCCGGGAAAGACAGTGAATCCAAGGAGAGGAATACTCCGCAAAGTCGTGGCCGCGGTAAAGCCGTTCGCGGCTTGGAAGGCCGGATCGAGAAGCAGCATGGGGCGGGGTACGGTGTGCGTGGTCGGGGCGTTTGAACCAACCACTTCCACCAAGGGATCGACCGGCGCAATGCCGCTGCTGAGTACTTGGGCGGTAAGTTGGTCGTCCCGATGCAACCCGGTAAAGTCAGCCAGAACCACGAAATCCGTTCCCGTGGCAATGGGTGTGACCCCGAAGGCAAAATCGATCTTCCCGCCGGCGCCGGAGAGTTGGACTTGGGAAGCAGACCACACAGCTTCGCCGAAGCTCGCTTGGCCGTCGCCGTCGGTGTCCACGAGCAGGCGGACGTTGCGCAGATTCGTGGCGTCGATGCCGGAAATGCCGGAGAGCGTCACAGAAATCGCTTGGATATCGAATCCCGCGCCCAGGGAAAAAGCGGTGAGGACGATGCCGGGCTGATCGGCCGCCGCCAGCAGACCGCCGCCGATCTGCCCCGAGCGATGGTCGCCCAGGAACAGCCGATCCCGGTAATGGGCCGCAGCCGTGCAGGAACCGGCGAGAAACAGGCCGGGGTCTGTAACGATGTCCTCGGCGTCCACGCGGAGCGCCAACGCGTCGCCACTGGCGATATCCGCCAAGTCGGCGATCAGTAGCCAGGCCCCTTCCAAGTCGAAGGCGCCGGTGAAAGTGATGGTCTGGGCCGCAGTGTCGACAACCCCCGTGGCAACGACGGTATCCGCGCGACCGCCGGCAAACGCCCCGTCGCTGTCTTCATCCCGGATCAGGCGCACATTGGTAAGATTCGCGTCGTCCATCTGCTCGACATGCGGAAGGCGAACCACCAGGCTGGTAGCGGGGACGGCGCCGTCGGCGGACTCGACGGCGAACCGCAACAGGAGTGCATCGGGAATGTCGCCAACGGCCAGGAAAGCGTTCCTGGCCTGGCCCAGCGGGTGGTCGCCCACCGAAGTGATCGTGATCAATCCCGTGGCGGCGTACGGCGTGAACACGGCATCCCCGAGGATGCTGTCGCCGAGGCCGAAGGGGTTGCTGGGGTGATTGGGACCGCTCGGGTGCCCCCAGTAGTTGTCGCGACAGTCCAATACATTGTTGCCACCATTGGATATCGCCGCCATGCTGTTGCCGATAAACGTGCAGCCCTGGAGATGCCACTGGCCGGGGTCGGCCAATAGTTCGATGCCGATCCCGTTTTCCCGGAATAACGAGTCATCGATGGAAATGGACGTGCCGGCCCTCGAGGAGGCGAACTGGGTGATGGCCCTGGGAAACCCCTTGAACGTGGGACCGACGCCGTTGTAGGAACGAACGGTGAGGCTCGCGGAATCGTATACAGTGATCGCGTGGGCGACGGCATAGTCCCAGTAGGAAGGATCGGTATCGAACGAGCCGCCGCGCACCGTAGCGGAGGCGCCGTCGGACAAAGCGATCAGGGTGGCTTCTGTGATCGCGGAATAATCATCGCCGCCCCGGAAACTGCAATCGGTAAAGTCGGCCGTGCCGCTGCCCACGATGTCGATGACACGCGTTCCTTTGCTCCCGGCATTGGCATAGCAATAAGTCCGGAGATCGAAGAACGTCCCGGTCGCGTTCAACGCGCCCTGCACCACGAAGGCGTCGTGTTCCCCGCCGGTGTCGATGGTGTAGTTGTCCACGCGACAGCCGGCGGGAAACGTCAGGGACGCACCCTGGGCAATGATGATCGGATTCGAGTAGCAATAGATGCCGATGATAGCATTGCCGGGCAGCGTCACGTCGCGAGTGACCGAACTGCCTCCGTCCACGCGGATGTCGCGGCCGTTGTCGCCGAAGACCAGTCCGGGCGTATCGCCGAAGACATCCAGTGTGGTACAATAAATCGCCTCGGTGAACCCATCCATCTCCGTGACCGCCCGCCCCGAATCCGGAACGGAGAGACGACTCGCCCCCTGAAGCACCACCGCCCGCGCCACAGGACTGCTCGGGTCGCTGTTGAAGGTACAGCTCGACAGTGTGATTTGTCCGTTGTCCGTAGCCCCGAGCAGCCCGGCCGAGTCATGGTAGGTTGTCGTTTCCACGCCGTTGAAGGTGCAATTGGTAAAACTCCCGCGGCCGTCGCCCAAAAACCAGAACTTGGTTCCATGCTGATACCGGTACGTTCTCAAGTCGAACACGACGTCGGTTGCATTGAGTTGTCCGCGAACCTGAAACTCGTTTCGGGTGTTGTTGTAGACCATTGAAATGCGGCTACCGGGACGGATGTCCACTGTCACCCCCGCCGGAACGAGGTACGGATAATAATTGTCGATCGTCAGGTCGCTGCACGCGAGGGTCACGTCCGCCGCCACCGTGAAAAGGTTGCCCGGCCAGGACGTCGGGGATACCAGGCAGGCGTATTCGAGGGCGTCGCCGGTGAAAACCGTGCCCGGCTCGACGGTCGGACAGTTCTTCAACGTGTTGGACTCGATGGGGCGCCAGAAATTGGCGAACGAACTGGGCGTGCCGTCGAAAGCGCGCACAGTCACGTCGGCGTTGTCCCTGATCCACATGAACCGAGGCGTGTCGGCATTGCCGTCCACGCTGGTTTGCACTCGGCAACCGGAGACTGTGACCCGGGAATCATTGCCCGCGTAAACGACGGCGCTGTTTCGAGCGTAAGATACCGTGTCGGCCACTTCGATAACGCAATCGGTGAAAGACAACACGCCTGAGCCCTGTGTGGTAAAGAGGTACCGGTCGTAGTACGTCCAGAACTTCATGTCCGTGCCCGTACAGGCCACGGTCCCATTGATCTGGAAGATGCGTTTCTCGCCGTCGCTGCGATTGGACAGCCTTGATCCAGCCGGGAAAGTGACGGAAATCCCCTCGGGAACGATCATTGGCCCGGAGCGGTCGTCGATCCGGACCGGCAAGGGGGGCAGGACTGCGTCGCTGGTGAAAGTGTATCCGCCGGCAACCTGGCAATAGCTGTTAGCGTCAAAATTCATGCCCGCCAAGCTGATTTGCGGGCTCAATACCTGCGCCATGGTCCCGGAGAATGCGGCCGGTGTGTTCACTGCGTCCACGCCGTTGGTCACCAGCACGCCGGCGTCCACCAGGTACAGGCCATTGGTGCAGTCGGTCATGTTCACGTCGGTCAGGAAAACGTTTCCGATCGTGTTACACTCAAAGGCGTAATCGCAACCGATCACGTCCAAGCCGTCCACTACCAGGTCCGTGGAAGCAGCGTGATACACGGCGCGCCGGAACCCGGACATGGTGGTGCGCACCGCGCCCGACGGATTGATCGAGGCCGTGGCGTTTCCCTGCACACGCACGGCGTGTTTCATTGTTCCCGGCCAACTCCCGTCACCGTAGTAATCGGACGCCGTTACGAACGTGCAGCCGCGAATGACGATTTGCGCGTTGTCTTCACCGCCGACAAAGCTGTGATCGTACCAATCCGAATAATTGCCGGAACTGCTTGCCCCACGGAGGTTGCACTCGGTGAGGGTGATCGTTCCCGATTTCCGGGCGGACAACAGCCATTGATAGTTGTCCACGCGTGCTTCGAACACGGCTTTCGCGGCTGTCAGCGCGCCGTCGACGATGAACATCGGGCGGTCGCCGCGGAGGGTGTCCAGGATAACCCCCTCCTCGATGGTCAGGGTCGCACCCGCTGCAATGGTGATCGGATTGTTTATGTGATAGTACGCCCGGGTGAGTGTCGTGTCCGCACTGATTGTGTTGTCCGCCGCGCTGTAGTCACCCTCGGCCAGCAGGTCGTAGGCGCAGTTGGTGAACGTTACCCCACTCACGTCCGCCCCGGCACGGGCCGTGGATACATGCACGCCGATATACATGTTCGAAATGGCGCCCGTGATGCCGAAGCTGGTGAAGTCTTCGGTGTAAACCCCCACCTGTTTGCCGACCGTGCCGGTTTGGGTGGCGGTGATATTCGTCAAAGAAATATCCTTCGCCGCCGGCAAGTCCAGGGCGGACTCGTAGTCAGTGAATGTCGAGTCGGAGACAATCACGTCCACCGCCGCATTGTCCACGTGGATGCCGTGCGTCCCCCGTGCGAAGTCCGCACCGGAGACCGACACGCCGGCCGTGGATTCCCACCATATGGCTTCCGGAAAATCGCTGAACGCGCTGCGGATCGCGCCGTTGGCGGTGACCGTCAGGGTGGCGGTGTCTTCCACCCGAATGCCCTGGTTGACGCGAATCCCGGACGTGGATGCGCTCAGGCTCGTTCCGCTGAGCGTGACGGCGCCTGCTCCTTTGCCCAGCAGCAGGACCGTGGTGTCCTCCTGGTTCGCTTGGATTTGCTCGACCGAGAGCGTGCAGTCGGTGAATGTTGCCGTGCCTTCGACCACGATGGGCGGCTTGTTGGTCAGATCTCGGGTCTTCAGGAAAAACGTGACCCCGGCGGCGATCAGTGTGCCGCCCGGTTCGACATGAATCGTGGTCTTGTTGTCGAAGCCCGAATTGACTGTCACTCCGGCGGCAATGGTCAAGGTGACCCCGGCCGGCACGGTGACGACTTGGGCGTCCGACTGGTTGTTCACCACGTACGGCTGGGTGGTGTCCCCCCATACCGTGCCGTCCGCCACAACGCCCTCGACATTGACGTCCGCCCGTGTCGACAGCGAACAGAAAACCAGGGCGACGGCCACCCCGGTCGATCGGCGGATTACCTGCATAAACAAGCTTCTAAATAACGGCATACCGGTTCGTGCCGATCTCATGTGCAAAGACTCCTCGGGAAACTTGGGGGGAGCGTCTGACACGGAGCGCGGTTCCACGGCAAGGGTAGCGGGTCGTTTCCTAATGGCAGACGCTGTGATGGTCTTCTGCTCCACCAACAATAAAACAATATACACGGAAGCCGGCCCGTTGTCAATCACCGAGTGTCTGTTCTCGCATCGAGGACCCGACACTGGACACCGCAGCAAAATGATTCCGCGGTGCTGTCTCGCATCGGCCTGGACTTTCCACGATGCCAAAAACACACTATATTACCAAAACGACGCGAATCCGGCAATGTGCTGTAACGATGCTGCGGCGCAGGTGGGTTGGCTCAGGGCGCTCGCGGCGAGCGCCCCCGTGAAACATGGCGACAACTGCATGCCCCATCCGCAACGGTCTGCGGTGGCAAAGCCTCACTGTACACCACGGGTGCGCGGGGACCATGGCCCTGCTGTGTCCGGTGGAATTCTTTCCTCTCAGGCGTTTCTGCGCTGTCAATCTTTATGCGACATGGAATTGGTGTTATCACGGAGGGTGTACCGATGCCAAGCAAGGCGGTTTCGCCGAAAACCATCAGCATCCAAATGGCCTTTCGTCAATGCAATCTGCCGCCGGTACAGGATGCGCTCATACTCGGCAAACAGGCCCCGGTGGGGTCCGAAGGAGTTGTGCGCGCTCTCCAGGCGCTGAGTCCCGGAGTCTATAAGCTGATTCGGGTGGAGCACGATGTAATTGAGTCGATCCTGGTTCGCGAGAGCGACCTTCGAAAAATCTCCGAAAACGACCTTGTGCGGGTGATGATCGAGCATGTCGGTCCGATCATGGATGCCACGGACGCCCTGAACGTGCAATTGGACATCCGCGTGACGGTGAGCGTAGAACTCCACGAAGGTTAGCGCCATGTCGGATTTGTCAGACCTGCTGCAGCCGGTGGCCGTTGCGGACGACTCGAGTTCTCTCGGCCAATACTCTTCGAATCTCTCGGCAGGTGAGCCGACTGTGGTTCGGTGTACGTCCGAGTGGCGTTTGCTGGTGCCGGCGGCTGCAGTCGGGCATGCTTCCACGCGCCTTTTGGTGGACTTACCTCTGGCACGCGTGCCGACGCTTCCATTGAGGACCCCGGTTGCCGGGGCCATGGAGATCCTCGACAGCAGCGAGGGCCCGGGGGTCCTCGTTTTGGACGGTCAGGCGCCGGTCGGGTGGATTCCCCGGAGCTATCTCATGGCCGAGGTCCTGGCGTGCGCCCGGGCCGAATGTCGGCTCCAGATCGAGTTGGATCAGGCGTTGCGTGTGGCGGATGCCCTCGTATGGCGACTTCCTTTGCCCCAGGGCCTGGAACCGGCGAAAGTGGGAGACTTCCTCGACCGCTCCGGAGTCGAACTCGAAGGTCCCGCCAAGGCTATTCTGGGGTATGACGCCGTCGAGTTTCGGAACGATCCCGGGCTCTGGCACAGGAACATCCACCCGGACGATTTTCCGGCCGTAAAAGAACATCGTCGAAAAGTGTTGAAGGGCGCGGAGACGGTCCCGGTCACTTACCGCTGGCGTCACTGCTCCGGCGACTGGGTGTGGCTCCGGGAGAACGTTCACCTCATCGGCCCTCCGGACGGTCCATCGGCATTTCTCGGATTCGCCCTGGACGTGACCGACAGGGAGAAGTGCGCGGCTGAAGAAAGCGTTTTGGCAAGGATTCACGAAGCGTTGGCGGCCAGCCCTGCGGCCGCGGTCTTCGACGAAACCATCGGTCGAATGCTGGCCGACGTACTCGGGGCTGAGGCCGTCGCCGTCGCTTTTCAGCGGGCTCGGGGCAGTCTGTGGCGCGGCCGGTTGCTGTTCGTGCGCCCGGAGGCCGCGGATACGCTGCAGACCCTGCTTCGCCGCTTGTGCGGTCCGGAGGAATCCGACGCGCTTCCGCCCGAACTTGTGCGGCGGGCACGGGAGGCGGTGGAATCCAACCGTCCGCTTTATTCGGCCGACCTGCGGGAGAGTTCAGCCCCGGCGGATGCCGCGGCGGCCGACGTGGGACTGTGCAGTGCTCTTGTTCAGCCGCTCATTGTCCGGGACGGGTTCTGCGGCGTGTTGCTGGCCGTATCCCGCCGCCCGGATGCATTCACGGCCTCGAGTCGACATATCCTTCAGACCGCCGCACCGGCGCTCGGTGCGTCCTTGCAGGCCCAGTGTCTGGCGCAAGATTTGCAGGAAATCAACGCGAAGCTGGAAGAACGGGTTCGGCAGCGGACGTTCGAGCTGGAGGTGCTCTACGACGTCGCGCAACGCATTTCGACCGCCTTGAATTACGACGACCTGTTTCGCGGGATAGTCAGCAGTCTTCGGCGAGTGCTCCCGCACGATTTGGTGATCACGCTGGTGGTCTCGGGGGACATTCGGGAGTTGCTCGTCTATCCGCGGCGGATGGTGCCTAACGAGGTCCGTCAAAAGGCGCTTCAGCATTTACTTCGCACCTACGCCCATTTGCGCGGCGAGCCTCTCGATTTGGACTCCGTCCGTGTGGTGGCGGCAGAGGAGCGGGATTGGATTGAAGATCCCCGTCAAGTCGAGCGCCTTGAATCTTCGTTCATCGTTCCTCTGTTTTGCGGTCCGGACCGTGAACTTGTCGGCTTGCTGCTCGTGGCGGCGGAGGCTCCGGACGCGTTCACGGTGGAACACGTGCGCCTGCTGAATAACGTGGTGCTTCAGGCGTCGGTTTCGGTGGAGCGTTTACGGACATTGGTGGCGGCCCACCGCCGGCGTCTGGACAGCCTGGTGGAAGGTTTGCCCGTGGGCGTGGCTCTGCTGCGGGACGACGGATCCTTGCGCGTGCACAACCCCCTCGCCCTCGAGTACTGCGGCATCCTCGCTGAACGCGCCGACGATGGGCGGATTCGGAGTATCGGCGACATCTCCCTGGATGAGATCTGCGCGAGTGCCGGGCGTCGCACCTTCGAAACACACAAGACCGTGGACGGCGTCCCTCGCATTTTCCAGTTCTTGGCCGGTCGCGCCACGAAGGAACCCGACGAAAAACCGGCGTATGTGCTGGTGATTCGCGACATCACGCACGAACGCGCTCTGGAGGAAGAGGCCGCCCTGCACGACCGACTGGCCGCAATAGGGCGCCTGGCAGGGGGGGTTGCCCATGATTTCAACAACCTGTTGATGGTGATCCTGGGGGCAGCCGACGAATTGGAGACCGCAATTGAACCGGACAGTGCGCTTTGTCAGGATGTCCAACAGATCCGCGAGGCCGGGCAACGTGCCGTGAGCCTGACGCGACAACTGCTGATTTTCAGCCGCAAACAGGTGGAGCAACCCAAGATTTTGTCGCTGAACGACGTAGTTCGAAACATGGAGAAAATGCTGCGTCGCGTCATCCGCGAGGACATCGATCTGCGGATCGATCTGGCGCCGAAGCTGGAGAAGATCAAGGCCGACCCCGGGCACATCGAACAGGTGCTCATGAACTTGGTGGTCAATGCCCGTGACGCGATGCCCAACGGCGGCGTACTCACCATTGCGACCCGTGATGCGGAGATCGACGCGGAGTACGTTGCGGCGCATCCGGGGGCGCGCCCCGGCCGGTACGTGTTGTTCACCGTATCCGACACAGGCGTGGGGATGGATGAAGACACGCGGAGACGCGCCTTCGAGCCGTTCTTCACAACCAAGGGCGAGGGAGAGGGCACCGGTCTCGGTCTGGCCACGGTATTCGGCATTGTCCAAGGCTGCAATGGGTATATTTGGATCGACAGCACCGCCGGCTTGGGGGCCACGTTCAGCATTTTTTTCCCGGTCGTCGATGAGCCCGACGAGGCGCCCGAGAAGATCGAGTCGGCTGTCCGAAAAGCGGCGCCGGGAAAGCAGTCCGCCGCAGCGGCCCACGAAGTGACCGTTCTCGTGGCCGAGGACGACGCCGCCGTACGGCGCGTCGTGGTCCGTGCGTTGAAGCGGCGGGGATTCAACGTCGTCGAGACCCGGGACGGCGCCGAGGCCATCGCCTACGTCGAAAAGACCGGTGACCCCATTGGCCTGCTCGTGACCGACGTGGTGATGCCGCGCGCCGGCGGCAAGGATGTTGCGGAAGCCGTGCACAAGCGTTTTCCCGCCGCCAGCATCATCTTCATGTCCGGATATACCGACGACGTGATCGAGCAACATGAAGCTTTCGGCCCGGACACCGCGTTTCTGCCGAAGCCGTTTCAGGTCCACGACTTGGTGACCACGGTCGAGAAGGCATTGGCGGGGCCCGGGTTGGGCAACGGCGCCGGTTGAAGCGGGGCCGTTCGCGGCGTTCAGCGACAGAGCGGTATGGAGTATGGATACTCGGGAAGACATTCGAGAACTGATCCATAGCAGATCGCAGGAAGTCGAGACCCCGGACCAGGTGGTCCACGTATACAGGGATTTGTTCGAGACCGTTTGGCGGAGCACCGAACCGGTCCTGGGGAGCGTGACCACTGCGGCATTGATGCAGAACGCCGTCGAGGCGGTGCGGGCGAGTCATCCCTTCGTCGAGGAGCTTCACGTCACCGGCAGCCGGATCCTTGTCGGGGAGGTCCGGGGGCTGGCGGCGCAGATGCAGCCGTCAGAGATTCGCGACGCCCTCGACGCCGTGATTGCCCGGTTCCTCGACAGTGTCGGGATGCTCACCGGAGATATTCTGGCGCGGCGCTTGGACGAAGTCCTCCGTCGCAAGTCCCATTGACGGCAAAACGGTCCCCGCCGGCAGCAGGCCGCGTCCGTCTTGCAACCTGGTGTTGGTGGAGTATGTTATCGCCTTCGTGAGACCGAGAGCCATTGCGTACTCGATAATCGCCGGTTGGCGCCAGGCGGCGTCTTTCGTGCCCGCCAAGTTTGCCGTTATCGAGACCAAATTCCTGCCACTGCCGGCCCCGACGGGCGGCCCCACGTTTTGTGGTCAGCAGGAAGCTGCTGATCTCCCGCCGTTTCGGGAAGTCCGCTGCCGTCCCGGCAGCCCGTAGCCGCGACTGGCCGCTGTCTGATACTGCATCCGTTGCCCTCGTGCGTCGGGTGCACCACGCCAGCGTAATCGTCTCTCCCTTCGCCTGCATCCCTGCCAGTGTCGGTGAACTTCCCTGAGATGGCAGAAACGTGCACACCCCATCCATGGGCGCACCAGGAGACTTGATGAGTTTCGAATCGTTCCGGCTGCAAGCAAGATTGAACAGCAACGTCCGCGGGCTCGGCTACCACACACCGACCCCGATTCAGACACAGGCCATCCCGCCGATTCAGCAGGGTCGCGACGTCATGGGGCTGGCGCAAACCGGCACCGGCAAGACAGCGGCATTCGCGTTGCCCATACTGGACCGTCTGATGACAGGCGGGCGAACAGGACATGTGCGTGCGCTCGTGATCGCGCCGACCCGGGAATTGGCAGAACAGATCCACGGTGATTTCGCCGACCTCGGGCGCGAAACCGGCTTGGGCGGAGTCACGTTATACGGCGGTGTGGGCATTGAACAGCAGATCAAGAGATTGCGTGCCGGCGCGGACGTGGTGATCGCCTGTCCGGGGCGCTTGCTCGATCACATCGGTCGCGGCACCGTCCAACTCGCGGGGGTGGAGGTTTTCGTCCTTGACGAGGCGGACCAGATGCTCGACATGGGCTTCTTGCCGGGTATTCGTGAAATCATTGGGTGCCTGCCTGCGAAACGCCAGAATCTGCTCTTTTCCGCCACCATGCCGCGTGAGATGCGGCGGTTGGCCGCCGAGGTGTTGCGGGACGCGGTCACCGTCCAGGTCGGCGACTGCGAGCCGGTCGGCACGGTGTCTCACTGCCTCTATCCGGTGACGCAACATCTCAAAACGAAACTACTGATGGCGCTTCTCGACCAAGTGGAGACCGAGTCCGTTCTGGTTTTTACCCGGACAAAGCATCGGGCCCGGCGCGTTGGCGAACAACTGCAAAAAGCCGGGTACAAAGCGACATCGCTGCAGGGAAACTTGTCGCAGAATCGACGTCGAGCCGCCATGGATGGGTTCCGCGACGGCCGGCACCGGATCCTGGTGGCGACCGACATTGCCGCGCGCGGCATCGACGTCAACCGTATTTCACACGTTATCAACTACGACGTACCGGATACGGTGACTGCTTACACACACCGGATCGGCCGGACCGGTCGCGCCGCCAAGAGCGGCGACGCGCTGACTCTGGCGACCCAGGACGACCGTGCGATGATCCAGTCCATTGAGCGAATGCTGGGTGGGCCGATTCCGCGCCGCAATCTGGAAGAGTTCGATTATGGCGAGTGCGCCCCGCAACGTGCCCCGGGGCCCGGGCTCGGGCGTGAACGGGGCAGTCGACGGGGCAGTGGTAGTGGGACGTCGCGTTCGCAGGAGCGATTCCACCGTACCAGGGGCGTTCCCCCCGGCACTTCGACCCGAAAGCACTCCCGCCCCGGGGGGGCGTCGAGGGCGAGTGGGCCTGCAGGCCCCGGTTCCGGCGGTGTTTACACCCCGGTCAAGGAGCGTCCGATCACGTTGAGCAGTCACACCGGTCACGCCGTCGGTTCGAAATCGGGGGCGCGCTTCGGCAATTCCGGCGGGCGGCGCGGCGGCCGGGCCGTTTTTCCGAGCCGCCAACGCGGCTGAAGTTGGGCAAGGCGCAAGGCGGTTCTTCTTCCGCACGCGTTTCCCGGCTGCTGTTTTTCTAAATCAAACACCTTTGCTTTTTCCGGTCCGGCAGTTTAGCCTTATATTTATGGGATGTCTGCTGCGGCAATGCATCTCGTACAATGAACGTCATCGCCAATCGACGACCGGGACGGTGTTTCAACCCGGCCCCGTCCGTGGGGCGGCGCGGTGCCTGACTCCGCACTGGCGGTCCTCTCCCGTTTCGAGATTCGGGAGTAATTGGGGTTCGCTTCGGGCAACTTCTCGGACCGGTCCATGTCGAAAGGGGGACAGGGGGCTGTCCCGAATTCCTCGGCTCTGCCGTGGTTGAGACTTGTCCGGGCAGGTTCGGGCGGGGACCGCAGGCGCGCCGAGTGCGGCCATCAGCATCCATGGAATCAACCCATGCCTTTGCGCAAGGAACTCGGCTTTCCAACGGTTTTCTGCATTGCCGTGGGGGCAATGATCAGTTCCGGGCTGTTCGTGTTGCCCGGAGTCCTGTTCGGCTTGGTGGGGTCGGGGGTGATCCTGGTGTACTTGGCGGCGTCGCTCCTGATGGCGCCCGCGGTCCTGACCAAAGCGGAATTGGTTTCCGCATTGCCCGAAGCCGGGGGCGATTACTATTTCATCGACCGGAGCATTGGTCCGACTTCCGGCATGCTGGGCGGGACCGCGACCTGGGCGGAACTGTCGTTCAAGACGGCTTTTGCCCTCATCGGTTTGGCGGCGTCCTTCCGGCTTTTCTTTCCGGACCTCTCCTTGCTGCAGGTTCGTTTGATTGCCATCGGGGCCTGTGTGTTGTTCACCGTGTTGAACCTCTGCGGGACCCGTCACGCAGGGCGCCTTCAGATTGTACTGGTGGTTTTCTTGTTGACGATACTGGGGGCGTACTCGATCGCGGGTCTGAGCGCCGGCGGGTTGGCCCGTCTCCATCCGTTCCGTGAGTTTCGATTCGAGAACTTCTTCTTGGCTACGGCAATGGTCTTCATTGCATTCGCCGGCCTGACGCAGATCGCCAGTGTGGCCGAAGAGGTGAAGGACCCGGGGCACGTGCTTCCGCGGGGGATCCTGGCGGCGTGGTTCGTGGTGACGATCGTCTACCTGGTTTCGGTGGGCGCCACGGTGGCGGTCACCCCCCCGGAACGGCTGGCGGGTTCGCTGACGCCCCTGGCGCTGGGGGCCGAGAGTCTTTGGGGGCAAGCCGGGCGGGTGCTGCTCTTGCTGGCCGCGGTCGCCGCGTTCGTGACAACGGCAAACGCCGGGATTCTGGCGGCGTCCCGAGTGCCGTTGGCCATGAGTCGCGATGGCTTGCTTCCGCCGTTCCTGAACCGGATCAATGAACGGACCGGTGTGCCGCATTTCGCGGTACTGTTCACCTCGGGGTTTGTCTGCCTGTTGCTTCTTCTGGATATCGAGCTGTTTGTGAAAGCGGCCTCGGCCATGAAGATACTTCTGTTTGCCGTCACGATCGTGGCTCTCATCCTCATGCGGGAAAGTGGGTTGAGTAACTACCGGCCCATTTTCCGGTCCCCCGGTTATCCGTGGTTGCATGGGGCGGGTCTGATAGTGTACGTGTTGCTGTTGGCCGAGCTGGGCACGCTGCCGCTGGCATTGACGGCAGCCATTCTCGGGGGAGGACTGGCGTGGTACCGCCTGTATGCTTCCCGGCGGGTGCGGCGCGAGTCGGCCCTGGTCCATCTGGCCAAGCGGCTCGCCAACCGGGATTTTGCGAGGCATGACCTGGAGGCGGAACTGGCAGACGTCATACTGCGGCGGGACGCCCCGGACCAACACCGGTTTGATGTCTTGCTTCGGGCCTGTCCCATTCTGGACCTGCCTGACGAGATGACGCTCGATGAGTTTTTTGATCTGGCGTCGTGCGAATTGAGCAACCACCTGGATGTCCCGGCATCCGAGATCCGCCGGCTTCTCTGGGAACGGGAGACGTCGGCCCCGACAGTGGTTCGGCCTGGATTGGCCGTGCCACACTTGATCAGTCCCGGCCGGAACCGCTTCAAGGTTCTCTTGGCTCGGTGCAAGGGCGGGATCCGGTTCTCCGATACGGCGCCGCCGGTTCATGCCGTCTTTTTGCTCGCGGGTACGGACGATGAACGGAGTTTCCATTTGCGTGCCCTGATGGCTGTGGCGGAAATCGTCCAGACGCCCGATTTCGACCGGCGGTGGCTCGATGCCCCGGACAGCGCTGCGCTTCGGCGATTGGTACTCGAACTGTGCCGTGCCAGCGTTCCGGCATGACGGATGTCGCCGGGACTGCGCCGCGCCTAGGCGCGCAACCTGCAGCCCGCTTCAGGTGAGTCAAACACAGAAGCGGCTTTGAAAGCGGGAAGACGGCCGTATAGTGGCCGCTTGTCGGATTGGGCTTGGGCGGCTACGTGTGGCCCGCGCACGCAGTACACGCCATCGTCCCGCGGCAAGCTCGAGGTCACGATGCGCGCCAGCCCCGTGCTCTCCCGTTCTTTCATTCGAATTCCCGAGACTTCTCGGACACCCATGAGAAAGGAAATCCCATGATTGCACGTGTCGCTTTTTCCGGTGCTGCTTTTCGAAAAAAGGCCCAAGCGACAGTCCTTGTCCTGGTGGCCGGATCTTCCCTGCTCCAGGCAGCAGAATGGTCGCAATTCCTCGGGCCGGACCGGAACGGCATCGCGCCGGAGAGTCCGAAGTTGGCGCGTCGGTGGCCGGTGACCGGCCCTCCGGTGGTTTGGAAAGTCTCGCTGGGGGTGGGGTTCGGCGGTCCCGCTATTCGGGATGGCCGGGTGCTCATGCTGGACCGGGAGAAAGGCGTTCGAGACATTCTCCGCTGTCTTGACTTCAAGACGGGGCAGGAGCTCTGGCGTCATGCGTACGACGCTCCTGGAACACTATCTTTTCCGGGCAGTCGGTCGACTCCGGCCAGCGATGGGAAGCTGGTATACAGCATCGGACCATTCGGCCATATTCTGGCCGTGACCCTGGCGGAAGGTCGGCCGGTGTGGCAGAGCCACATGGTTCAGGACTGGCAGGCCAAACGGCCGCATTGGGGGTTTTCGCAGTCGCCCTTGATCCTGGGCGATCTCCTGATCGTGGCGCCGTGGGGCAGAAAAGCGGCCGTGGCAGCTTATGACAAGGCCACGGGCAAGGTTCGCTGGACCACTCCCAACCCCGAACAGATCGGCCAGGATTACTCTTCGCCTGTCGCCATGACGCTGAACGGACGTCGGATGGTCGTCGCCGGTGGGCGCAAGGGACGTACGATCGGGGTCGACTCGGAAACCGGGGAAAAGCTCTGGGACTTCGCGGGCTACTCCTGTCGACTGCACATTCCCACTCCCACCATTCTCGGGGATGGGCGCATCCTGCTCACGGGCGGCTACAAAGCGGGGTCAGTCATGTTCAAGGTCGAACTTCGCGATGGGCGTTACGCGACCCGTGTGCTTTGGGAGGGCAAGACCCTGGGAAGCAAGATCCCGCAACCCTTGGTTTATGAAGGTCACATCTACGCCAACAGCAGCGACAACGGAGCCGGATTGGCTTGTTTTACTTTGGGCGGCAAAGAAATATGGCGGACGGGCCGCAACCCTTGGTTCGACATGGGCGACGTCCTGATTGCCGGTGGACTTCTGTTCGCGGTCAACGGCAAGAACGGTCAATTGGTCATGGTCCGTCCCGCACCGGACGGGTACCACGAACTGGGACGGGCTTCTCTGCTGCGGGGGCCGCAGGTCTGGGCGCCCATGGCTTTCGCCGACGGCCTGTTGCTTTTGCGCGACCAACACACGATGCTGTGTGTGGATCTGCGACAGAAATGACACGGGGTTCGGGAGGAGATTTCCGCTGAGATGCCGACCGGCTGGGCCCCGGCCGGAGCGCGGGCGAAAAGGTGGTCCCGGCCCGGTTGTCCGTGCGGTCCTCGAGCCCTTCCATGACATAACGTCGCCTTCGGATTGCGAACTCGTCTCCGACGCAGAAACCAGGGGGGAGGGCGGCTGGAACAAGGCGTACGCCGTCTGCTGCGATGACGTATCTCGACCGCCTCGGGTGCACGGCTGCAGTCTGCACACAAGAGCGGTGTTACAACACGGTCCCGTCCGGAGGTCGCCGGAGTGCCCCGAACTCATGCAGGCTGTGTTTTCTCGCGACGAAGATCTTGAATGACTGATCGTCTCGAAATAATCTGCAACGCACGCCAGCCCCCCACATTCCGCGACATTTCCCGGACCATTCTGAGACGTTTTTTGCAATCGGGTTGGGGGTCGGGTCGGACAGGACGGGTTCGAAAATGCGTAAGAGGACCACACGGCCTACCGCACTAAGCAGCACGGCGCTCGGCCTCTGTCTGTGTTTATCCGCGGCAGAGTCCGGACCGGTTTGGAAGTATGTTCCGCTGCGCACGGCCGCACAGAAGGCCCGGGGGATGGCCGGCGGTGAAATGGGGCAAATGGGATTTACTCTGGCGATCTGCCGTCAGGCCCCCCGGCTGATGGCCATGGGCATCGATACGGCAGCGGTGTATCTCAGTGAGGATGGGGGCCGAAACTGGACCCTGCGGCGGCGCGGAATTCTGTCGAACGGCGTGCAGTCCATTGCGTTCGATCCGGTCAACAGTCACGTGTTGTGGGCGGCGGGCCTGCGGTCCGCGGCCGGCACGAAACGTACATTCCCCCCCGACCCCAAGTACTGGGACAGGCAGGCGGACGGTATTTACCGCAGTGATGATCTCGGGCGTCACTGGCGCCTGGTCCGGAACGCCGCGTTCCTGCGCGGCCACGCCCAGAACGAGTACTTTGCGTTCGATCCGCAAACCGCCGGAAAATCCGGGTGCATGACGGTGTACGCGCTGACCCACGACGCCGGACTCCTGCGCACCCGGGACGGAGGCCGGACCTGGAAGCAAGTCGGTCCGCGGAAGATCATCGGGAACGCCGTCCTCCGTGACGGTCGCACCGGCCGGTTATGGCTGGCGGCGGACGGGCGCAGTGATGACGGCGGCGCCACCTGGACGGAGGCCGCCCCTCCGTTTCGCCCCGTGCTCGGGCTTGCGCTGCACCCCAGGGAGGCAGACACTGCCTGGACGGCGCTCGGGAAACACGGCGTGTGGGTCACCCGCGACGGGGGAGCCACATGGAAGAAAACGAGCACGGGCCTCCCCGGCAGCGTCACTTGGGTTCGGATAAGCGTCAGCCCCGCGGACCCGTCCCGCCTGTACGTCGAAGCCAATCTCTGGGGCGGCCCGTGGCCGTACTGGTCGAACGACGGCGCAGCGACCTGGCATCGCACGGAAAGCCGCGAGCCGGGCTTCTACGGCGCCGGCATCTACTTCGCGGAGGGCCTGGCGGTGCACCCGCGGGACCCGCTGACGGCCTTTCACTTGTTCCCGGTCCGACGGACCACGGACGGCGGACGTACATGGCGGCTTTTCGGGAACGGCGTAAGCGGTTCACGCCGGTCCGCCCGGACGAGCATTGCTTTCCGTCCGGACGATCCGAAGAAAATGGCGTTCTTTTTCACCGATCACGGATGCGCCGTGACTGAGGACGGCGGCGATACATGGGAATACCGCTCGGCCCCGCGCCAAAAGGACCTCGGGGCCAAAACCATGCCCGGCGGCGCATACGACCCGACCCCCGGAAGCCGGACCATCATATCGGCCGTCGGCGGCTGGAGCAGGCAACGTCTCTGCATCACCCACGATGACGGCCGTACGTGGAAGGTATGGCAGGACATGGTGGATGACTACGTATTCTTCGCCTGGCACCCCCAGGACCCGCGCGTGGTGTACGCGGGAACGCGCACAGGGGGACTCCGAAGCGGGGACGGGGGAAAGACCTGGAAACGTTTCGACCGGCCGCTGCGCGCCATGTTTGCGGGCAACGGGGATGTGCTGTACGCGGTGACGGCAGTCGGACGGGGCCAAAGCCGCGTCGAGCGCTCGCTGGACCGGGGCGAGACCTGGCATTCGCTTGGCGGCGTCATTCCATACGGCGTCGTCGAAATCGACGTGTCGCCGCGCGATCCGGACCGCGTATATGCTGCCACGTTCTACGGCGGCGTGTACGTGTTCGACGGCAAAACATGGTCTGCCCGCGGCGAGTCGGCGGGGCTCGAAAAAGACGCGTTCGGAGCCATGATCTTCCAGCGGATTGCAGTGGACCCAGTACACCCGGAGGTGGTTTACGCCGGACAGAATCATTGTTGGCGCGGGGCGGCCCGCGGTGTGTTCCGCTCCACTGACGGCGGGCGAACCTGGCGGAACATCAGCGGCAACCTTGGACCGGACTTGACCGTGTGGGCGATCACGGTCAGCCCGCACGATGGAACCGTTTGGTTGGGGACGGACTATGGCAACTGGCGTCTCGCAGCGCCACGGAACAAGTGACCGGAACGGTCGTCGGAGAGAGGCGGAAACAGGTAACGGAGACAGAGGCGTCCCACGAGATAAACCGCCGACCGAGACGGCGTCTCTCCGCCGCCTCGTCCGCTGATCGACGCGACAACCTGAACCTGCGCAAGTTGTACCTTCTCGCTTCGAGATTCGTGAATCTTGCGTGATGTGGGACGTCATTCGCAGGATTCGAGGCTCGGAGCCGGGGGACGGGCGCAGGGGAGCGCAGGCCGCCAGAGGAGGATTGTTCATGCCAATTGTCAGAGCGATTTTGGCGAACCCCGCCCCCGCGCGTCTGCGTGCCGCGCTGGCAGTGTTGTCTCTTTTCTGCGGCGGCGTCGCGGGCGCGGGCCCGGTGAGACCTGATGCGGAGTTCGCAACCTGGCAATTTGCCTGGGCTGCGCATCGGGTGCTTGTGCGGGTATCCTGTGCAGCGACACGCACCGCACCCCTGACATGTCCGTTCGCGGTGCCGTGGGGTCGACTCACAACGGCTTTATCGCGCGGTGACCGACCTGTCAAGCGTTGGGCGGCCTGGAGTATCGAGATGGACCGCGAGGTCGCCTGTCAGCGCCGCGGGGACTCCGTTCTGGTGGACCCCGGGGGACCGCTCCCGCCGGGAGGGCAGCGTTTCTTTTTCCTCTATTTCGGGGCCGGGGACCGGGCGGCCGGCGCGACACCGCAATCCCCGGCAGTGCGGATTTCGCGCGACGGGCACGTGACGGCGCGGACGTACACGGCCCGCATCGACCTCGATCATGGCGGCGTTATTCGTTCTCTGGTGTTGCTGGATGACCACGGGCGCGCAGCGCCGGAGATGCTGGGCGACGGGATCCATTGGTGGGTGGGCCGCAAGCCACAGGTCACGCAGGAGAGTTTCGGCACGGTCCGGCCGGTTCGCGGCCCGGCCGGTCCTCTGTACAGCGAAATCCGCATCGACTATCCGGACTTGCTTGCCGCCGGGAACACGCTGACGGCAGTATACCGTTTTTTTCCGGGTTTTATGGACTTGGATTATCACTACCGGGTTACAAAGCCGACGTCGCTGCTGTGGTTCAAATTGCCGGTGTCTTTGGCGGCCGGCGGCGCAACGCCCGGTCTGCACAGTCACAGCGGCGGGCATGACCGGCCGCTGGACGTTGACGGCTCCCGGAACAGGTGGACGCCGGACCCGTCGTGGCAGGACGTGAGCTACACCGGCGACCGGCCGTTCGGCCTCGGAGTGATTGCAAGGAACCGGTTCGGAGGGCTGTGGTTCATGGATTCGGTCCGGGCGGATGAGAAGGAGTGGATTTACGCCGAGCCGTTCGGATGGCGTAATCCGGTGAAGATCACATCGGACTTCGATATCCGCCTCCGAATTGTGCCCCACCCCGCCGGACCCGGACGCTGGCGGGACACGGTAGCAAAGACGACCACGGGTGTCACGGTCCGGGTGAGCGCGGCGCAGGCCAGGGGCGGACCGCCCATCGACACTGACGGCGACGGTTTACCGGACCTGGCCGAGTATCGGATGGACACGAACCCGTCGGCCCCGGACACGGACCTGGACGGCATTCCCGACGGTCGTGACCGGCATCCCCTCGAGGGGCCGGCGCCGTCCCTGAAACTTGATCTGCCCCGGTTCAAGCCGGTCACGACACGGCGGGAACAGACGATTGCCCGGGTGGAACGCGTGCGGGGGGTGCCGACCCTGACTCTCGATGGTCGACCGGTCGGGCCCATGTGCTATACCCGCGGGGCCGCTACGTAC
The DNA here is from genome assembly GCA_013151865.1 of Kiritimatiellota bacterium. Classification (GTDB taxonomy): domain Bacteria; phylum Verrucomicrobiota; class Lentisphaeria; order Oligosphaerales; family JAADHN01; genus JAADHN01. The sequence goes on from JAADHN010000095.1 coordinate 32,103, forward strand.
CCCCAACTGCGGGAATTGGGAGACCGCGGGTTCCGGGTTTATTTCGAATCGGTCGGCAGCATCGGCTGGCCGGGAGAGCAGATCCCGTTCTTCCGCCGCCTCGACAGCCGGATCGAGCGGTTCCTGGATGAAGTTCCCAATGCCCGAATCGTGCTCCGGCTGTACGTCTGCAATCCCCCGAATTTCGCCCGCGACTTTCCGGAGGAGGTGATGCGGTTCAACGACGGCAGTGTGTCACACTTCACCAAGTGGTACGCCATGCGGGACCGTCCAATCGAGGAACGAGGGTACCCGAGTTTCGCCTCGGAGGTATGGCGGAAGGGCATGGCAACGGCGCTGTATCAGACAGTTGCGCATGTCCGCCGTGCGGAATACGCGAAGAACGTCATCGGTTATTTCATCTGCGGGGGCGGCACCGAGGAGTGGTATTACTGGGGCGACTACGACCACCACCGATATTGCGTGGACTTTTCGAAGCCGATGTTGCGGGCCTTCCGCCGCTATCTGCGCCGACGATACCATGGGGACGTGCGCCGCCTGCGCCGGGCGTGGAACGACCCCGAAGCGGACTTCGCCACGGCCACGCCGCCCGGCCCCGAACGATTTGCACCGCCTGCGTCCGGCGTGTTCTGGGACCCGCGTCGGGATCAGCGCATCCGCGACTATTACTACGTCCACAACAAAGTGATGGAGGACAGCCTCCTGGTGTTTGCACACACCGTCAAGCAGGCATGCCGGAACGAGCAGCTCGTGGGCATGTTCCACGGGTATTTGTTGAACCACTGGCTGGTCGAAGGAGGACAGGCGACACTCAAGGAACTCCTGAATTCGTCCGACGTGGATTTCTGGTCCGGTCCGCCGCAATACAACCGCCGGGGGCCGGGGGAGCACGGTTGTTTCCGGTTCCTGCCGGCCACGTTCAGGGCGCACGGGAAACTCTGGATCAACGAGTCGGACATTCGCACGAGTTTCGTTCCGCCCGACCCGAAGAATCCGGCGATTTACGGTCGCCCGCAAACGCTCGCGGAGTCCATCGGCTGTCTCGAACGCGAGTTTGCGCATGTCCTGTGCGAAGGCGCGAACGGCTGGTGGTTCCAGATGGGGCGTACGTGGTACCATCACCCGCCCATCCTCGAACTTTTCCAGAAGTTGCAGATCATCGGCGACGCCGCCACGGGGCTGGACCGGCGCAGTGCCACGGACATCGCCGTGGTGGTGGACCTCGAAAGCCTGCTCACGGGACCGTCGTTCCCTGTATCCTCCGCGCTCCTTGGGGCGTTTCGGATTCAGGAGCTGTGCCGAATCGGGACTCCGGTGGACTATTGGGAACTGGACGACCTGCTTCGCCGGGGCGCGCCGCGTTACCGGATGGTCATTTTTCTGAACTGTTTCAGCCTGACCGACCGGGAGCGCCGGCTCATCGACCGCCGGCTCCGGCGCAAGGGCGCCATACTGGTCTGGATGTTTGCACCCGGGCTGTTCAACCCGGACGCCACGCCTGAAGAGTCGGCCGCCCATGTGCGCGATCTGCTCGGGTTCCCCCTCGGTCAGGAGACGGGTGAAAAGCTGAAACTGGACATGCGCCTGACCGAGGCCGGGGCCGGTTTTCTACCCGGGTTCGCGCGCGAGCGGGTGTTCGGGAGTTTTGAGCGGCCCCAGTGGGCGCCTGACCCGAAGACGGGCGGGGTTCGCAGGGCGCCTGCGGCTTCTTTTACGGTGCGGCAGCGGTTCTTTGCTCAGGACGTCCCGGAGAGGGCGGTCCTGGCCCGGTTCACGGAGGGAGGTGCGCCATCCATCGTGATGCGAGCGTCGAAGCGTGCCACGGATGTCTGGATCGGGTCGGTGATGGCGCCTGCGGCGTTGCTGCGGGCCCTCGGGCGCCGAGCCGGATGTCATCTGTATTGCGACGCGGACGAGATTGTCTACGCGAATCGCAGTTTCCTGGCCATACACACGGGGACAGCCGGGGAGCGAACCTTCCACCTGCGAAAGCCGGCGGACGTGACGGACGCGCTCTCCGGACGGGTTCTGGGCCGCGGCGTGACCCAGTTCCGCGATGCGATTCCGGCTTTTCAGACCCGCATCTACGCTTTGGTCTCCCATGGTGAGTGGCAAAAACAGACGGGGCGGGCCGAAGCGGAGTTCGCGGCATTCCGAAAGGAACTTGCGTCCGGCCGGAAGGCGCGCGCCGGGCGTCCGAAGACCGCGGCCGTCCCGCCCGCGCGCCGGTTGCACATCACGGGTCCCTTCCCCCTGCCGAAAAACGGCATGGTGCGCACCTTCCTGGTCTGCGGTCCATTTCCCAGTCCGGGCGCCGGGGAAGGCGCGGCCGGGGACGGGACCGCCTACATCGACGAAGAGACCGCACAGCCTGCGCCGGGTGCGGCGATCATTGCCGAATTCCGTGCAAAGCCCGGCGCCCCGGAGGCGGTGGACTGGTTCGGGACCGACAAGGGGGGAGTGAAACGCCTGCGAAATCCCTGGATTGCGTGTCAAACGACCTGCGATCTGGCGTATCTCGGCGAGCAACTGCCGGGGATCAAGCCGGACCAGCACATCGCCTATTATGTGGCTGTCTATGTCGAGCCGCCGGAGCCGGGGCCGGTGCGGCTGGGGATCGGCAGCGACGACGGGTTCGTGCTTTGGGTCAACGGACGCCGACTGGGAGGCAAGAATGTCAGGCGGAGCCTTGGAATCGGCACTGACCGGTTCGTTGTGAATCTGGAACGGGGGCGCAACCTGATCTTGTTGAAAATCATTCAGGGGGGCGGCCCCACGGGATGGAGTGTGCGACTACGCGCCCCGGACGGCGGACCGCCCAAGGCCGGTTTTCTGCTGTGGCTGTCTCCGGGAGGATAGCGTGCTCGGGCACAAGTGAATCGGGTGCGGGCTGGACGCAAATGGCGCAGTTTCGGGCGGACACTGCCGATTCCCGGCACAACCGGAAGTGAACGTCGGGGTCCGCACGGATCAGGGACCGGCGGGCTTCCGCCGTTGTGACCGCCGTAGACGGCGCCCCGCAAGAGTGTTCCAGAGTGGGGGGACACTCGGTGATGGTACGCCGGCCCATGAGCAGTTACAGTTTGAAAAAAGGTCATGGGCACTGAAAACGGAGAGTCAGCGGAGACTCGGCACGGAAAAAGGTGTGTCGTAAACCGGAGGCCCCTCATCATGGACGCTTTGTTGGACGATGTGACCCGAAAATCGGACGGACGGTTGCAGACAGAGTTCGACGATTTCCAGCGTGTATACTCGCACGAACTGGAGACCTTTCTGGTGGGCCGTTGCACGGGGCCGGCCTTGGGCTGGCAGCGGGATTACAGCGACGTGGCGGCCTATCTCGAGTCGGTGAAGAACCAGCGTGAAGCATGGCGGGACATTCTGGGACGGTTCGATGCGGACGGGGTGGAGATCGAGGGGGTGCAGATACGACCGTTCCATGAGGGTGACGACTACCGGGCCGAGTGGGTGACTTTCGAGTTCTTGCCGGGCGTGATGAGCCGGGCCGTGGTGGCGTTGCCGCCCGGGAGCGACTTGGGCGATCCCCCGCCAGTGGTGATTTGCCAACATGGGATTGGCAGTTCGCCGTTTCACATTTTCGGTCGGTTAGACGAGCACGGCGTTTACGACCGGGCGGGGCTCGTATTGCTCGATGCAGGTTTTGCGGTAGTTGCTCCGGTCAATCGGACCACGGGGCCGGGGCGCGGGCGTCTTGAGCGGCTGGCCCACCTGTCGGGTGGGACATTGTACGGACTGGAGTGCTATAAGCTGGAACGGCTGATCGATTACCTCGAAACGCGTTCCGACCTGGATGCGGCCCGGTTAGGTATGAGTGGCCTGAGCCTAGGCGGTGCGGCCACGTTACTGTTTACACCGGCCGTGGAACGGATCCGGGCTGCGTGCGCGGCGGCCTGGTTCAACCACCGCAAACGAAAGATGGCGATCCCGGACCCGCGGTATTCATGTTTTCTGGACACGACCGAGTATCATGCGTTCATCCCGGGATGGCTGCCGGACTTCTCGGACAGCGATTTGGTTTCCCTGATCTGTCCCCGGCCGTTTATGGCCCAAGTCGGTAAAGCGGACGGGATTGCCTGGTGGCCGTTTGTCGAGGAGGAGTGGCGCGCAGCCGCCGCGCATTACGAGAAACTGGGGGTCGGCGAACGGGCAGAGCTGGTGCTGCACGAGTCGGGGCACGAGTTCGTTCCGTCCCGTATGGCGGAGTTTTTTCGGCGCTGGTTATGGGCGTAGTCGGTCGCCGGTTCGGAGGCCGATTGGGGGGTGTGATTCTTGTGTGCAGTCCGTTTGTGCGTGGCGGGCGGGGAGCGCCTCCCGGCGACGTTCACGGTGTTTGCAGCACCATACCGTCGTACCCGACCTCGATGCCATGAGGAGCAAACCATTCGCAGAGTTCTTCATGCAGTCCCAGTCCATTGTGAGAAAAGTGGTTTGCCACGACGGTGCAACGAGGTTTCAAAACATCGAGTGCGACGAGGCGTTCTTTCATGGCGACGACGGCCAAAGCCCCGAGGTGGTGCGCCCGCTCCTTGGGATTGGCCAAGCCGTAGGTACAGTCGATGATTGCGATGTCCAATTTGAATGCCTGGATTCGGTCCCAGGTGTTTTTCGGCCACCAGCCGGTGTCATTGGCAATCAGAACGGCCTTTTCACCGTGCTCGATGACGAAGTTAAGGGCCGTCTCTTGCGGGCCTGCGTGTTGGGCTTCCAGGGGAGTGACTTGGAGATCCCCCACCGGAACCTTCCGCGCCGGGGAGAGCATCTTCAGTTCGGACCGGTAGAGTTCGGGGGCTTCGGGAAAGGCCAGAGCAATCCGTTCGAGGGATGCGGCATTGCCGTATAGGGTCAGGGGGGCGCCGACCGAGCTGAAGCCCTTGCGACGCCAGAGCAGATCGACTGGGTTGAGGTGGTCCTCGTGGCTGTGGGTCAAGAGAATGTGACGAACTTTGGAGAGGTCGATGCCGAAGGCGGTAGACTGCCAGAAAGCATCCGGCCCGAAATCGATCAGAGTATCCGGGTCGATTCGATAGGCCGTGCGGCGACGAATATTGCGTCCGCCGCGTCTCCGTGCTTCCCGGCAGGCGGGGCATTCACAAAAGAGCGCAGGCCATCCTTCGGCCGCTGCGGAGCCAAGAATCGTGAGACGCACGTGGCTTCTCCAGGAGGGTGCCCGAAAAGGTCTCTAAAACCGTGCCGGGGTGCTGTTCGTCGGCCCCGTTGGGGCGTCACACCTGCATCAGCTCCTCTTCCTTCTCTTCGAGCATACGGTCGATTTCTTCCACGTATTGATCGGTGAGTTTCTGGATGTCCTTGAGCAGTTCAGCGAGGTCGTCTTCGGTAATTTCCCCTGCTTTTTGCGCCTTGCGGGCCACCTCGTTGGCGTCGCGCCGGGCATTTCGGACCTCGATCCGCCCCTGTTCGGCGCGCTGTCGGACAATGCGGGCCAAATCGCGTCGGCGTTCTTCGCTCAGTTCTGGAATGGGGAGCCGGATGACACGGCCGTCGCTAACGGGGCTGATTCCGAGTTCGGAGGTTTGGATGGCCCTCTCGATGTTTCGGACGGCGTTTTGGTCCCAGGGCTGGATGACCAACAAACGAGGTTCGGGCGCGGTGATCCCGGCGATGTCCCGAAGACGAGTCTTGGCGCCATAGTAATCCACCTGGAGATTCTCGACCAGGGCCGGCGAGGCTTTGCCGGTGCGAATCGAGGCGAAATCGTGCTGCATCGCCTCGACGCCTTCCATCATTCGCTCTTCGGTGATTTCCAGAAGGTCTTCGATTTTGGGTTGGGGCATGATTCGTTCCTCCGGTTCCGCCGGCATTCGCTCCACCGGCTTTCTTGCCCCGGCACGGATTTGCGTGCCGGTCTTTCATTGCGTCCCGGAGTGGTCCGGACGGCATTACGACAACTGCGGGTTCATCTAGACACTCCAAGTCGCTTCGAGAGGCGTCGCAACTTGCACGGACGCCCTCGGAGACTGGTCGATCTCAGGGCTCGGCGCTGTCCCGGGGGCGTCCCGGTCAGCCGACGATTTCGGTCTGCACGGCCCCGACGAAAGTGGCGTGTGCCGTGTCGCCGGTGATGGCCCGTTCCAAGGCGTGGGGGCGTGCGTAATTGAACACAACGATGGGAATCCGATTCTCCATACAGAGCGAGAACGCAGCGGCGTCCATGACTTCGAGGCGTTGGGTCAAGGCGTCGGTGTAGGCAAGTTTTCGATACCGCGGGGCTTGGGGATTGCGATCGGGGTCGCTTGCGAAGACTCCGTCCACCTTGGTTGCCTTCAGCAGGGCATGGGCGCCGATCTCCGCAGCCCGCAAGGCGGCGGTTGTGTCGGTCGTGAAGAAGGGGTGTCCGGTCCCGCCCGCAAACAGGACTGCGTGGCCTTTGTCGAGGGCGTCAAGGGCGATTTCGCGGTCGAACGGGCCGGCAACGCCCGGAATCGGCACCGCCGATTGGAGAAGTGCGCCAGTGCCCATACGCCGAAGTGCGTCCGCCAGAATCATGGCGTTCATCACTGTGCCGAGCATTCCGACTTGATCGGCCAAGATTCGATCCACCCCGCATCGGGCCGCCTCCTTGCCTCGAAACAGGTTGCCGGCCCCGACGACAAGAGCAATCTGGACGCCGCTTTCCAAGAGGCGCGCGACCTCCGTCGCCACCTGCCGGACGGTCGGGAAATCGAAGCCCAGTTCCCGGGGACCTTTCAGCGCTTCTCCCGATAGTTTGAGCAGGACCCGCCGGAGAGGCGGAAAGGCCGCCGTTTCAGGAGTAGAGGTTGGTGTGCTCACTGCCGCTGCGTCCTTCGCATGAGGGCGCCTCCGGGGAGGGACATCCCCGGAGGCGCGTGACCCCCGAGTTCGCCGGCGGCGCCATTGTTGGCTGGGCGGTCGAAATCACTCCTGGTCTCGAAACAATCCGGGGGGCGGGTCGGTCTTGGCAGTCTCCACGGTCGTCTGAGGAATCCTCGAACGTTCACCAAAGCCCCGCAGCCGCCGTACGACCGTTCCGGAAGTCCTCCAAACCGTCACACCGCCAACCGGCGTCCGTCTCGTGCGTTTGCTCAATCGATGTCTTCGCCGATCTGCCAGCGCAGAAATCGGCGGACCTGGAGGTTCGGCGCGACTTTTGCCAGAGTTTTCTTGTCGTCTCGGAGCCACGGCTGGCGGAAAAGGCAAACTTCCGTGAACCATTTGTTGACCTTGCCGGCGATGATTTTTTCCAAGATTTGCGGCGGCTTTCCCGCCATTTGTGCCGCGGCGATTTCCTTTTCTTTGGCGACGACCTCCGGGGGGACATCGTCGGCCTGAATATAGCGAGGCGAGAAGGCCGCAATGTGCATGCACACGTCGTTCAGCAGTTCCTGCGTGGTTTCCCCCGCGGCTTCCAAGAGTACGCCGATCTTTCCGCCCATGTGAATATAGGAGGCGAACTCGCCGTCGCCGGTCCAGCGGACGGCCCGCCGAATCCGGATGTTCTCGCCCACGTTGCTCACCAATTCTCCGATGCCGGCTTCTTCGGCTTTGCGGATTTGTTCGGAGAGATCCCCGTCTCCGTCCCACTCGACGGCAACCCGTCGGGCGAGATCGGCGGCGTATTGCCGGAACTTGGCGTTACGAGCCACAAAGTCGGTTTCGCAAAGCACTTCGACCACTGCGGCGGTCCCATCTTGAATATGGATGACCACGCTGCCTTCGTTGGTGGTGCGTCCGGCTTTCTTGGCTGCTTTGGCAATCCCGGCCTTGCGCAGGTGCTCGATCGCCAGTTCTACATCACCGTCCGAGGCGGCGAGGGCCTTCTTGCAGTCGAGCATTCCGGCACCGGTTTTGTCGCGCAGTTCCTTGACCATTTTTGCGGTGATTGCTGCCATGTCGTTCATCCTGTCTATTCGCTGAGACAATGTTCGAGACCCGGCGCGGCGCCGGGAGGTCATTCGGCGTCGCTTTTCTCGGCCGCGGTGTCGTCAGGCTCCGCCGCTTCGTCCGGTTGGTTTTCTTCGGCCGGCTGGGGTTCCTCGGCGCCGGCGTCATTTTCCGGCGGTTCGGCAGGCTTGGTGGCTTCGGACCCCTGGGGCGGCGGTGAACCGGCGGTCTTCGCAGCAGGCTGTGCGGCTGACGCGGGCTCGGGAGGAGATACGGCTTCCTCAGCTGAAGCGGAACCTGGGGCTGCGGGCTCGACAGATGGAACGGCGATTGGGTCCGCTGGGGGCGTCTCCGCTTCAGCAGCCTCGGCGTCAGGCGTTTTCTTCAGTCGAATGCCTTTGCCCTCGGCAATGGCTGCAGCGAAGACGTCGATGATGACCTTGATGGCGCGGACGGCGTCATCATTTCCCGGAACCACGTAATCGATGGGGTCGGGATCGCTGTTCGAGTCGACGATGGCCACGACGGGGATGCCGAGTTTATTGGCTTCGCGGATCGCGATGTCTTCCCGCAGTGTATCCACGACGACCATGGCGGCGGGCAGCTTACGCATGTTGGCGATGCCGCCGAGGTAGCGTTGAAGTTTGGCCAGTTCACGCCGCAGGCCTGCGGCCTCTTTCTTGAGCATTTCATTCAAGGCGCCTTCCGCCTCCATCCGCTGGAGTTTGCGCATATAGTTAACGCGGCTCAGGACGACGCGATTGTTGGTGAGCGTCCCGCCGAGCCAGCGGTGGCACATATAGAACATGCCGGTTTCCTCTGCGGCGTTCCGCACTGTTTCCTGGGCTTGACGTTTGGTGCCGACGAAAAGGACGCTGCCCCCATTGGCGGCCGTTTCACGGAGAAAGTCGCAGGTGCGTCCGAGTTGTCGAAGGGTGACTGTGAGGTCGAAAATGCTGATTCCGTTGCGCACGCCATAAATGTAGGGCTTCATTTTCGGGTTCCACCGACGCGTTTGGTGGCCAAAGTGGACACCCGCTTCCAAAAGATCCGTCACTGTGATTCTGCCCACGACGTTCTCCTTGCTTTTCCTGTCCTGCTTTGCGCGGTCCGGCCGAGTGTTTGCCGCCTCTTTCTTTCGAGGCGGCGCCGGTTCATCGGTCGATCGGAAGCACGACGTTTGTTGGGGGTATCCCGGCGGGAGACCGGTCTCCGGATCAGGCGTCTCGGACTGAGGGGCCAGCCTGATGGAATGCCGGGAGATGCGAAGCCAAAACTATACTGCCGCTTGCCTGCGAAGCAACCCGGCCTCCACTGCTTCCGAGAGCCTCCCGCAATGGGTGCACGGGCCGCGGATGTTGTCGCCCTCTGCTTGTGGGTCTCCGAGGGACTTGGCGCCATTCCGGGAAGTGTCCCGTGCCGAGCCCCGAGGCAAAATGTGGGAGGGGGCATTGCTCTCGATACGGGTGTTTTTTCAGGCAAGGGCCAGTTGATGGGGCTTGAATTCCGAAGCACTGGGTGTATCCTTTGGAAGGCAGTTACGTGGATTCGGTTATGCGCAGTCGGCTGGACGAACCATGAAAATGCGGCCGCCCGGGGTCTTGTCTCCAAGGTCGGTGCCCGGGTTTGGGCCAGGGCGCTGCAACGAGGTCGGATAAGATGGCAGACAAACCTTCCAAAAAACTCAAGCTCGCACTGAAGAAGACGGACACGTCCCACGTCGAGAAGCGGTCCACGTCCACGGGGCGGATCAAGAAGCCGGACACTCCGTCCGAGTTGCCTCCGGGACCGGCGCCGGCGCCGACGCAGGGCGACAAGATCGGGTTGGCGGTGAAAAAGACTGACACGTCCCGGAGCGACAAGGCATCCACATCCACGGGGCGGATCAAGAAGTCGGTTCCCGATCCCCGTCTGCCGCCGACGGGGGCTCCAGTGGGCACGTCGCGCAAGAAACTCGAGTTGGCTTTGCGAAAGACCGACACGTCTCGGGTGCGGAAGACCGATACGGGCCGGGTGAAGACGACTGCTGCCACGGCCCCGACCGTGCCGCCTCTGGATGAGATGTCTCCTGACGACACGGCCATTGCGGACCCGACGGCATTGCGTGAAACGACCACTTCACGACTGCGGCGTGTGCAACCGGAGATTGAGAGCACGGCTGCCGCGCTGGCGCCGGTGGGGCCGGGTCAGCAGAAGGTGAGCGAGACGGTGCGTCTGAAGGTTGTGCGGGAGAAGAAGAAACAGCTTGCCGACCTACTCACGACCAGCCAGACAGTCAAGATTCGTCCCTCAACTTTGGAGGGTGCCGGGCCTTCGAAGTCTGCGGCCGAGAAAGCGGCCGCAGTGCCGCCCGCGTCCGATTCGGGCCTTGAAACGCATGTGTCCTCGACTCCCCCACGGCGGCCGCCGGTCAAGCCCCCAGGGGCTCGGACGTCTGCCTCCACTGTGAAAGTTACGTTGCCGCCCACATCTGCTGCGCCGCCCGTCGCGGTCTCGTCTGAGACGGTCGCCGAGGAAGGGCGGACCGCGGACGCAGCACCGATGGAGGACCGTCCGACCAAGTCGGCCACTGCCACGTTGAAACTCCGTCCCGGCCGCCAGGGCAAACCGGCCCCGGGGGCTGCGGCCCCGCCGTTTGCTCCGGCCCCGCCCGCCGCGCCGACCTCCCCGCAACCGATTTCCGCTTCCGCTGCGGAGACTGCCCCCACGGCTCCGGCTGTCGCGCCATCGGTCGCGGGAGGGGCAGGGGAGACGGTGAAACTCGCGGCGCCGCCCACTGCCCCGGTTCCCGCGGCGGCACAGGAGAGTGAGGAAACGACTCCGGTCGCTTCGAAGCCCAAGCAGGGTTCCAAGCTGACTCTGAAAGTGAAGCCGGGGTCCCGTGCGGCTCGTACTGTGAAATTGCCGGGCGTCGGCGGCGCGGCCGGTGCGGCCGCCACGACCGCTGGCCCGGTGGTCACGCCGGGGGCGGCCAAGACGGTGCCGGTCGAACCGCCGCCCGCAGACGAAGAAGCTCTTGAGGGGGCTGAAACGGCGGAACTGGCAACGGCGGAGATTGCTCCCGCCACCGCGGTCAGCGAGGCGGAATCTCCGGCTGAGCTTCCCCAGGTTCGGCCGGTCGGGGTCGCGGAGGACGAGCCGGGACCGGTCCTTACGGCCGTGTGCGTCGCCGCTGCTGCGGCTTTGGGGGTGACAGCATGGTTTACGGCGATCCAGTATTTGCAGCAGTGTCTCTAACCTGAACGATTCGTGAAGACGGCAGTATTGTGTCGATTTCGATCAGTGGGCGGCGGCGAGGCGGCGTTGCAGGAATGTTCCGAAAGCGTGCCGATGCGTCCGCGCAGCAGATGGCTCATGGATTGTTTTTGTTGGGCCGTGGATCGGTGCGTGGTCTGGCGCTAAAGTCTGCAGGTATTGCATGGGTGTCCCGGCGCGTTGTCGGCGGCGGATCTGTTTCGGGCTTTCCCGGAGTCGACTCGGCGTTGGGGGCGGGAGTTGTTTTGTTCTTGGGAGACACGAAAGGATTGTTTCATGGCCGATAAGAATGTGATCGAGGTGACTGAAGCGAATTTCGACGCGGAAGTGCTGCAGAGTCCAGTCCCGGTATTGGTGGACTTGTGGGCCCCGTGGTGCGGTCCGTGCCTGATGATTGCGCCGGTGGTCGAGGAAGTGGCCGAGGAGGTGGCCGACAAGGCCAAAGTCTGCAAAGTGAATGTGGACGAAGCGCCTGGTATTGCGGCGCGGTATAAGGTGCGCGCCATTCCCAATATCCTGTTTTTCAAAGAGGGGGAAGTGGTCGCGCAGCAAATTGGTGTGACGGATAAGGCCACGTTGTTGGAGAAACTCGGGGTGTGATTCCGTTTTCCCTGCACGGCCCCGCAGTGACGTCCCGCCCAAAGCGGGGCGTTTTTTTTGCCCGGAACGTGCATTTCAGTGCTTGACATTGGGGTTGCTCCCTGCGAGATTGACACCGACGGATGGTCCGGGAGACAGGGGGTCGTCCGGTGAGGTGAAGTGTGTATTGTCGAGCGCGAAGCCGTCGACTCCGGGGCTTTTCTCCGGGAACGAACGCAGAAAGAGCTTCGTTTTTCGACCGCTCACTCCGGTCGCCGGGTTGCACTTTTGTGGACCGGAACGGCGCCGCCACTTTCTTGCTCGCGTCGGGGTTGCATCGAAAGTGCGAATGAGCGCTCGCGCAACGCCGTGCGGGTTGTTTCCCGTCTTTGGTGACCGGCGGACTCCGCCCCGCAAGGCGTCGAGAATGGGTCTGCCGAGCATTCCCGGCCTTCCGGGGCGTACGAGCACAACTGTTTGCAAGTATGCCGCGGGGTCGGCCCGGAAGCCTGTTCAAGGATTACGTCCTTGGGCGCATTCGTATTCCCCGGCGTCAACCCAGGAGCCCTGCTTCCATGAGTTCTGAGTTTGTTCATCTGCATGTACATACGGACTACAGCCTCCTCGACGGGGCGTGTCGAGTCAAAGACTTGGCGCGGTTGGCCGCGGAATGGGAGATGCCCGCTGTCGCCTGCACCGACCACGGCAACATGTGCGCAGCGGTCGAGTTTTACCAGGCAATGATAAAAGTTGGCGTAAAACCCATCATTGGTTGCGAGTTTTACGTGGCCACTGGAGACCGACGGGATCGGAACCCGCGTCAGCCGAAGCCGATGGGGCATCACCTGATCTTGCTGGCGACGGATATCGAGGGGTATCGGAACTTGTGTCGCCTGAATGCCGCCGCGCACTTGGAAGGCTTTTATTACAAACCTCGAATCGACAAGGAACTCCTTTCCCGACATTCCCAGGGGCTGGTGGGAATGAGCGCCTGTATCGCCGGCGAGCTTGCGTCCAGAATTCTCGAAGAAAATGACGCCGCTGCGCGGCAGGCCCTCGGGAGTTACCTGGAGATTCTTGGACGGGACGGCTTTTTTCTGGAATTGCAGAACCACGGCAAAGAGGAAGAAGCGAAGGTCAACCGGCGCTTCCTTGAATTTGGCCGCGAATTCGGCGTGCGCGTCGTGGCCACCAATGACTCTCACTATTTGCTCCGGGAACACAGTCGGGCCCACGATGTGCTCCTGTGTGTGGGGCAGCAGAAGGTGTTGGACGATCAGTCCAAGCGAATCCGATTCGACGAGCCCGAGTACTACTTCAAGAGTCCAGTCGAGATGCGTGAACTTTTCGACGAAGTCCCGGAAGCTCTTCACAACACGCTGGAGGTAGCCGAGCGCTGCAACCTTGTGCTGAAGCTCGAACACGAGGCCGAGAACCATTACCCAGTGTTCAAGGTGGAGGAAGGGGCGACTCGCGAAGAGAAGCTGCGGGAACTCTGCGTTGAAGGTCTTCGGGAACGATACGGGTTCGATGCCGCCGCCGATCTCTCCTCCGAGCACCAGGCACTGGTCGAGCGCATGGAGTACGAACTCGGCGTCATCTCGCAGACGGGTTTCACCAGTTATTTCCTGGTGGTGTGGGACTTTCTTCACTACGCACGAAGTCGGGGCATCCCGGTGGGGCCGGGGCGTGGCAGCGGCGCCGGCAGTTTGGTGGCATACCTGACGCGGATCACGGATATCGATCCGGTCCGTTACGGTCTGCTGTTCGAGCGCTTCCTCAATCCGGACCGAGTGAGTCCGCCGGACTTTGACATCGACCTCTGCGAACGGCGGCGCCACGAGGTCATCGAGTATGTCCGGGAGCGATACGGCAAAGACAGCGTGGCGCAGATCGGCACGTTCGGGACTTTGAAGGCCAAGGCGGTCATCAAAGACGTTGCCCGTGCTTTGAACCGAAGTTTCAACGAAGCCAATGTTCTTACCAAAAAGATCCCGTCTGACCCGAAAATGACGCTTGGCCGGGCCGTGGAAGAAAACCCCGAACTGCGGGAACTGATTTCCAATGAGGGTTGGGTCCGGGAGGTCTTCGAGTACTCGAAGGTGCTCGAAGGGTTGAACCGGAACATGAGCATTCACGCCGCAGGTGTGATCATCGGCGACCAGCCGTTGACGAATCTGGTTCCACTGGCCAAGGGGCAGAACGACGAGGTCATCACCCAGTATGCTGCGGGTCCTTGCGAAGCGCTCGGATTGCTGAAGATGGACTTTCTCGGCCTGAAGACCCTTACGATCATTCAGGATACGCTCGACCTGGTGCGCGAAACCTGCGGGACCGAGATGACTCCCAGCGACATTCCTCTGGACAATGCCGCCGCCTACGAACTTTTGAACAAGGGTAATACGATCGCGGTCTTTCAGCTCGAGTCGGGCGGCATGCGCAATCTCTGTCGGCGTTTTGGAGTACGGCGTCTGGAAGACATCATCGCCCTTATCGCCCTGTACCGTCCGGGGCCGATGCAATTCATCGACGAATTCGTCGATCGGAAAACCGGCAGGACCCCGATAGAATACGACGTGCCCGTGATGAAGGAAATCCTGGAAGAGACCTACGGCATCATGTTGTACCAGGAGCAGGTGATGCAGGTCGTTCAGAAAGTCGCCGGCTTCAGCCTGGGGCAGGCAGACATCCTCCGGCGTGCCATGGGCAAGAAGAAAGCCGACGTGATGCGGCAGCAGTATGAGAAGTTTCTCTCGGGCTGTCTGGCCAACGGAGTGGACGAGCGCACGGCGAAGCGAGTTTGGGAGAAGATCGACAAGTTCGCCGGCTACGGCTTCAACAAGTCGCACAGCGCCGCGTATGCGATTCTGGCCTACCGCACGGCGTTTTTGAAAGCCAACTATCCCGTGCAGTTCATGGCTGCGGTGCTCTCGAGCGAATTGGGGAATGCGGACAAACTGACGTTCTTCCTGAAAGAATGCCGGGAGATGGGCATCAGCGTCAAGGCGCCGGACGTCAATACGTCCGGACTGCGGTTTTCGGTGGACGGGGACAGCATCCGTTTCGGGTTGGCCGCGATCAAGGGAGTGGGAAGCGCTGCGGCGGAAGCCATCATTGAGGCGCGGAAGGCCGGTCGGTTCACGGGATTGCTGGATTTCTGCGAGCGGGTCCCCTCGGCCAAAGCCAACAAGCGCGTACTCGAGAGTCTTTGTCGGGCCGGGGCATTCGACTGCTTCGGGTTGCGTCGCGCCCAAGTGTTTGCCATGATCGAGGACGCCCTTCACTATGGGCAAGGCGCTGCCATGGACCGGATGCTGGGGCAAGGCGCCCTGTTTTCCATGGACTTGACCGCGCCCGACATCCCCGAGTGGCCGGATCGAGAACTCTTGACCGGCGAAAAGGAATTGCTCGGGTTCTACGTGACGGGACACCCTCTTGCGGAGCATAGCGACTTGGTGCGCGTTTTTGAGAGCCACAGCGTGGCGGAAATGGTCGACCTTCCCGAGGACGCGATCGTGCGTGTCGCGGGGATCCTCTCGAGCGTGGAGATCAAACGCAACAAGAGAGATCAGCGTCCTTGGGCGGTGTGCACCCTCGAAGGCTTCGAGGCACGGGTGGAGTGTCTGGTATTTGCCGGCGCATACGAAGCGAACGCGGAACGGATTGTTCCCGAAGCGGCGGTGCTGGTCGAGGGCGTGGTTGCTCGACGCGAGGGGGATGACGGCGCCAAACTGATGGCGGAGCGGATCATTCCGATCGAGGAGGCCGCCGAGAGCCTGACCGAAGAAGTGCATCTGCGTCTTTTCCAGGCCAGTACGCGCATGCAGGACCTCAACCGGTTCAAGGAATTGTGCCTGGCCTATCCCGGCCCCACGAGTGTGGTGGTGTGCCTCATCGTGCCCACGGGCGAAATGGCCTTTATCCAGTCGGACAATCTTCGAGTCCGGAATTGCGGGGAGTTCCGCGAGGCGGTGCGCGACCTGTTCGGAAACGAGTGTTTGCGGGAGAAGGCCGCACCGCCGAAGGTTGCACGCCGAGGTCGTCGCCGGGCGCCGGCCGATCCATCCTTCCGGGAACCGTGAGGGGCTCGACAGGAACGACGTGCATTTCCGGCGGGCTGGGGCAGACAGGATTCAACGAGGACTGCAAGCGTGAGGGGCAACCGATTTGGAGTGAACCGGCTCGGGGCCGTCATGCCGTTCTTCCTGTTTGCGGCGGGTTTGTTCGCACCCGTTGCCCTGGGCGAGCGCCCGCTGCCCCTGGCAGACCCCGGTTTCGAAATCGGCTCCGGCTGGAAGCTTGGAGGCGGCATGGCGAAGATAGCGTTGGAGGCCGCACACGACGGTCGGAAGGGGCTCCGGGTGATCGACCGCGACACAACCCGGGGGAGCGACGTGCGTTCCGCTCATGTCTCCATCCCGTCGTCTCTGCCCGTGGCGCTCCGCTTTTTTGCCCGGACTCGGGCGGCGGGGATTGGGGTTTATTTGGATTTTTACGACGTCGGGGGCGCCCTGTTGACCCGATCGGGGCGATACGGGCAGGTCATTCTTTCCGTGCCGAGCACCGGCTATGCCTGGAAGCCCTTCACGCTGACGGCCGTGCCGCCGCCGGGCACGGCGTCCGCCACGGTGTGGATTCACTCGTTCAATCGAGCCGTGGTGGACGCGGACTTGGATGATTTCACGCTGTCGGTCCTGGAAAAAGAGGAGATCGGGAAAGTGACGACTACACGTGTGAGGGAACCCGGGTCGACCTTTGCGCGGCCGAGCCCGAAACGGGTTGCGGAGATCGCAGCGTGGTTGCCGGAGCGACCGGCGCCGGTCGGCTGGTCGATCTCGGACCGGCGCACTTGGCAGCGCCTGGCAGCCGATCCCGGTGCGGCGGATATCGTCCGTCGGGCCGAAACCGAGGCGAAGTCCCCTCCGCCCGAGTTGCCGGACGCGCTTTATCTCGAATTCAGCCGGACGGGCAATCGCACGAATTACCAGCGACCGTATGGCCGCCGTTCTTCTCGCCTGAACATCTTCTTGCTGGCTGAAGCCCTGGAGAACAAAGGTCGGTTTCTCCCGGCTGTGAGGCGGGAGATGGAGGCCATTTGCTCCGAGCGCAGCTGGGTCATGCCGGCTCATGATCGTGATTTGACGAACTTCAAGGGGACGCACCTGACCGTCGACCTGGGGTCGTCCGCGCGGGGCTATCTGCTTGCCACTGCAGCCGGTTGGCTCGGCGAACGGCTTCCGGCGTCGCTGCGCGAGCGGGTGTTTCGGGAAATCGAGCGTCGGGTCTGGAAGCCCTATCTCGAGGCCGTCCGTGCCGGCGAGACGCGGGGGAATTGGTGGATCAAAGGCGCCAACAATTGGAACCCCGTTTGCACTGCCAATGTGATCGGTTCCGCTTTGGCCCTGGTTCCGCGACCGGAATCGAGGGCGGAGTTCCTGGCCGCCATGGAGATTTCGAACCCGTACTTCATTTCGGGTTTTACGGACGACGGGTACTGCAGCGAAGGCGTCGGGTACTGGAATTACGGGTTCGGTCACTACCTGGGGCTGGGATTGACCGTTCGGGACGCCACCGGAGATCGGCTGGACATTTTCGGCAAGGATCGGGAAAAACTGGAACGTATCGCGCGTTACGGTCTGGACATTCAGATTCAGCCCGGGATCGCCCCGGCCTTCGCGGACTGCAGTGTGCGGGCGGCGCCCGCGGCCAGTGTGCTGGCAATGATCGCAGTTGTCTTTCCCAAGCTCGTGCCCGACAACGTTCCCGTTCCCGGCCGACTCAGCGGCGGCGCCATAAGTGTCGGCCTGCTTGGGCTTCGGCCGGAACTGGAGAACCGGCGGGCGCAGGGAACTCGAGGGGCGACGTATGACCTGGCCTTGCGCACTTGGTTCCGCGACGCTCAGGTTTTGATCTGCCGTGCCGGCTCGCCGGCAGGGGCGCCTCCGTTCGGCGCGGCGATCAAAGGCGGGCACAACGCCGAGCACCACAACCATAACGACGTGGGCTCCTACGTGGTGGTCTACGACGGACATCCGTACCTGGTGGATCCCGGCAGCGAAGTTTACACGCGCCGGACGTTCAGCAGTCGGCGTTACGAAAGCAACGTGCTGAATTCGTATGGACATGACGTTCCTATCGTGGCCGGGCGCCTGCAAACGGCCGGACGGCGGGCCGCGGCCCGGCTCGTGAAAGAGGAATTCACGGACAGCACGGACCGACTGGTGCTCGACGTCGCCGCGGCATATTCGGTCCCGGACTTGAAGCGTCTTGTCCGTTCTTTCGAATTCGACCGCGCCAAACGCGAGGTCCGCATCACGGACAGCGTGGAATTCGGGGCGCCGCAGACGTTTGAGACAGCGCTGGTCACGTTCGACCGTGTCCATCGCCGTTCCGGGACCGAGCTGGTTTTTTATGACGCCAAACACAGCGTGGTGGTGCGGATAGAGGCGGACGGCGGCGCAATCGAGGTCAAGGAGGATGAGATTGAGAACCCCGGGCGTCCGACGCCTCGCCGATTTGGGATTGTTTTCTCGCAACCGATCCTGAAGGGCACGGTGCGATTCACGTTTCGACCGGCCCCGCTCGCCCCGGACCTCCCGGGTGTTTATGCGCCCCCGGATGTTTCGGGGCTCAACGCCCGGTTCGAGCAATCCCTGGTGATCCAGGCGGAAGATTTTGCCGCTCAGCAGGGAGGTCGCGTGCGGGTTTGCGACAAGGAAGGGGCGGACGGCCTCGCCGTCAAATATTGGGACGACGCGGGGCACGCCATCCAGTGGCGTTTTGAAGTGCCGGCGGGGGGGTGGTTCGCCATCGAGGTCCGGAGCTGTCACCCCGTTGCCGATGCTCCGGTAACGCGCCGAGTGTCGGTGGACGGGCGGCCTTTCGGCAAGAAGGATGGAACGTTCGTGTTTCCCGAGACAGGGGGCTGGTCGTCCACCGACGACAATTGGCGGGATGTTTGGCTCGCCCAAGGCGGAGAGGTTGTGCGCGTGTTCTTGGCCACGGGCGAACATACGCTCGAGATGGTCAACGACTGCGGTCGCGGGCTGAACTTGGACCGGATTCGGGTCGTCCCGGTGGGGGCGGTCGCGGGACAAGAGTGAATCAGAAGCGATGCCGCCGTTTGGATGAGGTGCGCACGGCCCTGGAGAGTGCATCCATTTCCTGCAGTACTTTTCCGGCGCCGTTGGCGACTGCGGTGAGCGGATCGTCCGCGACAGTCGCATCGAGGCCGGTTTCCTCGCTGATGAGGCGGTCCAGTCCCCGGAGCAGGGCCCCGCCTCCGGCTAACACGATGCCGTGGTCGATGAGATCGCCCGCCAGCTCGGGCGGACAGGGGTCGAGGGTCATCCGGACGGCCTCCACGATGCGGGTCACCGGTTCGGTCAGCGCCTCCCGGATTTCTTCCGATGTGATGGTTACGGTTTTCGGCAACCCCCCCATCAAGTCTCGACCCTTGACCTGCATGGTGCGTTCTTCATCCAGCGGGTAGGCGCTGCCGATCTCGATCTTGATCTGCTCCGCGGTCCGTTCCCCGATCAGCAAGCTGTGAGACCGTTTCATGAATTGAATGATTGCCACGTCCATGGCGTCGCCGCCTTCGCGAATGCTCCGGCATTGGACCACGCCGGCCAAAGAGATCACCGCCACCTCGGTTGTTCCGCCGCCGATGTCGACGATCATGTTTCCCGAGGGTTCCTGCACCGGGATGCCGACACCGATGGCCGCCGCCATCGGTTCTTCGACGAGATGGACTTCGCGCGCTCCCGCCCGGAGAGCGCTTTCTTTCACCGCCCGGGTCTCCACTTCCGTGATCCCCGAAGGTACTGCGATCAGGACGCGCGGTCGGAACACCTTGCTTCTTTTGCGCACTTTCTGGATAAAATACCGGAGCATTTCCTCCGTGATTTCGAAGTCCGCAATGACCCCGTCTTTCATCGGGCGGATGGCCCGGATGCTGCCGGGCGTACGGCCCAGCATACGCTTGGCTTCCGTGCCGACCGCCAGAACCTTGTTCGTTTCCTCGAGCACCGCGACCACCGAGGGTTCACTCAAGACGATGCCGTGCTCGCGCACGTAGACAAGCGTATTCGCGGTACCCAGGTCGATGCCGATATCGTTCGAAAAGATAGAAAGCAGTTTCCGGAAAAACATGGAAAGGGCCTTTCCTCCCGTTTGCCGCAGGGATTCTCTACAAACATACCGCATGAATGAAACGACGGCAAAACGTTCGTTGCGGAAAATACATCCGGTCAATCTTGCCAGGCAAACGGCCGACACGACCGCCTCCAGGCGCGTTGTTCTGCGCGAGCGGCGTTTCCTGGAGCCAAAGGTCCGGCTGCAACCGACCCGTTCCCGGAAGACCCGGCATCACTCGGAGGGGCTGCACAGAGCTGGAAGACGGAGTGTGAAAGTACTACCCTGGTTCACCCGGCTCACGACGGTAATCTCACCGCCGTGCGCTCGCACCACAGCTCTGGCCAGACTCAGGCCCAAACCATTGCCGGCGGTCGTGCGACTTCGGTCGCCCCGGTGGAAGCGATCGAACACCCGGGGCAGTTCGTCGGGAGGAATGCCGGCGCCCGTGTCGGCGACGGAGACATGAATCCACTCGCCGGACCGTTCCGCGCGGACCTCCACCGTGCCCCCTCTGGGCGTGTATTTAATGGCGTTGTCGATGAGGTTCGCCAAGGCGCGTTCAAGGCGCCCTCGATCTCCAGTCACTGCCGGGGACGCATCCTCGGGTACGGAGCAAGTGAACTGAACGCCGGCTTCTTCGGCGGAGGCCAGGAACAGGTCGTGTGCATCCTCGATGAGCGCCCGGATGTCCACGGGGGTTCGGGCCAGTCGGGTCGCGCCGGCGTCGGTTTCGGCGATTTCGAGCATGGTGTTGATGAGGTTCACCAAGTGATCGCACTCTTCGACCACGGCGCCGGCCATCCGTCGATATTCGTCCAGCGATTCGGAGTGTGTGAGGGCGGCTTCGGCCAGTCCGCGAATCCGGGTGAGCGGACTCCGCAAATCGTGCGCGATGTTGTTGCTGACCTCTCGGAGTTCCGCGACCAGGCTACGGATTCGTTCCAGCATTTGGTTGAAGGCTTCCGCCAACTCCCGGATTTCCTCACCTTCGTTGCCCACCGGCACACGTCGGCCGAGATCGCTTGCGCCGATTTGCCAAGCCGTGCGAGTGACGCGGGCGACTCCTGCCATGGCGCGTTTGGCCAGAAACCAGCCGGTCAGACCGCCGGAGACCAGCATGACGACCAAACCGATGGCACAGACCCGCCGGTAACTGGCCAGGAGTTCCCGGTCGCTGTCGAGGGCCTTGGCCGCCAAGAGGAATGTTCCGTCTTCGAGACGCAGGACTGCAACCCTGGCCGGCGCCGTCTTCCCGGGGATTCGGATGGTGCGAATCAAGGGCGAGTTGCGTGGAACCCGGACTGCATCCGGCCGGAGAGTATCCGGCCCCTGCCAGGACGACAGGTCCGACGCCGCACGCACCTCGAGGTCCGGACCGAAGAGCACCAAGCTGATGACTTCCACCCCGTCCGACGCCGCCTCCCGGTCGAATTCCGCCTGCAATGCCGTCAGTCCTTG
Organism: Kiritimatiellota bacterium; assembly: GCA_013151865.1. Classification (GTDB taxonomy): domain Bacteria; phylum Verrucomicrobiota; class Lentisphaeria; order Oligosphaerales; family JAADHN01; genus JAADHN01. Next base: position 53,415 of record JAADHN010000095.1, read on the forward strand.
GGTCCGATAAAGTTCTGCGAACTCCGCAAGATCGTCCGCAAGGTCCTGGTTCACTCTTTGGTTGAGGTCCCGGGCGAGAATTGAATAGACCAGCGTGAAAACAGCCAAGACAGGCACGGCGAACACGGCGCAGTACCAAAGAGTGAGTCGTGCGGTGACCGTGCGGACCAGGGGGCGTTCACCGGACTTCGAGGACATAGCCCACCCCCCGGATGGTGTGCAGGTATTCAGTGTCGAACGGACGGTCGATCTTGTCGCGCAACCGACAGATCCGGACTTCCACCACGTTGGTGCCCGGGTCGAAGTTGTACTCCCAGACATGTTCGACGATCATGGTCTTCGATACAACACGTCCGGCGTTGCGCATAAGGAATTCCAGGAGGGCGAACTCCTTGGGCTGTAGTTCGATCATGCGGTTTGCCCGTCGCACGCGGCGCCGGACCACATCCATTTCCAGGTCGCCGACGCGGAGCACTGTGGGCTCGGCGACCCCCGAATTGCGGCGCAAGAGGGCCTGGACCCGCGCCAGGAGTTCCGTGAACGCAAAGGGTTTGACCATGTAATCGTCCGCACCGACTTCCAGGCCGGTGACGCGGTCGTCGACTTCGCGTCTGGCGCTGAGGAAAAGCACGGGCAGGGCGGGCTTTTTCCGACGCAGTCTTCGGACGAGGGTAAGACCGTCCAACTTCGGTAGCATGATGTCGATGACGGCGGCGTCGACCGGTTCGGTCAGGGCACGGAACAGACCGCTTTCACCGTCGGCGGCGTGTTCGACAGTGAAACCCGCCTCCTCGAGCCCTTTGCGGATAAAGCCCGCAGTGACCTCGTCGTCTTCCACCAACAGGATCTTCATGCCGTTTTCTCCGAAAGCGGTTGCCTGCGGGGCCTGCGAGTTCGTCCCAGAGTTGTTTCGCGGCCGCAGCCGAGGCATATTGTCGAACCTCAAAGCGGGCGTGTCAAGTCGGGCACCTCTTGCCAATGCGGGGTTGCGGCCGTAGATTACAGCGGTTCTGAGGACTTTTTGGACGGTGTTGAATGCTCTGTATCCTGCCGGCACAGCATGGGGTCCAGGGGGCAGGGCCGGCTCAGTCTGCCCCCCCATATTTCGCGGCGTGCTCACCGCCGGTCGGGGAGTTGTTGGACGGCGGGGGAGAGCCCGCGAGTTCTCGCCCGGGGCCCGGACTATTGCGAGACGGTTCGGCGCTCTGCGGGTGAGTCCGTGGGGCCTTCGGTGTGCGATACGGATGTGAGGGTGTTTTCGCCGCGCGCCGGTCGAAAGCCTTTGCGCCGAATGCGGGGAGATGCGAAAGGTGTTCAACAATAACCGCCGGAACCTATTTTTGACGCTCCTGCTGTACAGGGCGGTCGTGTCGGTTGCCGTGTTTCTCGGGGGGGCGCTCGTGTTTCGTTGCCCGGCCGCGGTCCCTTCGACGTCGGAGGTGCGCCTCAAGGCGTTGAACAAACTGGTCAAAGAAGCGACGGAAGGGCTGTCGCCCGAGGGGGTGATTCAGGCCCGGCGTCGCATCATTGACGGATTCCGGCAGTTGTTTCCCGAGTGTGATCTGTATCCCGCCACTCCACCGGTTGACGAAGCGACTTGCTTGCGGGCCGCACGGCGCACTGCCGACGAGGCCATGAAAAAGGCGTATCCATCGCTTGATGAAAAGAAGATCGAGGAAGAAGCCGCCCGCAGGTACCCGGCTTATAAAGTTGGTGACGTGGTGACGCTGGTCTACCAAGCCAGTCCTGTCCGGCAGGTGAAGGTTTCGGGCATCTACCGCGGCAAGACTCCGGATGCAATCGTCATCGGGGGCAGTAAGGTCCTGATGCAGGACATTGCTGCCATGGAAGGCGGCGATGAGGTGCTGGCAAAGTTCGACGCGGAGCGATGCGCGCGCCTCCGGCGGGAATACATCGAAAAAAAGAAACAGACCTACCTCAAGGCGCGTCAAGCTGCCTGGCAGCGGGTGTATCAACGGGCGATCGAGGAAGAGAAGCGGCTTGGCCGACTCCAGAACGAGTTGCATGGATACGTGCTCTACAAGGGCAAATGGCGGCGCGTTCCGGACGTGGTGAGCGACCTGCTGCTGGTGGAGCGCCGGCGGCGGCTCGCCCTTGCTGCGGCCAAGGCAAAGCAGGCCGCGACACTGTCTAGAGAAGCCGCGCCGGCCGCGCCCCAGACCGGTGCGGCGCCTGTCGGGGCCCCGGAAGAAGCCGAGGAAGCGGGTGGCGGGGCGCCGCCTGCACATGAGAAGGGGGCCGAAACAGTCGAACCCGTTTTGCCGAAGGTGGGTCCGGCGGAGCCAAATAAGGAAAAGACGCCCGAGTCGGCTGCCGTCGCCGCGCCAGGAGGTGAGGGGCAGGAAACCAAGAAGCCCGAGGCCACACCGGGCGCCGAGGCGGAATCGAAGGCGGAAGGAAAGAGCGCGACGTCCGGCGCGGAGACCCGCCCCACGCCGGAAGCGCCCGACGAAGATGTGAGCGTGGAGGCGGTTGCGTCTGAACAGGACGCCGCGAAAGGCGTTCCCGACATCGGGACTGCACCGGGCGAGATAGCCGTTTCGGTCGCGTCGGGGACGAAAGGCGAAGGTGCTGAATCTGCGGGGGCCACCGCCGTCGAGGAAGCGCCGCTCGCAATGGAGGATCAGGGCGTCGGCGGGGAGCCGACCGGACCGCCGCCTTTTTCTATTTGGCTCGCCGTCATCGGCGGGCTGGTTGGGTTCGGTGTGATCGTGGCGGCGATCCTTGCCGCGCTCAATCGCCGGCCCCAAGGGACCTTCTATACTTCCCGGGAAGACGCGGAAGAACGATTCTGGGCGGAGGTCGAAGCGGATGCGGATCGGTTCAAGCACGCAGCTTTCCTTTTTCCCACCGAAGAAGACGCCAGGGCGGCCCTGTCGGCGCTTTCCTACATCATGATCGGTTCCAAGCCTGGTCAGTTCTGCTGCGGTCCCGCCGTACATTTTGGGGTATATCCGGAAGAGCGCCGGTATGTCGCATTCGTCGGCGGCCCCGCCTTGTCCCGGTCGATGTGGCGCGAAGCGGTCGACAAGTGGTCCGAGGCGGAGGGTGCGGTGGAGTTCCGGGTGAGCACGCCGCCCGACAGGCAGGCGGTGGTCCCGGATCCGGAGACGCTTTCCGGCAAAGCCGCCGAAGTGGTCGTTGCCGAGGAGCGCGAGGGCGAAGCCGGCGATTACTCGCATTATTATACATTTCATGCTCCGGACCGTGAGAGTGCTATGGCGTTTCTCAAAAAAGTTGTGGTGCCGGCGCCGGGCGAATATGTGATTGTCGAGACGCCCGAGGGCCACTGGGGCAAAGACCATCGGGGGACCTACCGCGAATAGTCTACCTGCCACGTACCGCCTCTTCTTCGCTTTCTCCGTCCCTTACCGGGTGCGTTGCTACGCCGGCCAGGTGCAGGATGCGTTGCGCCGGTGCGGGGTGAGCGGGCGATGGGTTCGCCCGGAATCCATGCACTTGACGCTCCTTTTTCTGGGCGAACGGCCGGTTGGCGAGGTAACCGAATTGTCCCGCGTCGCGCGCGAGTTCGTGCGGGATGTCCCCGGTTTCAGGCTGGTCTTCGACCGAGTGGCCTGCTTTTCGTGGCCGCCGCGAGTGCTGTTTCTTCGGTTTTCGGAAATGCCGGAAGGCAACCGGTTTGAGCGGACGGCTCGGGCGCTTCGTGTGACCCTCGCACAGGTCGGCTTGTCGCCCCCCCCCGAGTCGAAGGGCCAACGGGCGGTGCCGCACCTGACGCTCGTGCGGTTCCGGGGCGGACGCGACCGGCGGACCCTCGTGCCTCTGGTGCGATTCGAAAACCTGTCCTTGGTCTGGCGGGCGCCGTTGCCCGAGTCGACGGAGGTCCCGCCCGTTTACTGCGAGCGTATCACGTTGTTTCGAAGTCTGCTCGGTCCGGGCGGGGCTCGGTATCAACCCATCGACACATTCGACATGGCCCCGTGCTCCGATTTCTGATCCGGAGCTGATGCGACCCGATCCGGAACAGTCCGGGCGACGCTGCCGCGACGTCCGTGTTCTGGACGGGCACCGGGTTCGGAGTGCGCAGGGGCGCGAAAGGTCGAGGCGGTTCGGAGCAATCTTGCGCCCGAGACAAAGCGGTCTCGTTTCGAAGATGATCGGGCGAAGCCGCCTGTGCCCCAGTCGGTTCAAGGCGATCGGCAAGAACGAGCATAAAGGGATTTTTTCGATGGCGAATGTGTTCCCGTTCCCGGCGGTGCACCCCGTTGCCGAGGCCGCGGCCGGGGTTTGCGCCCCCCCCTACGACGTCGTCACCCGTGACGAAGCCCGCCGCAAGGCCCGAGGCAATCCGGATTCGTTCTTGCACGTCTCCCGTGCTGAACTGGGATTGTCGGATGATGTCTCTCCGTATTCCGATCTCGTATACGAGACGGCGCGCCGGAATTATCTTCGGCTGCGGCACAGCGGTCGCCTGCAGAAGGACACGGTTCCCCACTACTACGTTTACGGCCTCGAGTCGGCGACGCATCGTCAGGTCGGCGTTGCGGCCGTTGCCGCCGTGGACGACTACGAGGTCGGAATCGTCCGTCGGCATGAAACGACGCGTCCGGACAAAGTCGAAGATCGCGCCCGGCATATTGCCGCGTTGAACGCCCAGACCGGCCCCGTTTTCCTGGCGTACCGTGATTCCCAAGAGATTGCCGCCATTGTCGGCACGGCCACGGCACGGCCGGCATTGCTGGACTGTACGGGGGGAGACGGTGTGCGGCACACCGTTTGGCGGGTGTCGGTTGAATTCACCGCTTCGTTACGCCGGGCCCTCGAGTCTTTGCCTGTCCTGTATATTGCGGACGGACACCATCGGGCCGAGAGTGCAGCTCGAGTTCGGACGGAACGGCGCCGAGACAATCCGGCCCATACCGGCACGGAGCCGTACAACCGGTTCCTGGCCGTCCTTTTTCCGGCAAGTCAACTGCGTATCCTGCCCTACAACCGTCTGGTCAAGGGATTGAACGGGCTGGATGCCGAAAGATTTCTGGCAGCCATCCGCCGGTCGGGCGCCTGCACAGTGCAGCCCGTGTCTTCGGCGACGCCGACGGCAAAGGGCGCTGTCCATATGTTCCTCGATGGCCGTTGGTGGCGAATAGCATTCGTAGGACCCTCCACCTGCGACGATCCGGTCGAACAATTGGATGTCCAGCGCTTGCAGAAACTGGTATTGGACCCCATTCTTGGCATCCGCGATCCCAGAAGGGACCCGCGCATTGATTTCGTGGGCGGGATACGCGGTGCGGACGAGCTGGAACGCCTTGTGCGCCAAGCGGCCGCCGACGCAGCGTTTTCTCTGTTTCCCGTGGGGATCGAGGAAGTCATGACCATTGCCGACGCCGGCCGAATTATGCCGCCGAAATCCACTTGGTTCGAACCCAAACTGGCAGATGGCTTGTTGATCCACGAGATTTGAAGGGATGGCTTGCCGCTCGAACCCCGAACGTTCGAACGGGCTTGGGCGATGCCTTGGCGTATTCCGATGCCTATATTCCCGGGCCGGCCCCTCGAGACATTCAGGACAGGAAGAGAACCATGAGAATCGAGAGTGAGCGCATCCTCTTTGAAGACGTCCCGGCGACCGCCATTGCCGAATGCTACGGGACGCCCACGTATGTGTATGAGGAGAATCGCATCCGCACGAATTTTCGGCGCGCCCTGGCGGCTTTTCGCAACGATTATCCCAATTTCCGCTTCTTTTACGCGGTCAAAGCGTGCAACAACCCGGCCATTGCCCATATTCTCCGGCAGGAGGGCGCCGGGATCGACGCCGCCAGCGTGAACGAGATTCGTTTGGCTGCCGAAATCGGCCTGGGCGGAGAAGATGTGATGTTCAGCGGGAATTTCCTGTCGGACGACGACATCCGGCAAGGGCTCCAAAGCGGCGTAATCTTCAACTTGGACGACATTTCGCTCTTGCCGCGGGTGCTCGCGCACGGACGTCCGGACTTGATCTGCTTTCGGGTGAATCCGGGGTATGGCAAGAGCAACGTGGGCGAGTACGTAACGAACGCGGGGCCCAAAGCGAAATTCGGGCTCCACCCGGACCAGGTCATAGAGGCTTACCGGTTGGCCCGCGATGCCGGCATCTCCCGGTTCGGCGCCCACATGATGCCCGGTTCCTGTATAACCGATTCGGAATACTTCGGGTTCATTACCGGACTGTTGATGGACATCATCGGCAAGGCGGTCAGAGAATTGGGGATCCGGTTCGAATTCATCGACCTCGGCGGCGGTCTCGGCATTCCGTATCGCCCGGACGAATCGCCGTTGGACATCGAAGCTGCGGCGTCGAGGGTCGCCGCCGTTTTCAAGGAAAAAGTGCGCGAGTATGGGTTGGAACCGCCGCGGCTCATGATGGAGCCGGCGCGCTACTTCGTGGGGGACGCCGGGTACATCGTGGGTCGAGTGCACGCAATCAAGGACGGGTATGCCCGGATTATCGGGACCGATGTGGGCATGAACGTCTTGGCCCGGCCCGCCATGTACGGGGCGTATCATCATATCTATGTGGACGGACGGGAGGGCGAACCCCGTGCGTCCATGGGACTGTGTGGTCAGGTTTGCGAAAACACCGACTATTGGGTGCGGGATCGTCCCCTGCCGATGGGCACGACGGTCGGTGACCTGGTCGTGGTCGAGAACGCCGGCGCGTACGGATACACCATGAGTTATCAATACAACGGCAGACTGCGTCCTGCCGAGGTGCTGGTCAACGGCGAGCGCCACATGCTGATCCGCGAGCGTGAGACGTTCGAGGACATGGTGAGGGGCGCCCACGTGCCCGATTACCTTCGGGAATGATGCACGGTTTTCACCAACCTCGGCCCGCCCCTGACCGGGGGCCGGCGATTGCAGCGCGTCGTCGACGGATCGCTTGCAGGGAGGTGTAGCGGGGGCGGGCGTGAGGATTCGGCGGAACAGTCGTGCCCTGAAATCGACGCTGTGCCGGGTTTCGCAAGCTCGTTGCTATTCGTGTATCGGTCGGGCAAGCGGTTCGTGTAGGCCCGTGCGCCCTTTTTGCCGTCGAGGCGATCCGTATGCCTGAACTTCCCGAAGTCGAAGTGATCTGTCGCGCCCTGCGCCCGCACTTGACCGGACAGAGGGTCCGGGGCATCCGTGTATGGACTCGCCGACTGCGCCATCCGGTCCCGACGCTGCGGATGCGCGACCTGATCGTTGGACGGTGCATCCTCGATGTGCGCAGGCGCGGGAAGTACATTCTGGTCGAATTCGAGAGGGGGACGCTGCTTGTCTTGCATTTGGGCATGACCGGTGCGTTTCGCATTGTGTCCCGGCATGAGCCCCGGCTTCGGTCGGACCGTGTCGAATGGTGGATCGGGGACAGTCTTGGCTGGCGACTGGCCGACGTCCGCCGGTTCAGTCAGGTGAGCGTCGAGACGACCGGGGCCGGTTCGGACGCTCCAACGACTATCGCACGGTTGGGGCCGGAACCCCTCGAGGACGAGTTTAATGTCGCGTTTTTCGGACGCCTTGCGGCGGGCCGTACCGTCCCGGTCAAGAACCTCTTGATGAACCAGGCCGCCGTTGCGGGGATTGGCAATATCTATGCCAGCGAGGCACTTTTTGCCGCTGGAATCGACCCGAGGAGAGCGTCCGGCGATTTGTCGAGAGAGGAATGCGGTCGCGTGGTTGCCGCGGTGAAAGTCACCCTCGAAGCAGCTATTGCAGCAGGGGGCACGACCTTGCGGGACTTCCGCCTTCCCGATGGTACGGAAGGGGGCTTTCAGCGTCGGCTCGATGTGTACGGTCGGGCCGGCCGTCCGTGCCCACGTTGCGGTGACGGATGTGGGATTGTCCGAATCCTCCAGGCGGGGCGCAGCACATTCCTGTGCCCGCGTTGTCAACGTTGAAGCGTCGCCGGAGTCTCCCGATCCGGAACCGACGGCGTCCGTCCCGTCCGCCGGGTGACCGGCACGGTTCGTGCTTCTACGAATGCCGCATTTCGACGGCGTCGCCTTCGGCAATTGGTCGCCGTACAGGGCGGCGTGCACAGTACGACACTCACAGCATTGGCAATGCCGCTGGAGAGGCGCCATGGCCGCTCTGTTTCACCGCAGCAGTCCGGGGCCGCCCCCGGACCCCGTATCCCCCACGGCACTTGCCGACCCCGATCGTCTTTTGGCTGTGTTTGGGACGGGTTTTTGGCTCTGCGCCGATTGCGGGTCCCCGATCGAATTCGGTCTCATGGAACCGCTTTCCATCGCGCCGTGCCCATTCTGCGACCGGCCGGTGTTCGTTCCGCTCAGGGTGAAGACGTACTATCTCTACGCCCCTGCCGGCGGCGGGGGCATGGGGAGCGTCTACCGTGCCGTGTGCACTGAATACCCCGGTGAGACGTTTGCGGTCAAGGTCTTGCCCCGGGACCAGCGCGAGGACGCTGCGGCCCGGGCCGCGCTCGAGGCGGAAGCCCGGGTTGCCGCCCGCTTGTACGGCGTCCCAAACTGCGAGCGGGCCGTCGAGTACGGTTCGGCAGACGGAGAGTACTTCCTGGCGCTCGAATACATCGACGGCGAACGAGTCGACCAGGTACTGGATCGCGACGGCCCCTTCGAGTGGCGTCGCGCCTTTCGGATGGCCTTGGACGTGATCGCCGCAGACGCCGCCATCTACGAAAAGGGCTTTCTCTATCGCGACCTGAAGCCGGAGAATATCATCTTGGACCGTTCCGGGCGGGCGAACCTCGTGGACCTGGGATTGTGCATTCCCCGCGACGCCGTGCTCGACGATATGTCCGAGGAACTTGTGGGCTCCGTCCTCTATATTCCGCCCGAACGGGTGGCCGGACTTCCTGAAGATTGTCGGAGCGAAATCTACAGTCTTGGAATGGTGCTGTTCCATCTGCTGACGGGCCAGCCGCTGTTTTCCGGGGACGATCCTGCGGCGTTGGCGGAACAACATGTGCGTGAACCGCGCATCACGGCTTGCCGGGATCGTCTTCCGGAGGGGACCCCGGAGGCGGTCCGCAGTCTGCTGATCCGGATGGTTCCCCGGCGACGAGATGCTCGGATTGCCTCGTTCGACCTGCTTGAGGAGGAAATCCGCCGCATTCTCGCCGCCTGCCCGACGGCCAGTGAAATCGGAACAGCGTGATTCCGGGACGGGAGAGAACGATGATCGGACCGACCCATCGGGAACGGGTGTTGTTGGCGCTCGAACATCGCGAAACCGACCGCGTGCCCATCGCCATGGTGTGTTCCGGCATCACTCCACCGGCGCGCCGGCAGTTTGAGCGCTATCTGACGCAGAAACGGGGAACGTCGGTGGAACGGTTTCTCGCTCCTCTTGTAGATATCCGTTCGATCCGACCGGCTTACATCGGGCCACCTTTGCCGTCGGGCGCCGATATTTGGGGCGTGCGACGCGCCCCGGTCAGCTACGGTGCTGGGGAGTACCAGGAAATCATGTTTCATCCCCTTGCCCGAGCCGAAAACATGGACGATCTGAACGCACACTCCTGGCCGGACCCCGATTGGTTCGACTACGCTTCTTTACCCGAACACATAGCTGCGGTTCAGCGCGACGGCCCTTACTGCCTCATGGCGTCCAACGGCAACATCTTTGAAACATCGTGGTACATGCGAGGGTTTCAACAGATCCTGGTGGATTTCGCGTTGAACCCCGAGCTGGTGCACGCCCTGCTCGAGCGTGTGACCTGTTTTTTCGAGGAGTACTTCCGTCGTATTCTCGAGGTGGCCGACGGACGGATCGACTTGGTTTTCACCGCCGACGATATCGGCGGGCAAAGCGGTTTGCTGATGTCGTTGGACACATGGTCCGAATTCGTCCGGCCATACCATGCACGTTTGAACCGGCTGATTCACGCGTTCGGCGCCCGGGTCGTCTATCACTCGGATGGCGACGTGATGGAAGCCGTGCCGGGACTCATCGATGTGGGTGTGGACGTTCTCCAGGCGCTACAGTTCGATACGCCCGGCATGGACCCGCGGGTTTTGAAAGAGCGCTACGGCGACCGTCTGTGTTTCGAGGGGGGGATCAGCGTGCAACAGACCCTCCCGTTCGGCACGCCCGATGACGTGCGTCGCGAGGTATGCGAACGCATCGCTGTGTTGGGCCGCAACGGCGGCTACATCCTGGGGCCGTCCCACGTCATCCAAGCCGGTACTCCTCCGGAGAACATCGTTGCCCTGTTCCTGACCGCGGCCTCCCGCCCCATGCCGTCGGCCGGTCCCGCGGCGCCGGGACGGGCCGCCAAGTCGAAGCAGGCGGAGTCATGAAAAGCGGTGGCGGTGGTTTTGGACTGTGATTGCGGGCCTGCGACGGGCGTGTGGTCGGGCCCGGGCCGGCGTCCGATGAGTCGGGCATTCGCGCTTGGATGGCGCGGGCCCTGTCCGTGTCCGGCGGACCGGGAGAGCGGCTTCGGCGGCACGCGGGCGGGCACGGCGGCGGATACTGCAGGACCGCCCGGCGCGACACTGTCGTAGGGTCGTCGTCACCGTGGTCCGGGCGCAAACGGAAGATCGACATGGTCAAACGCGGTGCGTTTTTCTGAAACGATCACCGGCCGGTTGCGGGTGCTGCAGCCGCCCGGATTCGGACCGGCGAACCGTCCGAATCCGATGTGGTGGCGCGAAGTGGAAATCCATGTCCTTCGATGCCCCATCTCCGGGCGTGGGTTCAGGAGGAAGCGATGTTGTTCAGTGATCTGCTGGCTCGAGTGTCCCTGTCCGTTTTCTGGTGTGCCGCTTTCGGCGGACCGGCGGGGTTGGCGCAACTCTCCGGTAAAACCGCGGACGGCTTGTCGTTGAGGTCCCTCCCGGGTTCCGGAATCACCGCTGCGGCGGTCGACGGGAAGGTGTTGCCTTCGGGGGAAACACACGGTGGGCTTTTCGTTTCCGAGGTGAAGGAACAGACTGAGGAACTTCTGTCGAACGGCAGTTTGGGGAAAGACGACGACGGGGATGGCGTACCGGACGGCTTTCGTTCGACAGGGAAATGGGTTCGCGACAACCGCGTGGCTCGGACCGGCCGCTGGTCGGCGAAGGCCGAGATCCCGGGGAAGCAAGACGGCATGTCCGGCAGCTTCGGCGTCCTGGCCCCGGTCGAGGGGGGGAGCACCTGCATGGCGAGTTTCTGGCTCAAGTGCCGGGGGCGGGGAGGGCGGTATCCCGCCGGCGTCGGCTACTTGCAACAGCAAAACCAAGACGGGGAACGTACCACCGGGGTTTTTCAACAGATGATGTCGGGTGGGGTTTCCGGTACTGCCGATTGGACACGAGTCTGGATGCTGCTCACCACCGAAGGCGACACACGGCAACTCTGTTTCCGGGCCGATATCTACCACGGCCACGGCACGCTCTGGGTCGATGATTTCAGTCTGAAAAAGATCGCCGCCGCCGTGAAGGTCCCCACACGCGCGATTGCCGCAGGCGATGACGTGCGACTGGTGGGCGACGGTGGAACCTGCGGTCGTCTTGCTCGAACGCTTTGGCCCGTTGAACCGACGGCTCTACTTCACTGCCCGGAACGAGGCGTCCGCACCGACGTGGATGACCGTCACGGTCGACCTGCAGGCCGTCGGCGTCCCGGCCCGAACGGCCGTCGTCAGGCTTCCCGGCTCGGTTCGCCTCGCCGTTCGGGACGGTCGTTTCCGCGACAGGCTTTCTCCCGGTCTTACTCGGGCCTACCGGATCGAATGGTGACTCGATAGGTTCGTCGCGAGAACCGGGCTGCGTTGAAGCGTTCTCGTCGGCCGTGACGCGGAGGAGATCGGTCGCCGCCGGCGAGCCGGCCGGCGGTCGCGGTGCGTGGGTTTGGGGAGCGGTTGGGGGCTTCGTCTGTCCCGGCCGCCGTGCGGTAGAGGAAGGGGACTGCCGGGAAGTTTTTTCGAGATGGTAACGGCGGCGGGAGAGCGGGCGGATTCAAAAGGAGTGCATGCGGCATGTCGACGACCTCACCCGAGAGCGCGCCGCCGGATTGTCCGGGCGGTTCATTTCTGGAATTGGCCGGCAAACGCCGGAGCTGTCGGGCATACGACCCGGAGAAACCGGTCCCGGACGCCTGGATTGTCCAATGTCTCGAAGCGGCGCGGCGGGCGCCCTCGGCGTGCAACCGGCAGCCATGGCGCTTCGTTATCGTTCGGGACCGGGACGTTCGGACGGCACTGGTCGACCACGGGTTGCTGCCCGGCATTCGACATGGATGGTTGGCGGCCGCACCGGTCATTGTCGCGTTGTGTGCACAACGCGACTGGGTAACGCATCGGGCTGCCCCCCTGGTTTCCGGGATCCCCTACTGGCTGCTCGATCTCGGCATTGCCGGAGAACACTTCGTTCTGGCGGCCACGGAATTGGGGCTCGGCACCTGTTGGATCGGTTGGATCCGGCGCCGTGCCGTGCGGCGGGTCCTTGGGCTCCCGCGCTCGATCAAGCCCGTGTCCCTGATCGCTGTCGGCTTTCCGGCCCTTGAAAGCGCCGAACTCCCCCGGCGACCCCGGAAAGAGTTGATTGATATCGTCTCCGGCGACCGGTGGGGAGCGCCTTTTCGCGGTCAATTGCAGTGAAAAGGGCCCGGGCCGAAAACCGTTCGGTCCGGGCTCTCGTTTTCTTTTTGAGAGGGGAGGTGTGTCGGCTACGCCTCGAACAGACCCTGCATGCGCTCCAAGAGCTTGAACCGCGCCTTGGAGTCTTCCGCCGCCTCTTCCCAGAGACGTTCCGCGTCGTCCGGAGCAGTCTGCTTGAGCGACATGTAACGGCGTTCCCGCTGGATGTAGTCGCGGAACGGGGTTTTGGGCGGACGGCTTTCCCACAGGAACGGGTTTTTGCCCGCCTCGGCCAAGGTCGGATTGAAGCGATACAGGGGCCAGTAACCGCAGTCGACCGCGATCTTTTCTTCTTCCTGACTCTCCATCATGTTGATGCCGTGGGCGATGCATGGAGAGTAAGCGATGATGATCGACGGCCCCGGATATGCTTCGGCCTCGAGGAAGGCCTTCAACGTCTGGTTCCGATTGGCGCCCATGGCCACTGACGCCACATAGACGTAGCCGTAGCTCATGCACATCAAGCCGAGGTTCTTCTTGCCCTTACGCTTGCCGGCCATGGCGAATTTTGCGACTGCGGAGAGCGGAGTGGCCTTGGACGACTGCCCTCCCGTGTTCGAGTAGACCTCGGAGTCGAGCACGAGCACGTTCACATCCCGACCGCAAGCCAATACGTGATCGAGGCCGCCGTATCCGATGTCGTAAGCCCAACCGTCGCCGCCGATGACCCAGACGCTTTTGTCCACGAAGTAGTCCTTGAGTTCGTCGAGTTTGGCCAGGAGCGGCGCCGTGTCCGGGGCAGCCTGAGCCAGGGCCGCCGGCAGAACCGCCGCCACCTCTTTTTGGGCGGCAACGGCTTGGTCGTCCTTGGCATTCCAGAGTTCCAGGCATTTCTCCAGAGCGGCTTTCAGAGCGGGGGTTGTGCCGGCTTCGATCAGTTTTTCGGCGACGGTCCGCAATTGTCCGCGGTTGCTGTCCACGGCCAGTCGCATCCCGAAACCGTACTCCGCGTTGTCTTCGAACAGGGAGTTGGCCCAAGTCGGCCCGCGACCGTCCTTGGTCGTGCAATACGGAATGGTGGGAAACGTGCCGCCGTAGATCGATGAGCACCCCGTGGCGTTGGCCACGATCATGCGCTCGCCGAAGAGCTGAGTCACCAGCTTGACGTATGGGGTTTCGCCGCAGCCGGCGCAAGCCCCGGAGAATTCGAACAACGGTTTGCGGAACTGGGAGCCCTTGACCGTGTCCGGTTTGATGCCGTCGAGCACGTTGTCCGGCAGCGCTTCGAAGAACTCAGCGTGCTCTCGCTCGCCGGCTTCCCGTTCTTCGTCGAGGGTCCGGAATTCGAGGGCCTTGGTCTTGGCCGGGCACGTCTGGATGCAGACGCCGCAACCGGTGCAGTCCTCAATGTAGACCTGAATCTTGTATTGCAGGTCGCGGTCGTTCTTGGTTCGGGACTTCACCGTTTTGAACGCAGGCGGCGCGTCCGTCAGGTCTTTGGGATCGATCTGTTTGGCTCGAATCACGGCGTGCGGGCAGGAGAACGAACACTGGTTGCACTGAATGCAGTGCTCCGGAAGCCAACGGGGAACGCGGGGGGCGACCCCGCGCTTTTCCAGGCAGGTCGTGCCGGCCGGTACGGCGCCGTCCAACGGCATCTTCGAAACCGGTATCCCGTCTCCCTCGAGGTGCATGATCGGTTCGATGATGTCCTTGGCGAACGGGGAGGCGTCGTCCGGGATCAGCTTCAGCGCCGGCGCCGATTTGACGATCTCGGACGGGATCGGCACCTCGTGTAGGGCTTGGAGGGCGTGGTCCACGGCGTCCCAGTTCATCTTGACAATGTCTTCGCCCTTGCGCTGGAAGGTCTTCTTGATGGCTTTCTTGATCAAGTCGATGGCGTGGTCCACATCCATGACCCCGGCCAGTTTGAAAAAAGCCGTCTGCATGACCGTGCTGATCCGATTCCCGAGGCCCACGCCCGTGGCGATCTCCAGGGCGTCGATGTTGTACACCTTCACCTTCTTGCGAATGATGGTCTCTTGCATGTCGCGGGTGAAGTGTTCGAATACCTCGTCGTTCGGCCACTCGCTGTTCAGCAGAAAGACGCCACCCTCCTTGATGCCCTTGAGCATGTCATATCGGCCGATGTACGCCGGGTTGTGGCAGGCCACGAAATCCGGATGGGTGATGAGGTACGGCGACTGGATGGGACTCTTGCCGAAGCGGAGGTGGGAAATGGTGATGCCGCCCGATTTCTTAGAGTCGTAGACGAAATAGCCTTGCGCATACAAATCGGTGTTGTCTCCGATGATCTTGATCGAGTTCTTGTTGGCGCCCACCGTTCCGTCGGAGCCCAGTCCCCAGAACATGCAGCGGACCACGTCGGGCGGCTCGCTTTCGATTTCTTCTTTGATCGGTACCGACAGGTGTGTCACGTCGTCCGTGATGCCCACGGTGAATCCGTGGAAGCACGGGCCGTCCAAGTGGTCGTATACCGCCTTGACCATCGATGGGGTGAACTCCTTCGAGGAGAGTCCATACCGCCCGCCGCGGATCGTAATCCCGGCACCCTCCAGTGCGGTCACCACGTCGAGGTACAAGGGCTCGCCGATTGCGCCCGGTTCTTTGGTGCGGTCCAAAACGGCAATTCTCTTCACTGTCGGCGGCAACGTTTGTTTGAAGGCCTCGACCGAAAACGGGCGGTACAACCGCACCTTTACGGCCCCGACTTTTTCGCCGCGTTCACGAGTCAGGTAATTCACCGTCTCCTCGATGGTTTCGCACCCGGACCCCATGGCCACGATGACCTTCTCGGCGTCCGGCGCTCCCACATAGTCGAACAGATGGTACTGCCGCCCGATCTTCGCGGCGACCTTGTCCATATACTCCTGCACCACGGCCGGCGTCACGGCGTAGTATTGGTTGACGGTTTCCCGGCCTTGGAAGTAGACGTCCGGGTTTTGTGCACCGACTTTCACGAACGGTTGCTCCGGACGCATGGCCCGGCTCCGGAATTGCTGTAGGTATTCAGGTTCGAAAAGCTCCGTCATGACATCGTAGTCGATTTCTTCCACTTTTTGGATTTCGTGCGATGTACGGAAGCCGTCGAAGAAATTCAGGAACGGCACTCGGGTTTTGAGCGTGGCCAGGTGCGAGACGATCCCCAGATCCATCACTTCCTGAATCGAGGTGGCGGCCACCAACGCGAACCCGGTGTTCCGCACTGCCATCACGTCCGAATGATCTCCGAAGATCGACAACGACTGGCACGCCAGGGAACGGGCCGAAACATGGAAAACGGTGGGCAGCATTTCCCCGGCGATCTTATGCATGTTCGGGATCATCAACATCAGGCCCTGGGAAGCCGTGAACGTCGTGGTCAAGGCCCCGGCACTCAAGGCGCCGTGCACCGCGCCGGCGGCACCGCCTTCGGACTGCATTTCGATGACCTCGACCGGCTTTCCGAAGATGTTCAGGCGCCCCTGAGCCGCCCAGGCGTCCGCCATCTCGCCCATTGGTGACGAAGGCGTGATCGGAAAGATTGCCGCGACCTCGCTGAACGCGTACGCTACGTGCGCCGCCGCCGTATTGCCGTCGATGGTTGCCATTTTCCCGTTCATGGGCGCGTCTCCTTGGAGATGTTGAGATGAGCTGGGCCCCGTTCGGTGCGGAAGCAGGGAGGGTTGAATCATTCCACTGCTGGGCGCCGGGTGCTGCAACAGACCGGACCTGCAGACGTCCGGAGGAGCCCGCGGGCCGCCCGAGTGGAAGAGCGCGTCAGTCAAGCCGTTCCGTACGACATTGGAAAAGGCCGAGGACAAGCTGGGAAAGACGTGCGAACTTGCGGCGGGCGGACGCGAGCGCAGAGTCGCAAAGAACTAGTGGGTACAATAGTCCCTGAACGCCGTGATACAACCGCGATGTTCGCCCCCTCAACGGCGCGAAACGATCTCGTGCTGGCGTTCCGGGCATCGATTGTCGGGAGGGTGAGCGGGGGGGGACGGCACAGGACGTTTCGATGCGTTGGGGGATGCGCGACTGCGATTCCGGTGCGGCGTGGTGGGCGACGTACGGGTCAGTTGAAGCGGTGCGAGAAGGTCGATTGGGGGGCTGATTCGAACCGATCCCAGACCCGACCGGGGGCGGATATGATGGCGTTGCGCATTGATTCCATCGTACCGATCAGCGGCGGCGATGCGCCGTCCGCCGGACCGGCCGGTTGGCGTTCGTTGTGATCGTTCTCGTAATCGTGGTCGTTGTCGATACGTTTTTGCACTCGACGGTCTCGATAATGATCGCGACAACCGTTCATCCGCTGCGCGGAATCGCCGACAGCCGAGCCGAAGGCGAGGTGGTCGACCGGGTTCGGGCATGGCCCCATGGCGCGACCGTCCCGTGGCGCCCGAAGAAACTTGGATTTCGGCTTCTTTGGGCGGAGTCGCTCACCGTCGTCGGAACGCAAGTCGCCACTCGGCGTCCCCGGTCGCGTCGCCGCGGAGCACCAATCGAACCAGTCCGCTTCCTTCCGAAGTTGTCGATTCGAGGGGTACGGTTGCCTCCGCGGAGCGAAAATCGTAATCTGGGGGGACGTGAAAGACCAGTTCCGCGGCAAACCCGCCCACAAGGGCCGTGCATCCACTCAGGCGAGTCGTCTCATTGTCCCACTGCAGGGATTTCAGACTGATGCCCCCTTGGGTGATGTGGCGGTCGGTCGAGAGGAACTGCGGGCGATCCAAGTCGGGATGGATGCACAAGAGTCGGTTGGCGTGTGCAGGGACATCCAGCTCGATGCAGGTATCGCAACGCCCGAGGAATTTCTTTTCCCAGAAATCGTACACCAGGAAGCGGCCGTCTCGGGGCAGGCCGAGTTCGGTGAATGCCGACGCAATGTGCACCGGCTCGTCGCTCCAGTTGAAGACCGACGTCACGTCCCAGTCTCCGAACGGACGCCGGACTTTAAGGGTCCAGATGGGAACCATCGAGTAAACCGGGAACATATCCAGCGGGTGCACGTCGCAGACGGGCAATGTTTGTTGGAGAAGCCGGACCCGGTCCGGGGGCAGTTCGCGCAGTTTATCCCCGGCGAACATGACCTGGCCGGGAAGGGCCACCACGGTCGTGGTCGTGCGAGCCTCGTCCAGCGGGCGGTACGCGCCGACCAACAGCGTATCTGGATCGTTGTACCAGATGATGTTGTGTACGAACAACTGGTTCATTGTCGAGCGGGCTTGGCTCAGGATGTTGTGCCATCTCGACGGCTGGTTCGGTGCCACGATGTCGCCTCCGATCCGACTCGCATCCGCCCGTTCCACCTCCGGGCCCGTGTAGTGTCCCTGGCAGGCCAGGAACACCCGGTTCGGTCCGATGCCCTCCCGGAGTGCCCGTACGCAGAGTTCGAAAGGTTGTGGGCACGGATGGCGAAAAGCTGTTTTCACGTCTTCCCGTTCATAAAAGTGTGCCGAGTATCCGGCGCCGCGACCGGACATCCCGTCGATCTTGAAGAACTCGTATCCCCAACCCTGCGCCATGGTCCGGTGCGTTTCGCGCATGTGGCTGCGGACTTCCTCCTGCGTCGGATCGAGGACATAGCGGCCACACCAATTCTGGAGGGGGGCACCCTCGGCGTCGTGCAGAAACCAGTCCCGATGGGCTTCGTAAAACGCTCCGTTCCCGGTCCCGAACGGGACGGTCCAGATGCCGGGGCGGAAACCCAGTTCCCGAATGCGGTCAGCCAGCCACTTCATGCCGTGCGGAAACTGCTCCCGGTGCGGCGCCATGTTAAGGTTGTGGAACGAACTGACCGGGAGCTTGCCCGAGTTTTCCTGCCAGGACTCGATGGACCAGAACTCGAGGCCAAAAGGCTGGAGGAGATCTCTCCCGGCTTCGGCCTCGGCCAGGTTCTCCCTTTCACCCGCCTGATCGAAATACACATTCCAGGACATCCAACCGGTCGGGGGCGACGGGCAGCGTTTCTTGTCGACGGGGCGATAATACGGGACGTACCGGTCGCGGTAGAAGTCAGATATCACTTGAAAGCACAGTGTCGCACCGGCCGGTTCCTCCGGTCGAGCCGTGAGTTCGAGTTCGAATACCGACGGCCCCCGCTCGTTCGTCGGCGGGCGGGTGTCAATGCGGACGGAATCCCCCCCGAAACGCAGGGTGACGTCCTTGGCCGGGGCGAAGACCGAGTCGTTGAGAGCACTGTCGGCCGGCCCCGATGCCATCTGAAGCACCTGCGGTTTTCTCGGCGGGCGTGTGCGACATGCGAACGCCGCCGTGTCGAGGGTCGCGGTCCCGTTGAATGCCAGTCTTCCCGAGAACGCCAACGCCGCCCGGTGCAGCACCATCAACTCCAGTTCTCCATCGCGTCCCGTGAACCTGAGGTAGCCTTGAACATCGCCGCGGGAATCGCGAAGCGCCAGTCGGTTGCGAATGCCGTCCCGGCTTTGCACAATCGGCCACGCTTCTGTCTGCCCATCCGGACCGGGCGTCTCGAAGCGCAACACGCCGGAGATGCGAACGCCACCGCCGTCGCGGTGAAACAGTTCGAGACCGGCCGTTTCCGGGAAGAAGCGGACTTCCCAACCGCCGACCGAGAAAACGTGTTCGGAGTCGTTCATCTGCTTTCTCCTCGTGTGAGTACGAACTTGGCAGTACCTGAGTACGGCAGCAAGGAGAGGAAGTTCCACTCTCACACCGGCCGATTACTGACGAAACGGATCGCCCGGTGCCCCGTGTATCGGGGTTGGCTGCGGCTTTGTGGAGACAGGCAGGAAGAGCGGGGGGCGCACCTGCGACAACTTACAGACCGTTCCGGTCGGCCCGCGGGATGGTCAGTTTGGCTTCGATAAACTCTGCATGGGGCACTTTGAGGGCGAGAGACACGCCGCGGATGGTCTCGATCTCGCCCAGGGAAGTTTTTCCGACGGCGTTGGCCATCTGGAACAGGCAGCGAATGAACCGGCTGCGTTCCTCTGGCGTGGTTTGTTCGAAAAACGCCCGGCTCACACAGGCGTAGTCCAAATCACGGGCGGCACGGCGTACCACGATGTCCGCGAGGGCGATCCCGCCCGTGCGGGTCATGCCCCATTCCGCAGCGAGGATGTCGGCCAGGGCCGCTTTTTCTTCGGGCGAGAAATCTTCGTCGATCGCCGCCACTTTTCCGAGCAGGGCCGCGGCCGCGCAGACCTTGCGCAGTGTGGCGTCCGACATTTCCGCCGCCGCCGGGTCCTTTCGAAAATCGTACAGAACGCGGTTGCGCAGGAAGTCCTCCAGTTCTCTCTCCCGCAATGCGGTCTTGTGCCGACGCACCCGCTGCCGGCGCAGCGTGGCCGGCATCAAACGGGCCAGGGCAGCGGCGAACCCGGTCGCCTTGGCTCGGAGCGTTTCTCGAAGCGCCTCGATCGCCGCGAGTTCTTCGCGAGAAACCAGGTCGTCGGAACTTACCAGGCGTTCGACGGCGGTGAGCACTCTGTTCTTGTCCGCTTGAGTATGGACGGACTCGAGGAGGTCTGCCAACAGGGCGTCGCGTTCCGCCGCCTCCACCGGGGAGTCCATGTAAATCTCGAGCGCCGCCCACTCCTTGCCGGTCAGTTCCGCGACGGAGAAGATCAGGTCTTTTAAAGCGTTGATCTCGGCATTGTCGAGCGTGCCGTCTACCCAGGCAAAGGCAATCATGACTTTGGCGAGCTTGAAGTCCAGGGTTTGGGTCGTGTCCATCGAGGTATTCTCTCCATTGACGGGCGATTGACGGGCGCCCGTGCAACCGGGACGCCCGAACCGGTTTGTCGCGTCAGAATAGCCCCGTTTTCAGACCTGTCAACACCGGGAACGCGACACCCCGGGGGGTGTTCTTGGATTTTGAGGCGGCCACCGTTATGTTGGCGTGCGTCGGACGGTCGCCGGGTCGATTCCAGACGGCGCCTCGAACATTTGTCGCGCTCAACGGACGGTGTTTTGTATGCCGCTGCGTATTTCAATCGTGATCGTGCTCGCTCTTGTCGTGCTTCTTGTCGCTGGATGTGTTTCCGACGAGACCACCACATCGACGACCGGGGCGGCCCCCATCGTGCGGCTGGGGTTCGACGGCTCGCTCGCGGACGCTGTTTCCGGCCGGGACTCTTTTCTGCCGAGAGTTGCGGAGTTCGCACCCGGGCGCCGGGGTCGGGCCCTCGTCGCGGGTCGAGCGCCGGTCCGCTGCCCGTTGCCCGCCGGGTTTGACGTCGAGCGCGGTACGGTCGATATGTGGGTGCGCCCCGATTTCGATTGTCGGGACAATGCGTACCACATTTTGTTCGACCTGCCGACCGGCAGCAAAGGGCGTGTTTACCTGATCAAGAGCGGGAAGGGCGGTGCGAACGGGTTGT
This sequence comes from Kiritimatiellota bacterium, assembly GCA_013151865.1. Lineage (GTDB taxonomy): Bacteria > Verrucomicrobiota > Lentisphaeria > Oligosphaerales > JAADHN01 > JAADHN01. The sequence continues at coordinate 74,337 of JAADHN010000095.1, forward strand.
TTCTTTGTGTGGTGGATGAGCGCGCGGTGTGGCTGGCGGCCAACGTCTTCCCAGGGCAAGGATACGAATGGAAGGCGGGCGAGTGGCACAGGGTCGGCGGAAGTTGGGACGGCGCACGTGGGCTCTTGGTGTTGGCGTTCGACGGCGAAGAAGTGGCCGTCACACGGACGGCGCCGTGGCGGTTGGGAGGGACGGCCCGGACGTTTTTTCTGGGCGGCGCCTCGGGCGGGGGCAACCTGTTCCGCGGGCGGATCGATGAATTCCGTCTCTACCGGGAGGCCGCAGTCCAGTCGGTCGTGGCTTGGGCACGGAACACGCGGGACCCGAAGCGCACGGCTTGGCGCGTGATCGACGGGGACACCGACGATCTCGCCTCTTGGGATGGGGCCGGCGCGCCCAATTGGGTCGAGATCGACCTGCCGCGACCGGTGCGCTTGGCACAGGTAACCGTCTATCCGGGGGCGTTGCGCTACGCGGCCTACCCCAGCACCGAATGTTCGCCGCGGAGTTATACGGTCCAGGGGTGGGTCAAGGGGCGATGGACGCCGCTGGCGCCCCCGGTGTCCGTACCGCGCTACTCGGGAGGGAGCGGCGTGCATCGTGTGACGACCGACCTTCGACCGACAATGCTGCGCCGGTTCCGCATTTACATCACCGATTTATACGATGGCGGTTGCCGTGTGTCGAGTCCGAACAAAGCGGTCGTACCCCCGGACGAACGGTCCGTGGTCATTCGGGAAATCGAGTGGCGTACGTTGGAACAGGTGACTGCGGCACGACGTGAGTTGGTCGAACGTCGCGGCAATTGGGGCCGTGAAATCGGCGCGTGGCGCCGGCGCCTGGAAAAGGACGGGCGTGGGGTGGTTTCGCGCGCACTTCGGTATGTTTATGTCGGGCGCCTGCGCACTCTCGAAGACGAATTGAAGCGACTATCGGAAAACGACCCCGAAGCGCCTGCGGCATTCGGGCGACGTTGGGAGGGCGTCCGAGCCGAGCTGGCGCCTTGGCGGGAGTGTCGCGTTGCGCCTGCGGAAACAGCCGTCGGTCCCTGGCCCAAGGGGACGGTCGGCCGTTTGGAATTGCGGGTGACACCGGGTGAGACTCCGCACGATTTCTATCCCGCGTCAATGCCGCTCGATTTGCGCGTGGTTGAGGCTGCTCTCGGGCACCGTGTCGATCCGTATCGATTGCGGGTGGTCGACCTCGACGCAGGCGGGATCGAGACTCCCTCCCGTTTCGACCGCATCGCGCCCGCTCGGGGTGCCTTGGTCTGGACGATGCGAGACCGGTCCCACACTCGCTTCGCCGTTTTTTTCCGGCCGCGTTCGACTCAGCCGCCCCCGGCAGAGGCGACGGGTACGCTGGGCGATTGCGACCGGTTCTATTACGACACGGTCGGGCGCGTGGGCTTGCCCGGCAACCTTTGGGCTGCCACCATCGTGGATTGGGACGGGGACGGACGCCGGGACATCATTGCCGGACGCTGGACCGACTACTGCCATTTCTGGAAGAACATCGGCACGCGCCAAGACCCGGCGTTCAGCGAGCGCGAGCATTGGCGCGTTATGGACGAGACCGACACGCCGATCGTCGCCAAGCCGAGACATCCCGGTCTGGGGTTTTCGATTCCCATGCCGGTGGATTTCGACGGGGACGGGCGTTTGGATCTGTTCATGCAGACGTACTACGGCGAGGTCCCCAGGTTTTACCGATGCCTGCCCGATTCCAACGGAGTGCAGGAGGCTTCCCGGCTTCCAGCCGGCAAGCGGTCGCGTTCCCGTTTCCCCATTGTCCGGTCGGGTGTGATGCCTACCGGGCTGGAGCCGGGTCGGGTGGCGTTCGGCGATTTGGACGGCGACGGCCGTCCCGACGCCGTTGTCGTGCGGCGCGGCGCGCAGAGCGACCGGGTGCAGTTCCAAGCCGGTCACGGTCTCTCTGTCGAGGGGCGTCCCGTGTTCGGTCCGGCGATTCCTTTGGACGTGGAGTTTGTACGCAACCCGGCGGGGAGCAGTCGCACGGTCCCGGCGTTGGCGGACATCGACGCCGACGGCGACCTTGACCTGTTCCTGTGCACTCCGCCTCGTGTATTGATGTTCGAGAACACCGGCGTGCGCAGGGCATGGCGTTTTTCCCGCAAACCGACGATCATTCAACGGAACGGTAAGCCATTCGATACGAGCGAGTACTATCCATGGATCTCGTGGGGAGACTGGGACGACGACGGAGATCTCGACCTGGTCAAGTGCACGGGGATCAATGTGGTGCTGAACCAAGGCGACCGACGGAATTGCAGTCTCGGTAAGATGATTCGGCCGAGTTCGTTACAACGGCGCAGCATTGGAAGGGCCGGATTACGGGCGCCCGCCGTGGTGGATTGGGACGGCGACGGTCGATCGGACTACATCACTTTGGGCGCGCGGGGGCTCGACCTGCGGGTGTCTTTGCGCAGAGGTAGTTTCTTCAAACTGCCGACATCGGTGGCCGTGGATCCGAACAAACTCGACTGGTTCGGATGCCCCGACCCCGGCGAGTATTATGCGCTTTACGGCAACGTGAAACTGGTGGACTGGGACGCCGACGGCGACCTCGACCTGTTTGTCACCAGCGAACATTCGTGGCGGTTCGGTTACATCCACGTCTACGAAAACCTCGGCAACGGTCGGTTCGGTCCGGAGATCGAATGGCACCCCAAGCCGCGGCACGACTACGTCGCATTCGTTCCCGGCGTGCACGGGCAGGCCGCACTCGTGACCGGGGAGGCATTGGTGGACTTCCTCTCTTTCCGCACAAGCCGGCACTTCGATCCGAATGGCGGCAGCATTCGTTTCCTGTTCCGGCCGGAATGGAATAGAGCTGACAAGCGCGTTCACACGTTCTTCGGTACGCGGCAACATCCGGAGACGGCCGGTGTCAGCGCCCTGGAACTCAAGAGGTTTCTCACGGGCGCCGCACGCCATCCCCCCAAGAAATTGCCGCCGCCGTTCGCGCTGGAGCGCACCGCCGAGGACCGACTCCGCTTTCGGACCTGGGATACGACGCTCGATACCCCGCCCCTTGGCTGGGGCGCAGGCGCCTGGCACGAGATCGAAGTTCGCTGGGGCAAGGCGGGGCGGCGCATTCTCGTGGACGGCAAAACGTTGGCTGCCGACGCCGCCCCCGTCCGACCGGGTAAGGTCGGGGCCCGTTTCCATATCGGCAGCAATCCCACGTTCATGGTGCAGCGCAAGCGCGAATACCCCAGCCGCCGCGCCTACCATCCCACGGACTTTACGCAGATCGTCGACGGCGCCATCGACGACTTCGAGATTCGCGACACAGCCGGCGCAGCCCTGCTCACATTGGCGTTCGACGGCAATTGCGACGCCCTCCAAGGCGCCGTGGGGGACCGGACCACAGTGGGCTATCGCTGTACACCCGGGTTTGCGGACATGAATGGCGACGGTCGGCTTGACATGATCGTGATGCTCAATGACGGCACGCGGTTCAATCCCGGGCGCCTTTTCCTTTTTGCCAACATCGGCACGAAACAGAACCCTACGTTCGACCGGGGAACGCCCCTCGAACTTGTGGGGGGCATACCGTTTCGCTGTCACGTCCGCACCCAAGTCACGCCCGTGGACTGGGACCGGGACGGTCGGATCGACCTGATCCTCTCCACCGAAAACTGCGGACAGCCCATCAACGCCGCAGTCGATTTCTTCCGGAATGTAGGCACTCGCTCCCGGCCGGTTTTCGACCTGCGTCGGCCCATGAACCGCCTGAACGCCATGCTCGAGGCGCACCACGAGGTGAAACTATGTGCCGTGGACTTGACCGGGAACGGCGTGGAAGATTTGGTCACTTCGACCGATCCGGGGACGCGGGTGATCTACCGTTCGTTTCTGGAAGAAGCCCCGGTGCAGGTCCGGATTGAGGCCGTCGTCGTCCGCCCGGGGACCTCTCCCCTGTCGAGTCCGTCGCGCAGCGAACGGTGAAGTGCAGCCAAGGTTCAGAAATACAGGCGGAGTTGGAGGAAAACGGAACGGGGATAGGCGCCGAACTCATCGTGCCAGTTCGCGATGCTCGGCGGTCCGACCGGGGGGGGCCTCGGCCGGCGTCCGGCCGGCAGGTAGGCGCCCACGGCCAGGACCGCTTCGTCCCCCAGGCTCCATTCGAACCGGGTCGAGAAAAGGGCGGACGGGTCCGACAGATTGGCCAGGCAATCCACTGCGGCCCAGAGCAGGGGGTGGAACTGGCGGCGGAACCCGAGCGTGAGGTAGTGTCTGCCGAGCGTCGTCACCAGGCCGCGGTTCACGGCCGGCTCCCGCAAGACGTCCGGGAAGCCCCCCGAACCTGTGGCGCCGAAGCTGATGAAGTCGTACTCGACGAAGCCGTAGAGTGCTTCGGTCAGTTGCCGATCCACGCCGGTGGACAGCCGCCAGTAGGGATCGTCTTTGCGGAGAGGGTCTGCGGAGTCCGCAGGCCAGGTTGCCGCCGTCTCGAACCACCAGCCTGCTCCGAAAAGACTTCCTGCCAGATCGACGCCCACAATCAGATCTTGACGGAAGAATGCGGCGAGGACGGCGGCATCGGTCCCGGCCCAGTTGGCCCGCAGCCGGGCGACCGGTCCGGAGTTTTCGATGTCGAACCGGCGTCCCGCCACGTAGATCAGGTCCGCGTCCGCGAGCGAGGCCAGTGGCAGGGTCAGTCGGAGGGCGTCCACTCCCGGCTTCTCTTCCTTGTCCACATCGGTGAAGCCGAACGGAGTGAGGATGTCGGTGGGATTGAAAACGCGCCCGGACCCGAAGCTGATGGCCTGCCGCCCCAGGACAATGTCCGCGGCCGGGCCGTGCCATTGCAGGGCGAGGCGGTCGAGATCCTGGTACAGGGCTGAGCGGCCTCGGGTCGCGATTCGGCGGTGGAGATCGTCCGCACGGGCCGGAGCGGCGGCCGATTCCCCGGCCCGGTAGACGGACCCGGCGGCCTCAAGGGAGCGGCTGCTCCAGAGCAGTTCCCAGGCCGCGGTGACCGTGAGGTTCGAGGTCGGGGTCAAGCGCAGGCGCAGGCGGGTCCGGCCCAGGTGCAAGGCCTCGGTGCGGTCGCGTCCCAGTGAATCGGCCACGGGTGACTGGGTGACGTGGGAGTATTCTTTCACATATCCGGAGACATCAAGCCGACTGTTCTTCCCGAAATCAGTGCCGGAGGCGCCCGCAGTGTACAGTAATGCGACCGCGGGAAGGACCGACTGCAATCTTCGGAAGAACGCGTACTGCATGGCGGCTGTTCCCCTGGCGGCCTCGGCCACAGTCCGCTGGCACTCTCCGAGGGGCGGGACCCGGACCTCCTGTAGCGCACAGGCGGTCCCGCAGCTCGGGGATCGACCACGCTGTTCGGAGACGATTCGCGCCTGTCCCCCGAACCGAATGCCTCGCAAGTTCCCGCATGGGTTCTGGCTCGGCGTCCACAGTGCCGGCGACGGCGTCTTTCCCCTGCAACGAGTCGTCATTGGCCGGGAACCGCCGAGGACTGCCCGGGCGCCCTGGTCTACAGACGTTTAAGGAGGCGCTGCCGTTCCGTTTCGCGATTGTTGTGCTGTTGGCGGTCGCAGAGCACATTCGATCCGAAGCACGGCGGCGGATTCAGGCCGGAAGCTCCCGGCGCGGAGCGCCCAGGCTCTCGAATTCAGCCGCCACCCGTTCGTGACAGGTGAAGGCGAACACCTGCATTTTCTCGCCCAAGCGCATGATGGTCTGGATGCACCCGGGGAGGCGCCGGTCGTCGGCATTGACCAAAACGTCATCGAGGATTACGGGCAGGGGGCGACCGCCGCTCATTTCCGTGGCCAATGCCAGACGCAACGCCAGAAAGACCTGCTCGACAGTGCCGCGGCTGAGTGCCGCCACGGGCACGGGGTGTCCGCCGCCCGCCGGGACCACTGTGAGTCGGTCCAGGGCATTCGAGGTCGTGTCCTGCGGCTGCAGCTCCCTGTATCGGCCGCCGGTCACCAGCTCGAGCAGGCCGCCGGCGCGTTCGAGCACGGGGACCCGGTGGGTGCGTGCGAATTCCTCGATGGCTTCCCGCAAGAAGAACTCGGTTAGAACGAGCACGTCTCGACGCTGCTCCGCCCGGCGGATGCGGACATCGAGGTCTTCGAGAATTCCCCGGATTCCCTCGATGTTTACTTTCTCTTCCTGTTCCCGGAGCCGTGCTCGGACCTCGGTTTGTCGCGCCTCCAATTCCCGCACATTTGCAGCCGTGCGTTCCTCCGCGATCTCGAGTTCGACCAGCCGTTCCCGGATCCGTTCTTCCGGCCAGTCTGCGGGACCTTCGGCCTTGGTTTCCTCGGTGTTGGCCGCAGGCCCCTCGGTCGGCTCGGGAGCCTGGGCGGCGAAATCCGCAACCTCGGGCAGGTCGTGTTCGATTTCGGCGATTTCCTCGGACAGGCGTGCGAACTCCGCCGCGGCCCGGGCGCGTTCCTCAAATTGCTCCGTTGTTTCGCATCCGGTTCTCCGCAAGAACTCGACCAGTGCACGTCGGGCCTGTTCCAACTCCTGTTGCGCGGAGTCCGCACGTTTCTCGGCGCGGCGTACGGCGCGTTGGCAATCCCCGTGACGCCGCTGTGCTTCCAAGGCGTCTTCGATGAATTCCTCCAAACGCCGGATGACGGAGAGCGGGGCGTCGCCCGTTCCGGTTTCGATTCCCCAACGGCGCAAGGCGGCATCCAGTGCGGCCGTCCGGTCGCGAATGTCTTGCTCCAGGGCGACTGCCTCTTGCGTCAGGCGTTCCTCCTCGGCCAGGACTTCGGTCAGCTCGGCGGCCCGGCGCAGGCGGTCGCGCTGCCGAAATACATCGTAGTTTCGGGGAGGCGTCATTCCAGAGGCGACGAAGCGCGCGGCGCATTGCTTCCGCAACGTCGCAGCCCGGGTCTCGACGGCGTCCAAATCCGCATGGAGTTTTTTGGCTTCCGGCCGTTTTTCGGCGAGCGATCTGCGAACTTTCTCTAAACGTTTGACCGCCGGCGCGGCATCCGCCCAGACACGCAGGCGGAGGATGGCGGTCGCCAACGTCGCACTTTCCGGGATTTCATCGAACCCGGCGCGTTTTGCCAGGTGTACCATCTGTTTTTCCCAGTGCTCGAGTTCGCGGCGGACGGTTTCGTCGGCTTGTGCGGAATCCTCGAGTTCTTTCTCGAGACGTTGCCGGCGTTCGGTCGCGGGGTCGGGCCTACGAGACCAGAGCTTGGAGAGCATCGGCCCGAGGCCCGCGGCGCCGCCGGCCAGGAGCAGGATACCGACAATCAGGCCGACGTTCCCACCGGGTTGCAGCATCGTCAAGGCGATCCCCGCAAGCGCCGCGAAGAGCGCGATTCCGGGCAGGAGTGCGGTCCGGATCCCGGGGTTGCTTCCCGGGGGTGAGACGGCATTGAGCTGCTCCAGTTGCTGCTCGATGTCTTTCCGGCCCTTTGCAAGCGCCTCGAGGCGTTGCCGGATTTGGTCCCGGTTCGCATAGAGTTGCTCCAGGGCCTCGGCATCGCGGAGCATGCCGTCATTGAAGGTTTCGGGATAATCGTCGGGCACTTGGGCCTTTAACTGGTCTTCTTCAGTCTCGAGTTCGCGGATCTGTTCGGCCACGACGTCCCGCCGATCCTGCTTTTGCTGCAATTCTCTCTCGATCTCCTCGATGGCAGCCAGTTCCTTATCGAGGTCGTCGCGAAGTCTCCGGGCGTCCCCGGCGAACGTCTGCCGAAAGGCTGCCGGCACCTCTACGGCGTCTGCCGGGAATAAATCATGTGCAAGGTCGGTCCGACGGTGTTCCAGGCTGGTTTTGCGTCGATGCAATTCTTTCAGGGCGTCGGCGATGTCCGGGAGGCTCCGGGCCCTGTCGGTCACGGTTCGCAGTTTTTCAATCTGGGCGGAGTCCGGGAAATGCTCCAACGCGGCGGCGGCATCTGTTTGGGCTTTCTCGGCTTCCTCCAGGTCCCGGGATCGTTCCACGCGGGTGTCCCGGCGGATTTCGATATTGCGGCGCAATTGGTCGAATTCATCGCTCCGATCTCGCGGGAAATCTTTCCATGTTTCCAGCGCGTCCCGTTGCTGTTTCAGGGCGCGGAGGCGTCCCCGGATCTTGCGGATCGGTCCCAGGTTTTGGAGGCGTTGGATTTCGTTCTGAATCTGGATGCGCTCTCGGCGCAAGGCGTCGAGTTCGGCTTCAAGTCGGCGGTGTTTTTCTTCCTGGCTTCGGTAGTCGTCGATCCTGTTCCGCGCTTCACGCTCCTGTTTGCGGAGTTCCCTGCGTTGTTTTTCCAAGCGTAGAACGAGGGCCTTGTGCGGCCCGCGCCGGCCGCGGCGCGCGATTTCCTCAATGGCCGCGGCCAGTTCTCTCAAGGCTTGGTTCGGACTGGCGATTTCCCCCAGGGTCTGAAAGTCGGTTGCGAACTGTTCCTGCACGGCGTGGGCGGTCTTGGCGTCGAGGGGCGTCAATTCGGCGAGGTCGACAGCGAAGAGGCGGCGGAAGAGGTCGCGCGATACCGGGATGTGGGTTGCCAGAAGACGGTCCGCCCTGCCGGGCGGCAAGGCGGTCTTCCCGGGAAGTTCGCAGAGTTCGACATGGGCGGTTCGACCGCGAAGATGGCGGCGGAGCAAGAAACGGTCGCCGTCCACGCTGTAGACGATTTCGCCGCCCAGGTCCGCCCCCTGCCATGGGTTGTAGCGGTGACGCCCCTGCACTTTGGAGTCGAACCCGAAGAGCATGGCCACGAGGAACTCACGCAGGGTGGATTTTCCCGCCTCGTTTGGACCATAGAACAAGGTGACGCCGGGGCCGAGCGGCGGGGTCGGCGTCCAGTCCACGAGTCGCCCGAACCCGGTGACATGGAGTTGTTCGATTTGCATTGGTACTCCCCAAACCCGGGTCGCTCCGCCGTCCGTTCTTCTGTGGCGACATCCTGCCGGGCAGGCGGTCGCGGCGAACGCCGCCGTGCGTGGACACTGGCGTCGGGCCGGCGATGTCACTCGCCGGTCTCTCCCGACTCGACGCCGGTCAAGAGGGCTATTGCCTCGGCGCGTACCTCGGGGAAAAGCAACCGGAGATACTCCAGGGCTTCGACATCGTCCGGTGGAGCCGCCTTGAGTTCATGCCGCACAATTTGCAGGACATTGCGCAGTGCGCGGTCGCTTTCCGGGCCGGGGTCTTCCAGTTTCCGCAACGCCTGCAGAAGGCGTCCGAGCACGTTGTCACGCGATTCCGGCTCGGCGGGATCCAGGCGCGATGTCAGGTCCCATTGTATTTCGAGCCAAGCAAGTCCCAGGCTTTCCAGAAGTTCGGTTTCGACGGCCTCGCGCCGGTCGTCGGCCGCGAAGTCTCGTGGGCGGTCGACGGCGCCGTGGACCCGGATGCGAAGGGCGGCACGGCCGCGGGCCGGCAGTGCCGTTTCCGTGATAGTCCGGATGCGTTCTGCCACATCTTCGAGGCCGGCGGCGCCCGACACGTCGACGCTTCGTTGTATCCACTCGATTTCGTTGAGGGTCAGAATGGTTCGTTGGATGCGGAATCCGCCATGCTCCCGAGTGACTCGCGCCTGCACGGCGCCTTTGGGGCCGGTCTCGGTGGGATCCAGCCCCTGGAGGCAGCCGCAATAACCGGCGTACAGCGGGGTGTCGGGCTCGTCGACGAAGTCTTGTGCCTGGTGAATGTGCCCCAAAGCCCAGTAATGGATCCCGCGCCCGCGGAAGTCCGCCACGGCGCAGGGAGCGTACCGACCTTCCTCGGGGATATCCGATTCCGCGACGGGTCCGCTTGTCTGGACGAACGCATGGACCGCCGCTACATGGAACCGTCCGTCGGCAGCGGCCCGGATGCGCGCCGCCAAGTTGGCCCCGACCACGTTTTGAGTGTGACCGGCACCATGGACCGTGACCGGAAAGGGGACCGACGGCGGATTCAGTTCGACCGTGGCCGGCTTCATGGAATCGAACAGGTGAACCCCAGGGCGGTCGGGCAACACGCCGGCCCGCCAAATCGAGGCCGCAGTGCACGGATCGTGGTTCCCCGGGGCGATAAACACGGGGATGCGTTCCCGGACAAGTTGTCCGAGTCCGTGCCGGAAGCGCAGGCGAACCCGAGGGGAAATGCCTGCGGGGTCGGGGAGATCGAACACATCGCCGGCAAGAATCAGGAATGCGACGCGCTGTTCGATGGCTGCGGAGATCAGGTTGTCGAAAGCGCGGAGCAGGGCCTCGACGCATGCTTGTGCCGTCTGCTCATCCCTGCTGCGGAACGGGCGTCCGAGGTGCAGGTCGGCGGCATGAATGAAGGAGAGTTCGTTTGCCATCGCGCGATCCTATCGGCCGATCGAGAGCCGATTGATGAGTGGCTCGGGCAACCCGGCTTCACGCATTCGTTTCTGGGTCCAGGCCACATGATACGGTACGCGCAACAACTGAAAACGGTGCGTGTCGGTATGGAAAACGCCGCATGAGGCACGCGGATTGCGGTCCCGGGGTTGACCGACGGCTCCGACATTGACCAAGTAGCGGGCACCCGGCGGCAATTCCATGCTGCGCAGTTGAACGAACCGGGCGCGTTCCCCCCGCCGGTGCACTCCCAGCAGCGGCACGTGAGTGTGACCGTGGAAGGTGTAAGTTGAGTCCTGCATGACAAAGTTGGCCCGGAGATGGCGTTCGGCCAGAACGTATGCCCATGGCGGTTCCAGTGCGTTCGAAGCGTGGACGACCGAGAGCGGGCCATAAGTCATTTTTCGCGGCAGGCCGCGAAGCCAAGCCACGGCATCTTTCGGGAGTTGTTCGAGAGTCCACTCGAGGGCTGAGCGCGCATAGGGACTGATGCCCCAGTCAGGGCCGGAGCAGGCCACCCAATAGTCGTGGTTGCCCTGGACGGAGAGGATCTTCCGGTCATTGACCCGCTCGATGCATTCGAGGGGCCACGGACCGTAACCCACGATATCGCCCGCGCACAGGAACTTGGTACAGCCCAGGTGATCGAGCACCTCGAGTACGGCCTCGAGTGCCGGAAGGTTTCCATGGATGTCGCTGATGACACCGATTTTCACAAGCGTTCTTTCCGCCGTTCCCGACCCCGCACCGGTTGGTGCGAAGTCGCCGTCTTCCCTGCCGGCGCGTCCAGAGCTTTCCTCGTGTGACGCGGCAGCGGTCCCCCCCGTCCTTCACTTGCCCGGGTGTCCGGTCGGGGGCCGATTTCCGATTCTCCCACGCTGCGAACAGATGCGTTCCGGGAGTTACGCCGACGTCGGTCTCCGGAAAAGGAGTTCTTTGCGTCCGTCTCCGCGATAGAGCACCGTGGACACCGGTTTCCAGTCGTTGCCGACCCGGTAGTAGAGTCCGCCGGCTTCATCTCGAGCGAAACGTCCCCGGCCGAAATCGAAGGCGACCTCGGGCAAGACCACCCAGTCCCCGTGCTCCTTGAGTCGGTCCAAGTGTTCGCGGGCCAGGAATTCGAGGCGGTCGCCGAACCCGCCTTTCGGTCTCTTGGTCGGCCGCTGTTCGGCGCAGCGGCGCAATTCTTCAAGTGTGCTGTCTCCGCGCTGAACAGGGACCTCGGGCGACAGTCCGAGGATGGGACCGCTGTCCATATCTTCGCCGCTGCCGGAGTAGGGCAGGGCGACGATCACGCTGCTGCGCAGATAGGGCAAGTTTTCCAACAGGGCGCGTTCGATGGGGGTCGTATGCAGGCCGACCAGCCAGCGCCGTCCGTTCTTGATGTAGGTGAGATCGCCCGGATGGACGTTAAGGCATGGGAAGTCCGCGGTGATATTGGTCAGTGGGACGAAGCCCGCCAGGATGCCGAAGTCCACCTCAAAAGGGACCAGTCGCTTTCGCAGTTCGTCGGTCCACTCTTCGCGGATGCGGCGGCCGGCCTCGGTAGCGATGGTGACTCGGGTTTCGCCGCGCCGGCGGTAGAAGTTCCGGATGTCGTGCTCGATTACGGGCAATTCGAATTTGCGCCCCAATTCCCGGGCCCGGCTCGTGGCGGGAGCGTCAGTGACCAACACGGCCACATCGAAAGGGGCGTCCGGTCCAGCGCGGCGCCGGCGACGGAGGAGCTGTTCGGCGTTCGTGCCGGTTCCGCTCAGGAAGATGGCGCTGCGCGGACGCCGTCCGACGCTGGTTGACAAAAAGGGTTTGATAGGCGACATTCGAGGATCTCTCTCCGAATAGGGAGTGTTCCGGGCGGTTCGACCTGCAACAACCGGTTTGCACTGCGTTGACGGTTCGCCTGTTGAGCGGCTATAGTATAGCGGTCTGTGAAGAAAAGTTAAGGCGGGGTGTGACAGGCCGGTGGTTCGACATGGGATTCGAGCGCGCCCCGGCAGGCGGCAAGAAAGGGCGAATCAATCATGAGAAAGACGCGGGGACTGGGCGGCATCCGGTCTGCACTGGCAGTTGCTGGGCTCGCGCTGACCGTTACGGCGGATGCGGGCCTTCTGAGCAAGTTGAACGTGTTCCGGTACTTCTCGAAGAAGAGTCGGGTTGAGACTCTGTTGATTACCGGAAACATCGCGCGGTCCCGGTTGCTGGCCGAGATGATTCAGTTCAAAACGGGGCAGCCGGTGCTGCTGATTTCGCCGTCCGCCTCCGGCGAGCAATTGTATTTCCTCCCCGCTGCGGACGAGGCCGGGGCTATTGAAACCGCCAAGTACGTCGAGTTTATCGACTACCTTCATCCGGAGCGCATAGTTTTCCTGGGCGGTCCGCAGTATGTGCCGCAGCAGTTTGTCGATCAAGTCAAGGACCGGTATCCGAGCCTGATGGTCACCGGTGACGATTGGACGAAGAATGCCGAGGCGCTCGGGAAGATTTTCCGTGTCCGGAAATTGGCCCGTCGGTACGCCGAGTTGCTTCAGCAGATCGAAGCGGCCCCGACCGCTCCCCGGACATCGTCTGTGCCCGGGGCGCCATCCGAGCCGGCGGCCCCTCTGCCTCCTCCTCCGCCGGCGGTCCGGTGATTCGTCAGATACACGCATGACGGCGGCGTCGGCCGACCGTTTTCCGGGAGACTGTTCCGTGTTTGCCTGTGGGTACCAGATTGCCAAAAATACATTTCGTGAGATCCTGCGCGAGCCCATTTTTCTGCTGATTGTTTTGTCGGCGCTGGTGCTCATCGGGATCTACCCGTTGTTCACATATTTTGTGTTCCGGCAGCAGATCAAGTTGGTCGTGGACAGCGCCATGGCTACGACCATGGTGTTCGGGTGGGTGACGGCAGTGTTGTGCGCCAGCCATGCCATTGCCCGGGAGATCCGTACGGGAACAGCCCTGCTCGTACTGGCCAAACCGGTGGAGCGTCCCGTGTTTCTGATCGCCAAGATCCTTGGGGTTTTGGGGGCGTTGGGCTTGTTTTGGTTTCTGTGCAGCCTGGCCTCGCTCATGGCCGTTCGAATTGCCAAAGACCAGTTCCGACTGGACTACCGCGCCTTGGCCGTTTACTTCGGGGCCATTGCCTTGGGATGTGCCGCCGGGGGGCTGCGCAACTACCTGCGCCGGTCTTCCTTTCCCATGGCCGCAGTGATTTCTCTCGGGGCGACGGTCCCTTTGGCTTGGCTGATCGTCCTCGTCCTGCCGCGCGGAGCGGAGCAGCTCACTCGGTACGCTTGGGACATGGTTCCCGCTTTGATTTTGATCCTGTACGCCGTGTGTATTATGGGGACCATTGCAACGGCCCTGTCCACCCGGCTCGAACTGGTCAGCAACCTGCTTGTCTGCTCGACCGTTTTCGCCGTCGGGCTCGTGTCCGACTACATGCTCGGTCGGTTTGCCGACACCAGCATCGTGGCGCGGATCTTGTATTGCATCGTCCCCAACTGGCAGCTCTTCTGGGCTGCGGACGCCTTGGCTGCCAAGCGCCCCATTCCCTGGGGATATGTGGGGCTTGGGGCCGCGTACCTGGCGTTGTTCGCCGGTTTCTTTGTCACCCTTGCCGTGATTCTATTCCGAGACCGCGAAATCGGCCGTCAGGAAGTCGTGTGAAGGCCGCGGCGTATTCCCGGCGATTTGCGTAACCGTCCGGCGGCCGGCGCGATCTTCGGCGTCCGGGCCGATTCCGACTGCGAGGAACCCCCCGATGGATGCTCCTTCCCGGTTCTATGTGACCACCCCCATCTACTACGTAAACGACAAACCGCACATCGGCCATGCGTACACGACGATCCTGGCCGATGTGTTGGCCCGCTACCATCGTCTTCTCGGGGTGCCGACGTGGTTCCTGACCGGGACCGACGAGCATGGACAAAAGGTCCAACGGGCGGCGGAAGAGAACGGGATTTCTCCTCAGGAACAGTGCGACCGGACCGTAGTCCGTTTTCTCGGCCTGTGGGAGAAGCTCGATATCACTTGCGACGACTTCATCCGCACCACGGAATCGCGACACATCGAGGTCGTTCAAGGCATACTCCAAGACCTCTATGATCGGGGTGAGATTTACGCCGACGATTACCAGGGCTGGTACTGCGTGCCGTGCGAGCGCTTTTTCACTGAAAAAGACCTGGTCGGCGACAAATGTCCGGAGTGCGGACGGGCCGTGGAACGTTTGGTGGAGCGCAATTATTTCTTTCGCATGAGCCGGTATCAGGATTGGCTGGTGGAGCACATTCGGACGCACCCGGATTTCATCCGTCCTGAGCACCGACGCCAGGAGACGCTCGGGTTTCTGCGACAACCGCTCGGGGACTTGTGCATCAGCAGGCCGAAGGCGCGCCTGGCCTGGGGGATCGAGTTGCCTTTTGACAGCGACTATGTCACATACGTCTGGTTCGACGCTCTCATCAACTATATCAGCGCAGTTGGGTACGGAAAAGATCCTGAGACGTTCCGGCGGTGGTGGCCTGCTTCGATGCAACTTATCGGAAAAGACATCCTGACCACGCACACCGTGTATTGGCCGATCATGCTGAGGGCCGTCGGGTTGCCCATGCCCGACACGGTGTTTGCCCACGGTTGGTGGCTGGTCGGCAAGGACAAAATGAGCAAATCCCTCGGGAACGTGGTCAATCCCATGGAGATGGCCGAGCGCTACGGTGCGGATGCGTTCCGTTATTTCCTTATGGCGGAAATGACTCTTGGCCAGGATGCCAGTTTCACGGAGCAGGCGTTCGTGACGCGGTACAACGCGGACTTGGCAAACGATTTGGGGAACCTTGCCAGCCGCGTGCTGAAGATGGTCTTTCGGCACTTTGACGGGAAGATGCCTCCCAAACCGCCGCCCAAAGAATCGGACGCGCCGTTGCGTGAAGCGGCACTCTCGGCGGCTCGGGAGATGGAAAAGGTGTTGCGTCAGATGCAGCTCGACCGGGGGATGGCCCGGGTGATGGCGGCCGTGCGCGAGGGGAACCGATACTTCGAGAAGTCCGCTCCCTGGAAATTGACTGCTCCCGAGAACCGGGCGCAGCTCGGGGGAGTCCTCTACAACACGGCGGAATGTCTGAGGATCGTCTCCGGCCTCTTTTATCCGGTGATGCCCGAGCGGATGGGGCTGTTGCGGCAGGCGCTGGGCATTGCCGAGGAGCCGGTCGGGCCCCGGCTCGAACTGCTCCAGGAGTGGGGCGGCCTGGGGCCGGGGGGGGCGTGCCGTCCGCTCAAGGCGCTTTTCCCACGGATCGACGTTCGTGCCAAGTCCGTTATCGCAACGGCAGCTTCGGGCAAGCCGGGTGCGAAGCGGGAGCCGGCCGGGGAATCGAAAGAGCAGATCGATCTGGAGACGTTCGGGCGGATGCAGCTTCGCACGGCCGTCGTGCTCGAAGCGGAGCGCGTCGAGGGTGCGAAGAAACTGCTCAAGCTCCGGATCGATCTCGGCGACGAGCAGCGGCAATTGGTGGCCGGCGTGGCGGAACATTATCGCCCCGAGGAACTGACGGGCAAGACCATCGTGGTGGTGGCGAACCTGAAGCCCGCCGTGATTCGGGGGGTCGAGTCCCAGGGGATGTTGCTGGCGGCCAAGGCGGGCAAGGCATTGCGGTTGCTCACGGTGGACGGCGAAGTCCCCCCCGGCGCCGACATCTCCTGAGCGTGGCCGCAACAGGCGCGTTCAGCGACTCCGGCCCGTCTCACGGTAATGGGCCAAGAGGCGTTCAGCTTGTCCGACCACGTCCGGCAGATCGAGCCAGCGGTTGGTGGTCTCCCGCCAATCCTCGCACATGTCGTACAACTGACCGGTTGCACCGTCTTCCCCGGGCGTCTCGCGGCGAGGCTGGGAAAAACCGCCCGAGCCGAGCCCAAAAACGGTCTTCCATCGCGCCCGACGCAGGGCGAACATCCCGTCCAGGGAATGATGGACCATCGCTTCGTGCCGACCCGTAGGCCCGTCCGGTGACTGCCCCCGCAACAAGGGCAACAGGCTGACGCTGTCTTCGGCGGCGTTTTCGGGCAGCGCGTGGTCCGCGATCTCCGCGCACGTGGCCATAAGATCGAACAGTCCCACCGGGGCGTCGCAAGTGACGCCCGCGGGCGTTTCGGCAGGCCAACGGGCCAGCAGCGGCACGCGGTGGCCGCCTTCCCAAATATCCGCCTTGCATCCTCGTAAGAGTCCTGCAGCCCGGTGCCCATAGGTATTGCCGTCCACGTCCGCCAGGCGCGGCCCGTTGTCGCTTGTAAGGAAAACGAGCGTGTTGTGGGCCACTCCGGTGCGGTCGAGGGCCTCGAGCACCTGCCCGAGCACCCAGTCCACCAGCCACACCATGTCTCCGCGGGGGCCGGCTTGGCTCCGGCCTTTGGCAAAATCCGGCGGTACACAGGGGCGGTGGGGGGCTGCGGGTGTCAGATAGAGGAAAAACGGCGCGTCAGTGTGTCCTTCGATGAAGCCCACTGCTTTTTCGGCGAAGCGCCTATCCACTTCCGCATCCTTCCAGTCCGGGGTCATGAACCCTTTACGCTGTTGCGGATAGTACGGGGCTTTGGGCACGTTCGGAATACCGACGGTGCGATTGTTCTCGATGAAACAGTACGGCGGCATGTCCAGCGACCCTGCGATGCCGAAAAAATAGTCGAACCCGACCGCATTTGGACCGCCGATGATGGGTTTGGTGTAGTCCCACAGTCCTTCGTCTTCCCAGTTGTCGGGGTTGGCGCGTGCGCCGGTCTGCGTCTGGAATTCGAGCCCCACGTGCCACTTGCCTATCGCGGCGGTCGTGTAGCCGCGCCGTTGCAGCAAGGCGGCAGTCGTCAGTCGCGCCGGGTCGATGAGCGGCAGTGAAAAGCCGCCGTTGACGCCGTGTTTGAGCCGGGTCCGCCAACAATAGCGGCCGGTGAGTACGCTGTAGCGGCTCGGGGTGCAAACCGCGGAAGACGAATGTGCGTCGGTGAACCTCATGCCTTGCGCGGCGAGGCGGTCCATGTTCGGGGTGGGGACCCGGGATTCCGGGTTGAAGGCGGCGACGTCCCCGTAGCCCATGTCATCCGCCATGATCCATACGATGTTCGGTTTGTTTTCCATCCAATCCGATCTCCGTTGTCGGCCCTGCGGCTCTGTCTTGCCGGTGCGGGCGTCAACATACAGGCCGTCGCCCCGTTTGCCAGGGGGGAGGGGAGAGGCGGGTGTTCGGCGGGGGCGGACTGGCCACGTTGAGTCGAGGGGCGCGGTGCAAGGGAGAGTCGGCATCGGTGTCGGGCTCGAAGCACGGTCATGGGAGAGGCCGATCTCCGTTCTGGTTCCGATGTTCGGGCGGCGGCGTTGCGCGCCGGGCCGTGCTCACATACGGCATTCCGAGCTGTCTCAGCAGATTGGCCCGGTATTTCGCAGACCTCCGCTTGGCGTGTTCATGCTTCACCGGCCTTCTCCACCGGGATCGGGCGACGGCGGGTGTCGGGTGCGGGGATCGCCCGGATCCAAATGGGCGGCGGCATCTGGCGGGGCCGAATCCGGTCCGACGGCGAGAGGCGCACCAGGAGGTCCTTCCCGCAATGCATCCGAGCCGGCTCGGTTGTCCACGGCATGCTCCGAGGCGACGTTCAGCGTGTTGTTCCAAAGCGCGATGGGGCCCGCTTCGGGGCCGATTCGGATGCCGTACATTGGCGCCCCGTCCCGACTGCCCGGCCGGACTGTGTTGCCCGTGATATGAATGTGTTCTGTTGCGCCGCCGATTTCGATTTCTGCAAGGCCCTGTTTCCGGCAATTCTTTTCGAGCAAATTCCCCTCGAGCAGATTGCAATTCCCGGCGGTGGACCGATCCGCCTCGCGGAAGCAGATGCCGGCCTTTCCATTGCCTCGGATGCAGTTGTTCCAGACCCGGTTGTTCGTGTCGCGACCCCCGATGGAGATGCCGCACCCGTCGTTCCCCTCGACGATGTTGTCCCGGCAGAGGGAAAACGCGACGCGCAGGCAATAGAAAATGCCGTCGCCGCCGTTTTCCCGGCAGGTATTCCGGCGCAATACCGCCCGCACCGATCCGCTGCCCGGGTGCAGGCCATTCCCAGTCATGCCTTCCACGCGGCATTGCTCGACTCGCGTGTCCCGGCACTGCTGAAAGCTGATGCCGTCGCCGTTGTAGTCGCGTACGTGGAGTCCGCACAGGACGATGTCGTGGGCCTGCAACAAGAAAACCCCGCCGCCGCGACAGCCGTTGAGCAACCCGTTCTCCGCCTTGTTGCCGTCGATTGAGACGGCCTCGATGCCGGCGTCCTCGATATGGCAACCGCTGACCACGGGGAAAACGGCGGTGACGACACCGCCCGCGCCAGGTGCGTAGTCATGGTTCAACATTCGGTCGATCCCGAAGCGGTTGCCGTCGCGCCAGACCAGTGTGGCGACTGTCTCGTAGAAGCCGTGCCCGCGCTCGTCGCGGATGTGCACGCCCATACCCACACGAAACTTGTCCGGCTCGGTCACCGATACGTCGTAATGGCCGTATCCGAGGTACGTCGAGATCGGCGAGGTCACGCTCGGGGTCTTGCGTAGGACGGTCGCCTCGCCTGCACCGACGATCCGCACCCGGCTTCGCAGGTGGAGCGAGTCTTCCATGGCGTAGGCGCCGGGCAGGATACGGACCACGCCGCCGCCCAAAGCGGCGGCGTGGTCCACGGCAGCCTGGATTTCTCGGTTGGAACTGCCCGTAATGTCGGCACCGGTCGGGCCGACGGTGATGGTCAGCAACTTCTTCATGGTGTGGGGCCTCGTTCTCGGGGCCGTCTGGGACGGGTCCGCTCGACCGACGCAAGACTGAAGTCGCGCTTTACGGTCTCGCGTCCCGCGGCAAGATCCGCCAAGCGTACGAGCGGCCGTTGGTCCGTGGATCGGTGTTGTCCGAGGTCGAAAAATAGAGTCTCGTCTTCCAGTGGGAGAATCGGCCTCTGCCCTTGCTCCGGATGTCGTTGTGCACCGCGTGAGGCGGGCCAAGCGGGTTGCCGTTCTCGAACAGTTGGAGCGTGGATTCGGGTCGGCCTTTCCATCCGTCTCCCGGATAGTTCGGTCCGAGGATGGCGATGAAACAATGACCCTTCTCCGGCCGTATCCTGGCGGGACAGATCGTGCCTTTCAGCGGGAGCAGGATCCGGTAGGCGCCCTCCTCGACGACTCGAGTGTCGGCGCGTGGAACATCCGCGTTGCTGGCACGGGCGACCCAGTCGATGTAATCCAACGCCAAGTCCGAGGCGCTCGGGACATCGAGGCCGATCGTGTGTACTCCTTTGGTCAAGTGCACTGAGGCCACGCGCTTCCGGGCGTCGAAAAGCAAGGCGTAGCCCCATGCGTCGACGCTGGACGTGCTGAACGCGTCGGTGGCGGTAAAAACCAACGAGTGCGGCGGCCCGCCGTCAACAGTCAGTTCTCGTGTCGACGCTTGGGGCGCGGCGTAATGCAGGACCGGAAAATAATCGTCTTCCACCGGCACATCCAGAATCCATTCCAGCCGGTGCCCCTGTTTCTTCCAATCGCTCACTGCGAGTGCGGAAGCACCGCGCAGGCCGGTTGCGATCCGCACGTTACCGCCGCTTTGGCCGCTGAAGTCCTCCGCCTCGGTCCGAAGCACAAGCCCCCACCGGTCCCGACCGAACTGTTTGGGCACGGGCGGCAGACGCAGCACTTGGCGCACCGTGTTTCGGCGCCCTTGTCGGTCGCGGACCGTGAGTGCTATGTTCACCGGCTCGCTCTTGCGGAGTTCGCATTGGGCTTTTTTCCCTTCCAATCGTGTGCCGCCCACCTCCCATACCCACGAGGCAATTCGACCAAGGGCGGCGCGCGACTGCGCTCCATCGAGGTGCAGTCGGACCCCGTCGGCGGTTCGTTCCTTCTTGATGTCCATTGCTGCGAAGACCTCGTTGAGAAGGCGGATGCGGGCATACGATATGCCCGGCCGACCGGATGCGACGCCCAGGATGTCCAGGATCTCCGAGGGGCCCGACCCGCTGCGTACCGTGGCATTGATGAACGAGCTGAACGGATGTTCGAGCGGGACTCGTACCGGCTTTCCGTGCGTGCCGTCGGAGAATACTTCCATCACCCGGTTCTCGGAAAACGGCCGGCCCCCGGCGTCCGTGCCGCTGCAATAATAGAAGACGAATAAGCGATTGTCCGGGGTGACTTGGAACCGCGCGTTTCCGGGTATCTCGTCGGACAGCCCTTCGCCGCCGATGGCCAGCGGACTGCGACGGATCACCTTCCCATTGCGGACGATGGCATGATTGAGTGCCCAACTTTGTTTGGCGTCCGGAAAGAATTCCTTTCGGAGCCGCTCATCGATGGCGCGCTCGCGCCAGAGCAGATGAACCGCGCCGTCGGGCGCCACCCACAAATCGCACGGGAAGAGCCAGCCGCAGGTTTTTTCGCGGTTGGCGACTTCGATCCAATCGTGGAATCTCCCCGTGGTGATGTCTGGGCACCAAGTATAGAACAGACGCCGGAAATCGTAGTCCCAGTCGCGTCCGGTCAGTTTCTTCTTGTACGCACGCCAAGCGTTATTCGGCTCGGTTACGTCGCTTACGCCGAGCCAGTACACGCTTCGATTCTTGAGGGCCACAGCGGGATAGCACACCCGCACGGGTTTGGGCTTCTCGTACTCGGCACCCCACGGGAAGATGAGTTTGCCGCGGGCGGACCAAATGTCGGTCCGGTCGTAGAACGCCCATTCCGCATGGTCGTAACCGACATTCTGGAACAGAATAAACTCCTGATTCGGACCGTCTGCGGCGAAACTGCGGTAGGAATGTTCCGTGAACGACGGGGCGCCGTCCCACACAGGCAAGAGCGTGCGGTACGGGCCGCGGGGGTTTTCGGTCGAGAACTCGAGGACGCGCGGTTCCGCCGGACCGTTGCGTGTCCCGGGGGGAGTCAATGTCGGGTTCACAGACAGGAACAGGCGTCCATCCGGGAAGATGGCCAAAGGGCAGGGCTCGCGCGTGCGGTCTTCCGGGTCGGCCCGGATCAACTCCCAGCCGTGGTCCCGGAGCTCGAACAGGAGCCAGCGGACGTTGTTGAGCGGCGCGGCGTCCTCGATGGTTTCGAGGCCGCTGGCGAATAGCTTGTCCCCGAGGCGGACGATGCAGGTCGAGGCATTGCCCCACAGCGGCCCCGCGCCGTTGTTCGCCGGTTTGGGGGTATATACCGGTCCCTCGATTTCGACAACGGGCAAGAGGGACTTCCCCGCCCCCACAGCGGAAAAGATCCCCGAAAGACAGCCTGCCGCAATACTCATGACGGTGAACATCCTCTTGCTGCGGACCATCGGTAGGTTTCCTTTATCATTTCCGGAGCCGGGCGCTTCCCGTGGGATGTCGGGCGAGCCCGTCTGCCCCGGTTCATCGGGTTGGCGGTCGCCTTCGCCCTGGACGGACGCAACGCCGCGTTCCTCTCGGCAGAGCGCGACACGGCGCGCCTGCTCCCGGATCCCGACACTGTGAATGCGCAAGGGACGGCCCGCCAGTCTTTCGGTCCGATTCGGTCACGGGTTGTCGGGATCGAGAAAGAATTGATCCGGGCAAAGGTCCCCGGGGGGGGCAGGACCGGGGCTTCACAGCACCCGACCGCCCCACCGGCGCGGGCGTTTATCGAGACGGCCACTTGCCGGGGGGCGGGCAGCGCACGCCGGTCAAATGGACCGTGTTGTCGGCTTTCGGCTTCTGCCTTCTTCGAATCGAAGTCGCTATCTGGATTGCTGTCGGCGCCCACCAGGGCAAGACGTGCTCCCGTCTTTCAAGCCGCCCGGTAACCGATTTCGATTGGGCCGTGCCCCGTTAGGACGGTCATTTCCCCTGCGGCCGGCGAACTCAGCAGCAGCAAAGCCCGAAAAAAGAGGGCGGCTTTCAGGATGTGGGTCTGACACGCGGAAAAGTGTTGCATGATCGCAGCGGGTCCGCGTCGCTTGTTTGGGGCTGCGTGGTGGAAGGCATTTCGCCCGATGCGGGCGTTCCCCGGCGATGTCACTCGTCGCGGCGCCCGGCTTCGTCGACCATCCATTGGGCCAACTGCCGGGCATAATCGAGTTTGGCCAAACGTATGGGAGGGGGACAACGGTTTTCGCCAGGCGTTTCGAAGTTGAACAAGCCGGTGTACGAGACGTTACGGAGGGCGCACATGACCGGACCCCAGTCGATGACGCCGCGTCCGTAGGGAAGCATGTGGTCATCGTGCGAACCGAGGTTGTCGGAAATGTGCAGGGCCCGCAAGTCCGAGCCGGCGTCCCGAATGAATTCCGGGATGTCGCGGCCGTCGATTCTCGCGTGACTCGTATCGAGGCAGATCCCGGCGTTGGAGATCCCGGCGGCTTGGACCAATTCCCGGTAATCGGCCGGCGCGCGCATCCCGCTGCGTGGTCCGGGCAGGTTTTCGAGGCAGATACGTGTGGGGCCGCCTTTTGCGAACTCCGCAATCGTGGACAGGGCCTCGACGCGTCGGGCGAAGGCACGCTCGACCGACCAACCCGCCTCCAACAGGGCGCCGCCGCCGATGTGCAGGACGCCGGCCTCGATCCCGAGGGTCTGGAACAGGGTCACCCAGCGCTTCATATCGTCCATGGCTTGCGCGAATTGTGCGTCGTCCTCCGGCGCGATGTCCGCCACCCGCCGACCGGATCGCTGGTGCGGTCGGACGCCTCGGGTTGCCAGGTAGAAGTGGCCTTGCGGGAAGGAGACCCCGTGGTCGGCGGCGAAACGCCGGAATTCCCGGCCCGTTTTCTCGGGATCGCCCTGCTCCAGAAGGTCATGGCCGTGTTCGTCGCTCAATTCGAGCGTGCGCCAGCCGTGTTCGGCGAGTGTCCGAACCATGTCGTGAGGCGTCCATTCGATCAGGTAACTGGTCCACATCGAGATACGCATTGCGGTCCCTCGGGGTTTGCTCAGTGGGCGTTACAAAACGTCTCAGAATCATCTGGAGGATGTTGTCGAGGCTGCGATTTCGCCGATGCTCCGGATCAATTTGAGAGGATCAGTAAGTCCGGCCCGTGTTCTGGTGGTGGTGGGGTGTCCGCGCCATTCTCCGGCAACCCCCGGCCCAAGGCCAGCAGGCGCCGTGCGTACCTACGGACCAAAAGGTTTTCGTGATTGGTGTAGCGTTTCACGGATTCGTCGTTTCCCGACGCTCCGAGGGCGCGCACCGTATGCTCGGCTCTCAATTCGATGGCGAACCGAAATGACGTCCGCCACTCGGGGCTGCATCCCCAGAGCGGCATGGAAAAGGAGTTGTCTCGAGTGGCCTCGACGAAACGGCGCACGTAGTCCGCCCCGCGCGGGTCCCCTGCCAGCTCGATTCCTTTGAGAATCAGCAGGATCGTGGGAGGATCGAGCGGGGCCTCGAGCAAGATCGTCCCGAGTCGGTCCGTACTGTCGGGCGCCTGGACTTCGGCCAGGGCCATGGCCGCCACGACGAAAGCGGGCGGGGCTTTTTCGCCGAGGATCGGTTCTCGGCGGCGTTCGGCGACCACCTGTTCGAGCGTGGGACGGGCCGCTTCGACATGGCCGCCGAGAGCGGCGGCCACGGCGGCCCGGAACGCCTTGTCCTTCGGATGCGACTGTGCAAAAAAACGTTTCCAGTCCGGAGCGGCCTCGGGGGGGAGTCGACTCAGGCGCCACATGGCGATGCCGGCGGATTCCGTGTCCAGCATGTCGAGCAGTTCGTCTGAGGAGACTGCCGCCTGGGGTTGGGGCTCGGCGGGAATCGGCAGTCCCGCCTCGGCAAAGACCGTTTGCAATTCGTCCCAGCCGAGTTCGGCGGGTTCGACCCCGGTGAGGACGGAGAGGGCGGCGGTGTGGCCGGCGATTTCGCCGATTTTTTGCATGTCCCGCTGCATTCGCGCCAACTGGTGCATGTCGTGGTCCACCGACAGTGCACGACAGGCCACCAAGAGGCCGTCGAGGCCGCGGGGAATGAGTGTTCTGAGCGGAATCGCCCCCTGACAGTGGTAGCGCCACAGGCCGAATTCGGTGACATGCCGGCGCGCCCAGGCGCTTTCGTTGCCGTAATCGATGGCGTGGTTGTCGTAGTGCGCACGCATTTCGCAGACCGCATCCGGCCAGGTTCGACCTCTGAGGAAATCCTCGAATCGGACCATTGCATTGCCGCGAATGAAGCGGCTTTCACGTACACCCAAGATCGCGGCCAGGGTGCAGTAATGCTGCTCTTGAGTAAAGGGACCATGGTCCCACAGCCTGCGGCGGCCTTCGAAATGGGCCCTGGAGAAGTCGAGAGTGTCGGTGGGGTCCACCCAGCCCGCATCGAAGTTCCGATGCCAAAGTCGACCCTCGCGGAGAATGGTCGGGGTGTAACTGTAAGGTTGAGGGAAACCGTCGCCTTCGCGGCCGAATGCGAACTCCGCACCGGCGGCCGCGGCGAGGTCGCCGTCGCCGGTGGCGTCCACGGCAATGCGGCACGGGAACAGGTGGTAGCCGTCGGGTCCGACGGACAGCACGCCGCGAACGGCCGTTCCTTTTTTGACTACTCCGATCGCAATGTGTCCGGGCAGCAGCGTCACGTGCTTTTGCTCGAGGTGATCGAGGAGGACGCCGGCTCGGGCGGCCGGGTGGTACCCCATGCAGTCGGCGGCAATGGCGGCGCCCCGCCTTGAGATCTGCTCGTCGAGTCGGTCCTGCATTCCTCCAGGCACGCCGTGGTAATAGGCGTGGATGTTGCCCGCGGAACCCATGCCGCCGGGGTAGGGGGCAGGATCGAGTGCGACCACCTTCAACTGATGCTCGGCCGCGGCCAAGGCGGCAAACGCCCCGCCGGTACCGTATCCGGCGACCACGACGTCGCACGGTTCATGGAGTTGGGCGGTTGCGGGCGGGAGTTGCACGGTTTCCAAGTCCCTGGCCGGATCAGTGCGGAGTTCGCAGGTTTCGACGCGGTTTTCGGGGGGCGCCTGACCGTGCGAGACCGGTATCGGGCGCAGCCGAGAGGGGTCGGCGGGCATGCGGGTGCAGACATCAAGGGCTTGTCGAATTCGGGCCTGCAGATCGCCTCCCCACGGCAATGGAGTGAGGGCGGTGTCCGCCAGGGGAGCGAGTGCCTCGGAATCGTCCGGGTATTCGGCCAGGAATTCCGGGGCGACCGCCACGAGGTTTGCACCGCGGAAGGCTTCGTGCGAACTCCGCAATTCCGCGGCGGCATCGAGCAGGCATCGGTAGGTGAGCAACGCTGCCTGCGATTCGGGGAGCGCGTCGGGCAGGTCGGGCGCCAGTGAAAGGATGCACTCGCCTTTCCACACGGCCGGGATCGCCGTTGCCGGGCGACCGAGCACCGTAATGTCGAGTCCCGCGGGCGGAAGGGGCCCAACACCGGCGAAACGCGCCCGGCGCGTGACGCGCGGGTCGGCGGGCGGCAGCCCGAGGGCGGCGCGTGCCACGGTGTGTGCGGGAGTGGCATCCACGATTCGGGGCGCGCGCATGAGGTGGCGTCCGCTTCGGCCCACGACTTCGAGCCCCCTCGGCCGGTTGTGGGCGTCCACGAGCGTTCGGACCGGAAAGATCCGGACAAGGGCCGGCAAGCCCGCTTCCTCGACAATCCGGTCGAAGGCCAGGGCCGCGACAAACGGGTCCACTCGGTCGCCCCGGCTTCCGCCCTGTTCCCGGCAGAGCCGGAGCAGGCGGTTGCAGACCGGATTGTCCGGTGGTACCCGGTCCAACCAGGCCCCGCTGACTTCGCGACCGAGGACCGGCCCCGACTCGATCAGGCATGTGCGTAGTCCGCGTGCGGTCAGTTGGACCGCGGCGCACACCCCCGGGAGGGTCGCGCCGACCACGATGGCGTCCCCTTCCCAAAGCACTGTTCCTTGATGTGGCGCCAACCCGATGGTCTTGGGCATTTTTCTGTGGCTCCTGCAGGGAGTAGAGGCCGATGTGTTTGTTTTTTGCACCGAAGTTTTCCGGGATGAACATCCAGCTTCGGCAGAATCATCGGAATATTTCCATGTTCGCGTGCCGGATTCGGAATCAGAGTGGCACGAACGGCTCGAACACGAGTCGGTCGAGAGGGACGCCGCCGGTCAGATAGGGTTGAGCGAAGGCGTCGTTCAGAGTTACGGCAACTGTCCCTCTCTGAATGATGGGGGCGGGGTCGTGGGCCATGTTTGCCAAGTTGGCATTGCCTCGCCGGCAAGGCCGGGGGCATGGGGCGTCCAGCGGGACATGACGGCGGACGGGGTCCACGAGTCCGGCGGTGGGGCAATTGCGCGCGGCCGTGAGGTATGACCAAGGATAATAGGCGCCGAATGCGAAGCCCCAGGCGTCCGGCATGAGGTCCGCCCCTTGAGGGACCATATCGAGGTCGATTCGTTCGATGCCCTGCCGATGGAGGAAGCGTCGCCAGGATCGGACCGTCAGGTTCAAGGCCTGCCAGGCGCGCATTTGGTTTCGGAGGATCGTATCGGTGTCGGTGTCGATTTCCTCCATGTTCGGCGTGGGCATGTGCTCCGGGAAACGTCCGAGTCGTTTTTGTTTGGTCAAGAGGCGCCCCAGGACGGGTTTGATCGCTGGGTATTCCTGCCGAAGCCGCCGGAGTACGCCCCAGTCGTTGATGACCACTTCGAACGAATCGGCATCGCCGTGCGCGGCGACCAAGGCTTCGATGTTTGCGGCGATGCGCTCGAGGGTGGAGTCGACGGCGTTGCCGGTGACATACGTGAAATCCCATCCCATTTGCCGAGCGATAAACAAAGCCTGCATGACCCCTTTCGGTTCGGGTACGAGGTGTTCGCAGAATTCCTGGCCGAAATAGAGACGGGTCACGGCGGTTTCGTCCAGGCCCAGGGAGGCCAGGCGTTCGACGGCGATCAGGTGTCCGATGTAGTCGGCCGCGTTGGGATTGTCGAAGACCGTGCTCTTGAGAGCGGCCGGCATGTCCTGCCAGTCCAGGGGCTGGAACAGTCCACCCAGATCTTCGAGCAGTTTGAGGTCGGTGATGTAGAGACAGAATTCCACTTGTCGGTCCTCATGCGTCCGGTACGGCGTAGTAGCAGCTCTCGGGCTGCGTGCAGTATTCCGGGGCGTTCAACAATTCGCGGCAAAACTGCGGTGTGGGGTTGGGGTGGTCCGCAACGGTCCGGACGAGCCTGACGTAATCTTTCTTGGCCCAAGTTGATCCGCGGACGGGGACTTTCAGGATCTGGACACCTGCCCGACGGAGGTGGGCGATGGCGCAAAGGCCGCAGTGCATGTAGAACTTTGCGGCCAAGTCCGGGTGCATACCCCGGATCGCCCCCCCGCACGGTTCGGTCCGCGCTCGTCCGAGTTCGGGCGGATCCCAGGCTATTTGCTTGAGGAACGTGTCGAGAGCACTGCCCGGACGGACTTGGTTTTCTGGGTCGGCGCAGATGGCGGTGATGTCGGATTTCCACGTGGCTGGAAATCGACCCTGGGCGAGAGGGGCGCCGGCCAGCAAGTTGCAGAAATTCGGTAGGTTCCCCGTATGGAGGGTGAAGCAATACTCGTCGTTGTAGAAGCAGCGGGGTCCGATAATCATGACCTCGAATTCGAGGTTGAGGTCTGCCAGTGCGGGCACGAATCGTCCGATTTCGCCGAGGGTCAGTTTTCGTGGAATCACGACGCGTTTGAATTCGAACCCATCGTGGTACCATCGGACGGTCTCGGGGCTGAAGCACCCGGCTCCAGTGCTGAGGTGCAGGGGGCGCTCGATGCCCCAGTTGCGCATCTCCAGCATCAAGGCCGGGTCGGCGACGATATAGCCGTCCGGTTCGAGGGTATCCACGTCGCGGAGAATGTCGCGGACGAAGAGGAGGCGTTCGAGGTCGTAGTCGTGGGCATTGAAAGTCAGATGGAAACGTCCGCCGTTGGCATGAACCGCCTCGGCGGCCTCGGCCAAGTCCTGGAAGCGGGTGAATTGGTAGACGGGTCCGTTTTCCCGGCGATTGATACTGACTTCCCAGCCGTAGCGGTTGTACCACTCGACCGGGACATAGCCTGCGAAGAACTCGTCGGCGCCCAGGGCGATGAGTTCTCGGATCGTTTCCGGGCTGTCGGACCGGTCCAACCCCAGGGCGATCTTCATTCTGTGTTCCGGCATGATGTGCAGTGCCCTGTTCCTGAAACGCCCAAAGACGCTTGACTCGGTTCTGTGTGCCGAGTGACGTCGCCGCATTCAGCAGTCCACGGTACGCGCTGTCGGCTCGATTCATTCATGAGCTTCGTCGCGAGAGTTTGCAACTTGTACGGGTTCGGGTCATTGCATCGAGCGGCGACCGATGTCGTGTTGAACCACCGCTTTGGTCGGTGGGCTGCGGCAATGTTCCGAAGGCGTTTGAGATACATCGTCGCAGCAGATGGCTCGTGCATTATTCGGGTTAACGACCCGGAGCGCCGCTTTGTCGGAACGTCTTGCCGTGGCATTCTCGAAATGGTTTGCCGCTGCCGCAGAAGCAGGGGGTGTCGAACCGGTCGGTCGTTGGTTTTCGCTCCCGGCGCGGCTGCCGTTCCGCCCGTCTGCTCGCAGCGTGGATGTAGGTGAAAGCGGGAGATTCTTCGTGCCAGAATTTCCGGCGTGTGCGATAACATTTTTGCAGGAGACGCGCGCCGAACCAAGCCCGGACCCATCGGGCGCCGACGGTCTTTTCGAGGCGATCCATGAGTTGAAAGGCCCGTTCGAGACGTTCCGGTCGAGCGAAGGTCCAGATATCGTCTGCATCTTCGGTCGCGAAGTAGAGGCAGGGCGCGAACCCACAGGTGAGACTTCGCTCGCAGAACAACTGGATTTTTCGCTGATGGTGCTGGAAGAGGAAAGGTTCGAAAAGGCCGACCCCCATGTTTTCCGGACGCTTCGGCACGCGCCACTCGGGGGAGGGGATACCCGCGAAGACGCCCACACGTTTGCGCGGGGCTTTGGCCGTGACGAACTCGGTCAAATCCTTCTCGTTCGAGAGCGAAAAAGTTTCAAATCCCAAGCGTCCGATTTCCCGGCGGACCAAGGCGGCGGTCCAGGACCAGGGGGCAAAGACGAGGACATCGCCGTCGACTTTGCGGACATCTTCGCACAGCGCTGCGGTTTTCTCCTCAAACGTTGCGTAGAGCAGGGCGGGGAGACGTTTCAAACGTAGCGGGGCGCCCAGGCGCCGGCATCGCAGGCCGAAACTGTGTCGGAGTTCCCGGGCAACTTCCGGGGACAGGTCGGACCCCGTCCCTCGTAGCCCGGTAAACACGTGCATGTGCCGGCGCCAATCGAACAGGTTTTCATGCTCGAACCATTCCGGGGGTGTGTCCGTCGAGCGCACCACGGCGGCGGCCACACGGAAAGTTCCGTTTTCGAAGACCAGGAGACGCCGGTCGTACAGGGTGAGATCGAGATTGGCCACGAACAGGGTCGTGGGACGCTCGTCGAAAAGCTCCGGCTTTCGGTGGAGATCCGTGCCGACGCGCAGAACATCGGCGAGAACGAGGTCGGCGTGGTAGTCTTCCGGTTTCAGGGGGGCGGGAACGGGGGCGTCGAGTCTTGCGACGCGGACTCCGAGCGTTTCCAGCGCCTGGGCCGTGCCGCGCACAGCGCCACCGGTCCAAGGGTCGCGGTCGAGCATTACCACGCGTTCGCCGCGGGCCAGGAGCGGCAGGGCGGCCAGGATCAATACCGGCGTCTGAGACAGGTTGCCGACGTCGAGTCCGGTGCTGACG
>JAADHN010000037.1 GCA_013151865.1 Kiritimatiellota bacterium
GCTACAACTCGAAATGGAATGTCCGGAGAATTGGATCCGTAACGATGCAGGAATGGAGATCAGTAGACCGGGGCCAGTGCGAGGTCGAGTTGGCTGGAACCGGGGTCGATGCGATGGATTTGGACCTCGAGTGTGTCTCCGAGGCGGTACGCCCGTTTCCGGCCTTGGAGCGCCCCCGGTTCAAGCCGGAATGGACCGCCGGGCAGGAGTTCCACGGCCAGGAACCCGGAAATGCCGTACTCGGGCAGGTCCACCACGAGCCCTTTTTCGATCACGGTCGTCACTTGTCCCTCGGTCGGGATCCCGCCCTGCCGCAGAAGGAACTCGAGCACGCGGCGGCGGCGAATGCGTGCCTCGGCCCGTTCCGCACCCAAACTGCGCAGGTTGGCGTGTTTTCCGAGTTCCTCGAGCGCGGCGTCCGGTTTCGGGGTCGGCAACCGAGCGGGCGGCGGGACTCGGAGGGTACCGCCCGCGGCCCGCAGGATCTCCCGCAATCGCCGATGAACGATCAGGTCGGGATAGCGTCGGATGGGGCTGGTGAAATGGAGGTAAGAGTCGAAGCCGAGACTGAAGTGAGAGGCCGCCCGGGTGGTGTACACAGCGCGCGGCATGCACCGAAACAGGGCCGAAGCGGCCGCGGGTCCGAAGCCGGCCTTGACCGCCTTGGCCAAGGCCCGCCGCAACCCCAAACGCCGGGGAGCTTCGATGCCCAGCAACGTCAACGTATCCCAAACCGGCCCGAGGTCCGGCGGATCGGGATGATGCCGATACAGCACCGGGACGCCCCGCGAGAGCATCAGCCGGGCCACCTCGCGATTGGCGGCCAGCATGAATTCCTCGATCACGCCGTGGGCCGCGTCCTCGGCTGTGGAATGGAGGTCGACCACGTCCCCGGCTCCGTTGTAGACCAGTTCGGTCTCGTTCCGGGCGAAATCCAGCGAGCGCCGGCGGCGCTTGAGCTGAGACGCGAGTCGTCCCATTTGGCGGAGCATCTCCCCCGTCCGTCCTCGGCGTCCTCGACGTCCTTCCATGATCCGCGAGGCGCGCTCGTAAGAATACCGCCGGTCGGAGCGGATCACGCTTTCGGCAAATGTGGTTTCCTGGAGGCGACCTTCCCGGTCGTACCGGAGCAGCACGCTCAATGTCAGGCGGTCCACGCCCTCCCGTAGCGAGCAGAGGTCGTTCGAGAGACGCTCCGGAAGCATGGGGATCACCCGATTGGGAAGATAGACGCTCGTTCCCCGCCGGCGCGCCTCCACATCGATCGGATCGCCCGGACGCACGTAAAACGAGACGTCGGCGATGTGGACGCCCAACAGCCAACCGTCTTTCTGCTGTTCGAGGGAGACCGCATCGTCGAAATCTCGAGAAGTCAGCGGATCAATGGTCACCACCGTGCATCGGTCGCGCAGATCGAGACGACGGCGCAGGATTGCCTCCTCCGGCGGCCGCAAGGCCGTTGCAGTTCGGGGCACGGACTCCGGAAACTCAGGGGCTATGTCCAACTCGGCGAGCACGGCGGCGTCTTCCACTTCCGGAGCGCCGGAGCGCCCGAGCACGCGTTGTATCGAGAAACCGCCGGGGGAGGCGGCCACCAACACCTTGTCGCCTTTTTCCGCTTTGCCCTCTACACGAAGCATTTTGGGGATGCGATGCGCATCGGGAACCACCGCGCCCCGTCCTGCATACGTGCCGGCCAGCAGCGGCCTGCCTCGCTCGAGCACCCGCACCACGCACGCGGCGTCGGACGCGAGGGCCCGGACTTCGACCGTGTCCCCGTCGACAGCGTCGCCTTCGCGTCCCGGCGGCACGAACAGGTCTTTTCCCTGGTTTTCCGGAACAAAAAAACCGAAGCCGCGAACATGACCGACGTAGATTCCGCGCATGGTTCCGCCTGCATCGCGACCGGAACTATTTCTTCTCATCGGCTTCCATTCCATCTGTACGGTATCGTCTCAGAATAGTCTGGCCGGTTCGGCAGAGGCAGCGACTTCGCCTGTGCTCCAGGTTGTTTCGAGACGATGAGCACTTGGTTGTCGTTCCAACGCCTTGTCCCGTCGAACGTCCGGGACCTGCGCCGAGAACCCGATCCTGCCGCCGTCGCCTTGAATGCGGGATTCCCGCTCAGTTTGTGCTCAGTCACCGGCGGCTGCGACGTCCGCGAGAATACCGGGCCCCACGAAACGCAACATAATGGGGGAAGCGGCAGATGCCATACCGGAGCGAACGGGACCGGCCTCCCGGGGCCAGCCGCGAACGTGTCGGCCCGGCACTCGGCGCTTGCCGAAAGCAGGCGAGCGGCTATGGTATTCAGTTTACACGGGCCGGTCCGAACACTTGCCGAATCGTTTCGAAAACATCCGAGGGCCGAGACACCCGCAGCCTCGGCGGGCCGGCTCGAACAGTTCCGAGGGGGGTCCGCGAATATGGGCGGCGCCCGGGCAGACCGGACGTCGCTCCGGATCGGACCGCCGGTCGCGGTCCAAAAGTGAACGAGGGTCCGAACATGAGCACGGGAAAGTTCAGAAGCAGCAAGACCACCGAGGGCCGTAATATGGCCGGGGCCCGGGCACTTTGGCGTGCGAACGGCCTGAGGGACGAAGACTTCGGCAAACCGATCATCGCCATTGCCAATTCGTTCACCCAGTTCGTGCCGGGACACGTCCACCTGCACGAATACGGACAAATGGTCAAGCGTATGATCGAAGCGGCAGGCGGCGTCGGAGTCGAATTCGATACGATCGCCATCGACGACGGTATCGCCATGGGGCATACCGGAATGCTCTATTCGCTGCCGAGTCGAGATCTTATCGCCGACAGCGTCGAGTACATGGCCGAGGCCCACGTTGTCGACGGACTGTTTTGCATCTCGAGTTGCGACAAAATCACCCCGGGAATGCTGATGGCGTCCATGCGTTTGAATATTCCCGCCGTGTTCGTCACCGGCGGGCCAATGGAAGCGGGGACCGCCAAGACTTCCAAGGGGGAATTGACTCTCGACCTGGTGGATGTCATGGTTATGGCCGCGGACCGGGAGGTTTCGGACGACGACATGCGGCGGATCGAACGATCTGCGTGTCCGACCTGCGGCTCCTGCTCCGGAATGTTCACGGCCAACAGCATGAATTGCCTGACGGAAGCGCTGGGCATGGGGCTCCCCGGAAACGGGACGCTCTTGGCCACCCACACGCTGCGCCGTGATCTCTTCGAAACGGCGGCCCGGCGGATCGTCGAGATGTGCAAGGCCCACTATCTCGACGGCGATGAATCGGTCCTGCCCCGCAGCATCGCCACACGTCAAGCCTTCGAGAACGCCATGGCCGTGGACATCGCCATGGGCGGTTCCACCAACACGGTGCTCCACATTCTGGCTGTGGCCCATGAGGCGGGCGTCGAGTTCGCCATGGCCGACATCGACCGCCTCTCCCGGAACGTCCCCTGCATCTGCAAAGTGGCGCCCAGCTCGCAGTTTCATATGCAGGACATCAATCGGGCCGGCGGCATCCAGACCATCATGGGCGAACTCTACCGGGCCGGACTCCTTCATGGCGAATGCCTGACCATCAGCGGCAGGACGGTCGAGCAGCAGGTCAGAGAGAACGACATCCACGGCAATGGTCCGGAATTGACCGACGCCGCACGCCGGCGGGCCCTGGCCGCCCCCGGCAACCGCATCACGACCGAAGGAATGTCCCAAAGCGAAATGTACGACTCCCCCGACATGGACACCGCGACCGGCGCGATCCGAGACATTGATCACGCCTACACCCGGGATGGAGGCCTGTGCGTGCTCTACGGCAACCTGGCCCGGGACGGCTCGATCGTCAAGACGGCCGGCGTCGCCCCGGACCTTTTCACCTTCAGCGGTCCGGCGAAAGTTTGCGATTCGCAGGAACAGGCTATCGATATGATCCTCGATGACCGAATCAAACCGGGCGATGTGGTCGTGATCCGCTATGAGGGCCCGCGCGGCGGGCCGGGCATGCAGGAAATGTTGTACCCGACCTCTTACATCAAGTCCCGACACCTGGGTGCGAAGTGTGCCTTGATCACGGACGGTCGATTCAGTGGCGGCACCTCGGGTCTGTCCATCGGCCACATGTCACCGGAAGCCGCCGAGGGCGGCAACTTGGCGCTGGTGCGGGATGGAGACATCATCGAGATCGACATCACGGCCCGAAGCATCGATGTACGCTTGTCCCAGGCCGAGCTGGCCGAGCGCCGTCGGGAGATGGAAGCGCGGGGCGCCGATGCCTGGCGCCCCAAACGGGATCGACAAGTGTCGAACTCGCTGAAAATTTTCGGGCTGCTGGCCAGCAGCGCCGCTTTCGGGGCGACCCGGGACATGGGTCTGCTCGAACGCGCCCTCGGCAAGGCCTCCGGCGCTTGAGGGCCACAATGCGTTACGGAATCGTCCACATCCGTATAGGAGATCGTCACGATGCAATTTCACGAAGTTCTGCGCCGACGCCGCAGCATTCGAGCCTACAAACCAGACCCGGTCCCCGGGGCTTCACTGGCCCGCATTTGGGAGGCGGTGCAATTGGCGCCCTCGGCGTGCAATCGGCAACCGTTTCAGTTTCTGATGCTGCTCGCCGAAGAGAAGAAGGAAGCGGTTTACCGCTGTTATGGGAGTGAATGGCTGCGGCAGGCCCCGGCTATCGTCGTGGCCCTCGGCGACCGGGAGGAGGCGTGGAAACGGCTGAACGGGGCGTCGGTCCATCCGATCGATACCGCCATTGCCATGGAGCACTTGGTCTTGGCGGCGACAGCCGAAGGGCTCGGCACTTGCTGGATTTGCGCTTTCGATCAGGAGAAACTCCATCGAGAGCTGGGTCTGAAGTCCAAGTGGGAGGCCGTCGCCCTCACGCCTCTGGGGTTCCCGGCGGAGACGCCGGCAACCCCTCGGGGCAGCAAGTCCGTCGGTGAGTTGGTTCGCATCCTGTGATGGACCCGGGTCGCCGTCGGCGTCTGGCGAGACAACGGTCTTTTGTTGTGCGACAGGATGTCGCGACAGAAGGACCTCGAGGTCTCCGAAAACGACATTCAGACTGAGAAGAATCGCCACACCAACCCTGCCGGCACACGTTCCGCCGGGCATGTCGGGCTGGGGCTCGGCGCTCCGGGTCGCCGTCCGCCTGCTCGACGGCCCTGGATAGGATCGGATTCACCTCGCGGGAATGCCAAAGGCCACGCTGTCGCGATGTGGCGGATCGGTAAACACACGTATGATCGAGCGCACCGGTGACCAAATCATCGTCCGGCACCCGGTCCTGGGCTGGGAGGCCGTTCACCCGGCCCGACGGCTCGGGGGCCCCCTCCGGGTCACGGCGGCGGACGGAACGATACTCTTCCGAGATGTCACGAACTGCATCGACGACCTGGACGAGAGAAGCACGGTTCTGCTGACGGCGAAAGCGTTCCGGAAGGGCGGCACGGCGATCGTCGCTCATCGAGGCTTCTTTCCTTTCGGCGGCGAAGTCCGGTTCGAGCAGACCTGTCGCTATGCGGCCAATCATGTCCGGGTCACCCTGGACGTGGGCTGGCCCGGCGGCAGCCGGGTTCGGCGGCGCGTGGCAGTGGGCAGTCTTTTCCTGCCCGGGGCCTGGAAAACCCTTTTCACCGTACCGCCTCCGCCCTGGACGGACCAATCCGCCTGCCTGCCCGTCTCGCGCAAACTCCCGCCACCGCCCGATTCCGGCGAAATCATGGTCGCCCACTGGCACCGCCCACCCCCGGCGGTCGTGCTGGGCCGCGGCGACGGCACCCGTGTCGAGATCGGGACGGGCGGCGACCTGTGGCGTTGGCAACACGCCTTTGGAGCCGGACCCGAGAACGGCAGCTGGAAACTCTTCCTCGGGGCGGACGGGATGCGTTTTGTGCGCGAACCCATCATGACCTGCGCGGAATTCGCCCCCGCCGCCCGTCCTTATCGTCTGACTTGGTACGCCGCTTGGTGGAAGGGGGCCCGTCCCACCGCACTTGCAGGGTCTGCCGGGGCCGTCCCGGTGCCATTCGAGGGGGGGAGTGCTGCAACAGCCGGGCAAGCGCTGGCTCTCGATCTTCAAGCCGCACCGGCCCCAGCCGGATGCAAGCGGACACGGACACTGTGCAATCAGGTTCGAGGCGTGCGGGAAGACGTTTTCTGCTGGGCCTGCAACCCGGTCCAAAAACCTGTGCGCCGGGTGATCCGGCGACTGGCCGCCCAAGCCCGGGAAGGAACTCTCATACTCCGCGGGGTCGTGCCCGGGACTTGCTGGGACCCTCGGCACCTGGGCCGGAAACACCCCGACGGCCTGCCGCACTGGGACATGCCTGCCCTGCTGGATTTCGCCGTTTGGACCCGGCGGCAGCTCGGACCGCACTGGAGATTGCAGGCGGAAATCACCCCGGCGTGGGCTGCGTCCCCAGCGTTGGCCGGGATGTTCGGCCCCAACGGATTCGAAGCGGCCCCGGACGCCCTTCCCCCTGAAACGGCAGGCGCCCAGGATGCATGACCTTCCTCCATCGGGCCCGGTGTCGACAGCGTGTCCGGAAGTTTCCCGTCCGGACTTCTCGGTATTTCCCCTCTGCGGCTGGTATCCCGGCCACATGCTGCGTGCCGACCGCAAGTTCAAAGCGCGTCTCAAACTGGTGGACCTTGTGGTGGAGTTGCTGGACGCACGAGCCCCGGCCGTATCCGTCAACCCGGATTTGCGTCGTCTGACCACCGGCAAGCCCCGATACGTGCTTTTCTCGAAAGCCGACCTTGCCAACCCGAATCTGTCCCGCCGGTGGGCTCGACGCCTGCGCACAGAAGGCATCCCCTGCTGGTTTGGGGACATACGCTCACAGGCCGTCGCCGCCCGAATGCCGGCCGCTTGGCGCCGCGCCGCCGCCGGCGGCGAGCGGCGGACGATGACGGCTGGAGCCGACGCCCCGGCGGGACGGCACGGGCGGCAGACATTGCGGGTCATGGTCGTCGGTATCCCGAATGTGGGCAAATCGACCCTGATCAACCGCTTGGCGGCTCGCCGTCGCGCCGCGGTGGGGCCCCGTCCCGGCGTCACGCGCAACGTTCAGTGGGCCATGTTGCAGGGCGGGATCGAACTATTGGATACACCCGGGGTCCTTTGGCCGCGATTGCGCAGCAAGGAACAGGAACTGGAACTCGGCCTCATCGGGGCGATTCCGGACGACCTGATCGGGGCGGAGCTGCTTTGTGAATACCTTTGGTGGCGTTTGGCGACCGCACCGGAACCGATCCACTGGGAACTGTACGACCTACCCGGCCCTCCCGCGACCTCCCAGGACCTACTCGCCGCGGTTGCACGTCGGCGCGGCCTGTTGCAAGCCGGCGCTCAACCCGATTGGGCACGCAGCGCGGCGGCACTGCTCAAGGATTTCCGGGAGGGACGGCTCGGGCGCTTCACCCTGGATGCCCCACCCGTGGAATGAGGAGGTCGGCGATGTCGAGCCTTGGCGCAATGGGCGCATTCCTGCTGGGAGCAACGGCAATGAAATCGGAAAAGCCGGCTGACGTTATCCTCCT
This sequence comes from Kiritimatiellota bacterium, assembly GCA_013151865.1. GTDB lineage: Bacteria > Verrucomicrobiota > Lentisphaeria > Oligosphaerales > JAADHN01 > JAADHN01. The sequence goes on from JAADHN010000037.1 coordinate 7,532, forward strand.
TGCCGGACAATCGAATGCCACGGGTCAGGGGTATGTCCGCAATCTTCCTCCAGGGGAGACGCCGGACGCACGGGTCATGCTTTTCCATTCACGTCGGATCGTCAGCGGCAAAACGCCGCTCGCCTGGCACCCGCTCCTTCCGGCCTCGGAAGATCCGGACCGTTTCGGGCCGGAATTGGGGTTCGGCAATCGCCTGGCGGCCCTGGAACCGGAACGCACCATTGCCGTGATCAAGCACGCCGCGAGCGGCTCCAATCTTTACCGGGATTGGGCGCCCGGTGCGGGCCCTGGGGACACGCAGGGGATGGGGCCGGATTTTGCGGAGTTCGCAGCCACGGTCGAAGCCGGCTTGCGCGCCCTGCGGGAACAGGGGTTCGCGCCCACGATTCGCGCTATGCTCTGGCAACAGGGAGAGGCCGACGCCTCGGAAAAAGCCGGCATCGAAAACGCCCGCGCCTATGCCGAGCGCCTGGGGCATTTCATCGCGCGCTGCCGCGAACAGTTTCATGCACCATGGATGTTTTTCTGCTACGGCATGGTGCTGCCGCGCCCGACCGGTTTCGCGGGTCGTGAAATCGTGCGGAATGCACAGCGTGCCGTGGCCCAGGAGTCTGGGGCGCCCGAAGCCGTGCCGGGGGCGCTGCTCGTGGAAACGGACGATCTCAGCCTGCGCCGGGACGATCCCGGCACGCCGTACCCATCGGATACAGTCCACTTCGGCACGGCGGGGATGCTGCACCTGGGGATGCGGATGGCGGACCGAATTCATTGGGAACGGGTTCGGCTCGGTGAGTTGGCGGACGATCCGGCGCTGGACCCGCCCCCGGTGTACCGGCCGCCCCCGGCGCGCTACGCCGACGACCGACGCCTGTTCCAGGGGATTCCCGGCCTGGCCCGCGCGCCGCGAGGACGCCTGTGGGCCACTTGGTACAGCGGCGGGACCGCCGAGGGGCCGGAGAACTTTGTGGCGGTAGCCACCAGCGCGGACGACGGGGAGACTTGGTCGCCCATCAGGCTCGTCATCGACCCGCCGGGCAATGTCCGGGCGTTCGACCCCTGCCTGTGGTTGGCCCCGACAGGGAACTTGTGGCTGTTCTGGGCCCAATCCCGGAGTTGGTACGACGGTCGCGCCGGGGTCTGGGCCATGGTGACGGACAACCCCGACGCCCCCGAGCCGGTTTGGACAGCACCCCGACGACTCTGCCACGGCATCATGATGAACAAACCCCTCGTCACCCGTGCCGGAGTGTGGCTGTTGCCCGCCGCCCTGTGGGACACATCGAACGGCATGTACCCGGAACTCGACCCGCTGCGCCGGGCCAATGTGGTCGCGTCTTGGGACCGGGGCGTTTCCTGGCACTTCCTCGGCGGCGCGCACATTCCCGGGAAACGCGACTGCGACGAACACATGCTGGTCGAATGCCGGGACGGCGCCCTGCGTATGTTCATCCGCACCCGGTTCGGGATCGCGGAGAGCGTCTCGCGCGACGGCGGCCGACAGTGGACCGAGGCGGCGCCTTCCAACATTGCCCATGTCACGAGTCGTTTTTTTATCCGCGAACTTCGCTCGGGATGCTGGCTGCTGGTGAAACACGGGGCTTTGGACGCGCGCGGCGAGCGTTCGCACCTCACCGCCTATGTCTCCGACGACGAAGGCCGGACTTGGCGCGGCGGCTTGCTGCTGGACGAGCGCCCGGGAATCTCATATCCGGACGGCGTCGAAGGGCCCGACGGTACGATTCTCATCATCTACGACCACAGCCGGACCGGCGCCAAGGAAATCCTGCTGGCCGCGTTCACGGAGGCGGACGCGGTCGCGGGTCGGGACGTGTCGGGTCGGGTCCGACTGCGCCGAGTCGTCAACAAAGCCACCGGCACGAACCTGCCGGACCCGTCCACGTTCCGGTATCGGGAGAATCGGGACGGAGCGCCGCTGCTCGAGGGCGCCGGTGCGGAGTTCGCCCTGCCGCGGGAGGGCGTCGTCCGTCCTTTCCGGGCCGGCGAGCGGATATTCACCAATCGTGCGTACACGGTCCACGCCGTGCCCGAAGTGCTGGGCAATCGCCGTTTCTTGCGCGGCAGCATCGACCGGACGGAACTCGAATGTACCCGGGACGGAATCGTGTATGTGCTGACGCCGTTGCCCGACCGGAACCGGGACAGTGTCCAGGCCGAACTCGAACGGCAGGGATTTGTCAAGGCCGCCGTACCCGAGTTCCTGCTGATGTGGCTCCCGAACGGGGAAGCCAACCTGGTGTCCGTGTTCCAGGCACACATGCGCGCCGGGGACGTCCTGCGTTTCGGCAAGTGGGGAGCAGTGGTGTTCTTGCCCGAATAATGCATGATCCATCTGCTGCGATGACGCATCTCACGCGTCTTCAGAGTATTGCCGCCGCCCACCGACCGACGCGCTGCTTCAACACGGCCTTGTCCGGCGTGCACCGCAACGACTTGAATCCGCGCATGTGCTACGCCCTTTCGCCACGAGGTTCGTGCATTGATCCAGGGGAACGCGAGTTTCGCGGGGAAGTCGAGTTTTCGGCGGCGACCTCCGCTCGGATTGCCGCCGGGGACGACGGTCTCCGGGAGGCCTGTTTGGAGTCGGCGGTCTCCGCCCGGATTTGGCGGGGTGCGGGCCCAATCAACTTGCAGGATCTTGACGCACGCGGAAGAGTTTTGGTTCACTGCAACTCTTCGCCCGGGTCCACTCGCCGCTGGCCGCTTTTTTTCACCGGCGCCGGCTCGATGACCGGTGTGATGCCTTCCACTTCCTCGATCCAGCGCACCAATCGTTTGCGCATGACCTCGGCAACGCCGCGGTGGGAATGGAATCCGATCAGGTTTCGGAGTTCATACGGATCGGACTCGAGATCGTACAGGAATTGTTCGACATAGCGGTCCGCACCGGGGTCGCGTCCGCCCTGCTTATCCGGAGCGTAGACGCTGTATTTCCAGCGGTGAGTGCGCACGGCGCGGCCAACTTGAGCTTCGCTGATCTGCACGAATACATCGTCCGGCCAATCCTCATGGCTGCCTCTGTTCAGGCCGAGAAACGAGCGGCCCTCCATTTCCGGGGGTACCGGGATGCCGGCGGCATCGAGGAGGGTCGGGGGGACGTCGATCAGGCTGATCAATTCCTGCCGTCGTCCGCCACCGTCGAACCCGGGGCCTTGCACGGCCATAGGGATGCGGATCGAGGATTCGTGACACGACCGCTTGTATTCACTGTTGCGGGTCTTGAAATGACAGGCGTGATCCGAGGTGAACAGCACGATAGTATTGCGGGTGAGGTCCAGGCTTTTGAGGGCGTCGAGGACGCGTCCGAGGGCTTCGTCGAGCCGCTTGATCATTCCCCAGTAGCCGCCGAGGTGTTGGCCGGCGGAACCGCCGAGGGCCTGGAGGTCGGGCGGCGTCCAGCGACCGGTGTAGGCTTGGCGATATCCGTCGGGCGGCGGATAATCGTCCTGATGGTTCTGAAAATGGGGCTCGAGGTAGGATACGAAAAGAAAAAACGGGTCGTCCTTGCGGGCGTCGATGTAACGGATGACCGCATCGGTTTGGGCGTCGACACGGTACCCGGGCAGTTTCACCCGACGGCCCTGCTTGTCGAACATGACGGCATTGTAGGGTTCGGAACATGCCTCCAGCACGTTTGCCCCGAGCCAGTAATCATAACCGCCCTGTTCTTCCTCCGGCACAGTCACACGGTGGCTGGAGAGATGCCACTTGCCGATATAGCCGGTTTGGTACCCGGCTTCCTTGAAGTAGTGCGCCAGGGTCCGTGCACCCTCGCGCGGGACCAAGCCGTTCCGGAAGACCCCCGTATTCGTGGCGTACATTCCGGTCTGCAGGCAGGCACGGGCCGGACCACACACGGGCTGACAGGTAAAGGCGTTCCAGCAGTGGGTACCGTTGGTCGCCATGCGGTCCAGATTCGGCGTCAGATTCAGTGGGTTTCCGTGAAGCCCGGAGCAATCCCACCGTTGCTGGTCCGTGAAAAAAACCAGGACGTTCGGCCGAGTTTGGTTTGGTTTGGACATCGTTGCCTCCTTGACTGCTGCAATCGTCTGGAAAAGGGAACCGGCTCGACCGCACCGCGGCCCGGCGCGGTCAGTACACGCACTCTTTTGCGGCGTCCGCAAACGCCTGGATGCAGGCGGGGTTGCCGTGAAAAAAATGATCGGACGGACAACAGATGTACCCGGCATGGTCCCGAGTGGCCTCGAAGCAGTCGAACACCAATTGTCGCGCTTTTTCCGGCGTGCCGTGCTCGAAACCGGCGTTTTGATCGAACCCGCCGATAAAGAAGAGCTTGTCGCCCACTTGCATCGATGCCTTGCGGAGTTCGCAGTCGCCGCCCATCGCGGGCGGGGTCATGGTTTCGATTCCGTCGGCGCCGCTCTCCACCACCAGGTCGAGCATGGGCATGAGGCCGCCGCAAAGGTGATAGACCACCTTCAAGCCCGCTGCATGGAACAGTTCGTTTTGCCGCCGGTCGTAAGGCAGGCAGAATTCCTCGAACAAGGCCGGACTGATGACCGTACTCGAGCCGGCGCCGCCGCCCGTCTCGACCATGTCCGCGGGAATGCCTTCCCACATGGCCGTCACTCGGAGTGTCTTCGCCAGAATCGCTTCGAGCGCGTCGTGGAGCACATCGGGTTCGTCCATCGCCATGAAAATCGCTTTTTCGGTGCCAACCAGCCTGCAGAAACTCTGCCAGGGACTGCCTTGACCCGGGCTGAAGGGATGCGAGCGGACAATTCCCCGGTCGCCGAGTCGTTCTTTAACTGCTTGAACGTTCGAAAAGTCGACGCCGCAAGGAACGGGAAAGAACTCGTTCCACAACTCGAAATCCGCCCAGGATTTGATGGGGTATTCGGTTGTCCAACCGGTGATTTCGTTGGCGGCCCCCGCACGGTGAAGGTCGCCTTTCGGCGTGTGGATGGTTTCGACCCACCGCCGGCCGCCGTCTTTGTCGACACCCAAGTCGACTCTGTCGATTCGCCACCGGGCCCGGGCTTCCTCGGTGTAGTGGTACAGGGGGGAAACGTAGATGGCAAAATCCAGGTTGAACTTTTCGTAGGCCTGCCACCAGTCCATGCCGCCGAGATATGTCTTCAGGTAATAGCTCATCCACCCGTGCATCTGGCAGGGCAGCCGGTCCGGGCGCTTGTTGCTCAGGGCCGTCAGCATGCGTTCGCGCGAGGTCATCATCGGGGAGGACTCCGTGCCGTATACGTCAAGCTCGCGCGCCGACCGGGAAGCTGCTTCCTCGACAGCTCGAAGCGCTCGCTCCCGCACTTCGGTCGATTGATCGGGGGGCAATCGCTCGGATTACGCGCTTCGACCCCGGCGAATCGACGTCGCGGGTGCGACTTCCGGACGGGACGCCGGTGTTTTCGGGAACTATAGTACTCTGACTGCGATCAAACACAAGGTTTCCGGCACGTGATGTCGGCCCTCTCTGCGATGCCGTTCCCGCGTCCGAACCACGACCGGGACGGGGATTCCGGGGGTGCCGCATGCGGGGGTCATGCTGCAACATGAGACGAGAATGAAAGGTGGATCCATGCTGTACAACACGTATGGCAAGACCGGGAAACGGGTGTCGGCCGTCAGTTTTGGCGGTATGCGCTTCCGCAACCCGGAAGACATTGACGCCAATGCGGAACTGATCGTGTACGCTCACGAGAAGGGCATCAATTATTTCGATACGGCCCCGGGCTACTGCGGGGACAAGAGCGAGGAAATCGTCGGGGCTGCCGTCCGGCAATTGGAGCCCGGAACGTTCTACGTCTCCACCAAGTGCGGCGCATCCGATGGGGACTCGGTGCGTCGTTCGATCGAGCGCTCGATCGAACGACTCGGGGTCGAACGCATTCATTTCTTCCACATCTGGTGCGTGGTCACGTTGGCCCAGTGGGAGCAACGCAAGCAAGGCGGTGCTGTGGCTGCGGCTTTCAAGGCGAAAGAGGAAGGGCTTGTCGAACACGTCGTCTGGTCCACTCATCTCCGGGGCGCCGAAATCGCGGCGGTGATCCGGGAGAACATCTTCGAAGGCGTTACCCTCGGGTACTGCGCCATCAATTTCCCGTTTCGGGAGGAAGGGCTCAAAGCGGCCCGACAGGCCGGCATCGGGGTGGTGACCATGAACCCGCTCGGGGGCGGCATCATCCCCCAAAACGCCGGCCGATTCGATTTCATCCGGACTCCGGACGACCCCGACACGGTGACGGCCGCCCTTCGCTTCAACATCTCGAACCCGGCGGTGACCACCGCGTTGGTCGGTTTTTCGGATCGGGAGCAGATCGATCTGGCTGTCCGTGCGGTCGAGGATTTCCAGCCGCACCCGGAAGAACACCTGGAAACGCTCAAGAAGCAGATCGAGGACAGCTTCAACGAACTTTGCACCGGGTGCGGCTATTGTATGCCGTGTCCGCACGAGGTGGATATCCCCAAGTTGATGGACGCCTACAATCACCGGGTCCTGTCCGGCAAGGATCAAGCCTTGTTGAATCGTCTGAAATGGCATTGGGGGCTGCCCGCCAAGAGTGCTGCGGACTGCGTGGCGTGCGGCCAATGCGAAGAACTCTGCACCCAACGCCTGCCCATCATCGACCGCTTGCGTGAAGTCGCCGCCATTGCGGAAAACGAGTAAGCCGCCGGACCGGAGAGAGCATGGAGAGGACACCATGTGTGTACGAAACGCTTTTCTGCGGACCGCCGGGGCGTTGCTTCTGAGCGGCTGCGTCGGGGCCAAGGCTCCGTCGAACGTTCATCTTCCGGCGGTCCAAGGACAGTTCTACCCGAGCGACAAGGCGGAATTGACCCGCGTGGTGGACGGGTTCCTCGCTCGACCTCCGGCCGTTCGAGTGAAAGGCCGGGTTCGGGCCCTGATCTCGCCGCATGCCGGCTACATCTACTCCGGGGCAGTGGCCGGCGAGGGTTTTCAGCAAGTCCCCCAGGGAATAACGCGTGTGATCGTCATGGGGCCATCGCATCATGTGGCTATTCGCGGCGGGGGTTCCATCCCCGACGTCAAGGTCTATCGGAACGCGCTCGGCGATGTGCTGATCGATCCTGCCGCGGCCGAACTCCGGCGAAAATACGAATTCTTCGGGTGTGTGCCTGCGGCGCACAAGCGCGAACATTCGGTCGAGGTCATGTTGCCGTTTCTGCAACGTCACCTGAAAAAGCCCTTCACTTTCATCCCCATTGTACTCGGGGTCCAGTTCGATGCGGAAGCCGTGGCTCGCGCCCTGCTGCCCCTGGTTCGCGATCCTCGCACCTTGATCGTCGCCAGTTCCGATCTCTCTCATTACAAGCCCTACGACAAGGCGAAGGAACTCGATTCCGACTGTCTCGACACTATCCTCAGACTGGACATCGAGGAACTTCAGGCCAAGCAGCTTTGCGGCAAAGCCCCCGTCACCGTTCTGCTCTATCTTGCCCGACTGGCCCACTGGAAGCCGATCCTGATCGACTATAAGAACTCGGGAGATACCGCAGGCAGCAAGGCGCGAGTCGTCGGTTACGGGTGTGTCGCATTCACGGAGGAAGAAAAGATGAAGCCTCTTTCGGCCCCCATCGGTCCCCCCGGCACGAACAAAGCTGGCGCTCCCGTCCGTAGTCCGACCCCCGCCCGGGACCCGGAAGCGGCCCGAGCCCTTCTTACCCCGTTGGAGCAAAAGCAACTGCTGGCGCTCGCTCGGACCTCGATCGAGGCGTCCCTGGCCGGCCGCGATTTACCCTCTCTGCCCGAGAGCGAGTCCGGCATCTTCTCGAAAAAGCACGGTTGCTTCGTCACTCTACACGAGCGCGGGCAGCTTCGCGGATGCATCGGCAACATCTTCCCGGTGCATCCGCTGGCCGAAGCCGTACAGAAAAATGCCCTGAGTGCGGCGTTCCGCGACCCTCGTTTCAACCGGGTGCGTCCCGGGGAGATGAAGGATATCGACATCGAGATCAGTGTGTTGACGTTGCCCCGCGAGTTGACGTACAAAGACGGCGAAGACCTCAAGCGCCAACTCAGGCCCGGCAGGCACGGTGTCGTCATCTCGCAGGGGATCTTCCGCCGGTCCACGTATCTGCCCCAGGTCTGGGAGCAGCTTCCGGACAAGGACGAATTCCTTTCCCGTCTTTGCCTCAAAGGTGGAATGGACAAGAGCGCCTGGAAGGACCCCAAAAAGACCACCGTCGAGGTGTATGAAGCGTTCGTGTTCGGGGAGGAGAAATGACGGACAGGCGCCTCCCGCTCGTTTGACAGGAGAGGTCCGCGCCGGTGGTCTGCAATCTCTCGCCACGGCGTTCCCGCTGTGTTCCCAGTGTGGGGGGCGGCGGGTTGCGGGGCCGGCGTCCCGGTTCCTCGAATGTGCCTCCCCTCCTGCGCGGCGCACGAGAGCGTTCGGGAAGCACCCGAAGGGCGACGGTAAGGCAAAGCCGATGCCGTAAGAAAGGCCGGAGTCAACAAAGTGCCGCGAAATACAGTCAGCATGGGAGAACCGAACCGTGAGCCGCCAACCGAACTTCGTAATCATGTTTTTGGACGATTCGGGCTGGGCCGATTTCCGTCCATTCTGGCCGACGGAGTATCCGACTCCGAATGTGGAAAAACTGGCCCGACAGGGGTGCTGTTACCGTCAGTTCTACGTTCCCCAAGCCATCTGCTCGGCCTCTCGTGCTTCATTGCTTACCGGCTGTTATCCGGGACGGACCAACGTGTTCGGCGCGATTCCGCCCCGGGCTCGGGGGCTGGATCCGAGCTTCGCCACGTTCGGCGAGGTCTTTCGGGAAGCGGGGTATACCACTGCGGTGTTCGGAAAATGGCATGTGGGAGACCAGCCCGAGACACGACCGCCGGCGCGAGGGTTTGATGAATCTTGCGGCCTGATGTACTCGAACGACATGTGGCGGCATCATCCCGGGACCCGGGTCTTCGACAAGTACCCTCTCCAGTTTTGGGAGAACGGCCGGGTAATCATCGAGGATGTCAGCCCGGAGCAGCAGCGGCAGCTTACCACCTGGTATACCGAGCACGCCGTGTCCTTCATTCACCGACACAGCGCCGAGCCGTTCTTCCTGTATATACCGCACTCGATGCCCCATGTGCCCATTTTTTGCAGCGACAAGTTCGAGGGCAAGTCGGGTGCAGGCCTTTATGCGGACGTCATGATGGAAATCGACTGGTCGCTGGGAGAAGTGCTGAAAGCACTTGAGGCCGCCGGTGTCGCGGACGACACGTTCGTGGTCTTCACCTCCGACAACGGCCCTTGGATTTCGTATGGGAACCACGCGGGGAAAACACCGTACCGCGAAGCCAAGGGCACCGGGTTCGACGGCGGCACCCGCAGTGCCTGCGTGATGAGTTTTCCGGGGCGAATTCCTCCCGCCACCGTTTCGGAGCGTGCGTTTTGTTCCGTGGATCTCCTGCCCACCTTCGCCCACATCGCCGGCGTTCCATTGCCGGACAATCCCATCGATGGGCTCGACGTGTGGGACGTGATCGTGGGTCGGCCCGGGGCAAAGAACCCACACGAGTATTACCCGGTCTCGAACGGTCGCAAATTCGAAGGAGTGCTGAGCGGCGACGGCAAGTGGAAACTGCACCTGCCGCACTCGTACCGGACCCTGGCCGAAGCGGGCAGAGACGGCCGGCCGGGACGGTACGAACAGGCCTTTATCGAACTGTCTCTGTTCGACATGGAAAACGACCCGTACGAGACCACCAACGTCATCGATCAATACCCCGAAGTGGCCGCCCGCCTTCAAGCATTCGCCGAGGTCCACGAAGCCCGGTGGTACACGCCGCCCGATAATGCCTGAAGCTATCGATCGCGCGACCTCGGCCCGGGGAGCGTACGGGCGGCATCGGCGGGCGGTGGACGGGGCGTTGCCACCACCGTCACCCGCTGGCCCGGTTCCAGCGGAATGAAGTCCGGCTCGGCGGAAAAGAGCGTGTCGTCGGCACTGCGTGGGTCCATCGTTTCGAGGATGGTTTCACCGGACGAATACAGCAGGGCAATGTTTCCCTCGAGGTCCGCCACGCACTGTCCTTTGAGGAACGACGATCCGACAAATACCCATCCCTGCCGTCGCATCCTTTTTCCGGTGCGGTTGTCGCGAACCCAGTTTTCGACCGGCGTCCGGCGCCGACGCCCGTCCGGTCCGACCCACTCGATATCGAGGTTGACGCAATCTCCCCGGCGGCCTTTGGCATCCGGAAGTCGCGGACCGTTTTCGAGCCCGAGAAGATAAAGCAGAGTCTGCAAATGGAGCGGCTGGGCCGTAGTGGAGAGCAAGCTCTCGTACACGCGCCCGTTCGAGGTCGCGATGAGCACTTCGAGGGCCCCCTGTCGGAGCGCCAGCACCGCCGGAAACGCCAAGGCCCGCTCCCGGCGTCGAAGTGTGATCTGCCCGAGCCGGAGATCGCCGTTCGGCAGGCGCTCGAACGGAGGGGGCTTCGAGCCCGCCTCCTCGGTCCCCCGGCTCGCCGCCGGCGGCACGCCCCCGGCCCCGGGTAGGGCGGCAATCGTCACGGCCAAAAGCACCCTCAGGGAGTTCATGCGTCCTCCGGCATTCCTGGCCGCTTCTCCTCCCCCTCTGCAGGCGTCGGAGCGGAATGGGGCCGCTCCGGCTTCGCGGCCCGGGTCATGAGTTCCCGCACGGCTTGGTCGGGCGGCTTGTCCTCGTACAGAGCGGCATACACTTGGTCGATGATCGGTGCGGCGACCCCGGTCCGGCGTGCCAGCGCATGGGCGCTCCGAGCGGTCTTGACGCCCTCTGCAACCACCAGCCCCATTTCCTGTTGGATTTCCTCGAGGGTCCGGCCGCGCCCGAGTTCTTCCCCCACGTGCCGGTTGCGACTATGGCGACTGATGCACGTGACGATCAGGTCCCCCACTCCACTCAAGCCCGAAAACGTCTCCGGACGGCCGCCGAGCGCCTGGCCAAGTCGCGCCATCTCCGCAATTCCGCGGGTCATGAGCGCCGCTTTGCTGTTGTCCCCCAGCCCCATCCCGTCGCAAATGCCGGCCGCCAGGGCCAAGACGTTCTTGAGAGCGCCCCCGAGTTCGACACCCACCACATCGTCCGTCGTGTAAACACGAAAACTTTCGTTCATGAAAACGCCCTGCACCCGTCGTGCGTCCTCTTCGGCGCCAGCGGCAGCCACCACGGCGGTGGGGACGTTTCGAGCCACCTCCTCGGCATGACTCGGGCCGGACAGCACCGCGTACCGCACCGCACCCAGGATTTCGTGCACCATTTCGCTGACCCGCTGCCGGGTCGCCACCTCGATCCCCTTCGCCACGTTCACGAAAAGGGGACTGTCCACCATGGAAAGACCGGCAACCCGTTCGAGGAGCGCCCGGAGATACGGGACCGGACTTGCCAGGATCGCGAGTTCCGCGCCGGCGAGCGCTTCCCGCAGATCCCCCGTCAATTCCAGGGACCGCGGCAAGGGCACGCCCGGCAGGAACCGAACGTTTGTGCCGCGACGTCGCATCTCTTCAATGTGGTCGGGAAAAGGCCCCCACAGGGTGCAGGCGTGGCCGTTGTCGCAGAGCAAGCGCGCCAGGGCCGTGCCCCAGCCGCCATCCCCCAGCACGACAATCGCAGCTTTTCGACGAGCGTTCTTCATGGAACCAGAAAGCCCTCTCGACGTGGCACGCAGGCAAAAAGGGCATCTCCTGCCGCACGCCCGGACTCGGAAAGAAAACACCGCTTCATGGCGTGTCGCAACGAATTGCCCCGGGCGCTGCGAGAGGGGACCGAGGCCCCCGGCGTTGCGAAGCATCCTCAGACCATCGGCAGAGCGGCGGATGACGGTTCAGTATTCAGGAATGCGAAGACGACCTTGGAGCGGGAGCGCCGGATCTGCAACTTTCCTCGCCTGTCGAAGCCGGCACCGCAGTCGGCGGGTTCGGGCGCCTGTTTCTCGAGTTTTTCGTTTGGGCGCCAGCCCCGAACATTGCATGAGCCGTCTGCTGCGATGACGTATCTCACACATCTTCGGAGTATTCCTGTCGTCCACCGACCGAGGCGGTGTCTCCAGCCCTGCCCGGCGCTCGCCGCGACGACCTGAATCCTCCGCATAGGCTGCACCCTCTCGCGACGAAGTTTATGATTCAATCAAGGCAGGCGGGCCGAATCGATCTCGAACTCGTCCGGCGCCCCTTGGCCGCCCAGCAGTTTCGTTCCTCAAGTGACGGCAGCCGTCCGGGCAGTCATTTTTTTTCGAATCGAGGCTCGGTCCCGTCCAGGAGGCGCCGGATATTGCTGCGATGTCGGATGACGATGAGAACAGCCAAGGCCACCAAGAGCGCCAGTGTGGGACCGGACACCTCGACAAGACGCAGCAAATCGAGCACGAACCCGCTCAACGGCAGCAGGGCTGCCGCCGCCAAACTGGCCATCGACACGGTGCGCGTCAACCGAAAGACCAGCAACCACGCCACCAAGGCGGCCGCAACGCACCACGGAACCAGGGCCAATAGGGCGCCGATCGTGGTGGCGACGCCTTTACCGCCTTTGAATCCCAGCCAAAAGGGCCAAACATGACCGCACACCGCACCCGCGGCCGCGATGACCGGGAACCACGCATGGGCGGCCGGTTGCGCCGCACCATCCGTCAATCGAAGCATGAGCAGGACCGGCAGCAGACCTTTGAGCACATCCATGACGAAGCAGAACCGGCCCCAGCCCCGCCCAAGTACGCGCCGCACGTTTGTGGCGCCCACATTGCCGCTGCCGTAACGACGAATATCGATGCCGTTGAACTTGCCCACCAGGAACGCAAAAGAAATACTGCCGCACATGTACCCGGCAACAAGGGCGAAAAACCAACCGAGAAGAAAACCTGCCATAGTTCGGTCACCCTCATGCTGCGCCCGGGACTTCGCACCAAGCGTCCCGGTCAGGCCGGATTTCGGTTGTTGCTGCGGAGCCGGGCACATTCCAGACACCGAAAGGTATCGAGCCCCAGTACTGTCATTTTTCCGGGAGACACGGTGATGGATACCCGGTCGCCCCGCCGCAACCGGATTCGGGCCGGGGCGTTGTCGCCCAACAGTACGGCCGGGCCGCGGATGATCTCGACGGTCACTTTCGTGTCGGACGCCACCACCAAGTGGTCCGTGGGCTCGGTCGAATTGTTGAAAGCCAAACCGATCCCCAACCGAAACAGACTGTGGGTGATGCTGCGGTAATAGCCGGTGCTGCCAAACGGTGTGGCCGCCACCAGTCCATCCCCAACGATTTGGTTGGCGTACAACTCGTCATCCAGCCAGACACGGTAGCGGACCGCACTCGAAATGATGCGCTTGGCAACGACGATGTCGTTGACCGCCACAACGCGACCCCGTTCGCCGGCGTCGCTCTCGAGCTTCATCATAGTCGTACGGTGGAGTCGGTCGGCAAAGAGCCGAGACAGGAGTTCTTTTTCGCCGTGTTCCGGACACTTGTCGTTGCTGCGGCTGTCGCGCAAGGGAAACTTCGGAACACCCGGGTACTCACGCTCCGCCCCCAAAAGCGCCCCGTCCCCGCCATACGAAATGACCAACTCCGGGACGTCGGTCGTGAGTTCGACCGGAAACGGCTCGAGAAACCGTCGCAAGTCCGCGAGATTCCGCCCGCAGAGGGCCACACGCACGGCCATGGCGCCAGTACTCCCTGGTTTCCCGATCACGGACCATTTCGTGCCAACACGCCTGCACCCAAAAACGGAAATCCGCACGGCCCCCAGGACACCCGAAGCAAAACGCACGCATGTGCAGATGCTCCCGCGCTTGCATCGTCTGCGCGAATGCTGGAGACTTGAGACCCGTTATACGATACCACGCCGCACCGGAATTGAAAGCCAAGGGCTGGGCGATGCGCCGGCGCTGGCCGTCCCTCCGGCCACACCGCCTGCCTGTTTTATGGGCATGGCCTGCCCTGTTTTTGAGCACTCGTGCCCGGGTGCTTCGGGCCGAGTCCGGCGACTTTATTGAAGCCAACTTGCTTCCAATCAAGCTGTTCGCTGGTATGTACCCGGCCCTGTGGCACGGGGTCTGCTTTGAGATTGCAAAGCCATCGGCGGTGTTCCCGGCTCCCGGCGTCGCCGGAAGGACCAGAGGCCGAGCGGCCGGGCCTGCTCTGCGGAGGAGTGGGCTTGATTTCGCACAGAAGAATGTCGCTCCGGGGTTTCTGTCCCGGACAGCGGACAAGCGAGACAAAAGATGGAGGATCCAAATGTCTGACTCTCCGGTTTCGGTAATGCGTCTGGCCCGAGGCACGGATGTGCTCTTCCTTCTGATAGGCGCCGTGATGATCTTTGCCATGCACGCCGGTTTTGCTTTCCTGGAGGCCGGGTCGGTCCGCAGGCAAAGCCAAGTGAATGCCATGAACAAGATCGTGGCGGACTGGGCCGTGTCCACAGTGGTCTATTTTCTGATCGGCTTTCCCATTGCTCGCGGGATTCAGTTCTGGGCCGAGGCCGGGGTTTTGGTTGGAAGCCGTCAGATAGACATGATGCACTTTTTTCTATATTTGGGATTTGCCGCCTGCATTCCCGCCATCATTTCCGGGGGCATCGCCGAGCGGGCGAAGTTTTGGACGAACGCCGTGGCCGGGGGGGTATTTGTTGGATTGGTGTATCCGCTTTTCGAGGCGTGTACTTGGGGCCAACTTTCGGGACTGGCGTTCGGTGAGAACTCATGGTTGGCATCATGGACCGGGGCCGGGTTCCACGACTATGCCGGCTCGGTGGTGGTGCACTCGATGGGCGGTTGGTTGGCGTTGCCGGCCATTCTGATTCTGGGGCCGAGACGGCGGCGGTACACTGCCGAGGGAACCAGCGTGCCGATCCCGGTCAGCAGTATTCCGTTTTTGGCATTGGGCAGTTGGATCCTTTGCGTCGGCTGGTTTGGATTCAACGTGATGAGCGCCGGCCGCATCGCGGATGTTTCCGCGCTGGTCGCCCTGAATTCCCTGATGGCCATGGTTGGAGGCATTCTCGCGGCCATGCTGTTTTCACACAACGACGCGGGCTTCACGCACAACGGGGCCCTGGCCGGCTTGGTGGCGGTCTGCGCCGGGAGCGACATCTTCCATCCCGCCGGAGCGTTTGTCGTTGGGGCTGGAGCGGGCGCAATCTTTGTGTTCGGCTTCCCCATGGTCACCGAGCGAATGAAAATCGATGACGTTCTCGGGGTTTGGCCCTTGCACGGCCTCTGCGGTTCGTGGGGCGGTATTGCCGCCGGGATCTTCGGACAGCGTCTGTTCGGCGGTTTGGGAGGCGTTTCGTTCGTAGCCCAATTGACCGTCACCGGCATCGCTGTACTGTTCGCTTTTACGGCAGGGGCCCTCGTGTACGGTGTTCTCAATATGACGTTCGGTATTCGACTTGCGGACCAGGAGGAAATGCTGGGGCCGGACTTGGCCATCCATCACCTCGAGGCCAGCCCCGAGGAAGCCCTCTGATCTGGCAACCCCCGCCCGGGAAGGAGCGTTACACATGAAAATGATCGAAGCAGTCATTCAGCCGGACCGTCTCGAAGTCGTCAAGGCGGAACTTGCCAAGGCGGGGGTTAGAAAAATGACCGTCTTTCGGGTCAAGGGATGCGGCCAGCAGATGGGCTACACCGAAACATACCGGGGCCGGCGCCATCAGGTCAACTTGTTGCCGAAAGTTTGTATCCGAATCGGCGTGAACGAGGATTACGTCCAACCGACGATCGACGCCATTGTCAGCGCGGCCCGCGGCGGCGACATCGGCGACGGCAAGATCTTCGTCACCCCGCTCGAACGGTGCGTCCGCATCCGCACAGGCGAAGAAGGCTCTGAAGCCATCGGGTGACCCCCCCGTAGGGGATGTGCGCGGCGGCGGTCCTCCCGCGGTCGTTGCAACACCGGCTGGGATTCGCGCGCCAGCGATGGACGGAAAAACGTCCGGTCCAAACCGACGGCGAGGTGCGCCCGTGTCCCGCAGAGCGGGACGCTCGAACCGCGGCCCGCCGC
>JAADHN010000138.1:0-48485 GCA_013151865.1 Kiritimatiellota bacterium
GGTGGCTCGGCCGGGCCCCGGCCGAAGTTGCATTGGGCACTGCATCGCACTGCGGGGCGGGCCGCCCCGCGCCGAGTCGCGGGCATTATCCGGCGTGGCGAACTCGTTCGATGATCTCCATTTGGAGCGCGCGATTCAAATGGATAAAACGAGCCGAAAAGCCGCCGACCCGGACGATCAGATTGGGATACTCTTCGGGACGGTCCAGGGCCTTTTTCAGATCGGCGACATCCGTGGTGTTGCCTTGGAAAATCTGCCCCTTTTTCCGGAGGAAAGCGGCGACGACCCCCTTGAGTATGGAGAGATTGACCCAGGCGGGATCCAAGTCCCACATGGTGGATGCCCCGCCGCTGACGCAGGCGGCGTCCAGAGCCGTGCAGGAATTGATGGCCGCGGTCAGTCCCTGCCGCATGCCGAAGGCTTGGGGTGTGAGGCCGTGTCCGATGGGCCGACGGGCACGCCGGCCATCGGCCGAAGCGCCCAGGGTCGCGCCGATTTCGGGGGCCCAGACAAAAGTGAAGACGATGGGTTTGACCGGGCGGCCGTGGCGATTTCGATAGCGGTGGAAAATGTCGCAAACGGAACGCAGCAGCCGATTCATCATTCGATCCGCAGGCTCATGGCCGGCCCCATACTTGGGAACCGCCAGCAACCGACGATGGAGCACTTCATGCCCCGCAAAGTCGTCTTTGAGAGCTTGGAGCAGTTCTCGGGGCGTGCAGAACTTCTCATCGAACACCGCGGTTTTGAGGGCATACAGCGTATCGGCGGCATTTTGAATGCCCAGGGGCGTACCGCCGTAGTCGCTGTAACGGGCGCCTCCGTCCTGCTGCTCGCGCCCTTTGATCAGGCAATCATCGATCATGGAGGAGAGCAGGTACGCAGGCCGATTGCGGGCCCATTCTTCGCTGTAGATGTCCAGCGACCGGAATTTGGCGGTAAGGATGCGTTCCATTTGGACCAAGAAGGCTTGGTAAAGCTGCTCAAAGGAATGGAAGTCCGGCAAGGCGGTGGTGAGATCCAGGCGTCGTTGCCCGGTGAGCAGGTCTTCGCCGCCGGTGACGACCAGTTCGAGGACTTTGGGGACGTTGAAGGTGAAGGAGAAAAGGAGATCGGAATTCATGCCGTGCGGGTTGATTTCCATGCAGCCGCCGCAGATATACATGGCAGCATCGGAGGCGGGCATCCTGCCGTCTTTCGTCATGGCGGCGACAATGGCGTCGTCATTGAGAATCTGGGCGCGGTTTCCGCCTTCGAGCAGGTACTCGACACTGCGGTTGAACCAAGCGACGGGATTGACGTTGCTGAGACGGGTGTACACGGCGGGATGGGTGATCTGCAACGCTTCAAAAACGTCGAGCATCATGTAGCTGAGGGGGTTGACGGCGTCGGTCCCATCCGGTCGGATGCCGCCCACGACGATCGTGTTGACATGCCCATCGGAAAAGTGGACGCGTTCGTCGATCTTGATAAAAAGTTCGGCGAGCAACTCGGCAGCGTCCTGATAGGTGAGGCGGCCGCGCCGGAACTCCGTTTCGAGGTACGGCCAGAGAAAGTAGTCCAGTCTTCCGGGACTATTGCCTCCGTACGGGTTTTCGTACATGACGCAGAGCCACTGGAAATAGAAGCTCTGCAGGGCTTCGTGGAAGTTTCGCGCCGGGCGGGCAGGCACGCGCCGCATGATGGCGATGTTTCGTTCAAGGAGTTCCCGCTGGATCGGGTCCGTTTCTTCGGCGAGCATGGTTTTGAGTCGGTCGACGTGTCGGCGGTTCCACTCGAGCATGGCTTCGAGGCAGACAATTACGTTGCCGCAATACTGCCTGGCAAGGGGATCGGCCGTGCTTTCGGCGCTTTCCCGATGTCGCCGGATGAGCCCGCCGACGCCTTCGGCGAGGATGAGCCGATAATTCCAGGCGACATGTCCCGGTGGGACCCCCTCGGTCAGGAGTGCCGTGCGTTGTTCGGGAGGCAGGTGACGCCCGAAGATCTCGGGGTAATCCGGAACCTCGGCGAAGGACCGCTCATGGGCCCTTGCCGAGGCGGCGTAATCACGCCAAACGGCGTCGCTGTCGGAAGCGCCGGGGTCCCAGCCGCCATAGAAAACGCCGTTGATCCGTTCGCCGGGAAAGACCAGAACGGGTTCGTTTGCCAAAGCGTAGGCCAGGGCGCGGGCATGGCGTTCCCGGGTCGGCAAGTCGCGATAGAGCTGAAAGAACGCTTTCGTACGGTTCTGCCGATGCCTCAGCGGGGCAGGTTCGCGGGCACGAGCGGCCGCGGCGTCCCGAATACGCTCGATGCGGTCGGTCAGGCGGAAACGTTCGACTGGTGCATTCGTCATGGGAACCGTCATGCTTGCCCCGCTGCTTTGCCGGTTATCCGGTCCCGCGGCTCCTCCGGAGGCCAAGCACCGACAACCTCTTGGGGTATATTGCGCCCTGGAGAATTCGCCCGCGGAGCGGAAACTCGGCACGCGTTTCGTGCAGATTCGCCGCAGGATTGACACGGACCGGTGAAAAACGGCGACGAGCGGTGTCGGGCGGGAAAATAGTGCGGGACGGTCCCGGACGCAACCTATCCCGAACGATTCATAAAGCCGACGGTATTGCATCGATCCACATTGGGCGGAAACCGGTTGCAGACAATGCTGCGCCAGAACTCGATTCCCGGCGTTTGCGTCGGAAGAGCGACAATGCGCTTCATCTCCCGGTCGAGGCGTGAATCGTTCAGGCTATTGGCTTCGTCCAAGAATGACCACGTTGGAAGGCACCGACATGCATGTATGCAATTCCGGCCGGCCCCCCTGTATTCGTTTGGCGTGCCAGACAATCACCTGGGGTGAAGAACGGGTGCAGAAGCGGGAGGAATCGGTCCGGGCCGTGGCGGACGCCGGGTATGAAGGTGTGGAAATCGGCGCGCGGTTTCTGGATCTCGACGCAGCCGAGCCGTTCAGGGCGTTTCTCGACGCGTGCGGCATCCGACTCACGGCGCTGCATTGCGGCTGGAACCCGTTTCTCGACAGAGCGAAGAAAGCACCGCACGACGATCTCGATGCGCTACTGCGATTTGCGCAGACGACGGCCACGCCGTACCTGGTGATGAGCGGCAACGCGGCCCAACAGCGGGAAGACATCGCCGCAATGAAGGGGTTGAACGAGGTGGCGGCAGAATGTCGAAAGGCGGGCGTGACGCTCTGCTACCACAATCACTGGTGGGAGATCGAGGACAACGCTCGCATCCTGCGCGAAATCCTCGACCGCACCGATCCGGAACTGGTGGCCGTCTGTCCGGACGTGGGGTGGATTCGCAAGATCACCGCCGACGTCGTCGCGGTGCTGGAGTTGATGGCGCCGCGCATTCGCATGGTGCATTTCAAAGACTATACGGCCGCGGGCGTACCGCCCATGGACAACGAAACCGAGTTCGGCGAAGGCATCATGGATTTCCCGACCGTATTCGATTGGCTCGGTCGCCTGGCCCTGAACGAACTCTGGGTCGTGGCTGAACAATGGAAGTCGTCCGTTCGGCATCTTCCGCCCGGCGCCTCCATTCGACGGAACATCTCGTTTTTGCGCAAGGTCATGCGGAGAATGCATCACGGTTGAAGCGCCCGGAACCGCCCATGGCCCTTTGGCGGCTGCGAGACAGGGAGAGGTCTCATGCCTGAAAGAATCGTCTTGATCGGGGCCGGGAGCGCCGTGTTTACTTGCGGGTTGGTGGCTGACATCCTGGAGAAGAACTGGGAATGCGACTTGGCCCTGGTCGACATCGATCCGGGCGCCCTCCGCGTGGCAGAATGCCTGACAGGCAAGATGATCGAAGCTCGGCAGGCGCCGGTGCGTTTGAGCGCCTCCACCGAGCGCCGCGATGTTCTTCCCGGCGCCGCCGCGGTCGTTTGCACGATTGCCGTGGGCGGCCGCCGTGCTTGGGAAAAAGACGTCCGCATCCCCCGCAAGTACGGCGTATTCCAGCCTGTCGGCGACACGGTGGGGCCCGGCGGCACGTCCCGGGCCCTGCGAATGATTCCGCCCATGGTCGCCATTGCGGAAGACGTGGTGGACTTGTGTCCCGAGGCGTTGTTTTTCAACTACAGCAATCCCATGACCAGCGTGTGCAGGGCGGTGCGCAAGACCACCGGTGCGAACCTGGTCGGACTCTGTCACGGGGTCCCCCACGTGGCGACATACCTGGCACGTGCGGTCGAGGCAGAGCCGAAAAACGTGCGGCACACTGCCGTCGGGGTCAATCATTTGACTTGGTTCACGGAAATCCGGGTGCAGGGCCGCGACGCCATGCCGAAGCTCCGCGAGACCGCTCGCCGGTGTCGGGAAGCCGCACGGCCGGAGGACATTCCGGACTTCTACCGCGATGCACGGTTATCGTGGCAGCTCTTCGAACTGTTCGGCGCCTTTCCCGCAGTGCTCGACAGGCATGTTTGTGAATTCTTCCCGCACATGTTCTCCGCAGAAGGAGGGTTTTTCGGTCAAACACTCGGTGTCGACGTATTCAAGTTCGAAGACACCATCGCCCGAGGCGACGCCAAGTTTGCACGGATGACGGAGGACGCATTGAGCGCGAAGCCCTTGCCTCCATCCTATTTCACTCGCTCCTCGGGCGAGCACGAACAAGTCATCGACATCATTCAAAGCATCCGGAACGATACCGGCACGGTCTATTCGGTCAACCTGCCCAACTGCGGCCAAGCCCCCAATTTGCCGGCAGGCAGCATCATCGAGGCGCCGGCCATGGCCACGGCGTCCGGAATGAAGCCGGTCGTGCAACGGCCGCTGTCGCCCGGACTGGCGGGCACGCTCGCGACACGGCTGCAGTGGGTCGAGACCGTGGTCGACGCCGCCTTGACCGGCGACCGGAAACTCGTGACCCAGGCCCTTTTTCTCGATGGCGCGTGCCGCACGATCCGGCAAGCGGAAGGCCTGGCGAGCGAACTGCTCGACAGCCACCGGGACCACCTTCCCCGATTCCGCTGAGTCTTCCCGTACCGGCGGCCGCTGTATGGGGCGCTCGACCGGGGCGCGGGCGTACCGAGTTGTGTTTTTCTGCGTCCACGGCGACGTCAATCCGGCAAGAACGGACGTCCCAAACCGAATAATGCAGCGCAATCGGGGCATTGTGCTGCTGTGCCGTGCGCTGTTTCCAACGATCACGCCGTGGAGGCGTCAATGGATGGTACCACATTCATTCTATGGGTGTTTGGCGATGCCCACGTGGGGACCGACCTGAAACACGGCCGTGAAAGTCTGGCCTGCGCGCTGCGCACCTCCGAACAGGGGGGCGACCAAGGCGGTCCCGCCTTCGATTGGGATGCTGCGATCGATATCGGGGACATGTCGGGCGGGCAGAGCGTTCCGCAGGACCCCGAGGGCGAGGAAGTGGTCCGACAGTTCAGCGTCCTCGAGAAGCACTCGCGGGAAGCGATCTACAGTGTGTGCGGAAACCACGACAGGAGCGGCCTGAAGGAACCGCCGGCCTGGTGGTGGCGCAAATGGGTGGATCCTCTGGGCGAGCATCCGGAGTTCTCCAGAGTCGATCCCGAAAAGCGGCCTTACCCGGTCGCCGGGACCTGGGAACGCTATTCCTTCCGGATCGGTAATCTCTTGTTTCTGATGATGAGTGATATCAACGAGCCGACGCAGACCATCGGACGGGGCGATCTGGGCGGAAATCCCGCCGGTGTGGTGTCGGGCGAGACATTCCAGTGGTGGAAGTCGATGGTCGAACTCAACTCCGACTCGATCATCGTCTCGGTTCACCACTACATGCTCAAGAACACGACGGTCGCATCCGGGGAATGGGAGGGCATGAAGAAGGGCGGAAACGGGGAGTGGGAAAGCTTTTACCATGGTTACAAACCGGAGGGCGCCCCTCGAGGGGCGTCCTACCTGTACTTTGTGGACAGCAAGCCGGATGCCTGCGCCTTCGAAAACTACCTTTGCGACCATCCCGGGGCAGTGGATATATGGCTCGGCGGACACACACATGCTCACCCGGACGACACGTGCGGCGGCAAGTCTCACGTTGAAACCAGATGGAATACTCATTTCATCAACGCGGCTTGCCTGAGTCGTTATCACGGAACGACCAACGTTCCGAAGAGTCGAATCTTCATCTTCACCGAGGGCAGTCGCCGGGTACGAGTCCGGTGTTATATGCACACGGGCGAGTTCCTGCCCCAGGGGTGGTATGACCGAGCCGAGCGGACCCTGGAACTGCGCCGGCCATTCCGCCGTCCGGCGGACTGAGCCGGGAACGGGACCGTACGGGAGGGGGGGGAGCGATCCGGGCCTGTCTGTCCCGAGCGTGCGCGGCGCCCTTTTTCCCGACAAGGCCACTCGGTCGCTCCGATCCGCCGGCGCTATCCTGTGCCCGCACGCCTCACCGGCGCGATTCTGCTGGAAAACGTCAAGTCCGACGCCATATTGGGCCCCGGTCTCCGTTCCCCGCCCCGGGTCGTCCCATCGCACCCGGGACCGCACACCGGTCCGGTCCTCACGGGAAGGTCCCCGCGAATTATGCGTATCATCGACGCTCACAATCACCTTCTGGACGAGCCCGGCTTCCTCGCCGGCCTGCTCCGCACCATGGACGAACTGGAAATCGAGAAGACCTGTGTGAGCGGTCTCGGGCCGCTTTTCGGCATGAAAGACAACGCCGCGGTCCGGGCGGCATTCGAGGCCCACCCGGACCGCATTGTCGGCGCAGTGTTCATCCGGCCGGGAGTGGACGGTCCCGAGGCGGTCCGCCGGGGTTTCGAGGCGGGCTTTCGCATGGTGAAGGTTACGGTCCCCCGGGGCCCGTACGACGATCCCGCCTTTCTCCCGATCTGGGCACGGGCCCTCGAGTACGATATGCCGGTCCTGTTCCACACCGGCACCGTCGCGCCCATGGCCCAGGGACGGGGCGAGCGGATATCCTCATGGGCCATGCACCCCATGCGCATCGAGCCCATCACCCGCGAATTCCCGGCACTGAAAGTCCTCATCGCCCACCTCGGCGTTGTCTGGAACCATGACGCTGCGGACCTGGCCCGAATGCGTCCGAACGTGTACGTCGACCTGACCGGCGAACCCGACGGCTGGCGGGTCCGGGCCGACCGCGACGGCATGGACACGTGGCTGTGGTGGCCGGGCGCCTTTCGACGGGTCGTGTTCGGCACGGACGTGCATTACACGAAAATGAAGACCATCCTCGATCAGGACCTGGCCCGCATGGACCGACTCGGGGTCGGCCCCGAAACCCGGGAACGCGTCCTGGGGGGGAACATCGCCGAGATGCTGGGGATTTGACTGGAACGCGAGCTTGGGGCACCTGACTCGCGGATTGGGAGATTACGGAAATGCAGGACATTTATGCGCTTACGGTCGAGCAACTCCCGGCCGAACTCCGCAACCGAGTCACGGTTGTCGAGAACGTCGACGCTCTAAACCGGCGTATTGCCGCGGAATTCGCAAACCTCCTGGCCGAAAAACAGGCCCGAAACGAAATGCTCACGGCCATTTGCCCGGTGGGACCGCTCGACTACCGGTACTTTGCCCGCGAAGTCGTCCGGCGCGGGCTGAGCTGCCGCGGACTCCGCACGATCAACATGGACGAATACCTCGATGACCGCGACCGCTTGATCCCGCTCGAGCACCCGCTCAGCTTCCGCCGGTTCATGGAAGAGACGTTTTTCTCGCAATTGCCGGACGAGATCCGTCCCTTGCCCGAGAACATCGTTTTTCCCGATCCGAACGCCCCGGAAAAGGTGACCGAGCTGCTGGACGGCATCGGCGGGGCCGACATCTGCTGGGCCGGGTTCGGCATTACCGGGCACGTGGCTTTCAACGATCCGCCGAGCTTGACCGGCGAACCCGACGATCTCGTAAGCTTCCGGGACTGTCGCACGCGCAAGTTGACCATTTCCGGGCCGTCGATGGCGCAAATGGCCATGGGGGGCACCAACGGCAACATGGATATCATTCCCAAGCGCGCCATCTCGGTCGGAATGCACGAGCTGCTCCAGGCGAAGCGGTTCCACCTGACGTTCATGCGCAACTGGCACGCCGGGCTGTGGCGTCGCGCCCTGCTCGGTCCGATCACACCGGAGTTCCCCGGATCTTTGCTGCAGGAGCACCCCGCCCTCACCGTTACCATGACGAAACTGGCCGCGGCCCCGCCGGTGCTCAACACGGCCCAAGCGACAGGTGAAGAGGCGTAACCTGCACGATGCACGCGTCTCGCCCGACTGTTGCCGGGGCAGGAAGCCGCAACCCTGGAGTCGGGCCGCTGTTCGACGCACGCATCTTGCACCGCGTTTCGGGGATGGGGTTCACGCGTTCTTCCGGCGAGCAAGGTACTCTGAGACCGCGATACAGCCGCAAGACAACGGAAAGGTCGCCAAATGCATCTCGTCAACCCAAAAGTCATGCTCGCAAAGGCCCGCGCGGGCGGGTACGCGGTCCCCGCGTTCAACAGCAACGGCGGCTCGTACGACATCACCCGCGCCGCGGTCGAGGCCGCCGGGGAACTGGGCTCGCCCCTGATCCTTCAGACCTACGAGAACAACCTGCCCTATCGTGGGATGTTGCATTCGCGACGGATTGCCGAGCTGTTCCTGGACGGGGTCCGCGTGCCGGTCGCTCTGCAGCTCGATCACGGGCACAATCCCGAGTCGTGCCGGGCGGCGCTCGAGGCGGGGTACACCTCGGTCATGATCGACGGCTCCGCGCTCCCTTTTGCAGAGAACGTCACCGTGACCCGGCAGGTGATGGCCCTGGCTGGAAAGACCAATGCGGCGGTCGAGGGTGAAATCGGGCATATCACCATTCGCGGTGCGGACGGCGGCTTCGAGACGGCGCCCAAGACCGATCCGGAGGAGGCCGCGGAGTTTGTCCGACAGACGGGCGTCGACGCCCTGGCCGTAGCAATCGGCACCACTCACGGGCTGTTCGAGAGCCAGACCGAGATCGATTTCGATCTCCTGACTGACCTCCGGGACGCAACGGACGCACCGCTCGTCCTCCACGGCACCTGCGGCATCCCGCACGAGCTGCTCAGCCGCTGCGTCCGCTGCGGGATCGCCAAAGCCAATTTCGGCGAAGTGTTCCGGGCGCCCTACATCGACTACTTTCTCGAACTGGCCCGGACCCTGGACCATCAGGGACATCCGTGGAAAATCATGCAGGCCGTCAAGGACCGCCTCAAGGACGACATGAAAGCCCTCATCCGGGCCCTGGGTTCGGAAGGCAAAGGACGGTGACCCATGAGCCAATCTCCTCCCCATGCCCCGCACGCTTTCCTCCCGGAACAACCCCGGCCGGAGATCAAGCTCGGCGTGGTCTTCCTCCGACGCAAACGCCCGGGGTTCGACCCCGAGTGGGGCGCGAAGATGGAAGAGCTGGCCCGGACCCAGCTCGACTCGTCCCGGTTCGCGTGCTTCATCCCCGAGGTCCGTGTGGTCGACGACGCTTCGCTGCGTGAGGCCCTGGCGGCCTGTCTCAAGGCGGGTTGCGACGTACTCGTGGCCCTGCAGACCACCATGAGCGACGGCCGACTGGCGCCCGTTCTCGGCCAGGTCTGGCCCGGACCGGTCGTGCTGTGGGCCACGCCGGAAAAGCAGGAAGGCGCCATGATCAGCGCCTGTTCGTTGGTCGGGGCGCACACATTTGCGGCGACCCTGCGACAACTGGGCCGTCCCTTCGAACTCGCCTACGGCATGCCCGGGGCCCTTGACGCGGTCCGCGAACTGGAAGATGCCGTTCACGTGGCGTACGCGGTCCGTCGTTTCCGGCAGGGACGCGTCGGTCTCGTGGGGTATCACGCTCCAGGGTTCATCGACATGCACAGTGACCCGTTTCTCCTGAACCGACAGCTCGGGGTCCAGCACCTGCACGTCGGGATTCGGGAATTCCTGGACCGCCTGAACGCGATCCCGGACGCGGAGGCCGCACGCGACGCCGCAGCCGTTCAGGCCCTCGGCTTGCCCGCCCCGGAATTGGAAGCGGACGACCTCCACCTGGCCTCGAGGTTCTACTTGGCCATGACAACCCTGATGGACGAGGAGAACCTGGACGCCCTCGCCGTACGCGACTGGACCGAATTGTCCGACGGAGTGGGCCAATGGCCCTACCTTGGCATGGCCCGGATGTCCACCGAAGGCCGTGCCGTGGGCTGCGAAGGCGACGTGGACGGCGCGCTCTCGTGCCTGGCCGGGACCGCTCTCGGCTGCGGGGCCGCCTACCTCTCCGACTGGCTCGAACACGACCGCACCACCGTCACCCTCTGGCACGCCGGGATGGCCCCGTTCCAGCTCTTGGAGGCCGTCGGGTCGGAGCATGGGCCCGTGATTGGACGGCATTTCAACAACCACAACCCCGCCGTGGTGGACGGGCGACTCCGGGCCGGTGTCCCGCTCACCATTTACCGCCTCTGGCATTGCGACGGGGAATACCGGATGACCACGGCGGAAGGCGAATCGGAGGCGCCTCGGCGGGAACTCAAAGGCACCAACGGCCTGCTCCGCGTGGAAGGCCGGGACGTACACGCCTGGTTCGACCGCCTCCTCCACGCCGGTTTGCCGCACCATCCGGCAGTGGTCGAGGGACGGTGGGGGCACCGGCTCCGCCGGTTCGCCCGACAATTCGGCATGACCTGGGTCGAATGATCCGGTCCGATCCGACCGATCAGTCGCATCACTGCGGCGCCCCATCGGCAACAAAGGCCGGGCCGATCATCTTCGTTCCCCAGCCGTCCGGGGAACGCCCCCCTTTCAACAGCGGTCTTCGCCGTCGAAGTGCGGGACGGAGGCGAACACGCCCGTGTCGCTGGACTCGAGTATGGCCAGACACAGCGCCAAAGCACGCCGGCCGTACTCGCCGGGGGTCAACGTAGGCGCTTCACCGCGGACGGCTTTCAGAAAAACGCCCTGACTGTTCTCCCGAGGTTTCGGATCGGGATAAGTCAGCGCCTCGCCTTCGGGTTTGCCGGCCTGCCACAACTGGATGGGGTTCTCGTCGAATCCCACCCGTATGCGGCCACCGGTGCCGTACACCTCGAGGAAACCGGCACCGCCGGGCAGGGTCCAGGACAGTTCGAGTACGCCGGTCCCGCCATTCCGGAAGCGGAAAAGCGCCCTGACGTTATCCGGAACGTCAATGTCCGGGAGACGCGTGTCCACCAAGCCCGCGACCTTTTCCGCGTCACCCATGATCATGCGCAACAGGTCCGCCATGTGGATACCGATATCCAAGAGCAGGCCACCGTTGTGTTTCTTCTGCACGAACCAGTCCGCGCCGGGACTCCAGCCCTTATTAGGCGTACCGTTACCCGCCCGGATGCAGCGTACGTGGAAGGGCGTGCCGATGGCCCCCTCTTTAACCAACTCCACCACGGTCCGGTACTGTGCGTTGAAGCGGAAGCTCTGGTTGATTTGCAGCACGACCCCGGCTTTCCGGGCCGCCTCGATCATCTCCGTCGCGTGCTCGAGGGTCGCGGCCATCGGTTTCTCGCAATGCACGTGCAGCCCAGCCTGGCAGGCGGCCAGCGTCTGCGGATGGTGACAATCATTGGGCGTGCAAACGGATACCGCGTCCACGAGGCCGGAGGCGAACAGGTCCGCGTCCTTTTCGAAGCAGGCCGCCCCTTTCAGTTCCGGAAACTGGGTTATGCGTTCCTCCATGCGGTCGGTGCGAACGTCGCACAACGCCGTGATGACGCAACCTTCCTGGCCGAGGTACCCGGGGATGTGGTTGCGTTCGGCAATTCTGCCACAACCGACGATACCGATGCGAATGAGACCTGCCATCTCGCACTTCTCCTCTTCGAAGACCTTGTGCACTTGTGCACTTGCCCTGCTTGGGCAATGCATCGCACCCCGAGGCAGAGCGACAGCACCGCCCCGGGATTGCGTGTCGCTCAACCGGAAACGGCGGTCGGCCGAGGTCTGAAGCTTTTCGCCAATGCCGGCAATGGAGAGATGTGAAGCGCCCGTTGCCGCTTCACCGCCGCCATGTCGACAGCCCGTTTCATTTCGTTCGACTCAGGGCACAGGCTGGTGGTTGACCATGCCCCCCGGGCGCACCCCGCGAGGTCACGGTGAAAGCGCCCCCTTTGGAGCTGAAGCCAAGACGCCTTCAGGGAACCAGCGCGCCGCCGCCGCCGGAATCCCGCTACGCTCCGGCCCGGCGAGTGGGGCCGGTCGTTATGAACCGCTGCTGGCGGCGCCGCGTTCAGTTCGATTCCGGTTTGCTCAATTCCTTGATCCGGTCGCGGAGGATCGCCGCCTGCTCGTACCGTTCTTCCTCGATGGCCTTGGCCAGCTCGGCCTTGAGTTCTTCGAGGCGGCTTTTGGGGCGCTGGACAACCGCCTTGCCGGCATCGGCTTTGTCCTCGAGGACGATACCCGCCTCGTCCATGACTTTCTCATGCACCAGGATGGGGGCTCGGCAGCGGAGGGCGAGGGCCACGGCATCGGAAGGGCGGGAGTCCACCTTGATTTCGCGGCCCTCGGAAAACAACACCAGCCGGCCGAAAAACGTTCCATCCTCGAGATCGTGCACCTCGACCCGGTCCAAGCGGGCCTCGAGGATATCCAACACGTTCTTGAGCAAGTCGTGAGTGAGGGGGCGCGGCACCTCGACCTTGTTGAGGAGGATGGCGATGGCCTGGGCTTCGGGCACACCGATGAAAATCGGCAGGGTCCGTTCGTCTTCGGGGTTCTTGAGCAGGAGGACGAAACCGACATTGGAAATGGATACGTTAGTGACTTCAACCGGGATCATGGCGTGCAGCTCCCGAGTTTGCGCTCCGGGCCGCCGACACGAAAGCGACCCGAGACCGCGTTTCGGTCAGGTTTTAACCGATCGTCTCGAAATAATCGGGACCGCAGGCGAACTCGCCGGCCCTGCAACATCGTCCGGACAATTCTGAGACACCCGTATGGGGTAGTATATTGCCGGGATGTTGTTTTTCCCAGCCGAAACAGCTACAGTTGGCAGTGCCCGAGTCTCGCGGAGACTGAATCGGTATCGTTGTCGTGGTTGCAGTCGCAGTACCGGTCGATTCCGATTTCGTTGCAGTCTCGATTTCGAGTCGCCTCCCCCCCGTACCCGACCGGCCGGTTGCTGCGGTTGCGGTCGGTCGGTTTCGTGGGAAAGACTGCCGTCTCTCCGTGACATTGCTCTGTACCAGAGTTCACGATGTGGAGGTTGCGATGGAGCTTTTGGTTGCCTCTGAAGCACGAGTGTTGGGCTGCCTGATCGAGAAGGAGTTGACGACACCGGAGTACTATCCACTGACTCTGAATGCGTTGACCCATGCGTGCAACCAGAAGTCCAACCGGTCCCCGGTCGTGAGCCTGGACGACAGGACGGTTTTGCGGGCCGTGGACGGCCTGCGCGACAAGAAACTGAGTTGGCTCAAGACGACGGCGGCCGGACGCGTCCCGAAGTACGGGCACGCACTCGCGGAACGACTCGGTTTGGGGCGGGAGGAATTGGCCGTACTGTGCGAGCTGCTCGTGCGGGGTCCGCAAACGGTCGGCGAACTGCGGGGCCGGGCCTCGCGCATGACGCCTTTTGCGGACCGGGCTATGGTGGAAACGGTTTTGACCCGGTTGATGGAGCGGGGCGAGGGGCCGCTCGTGGTCAGACTGCCCCGGCAATCCGGCCGGAAAGAGTGTCGCTACGCCCACACGTTCGAGGGTGTCCCGGAGCCGCCGGCGGACGGGGAACAGACAGCGTTTGCGCCCGAACCGGCCCGACTTGCGGTCACGGCGGAGACGGAACGACTGAATGCGCTTGAAGAGGAGGTCCGGTCCTTGCGGGAAGAAGTCGCTGAATTGCGGGAGCGGTTCGAGCGCTTTCGCTCAGAGTTCGAGTGACGCGTCGGCTGGG
This sequence comes from Kiritimatiellota bacterium, assembly GCA_013151865.1. Lineage (GTDB taxonomy): Bacteria > Verrucomicrobiota > Lentisphaeria > Oligosphaerales > JAADHN01 > JAADHN01. The sequence continues at coordinate 13,887 of JAADHN010000138.1, forward strand.
GACCAACGAGGCCGGACTCGGCCCGGCCGCAGAACGGAAAAGGAGTTTTCGGGACATGCTCACAATCGACACCCCGTTCCATGGTGCGGTGCTGAATTCCCGACACGGCCGTGAAACGCCGACCGGCCTGGCGGTCACGGTCCGAGGGCGCGCACCGATGGACGCGGCGGTCAGCGTCAACGGCATAAATGCACGCCGTGCCGGTGAATTCTTCGAAGCCGAAGTCGTCATCGAGGCTGCAAACAGCGAGATCTGCGCGCGAACCGAAGGAGGACGGGGCCGGCGCGAACATCGCATCCGGGTCTACCGTGACCGGGGATCTTTTCCGCGCTATCGCTTCGGGATCGACGACAACTCGTTTTTCTTGCGGGACATTTGCCGAAAACGACCCAACTCGTTGTTCGACTGTTTCTACCTGGACATCCTGCGCGGCTTTCATCGGGAATACGGCACGAAATTCGTTCTCAACATCTTTTACTCGACGCCGGAAAAAGATTTCGCGCTCGATCAGTTCCCGACCAGATACCGTGGAGAATGGCGGGACAACGTGGATTGGCTCAAGCTCTCCTTCCATGCCTGGAATGAGTTTCCCGACCGCCCCTACCAATACGCGTCCGCATTGAAACTGGCCGACGATTTCGACCGGGTCCAGGAAGAAATCGTCCGATTCGCGGGGGAGTCAACGTGGTCGCCGCCCACGATTCTGCATTGGGGCATGGCCCCGCAAGCAGTGTGGCCGGTATTGGTCGACCGCGGCGTCCGTGTTTTGAGCGGCTATTTTCGCCGGGCGGAAGAATCGGGGCGATACGACGTCAACTACCTCGTGGATGCCGAGCGGTCCGAGTACCTCTGGCGGCACGACGCGCTCATGGATTTCGACGCCGGATTGACGTTCTCACGCGTGGACTTGGTGTGCAACACAAAACCGGTTGAACAAATCGTCCCGCTCCTGGAGAGATTGGCGCAGGACCCGAATACGGCCGAGATCATGGACCTGATGACCCACGAGCAGTATTTCTGGCCGTTTTACAAGAACCACATTCCGGACCACGCGAACCGACTCGACGCCGCTTTGCGCTGGGTGACGGAGCAGGGATACCGGCCGGTATTCTTTCACGAAGGCTTCTTGGGAAACACCGGCTCGCTCGCGACCTGAAGCGGACGCGCTCGAGAGGGTGCGGTCCCGAAACGCGGCGGGCCGATCTCTACGGCAAATCCAGGCTGAGGGCCCGGCCGAACCCGGGCGCGCTTTCGACATACGCCGGTCTTTCGCCCAGACGCTTGAGGCGACCTCCCAGGCCCGAGACGGGGCCGCTGCTTGGAAAACCCGTGTCGGTTCCCCGGTCGAAATGCCATAACGCTATCGTACCGGGTTCGCTGCCCGTGTACGGGTTGGCCGGAACGACAGGGAAGTCGACCGGGCGATTCAGAATGCGCACTTCGTCCAGAAGCCCGTCGAGACGCCGGGTCCCGGCGCCGTCCCCGTACTCCCCGAAGTACAGGCGGCACGGAGTGTCCCGCACCCGCGCCGGGGCGGGGGCGGTCTCCGGATCGGTCCGACCGTCGATGACTAGGCGCATCCTGCCCCCTTTTCCTTCCGAAACACAAGCCACGTGCGTCCAACGCCCGAGTGAGACACGGCCGGCAGAGAGCAACGTATGCTCCGAAGCGCCGTCATTGAGCCGCATTTGCACGCGCCCTTTATCGTCGAGCATCACTTCCCACCCCCGCCCTTCGTCGTCCGGCAGGTTGTGATTATACTTCGAAAGCACTCGCGGCCATGCGGTGTACCGGCGCAGAAAGATCCGGAATTCGATGGTGAAACGGGCCCGGCTCAGGCCCAGGGCGGGATGGTCGGGCACGAAAGCCTGGTTGGTGTACAAGCGCGAGCTGAGACTGGAGCACGTCAAACCGGTCAAACCGCTCCAGCGGCGCGCCGGGGCGGAGTCCGCACAACCCCCGGCGTTCAGGAAAAGCAGGCGGCCGTACTCCCGACACATCGGTCCGTACACCTGCTCGATATCTTCGCGCACGGGACGCATGCCGAGACCTTCCTCCTGGCTGCACAGGTAACCTTTCTCGCGGTCCGTGCGGGGCTGGTTCGGATACAGCCACTTCCCGGAAATGACCCCGACGACAAGTCCGTCCACAACCCCTGCGCGCACCCAGGCTTGCCAATCGAGATACAGGTTGCCGTAGGGCGGTCCCAGGTATTGTCCGCGCGGAATCGCCGCCAAGATGGTCTTGCCCGGAAGGGCGGTGCGGAGTTCGCGGAAAAAGCGGGTCAGGTAAGTACCCCGCAGCCGGCGCCATTTCTCTTTGTCGAACGGCTCGGTACGAATGTCAATGCCGAAACGTTTCCGAAACTCGGCGACCACCGGCCGATTGTAGCCGAACTCGTCTGCGAAGTCCGCAGGGGGCGAATGGCTGCGAGTGCAGACATACATTCCGTCGAAATCGTAATGTTCCATGAACCAGCGGAATTGGCCGATTTTGTAAGCCCGAACCTCGGGATAAGCATACTCCATAACACCCCATTGCCGCCTGACCCCGCTCCGGTCCACGACCAGGTATTCGGGATGAGCCCGTGTGAACTTGGATTGCCAGGGAAACGGCGTCGTACCGCCGTACAGGACAGTGGGCGGACAACCCTCGTCGAAGATGGTGTGGTAGGCGTAGATGCGCAGCCCCTGAGCGTGAGCGGCTTCGATCGCTGTTTCGAGCGGGTCGAAGCGGTCGAGGATCTCTCTCACTGTCGTCCGGTACTTCCCGCGCCATTCGGGATTGTAGACATAGTCCCGTTCGAGAGCGACGGCCGAGACGCGCCAGAATATGCGCCGGACATTCAGGACTTCTTTCCAACGCGCCATGGCGGTCCGGATCTTCTCCGGCGTGTCGAGTTCGGCGAGTCCGTGTCCCACCATGATGTGGTCGCCCCAGCTCACATTCAGGGCGGTTTCCGAAGCCGCGCCCCGCACGAACACCGAAGCGACGAGCCAACCCAGTACGGCCTGTTTTATCATGACCGGGCCCCTCCTTCGGGCCGCCCCGTTTCTTGTCCATCGCCCCGCCGGGCGCGTTCGGCTTCCTGCGAGTCCCTGAGCAACCACTCGACGGTCAAGCAGTGCGGCACACGTATCCGACCGTTCTCCGCCGGACTCCAACGCACTCACCAGCATGACGGGGTTGTTCCGGTCCGGGGTGGCCGGGGTCGTGGGACCGGCAGAGAAGCCCGGGTCGCTTCGAAACGATCTCGGCCCCGGACGAGCCGCCGCCTTCCTCAAGGCCGTTCAAAGCATGTTGGCCCTGACTGTAATCTGTGCCGCAGCGGATGCCAGCGCCGGCCGACCGACATCTCAAGCGCGTTATGGCACACCGCACTTGCGGCCTGCCGGTGCGGCTTTGCACCATCGCTTCTCCGGGTTATGTTCCCGCCCGAAACAGCGCCCCCTCGGCCCGTATCCGGGCGAATGCGGCCGGCCCCGGCGGATCTGTGCGGTCCGCAGAACGAGGCACGTGTCGAGACGAGGGTGCGACATATGGTCTCACCTGAACCATTCATGAAGCCGACAGTATTGCGTCGATTCACGCTGGACGGGAAACGGTTGCGGACGGTGCTGCGCCAGAACTCGATTCCCGGCGCTTGCGCCGGAAGAGCGGCAATGCGCTTCACCCTCCGGGCGACGCGTGAATAGTTCAGACCAACCCCGGGAGGCAAGGCATCACATGAAACGCTGGATCGGAATCGTTCTTTCGGCAGTGGCAATCGGCGCCGGTGCGGCAGCCCCTGTGCCGCCGGGCCTCAAGTCCGGCGACACGCTCCTCTTTCTGGGGGACAGCATCACCCATCAATGTCTCTATACCCGTTACGTGACGCTGTTTTACATGACCCGCTATCCCCTGACACCGCTTCACTTCTACAATTCCGGAGTGGGCGGGGACCAGGCTGCCAATGCGCTCAAGCGCTTCGAGTACGACGTGGCTGCAATGCGTCCGGCGTGCGTCACGGTCCTGCTCGGCATGAACGACGGCCGATACCGCCCCCTCGGCGAACCCCAGTTCGGCATCTACAAAACCAACATGACCGCCCTGGTCGACCGTCTGCAGAAAGAGACCGCCGCCCGGATTTTCCTGCTGACGCCGTCCATGTACGACGTGAAGGCCCGCACGATGCGCGGACGGCCGGGAATCCCCGGATATAACGATGCCCTGGTGGCCTTCGGCGAGTTCCTCGTGTCTCTCGGCAAAGAGCGGGGCCTGCCCGTCGTAAACCTCAATCGGCCCTTGGTCGAGGCCACGGCCGCCCTGCGGCGAAGCAAGCCCGAGGCGACCCTGATTCCGGGCGGGGTCCACCCCGATCCTGCCGGACACTTGGTCATGGCCTACACGATCCTCAAGGCTTTCGGCGTGACCCCCGTCGTTTCAAAGGCCACCATCACCGTGGACAACGCCCGGGCCGAGACCGAGCGGGCCCATGTGGCGAAGCTGACGGCGCGGCAAGACGCAGTCGAATTCGATTTGACCGAAAACGCCCTGCCCTTTCCGTACCGGTCGGACGCCAGAGCGGTCCTGAGCGTTCTTCCATTCACCCGCGATCTGAACCGCCAGATCCTGGCCGTCAAGGGCTTGACAGGGGGCGAGTACCGGTTGGAAATCGATGGGGTCGCGACAGGCAGATACAGCGCAGACGCATTGGCCGAAGGGGTGAACCTCAGCGAGAACGAGAAGACGCCACAGTATCAGCAAGCGTTGCGGGTCAAGGCGTTGAACGACAAACGTACTGCCGTCATGCGCCGGGTCCGCAATTTTCGGCTCGACGAAAAGCGCAAGGGCTATCTCCAGGCGGACGGGACATACCCGCGGATGCTGTCAAAGCGCGTCCGCGCGAAGGACGGCGGCATAAAATGGGTCCCGGCGCCAGAGAAAGAGGCGCGTTTTCAGAAAGAACGAAAATCCGTGTCGAAATGGTTGGAGGAAATCCGTTCTCTGGAAACCGCGTGCTATGAGGCCGCCCGGCCGCAGCCCCACCATTACCGCCTCGTCCGGGTCCCCGCGAATCAATGAGGTCCGTCAAAGCGAGGCAGCGCCGGATGCACTGATTCGGGCAATTGGGCGGAACGTCGAGCCCCCCCTCATTCGCCGGGCGACCCCGACGGCGTCTCCGGAGTTCCGATATGGCCGACGGCGAAACGGTTTTGCATCGACCGGCGGGCCCACGGGGTGACGGGAACGCGAAGATGGCGCGAAAACTGGACAAACGTCGCATCGAAGAACATATTATCGGCGGAAAGGCCGAATGGTGCATCCTTTTCCTTATTTGTTCAGGAGAACGGAAGGCGCCGCGTGTATGGGCTGGGAGCTTTGGACGCCAGCTTCAAATGCTCTCAAAACACAGAGGAGAAGTGGGGAATGAGACGATTGCTGCGTGGAGTGGGACTGGCAGCGGCACTGCTGCTGGCGATGGAATCTTTCGGCGGCGTGGCGGACCTGCTCCGGTACAACGGGGTCCAACTGGAGTACTATGATTCTTACACCTCGGAGTGGCTGCCGGCGCGGGTGAACCCGACGACCGGGGAAGTCGAGTTTCAAAGCGGCGGTTCCTGGTGGCCGGCGGTCAATCCGGCGACGGGCGAGCCCTTCACGAGCAACGACCTGAGCGGGCTCAGCGCCTCATGCCCTGTGCAGGCTTTCCGACAGGAAACCAACCGTGGCCAAGCGACCAGGTTCATGCAGGATTCGGGGGCTGAGTACCGTTCTTGGCGTGAGACGTTCAAGGGAATGAAGATCGAGGATATAATCCTCACGTTGGAATCCATGTCGGCGCTCGAGGGCATGTCCAAGGACACCCCGCCCGCCGACGTGCCCGAGTGGCAGACACAGTGGGGATTCTCCACGACGTACAGAGAAGACGATTTCGACATCGGGGCGGGCGGTCCCATCGCGGCCAAGACGCGAACCCGGTCGCAAACGCTTTCGTTGGTGGCCGTTCACGACCGTTTCGCCCTGCTCGGGTCCCTGACTTACGACCGGATCGACCCGGACAGCGGGTTCGGGGACACGGCCTATGATCGCCTCTCCCTGCGTTTGACGCCTGTCTATGCCGTGCTCGAGCAAACCGCAGACGGGTTCGACCTCGACCTGATCGGCAGTTTGGGAGCCAGTCATTCCTGGTACGAAGACGACATGGGCGTCAACGACCCGAGTCACGTCTTCGCGGCAGGCGGATTGGGCTTGGGCCGCATCTTCCGGTTCGGCGCTCTCCGGGTTTCATACCTGTACGGTGTGTCGAAGAATACATCCGGAGATGTGGAGGTCACCGGCAAGAGCACCATTCCCATGCATTCGGCCGGCGCAACCTACACCGTACCGCTGGCCAAGCGGTGGTTGTTGTCGTTGGGGATGGACTGGGTTCACACCTCGGACCTGCCGGCCATCTATGATTCCGATGAATACTCGGGTCGGGTCCGGGTGGCGTATGTGGGCGAGCGCTGGGGGGTTTCGCTCTTGACCACAAGGTCGATCAACAACGGCAACCAACGTCAGTGGTCGGCGACCGGACAGGTAATCTGCCGGTGGTAGGTCGATTGTTTGGCCGGACCGGCAAGGCCGGGGCGAGGCTTGTTCCGGTCGCATTGCTCGCTGTCGGTCTCCCGCTCTCTGGGGAGATCGCCAGCCGCCGCCGTTCTCCACTGCCGATTTGCTCGCCGGCGACCTGTTTCTGAGTCGGTCCGGCGCCGTCATCTCGGCCCTGCCCGCGTGGCACCCTCGCTATCGCGGTCCCTACAGTCATTCAGCGGTTTTCTTTCGCGACCCCGCCGGAAACCCCATGTTGTTGCACATCAGCGGGGACGCTCTCAAGGTCACCCCTCTCGAAGACATGTTCCGGGGACTGGCCCGCATCCGGGTTTTGCGCCATCGCCAGGTGATGCCGAGCGACAACCCGTTGGCCCCCGTGGTCCGTGCGTGGGTCAAAGACCGCCTTGGGGAGATCATCTCGGTGTACGCCCCGCCCGAGACCGGCATTGGGCGTTTCAGTTGCGTCGGGTTTGTCGACGAAATCTATCGTCAAAGCGGACTCGATCCTCCGTTCGCCCCGGGGGAGGACGATCCGGTCCGGTTCCTCTTGGCGTGGTACGACCGCAAAACGTCGAAAGGCTTGGCTGCGGTCATCAGCGCCAACAGTGCACTGTCCAATCCGAACTTTCGGACGGTACGCACCTGGAAGGCCCCCCGATTTCAGCTCATCGTGTCCGAGATTGCCGACGCCGTGATCGAGCTGACGGTTTCGGACCTGGCACGCGGCTTCGACGTGCGCCCCGCGCCGTTCGGCTCTCGGTGGCGCATTCGCATTTTGGGCGCCCTGGGTGTCGAATCTCCGGCCATGGGACGACTGGACCTGTTCCGAATTCAGTACTTACGTCTGGTTCAACGCATCGAGCGGGCCCTGGTCAGGCAGGCACGGAACGGGCATCCGTTGCCCGAAGCTTCGGACGCACGGCGCAACGCCATCCGCGAGACCTACAATGCCGTACGGAAAGACTATTTGTACCTGCCTGTCGGGGCTGATCCTCGTCCTCTGGAGTAGCAGCGGGTGCGTGTCCCGGCCGTTGTCGCCGGACAGGGGGGACCGCCCGTCCTGCGCACCGATCCCGTGGATCGTCGTCGAAAGCCGGTCAACTGCCCGTTGGGGCAAGGCGGCGCAGACGGAAGCGGCCCGTCTGGCGGGCGCGTTGGAGTGGCTGGTGGGCCCGCTGCCCGAGAACGTCCGGCCGTCATGGCGCATCCGCTTATCGACGCAGGCGAACGTGCCGGACGCTTTCCGGGAACGTTGCGGGCAGGAGAGTTGGACCGGGGTCACGGAGCGCAACGCGCGGGTCGCTTGGGTTGCCATCGCGCACGGCAACGATGGGGAAACCCTGAGACGACTGCGACACGAACTCACCCACGTCATCCTCGCAGCCGCCGGAGACGCCGGCGCCGATTTTCCTTTTTGGCTGCAGGAAGGAATTCCGTGCTGTTACGAGGCCGGGATCGGTCCGCTCGGACGGCCGCTGGACAACCGCGCCCGACGCCGTCACCTCCAGCTCCTGCTCCGAACCGGACGCCCGCTCCGTTTGGACCGGTTTCTGAACAAGCGGGCCGACGCTCCGTTTTCTTCGAATGACTATGCCGTGGCGTGGGGACTGGTGTACGCCTTGGCGACTGAGCGCCTCGGGAGAGAGGGACGGACGTGCCTCGAGAAATGCCTGCGTGCGGCAGGACGTGCGGCCAGGAACTCGGAGAGCGCGACCGGGGCCGCCCGTCGGGCTTTCGATTCGTATCTATCCGGTCAAGGGTTGACTCTGTACAAATGGGAAAAGCGCTGGCGCCGGACCGTACTCCATCTCGGGGGTCTGTTCGATTGAACGAACGGAAGTGCGCGGGGGCCCCTTACCGCCGTACCTCCGCCGACAACCGATAGACATGGCGCTCGTACGGGCCGAAACCGTCCCGCCAGCGGCCGTCTCGCACCGGAACGCGCCGCCCCTCGAACAGAACTTCCGCAACGTCTTCCCCGGTCCCCGGCAGCGCAAAACCTGCGGCACTCAGCGGCGCGGCGCCGGTATTGACCGCCACCACCAAAACCCGACCGTCCCGGCGCCAGGCCCGGCACATGACGGCCTCCCGGTCGCATCTGACAGTCGGCGTGATTCCCAGGCTGTACAACCACGGCGCCACAACGTCCACCTCCACGCACAAGGCACGCATCTCGTCGAAGCAGGCTTTGGTCCTCGGTATCTGAGCAAAGTAGTAAATGCCCCGGGCGCCGGCAATGAACGAACCGTAAACCATGCACGAAAGTTCCCGCGGCGTCGGTTCCCGGTCCATCCAATAGGCATACCCGGTCCCCTGCAGCCACATCCAGACCGGCTTCTTCTCCCTGTCGGCCGCCGCCGCCATCCTCGCCACCGCCCGAATGGCGGAAAGCGGCTGACTGTGGGGGATCGGATAAACGTCGGTCGAGTAGATGTCCCCCGCCTGGTCCGCGAGTCGGTTGCCCAGGTAGTTGATGAAAGCGGGGTGGGCCGGGTCGAGTTGCCGGGCCAGATCGAGCCGCCTTTCCGCCGCCGCGAACTTCGCACCGGAAGGTTCGTCGTAGACGTACCAGCACAGCAGAGCGGGGTGGGCCTTCAGCGTGACGATATGCTGCCGAAACACCTTGAGCGGGATGCGACCGTCGAGCCACGGAATGAGACGCAGACCGACTTTCGCGCAGCGGTCGAATAGGACTTTCAACTGCGTAGTCGTCAGGCTGGGACGAACCTGAATACAGACGTCCTTGAACCCGGATCGGGCCGCAAAATCCAAGATCGCAGGGTCGGACACGAACTCAAGGCCGAGCGAATGCTGAACATAGGGTTTGCCGTCGACCAAAAACCGTCCATGTGCGTCGATCCCGATGCGCGCCGGGCGTGTCGGGCCGCTGATGCTCCGACCCGCGGCGACCTCGGGCGTCCGGCGCGGGGGCGACCAGTCCACGAGGCCTTCCCGTGCGGCAACGGCTTCATCGTCGAAGGACGGATGAAACTCGGGCGTCGGCTTCTCGCACGCCTGGACCTGCACAGCATCGACCCACAACGTGCCGGACGCCTTGGGGGCGATGGTCACGCTCAAGCGTTTCCCGCGCGAAACGCGGACAGACGCCTGTTGCCAGGCACGTCCGACCTCCACCGATGCGCTCCCCTTGCCGCAGCTCAAGGTTACCGGCAGACCGTCCCGATCCGCCCTGAGCCAGGCCGAGACGGTCCAGATCGCCGGTTTCTTCGGGGGAGTGAACCAGACCGACCGGGCTTTGAGGAGAGGGAACTCGGGCCTGTTCTCGATACGCAGACTGCTCCGGCCGTCCCGGACCACGGCACTGTCCAACCGCCAGCGCCGGCGCCACAGATCCATGTCCGCGGCCCACGGCAAGCGCCCCACCCCCCAGTGACCGCTGCCCCAGGCGTACGGCATCCCCCCACCGTCGATCTCGAAACTGCCGTTCTTGATCCGGTTCTCGGCAGGGTCTGCCGGCGCGGCCCGCAGGTCCCGAAGCCGGTAGAGGGCCTGCCCCGTACCACTGCTCCACACGGAAAAACGGAACCGGTCGACTTTGCCCCATCCGTCCGGCTTGCCCTCGATGCCGAAATCGGCCAACGACAGAACGACCCGCTTCCAAGTCCCGGCAGCACCGGGACCGATGAAACGGGCGTACCAGCCGTGGGGGGTGCCGAAATAGACGCCTACGGTCCCCGTCACCCGGCGATTCGAGGTCAACATCTCGAAAGTGATCCGTCCCGCTTTCGAAAGGTCGAGCGCCCCGTGCCAGTCCCAGCAGACGCGGTCCCCCGGTTTAATGAACCGTGCAGGAAACGTCAGGCAAGCCCCCTCTTCCAACGACGCGATACGGACGGGCTGACTCCCGAACTCCGAGCGCCACCGTTCCCGGACCACTTCGGGGCGGGCGGCCTCGAACACCGGCAGAAGATCGCCCGGCGGAACGGCACACGCCGAAAGCACGGAAGCGGCAATTGCGAAAGAAAGTCGCAATGTCTTCATTTTTCTCCCCCTTGGATGGAGATCGTCCGAAAGCAGTGCGTCGGCGGCCGGGATCAGCGCCGACGGCGAAGGTAACTCACCGCGGTCCGCCCGTATCGTTTCTGCTTGACCACGGACCACAACGGGCGGGTCGCAATGGTCGCAGCGACTTCGGCGGCGTGTTCGAGCACCAGCAACGCCGCCCCGGCCCAGTCGGCAAACGCTCCGGCTTCCAGCAATTCGACGGCCTCGGGCCCCCGTTCCGGAGCGCGGGCGGTCCCATAAGGAGGATCGGCGAGAATGACTGTAAATCGCCCGGAAAACTCGGGCAGTCGTCCGGCTGCTTCACGGACGTCCCCAACCGAGATTCGAACCTCGGGCGCCGGGACGCCCTGCCGTTCGAAAGAGGCGAGCAATCGTTCCACGTTTCCCCGTAGAAGACGGACGGACGCAGGGGCCCGTTCCATGAAAAAAGCGAACTCCGCACCCCGGCTCAGAGCTTCGAGGCCGAGCGCGCCCGTACCGGCATACAGGTCCGCAACGCGTGCACCCCTGATGTCCCCCAGAGTGGCAAAGATCGACTCGCGAACCCGGTCCGCCGTCGGTCGGGTCCGCCGGTCCCGCGGTGAATCCAAACGCAATCCGCCCGCCATGCCGCCGATGATACGCATCCGAACCCGCTTCTCTCCGGTGTGGGCGGCCCCGTCCGTTCTCCCGTCCCGCCACGAATCGCACGGAGAATCGTCACGCGCGTTGTCGATCCGTTCCCGTGTTCAGATATAGTATACCGTATCATTTCGCGGGTTTCCCGGGCGCCGATCAAAGACACGACATGAACTTCATCCTGTTCAATCCGGACGAAATGCGGGCCGAGAGCGTCGGGTGTTACGGGCATCCGGTCTCACAGACGCCGCACATGGATCGCCTGGCGGCGGAGGGCGTGCGGTTCGAACAGTGCCATGTTCAGCACACGGTGTGTTCTCCGTCGCGCTGCAGTTTCATGACCGGCTGGTATCCGCATGTTCGGGGACACCGGACGCTTTGGCACTTGCTCCGTCCGGACGAACCCAACCTTCTGCGCTACTTGAAGGACGCCGGCTACGATGTGCAATGGTGGGGAAAAAACGATCTGCTCGCGCCCGAGACGTTTGCCGGCAGTGTGAACCGGGCGGGGCGCCCGACCGGCCCGCCGCCGCTGCCGGGCGGGACGCCCGCCAGGACGAACCCTTTTCCCCCGGGAACGCCCGGGTTCTACAGTTTCCTCTACGAACCTGTCGGCAACGCTCCCGCCGAAAACCTCGGGGACTTTCGCTGCGTACAGGCCGCCATCGACTACCTCCGGGCCGGTCCCCGGGGACCGTTCGCCTTGTTCCTGCCCATTGGCCTGCCGCATTGTCCGTACGTGGCCCCTCGGCCGTGGCATGATCTCATCGACCCCGAGTCGTTGCCGCCGCTGCGACCGGTCGAACCGAGTGCGAAGCCCGATTTCCATCGGCTGATCCGTGAGTACCGGGACCTCGAAGTGCTCGACGACGCGTTCTTCCGGAAAATCAACGCGGTCTATCTGGGCATGATCTCGCTGGTGGACCACATGCTCGGTCGACTGCTGGAAGCGCTTGAGGAAAGCGGCCACGCCGACGACACCACCGTGATCGTTTTCTCGGACCATGGCGATTGGGCCGGAGATTACGGGTTGGTCGAGAAATGGCCGAGCGGACTGGACGATTGCCTCACTCGGGTGCCGTTGATCGTCCGCAGCCCGGACAACCAGGCCGGGCACGAGGCGGCGGGACCGGTCGAGGCTTTCGATATCATGGCAACCGTACTGGAACTGGCGGGCATCGAGCCGCATCACACGCACTTCGCCCGGTCGCTCGTGCCCGAACTGAACGGCGATCCGGGCGACCCGGACCGCGCGGTGTTCGCAGAAGGCGGTTATGACCCGCACGAACCCCACTGCTTCGAAGGATACGGCCCCCGAAGCGAGACCATCATGACGCCGGGCCACATCTACTACCCGAAACTGCTCCAGCAACAGGAACATCCCGAAAGCGTATGCCGCGCCGTCATGCTCCGGACCGCGACCCACAAGCTGGTGCGGCGCAGTACCGGTCAGCACGAACTGTACGACCTGACTCGCGATCCCCGGGAGCTGAACAACGTCTACGGCGCGGCAGAGTACGCCCAAGTGTGCCGGCGCCTCGAACAACGCTTGATGGACTGGTACTTGTGGACCAGCGACGTCGTCCCGCCCGACGAGGACCCGCGCGGCTTCCCGGCCCCGGCAACATGAGCGCGGCGCCGGGGCGCGGCGGGCCGAGATAGTCCGCGCGATTCTGCGGAAACCGCACGTTCGCCTCTGCGCCGGACCGTCGCGAATCGACTGAATAAAAGGGAGAAACCCCATGCTGGAAGGAATCGACCTGGAACTGGAGCGGCGTCGGACTCGACCGGATTACACCGTGTTCGTGCCCACCTGCTTCGAAGGCCCCGGCATGAATACCGGAAACGAGCATTTCCTGGTGTTCGTCGGACCGGACGGTTCGCACATGGCCGTCTGGACCCAGAGCACCTTCGAGGGCCAGCCCAACCAGCGCATCGTATTTGCCCGCGGCGCGGACGGCACACAATGGACGCCCCCCGTCCAAATCGCCGGAAAAACGGCGGATGCGGACCCGAAGGACCCTGCGGGTATGGCGAGCTGGGGGTTCCCGTTGGTGTCGAAGTCCGGACGCATCTACGTGCTCTACAATCGCCATGTCGGCGTCAACGACGTTTTCAGCCATACAACGGGGTTGATGTGCGGCATCGCCAGCGACGACGGGGGCCGGACCTGGACCGAGGAACAGGTCGTTCCCATGCCCCGGAGCAAGTGGGACAACCCCGACCCGGGCGTACCGGCGAACTGGATCGTCTGGCAAAAGCCGCTGCGGCTCTCCGAGGGCAAGTATTTCGCCGGTTTCACCCGGTGGATCAGCCCGAAAGTCCGCCCGCCGGCCCCGATGAACGTGTGGTGGGCCAACGGCTCCGTGGTCGAGTTCATGCGATTCGAGGACCTGGACGACGACCCCGAGCCGCGGGACCTCAAGATCAGCTATTTCGCCGCAAACGACGAAGCGCTCCAAGCGCCGCTTGTCGGCCATCCCGAGCACAGCGTAATCCAGGAGCCGAGTCTGGTGCGCCTGCCGGACGACCGCCTGTTCTGCGTCATGCGCACAACCACGGGGCATCCCTACTACGCCGTGTCCGCGGACGGGGGTCGGACCTGGACCCGGCCCGCCCCCATGCGGCAGACCGACGACGGTCCGTTCCTCCTGCACCCGTGCAGTCCCTGCCCTATCTACGACATCGGTGCGGGGCGGTATGCGTTCTTCCATCACAACCACGACGGACATTTCGAGAAATGGGGACCGAAGGACACCACCTGGCACCGCCGGCCCATCACGGTCCGGGTGGGCGCGTTCCGGCCCGACGCCCGGCAACCGGTATGGTTCTCCGAGGCCCGCTTCGTGATGGACAATGCGGGCGTCCCGCTTGGGTACGGCAGAGGGCGCACCGATCTGGCCCTCTACGCCAGCACCACCGAGTGCCGAGGCGTCCCGGTGCTCTGGTATCCCGAGCGCAAGTTCTTCCTGCTCGGCCGCAAACTGGACGACGCGCTCCTCGGCGGACTCGAGGCGCCGGACCATGACTGAATCGACGCATCGCCGCCGTCGGGGCCCCCAGCTCTGATCCCGTCCCCTGGCCCGCACGGACTCGCGGGTCGAAGTCGGATGCAGCGCCGAACATGCGATTTCCGCGAACCATGCTCACCGGGGGGAAGCTGCTCGGCCCAGTCCTCTTGCTGGGGCCGATCGCCGGCTGCGGCGGCGGGCGTCCGTCCCTCCCGCCGCCCCGCCCCGCGGTGGACGGCCGCCGGGCCATGACCCTCGTTGCGGAGTTCGCGGCCCTGGGCCCACGGCCCGCGGGCAGCAAGGGGGCCGCACGCGCCGCACGCTGGATCGAAGCCGCCTGCCGAAAAACGGGGGCGCGGACCCGTATCGAGAAATGGCAAGAGCAAACGCCGGCGGGACGCCGTACGTTCCGCAACGTCCACGCCGTGGTTCCCGGACGCCTGCGGGGCCGCGTCCTCGTCGGCAGTCACTACGACACCAAGGTCCTCGAAGACGCTCCGGATTTCATCGGGGCCAACGACTCGTGCTCGAGCACCGGCCTGCTCGTCGAGCTGGTCCGCCTCCTGGCCCGTTTCGAGCCCTGGCCCGGACGGACCCTCGAGTTCGTCTTCTTCGACGGCGAGGAATGCCTCGAGCAATACGACCCCCGGGACGGTCTGTACGGCAGTCGACACTTCGCCGACGCGATCCGGACGGGAGGCCGGGTGAGCCGGTGGCGGGGCATGGTCCTCCTGGACATGGTGGGAGACCGCGAGTTCGGCCTGACCCTTTCCCCGGACACACCGCCCAAACTGGCCCGGGCCCTGTTCAACATCGCGGAAAAACAGGGCGTGCGGGAGCGTGTGGGGTATTACACCTCGGGTACGATCCTGGACGACCACACTCCGTTCCAGCGCCTCGGCATTCCGGCCATCGACCTGATCGATTTCGAGTATGGGCCGGGGAATGCGTACTGGCACACGCCGGCGGACACACTCGACAAACTCGCCCCGCAGAGCCTGGCAATCGCCGGGGACCTCTGCTTGGGCCTGGTTTGGCGCCTGGCCTTCTGAGACGGGCGGCAGGCGTGCCGCTTGAATTCCGAGGGCGGCCGTTTATACTCGCGTGGTCCTATACTTCCCCGGTCGTCTCGCCGCAAGTCGGAGAGGTTCGAGAATGGGACCATGGCCTGGGTCGAGGTTCGTGCTTTTGGGCGCCGGTCCGCCATCGGCCCCCTGGATCACTCGGCCCCGCCCCGCTGTCGAAGGTCCGACCCGATGACGCCAAATTCCCACAACAACGATGCACCCGTGCAACCGGATGAACCGGGCAGCGTCGGGTTGGTCACGCCCCGGCGCGTGGAACTGTTCACGCCGGAAGACCCTCTGCACCTCGAATGCGGGGCGGTCCTGGCGCCGGTGCACGTCCAATACGAAACCTACGGGGAACTCAGCGCCGCCCGGGACAACGCCATACTGGTCTGTCACGCCTTGTCCGGCGACGCTCACGTGGCCGGACGTCACCGCCCCGACGACCCGAAACCGGGATGGTGGGACAGTATGATCGGGCCGGGCAAAGCGTTCGATACCCGCCGCTACTTCGTGGTCTGCTCCAACTTCCTCGGAGGCTGCAAAGGCACGACCGGCCCGACGAGCATCGACCCGGCCACGGGCAAACCGTACGCCACCCGCTTCCCCATGGTCACGATCCACGACATGGTCGTGGTCCAGCAGCGCCTCATCGAGGCGCTGGGCATTCGACGGCTCCTGGCCGTGGTCGGCGGCTCCATGGGCGGGATGCAGGTGCTCGAGTGGGCAGTGAGTTTTCCCGATGCATTGGCCGCGGCCATCCCCATCGCCACCACTCACCGGATGTCGGCGCAGGGCATTGCGTTCGACGAAGTGGGCCGCCAGGCAATATTTGCGGACCCGAACTGGCGCGGCGGAGATTATGCGGACGGCCCCCCCCCCGACCGCGGTCTGGCCCTGGCTCGGATGATCGCCCACATCACGTACCTCAGCGAAAAGTCCATGCATCGAAAATTCGGTCGCGACCTCCGGCATCGGGACCGGTACGCCTACAATTTCGAGGAAGAATTCCAAGTCGAAAGCTACCTGCATTACCAAGGCAGCCGATTTACCCAGCGCTTCGACGCCAACACATATCTGTACATTACCAAGGCCATGGACTATTTCGACCTGAGCGCCGACTACCCGTCGCTCCGGGTCAGCCTGCGCCGGGCCGCGGCGAAATTCCTGTTGATCGCCTTCAGCAGCGACTGGCTCTTTCCCCCGGCGGACGTACGCGAAGTCGCCAACGCCCTCCGGGCCAACGGCCGGGACGTGACCTACGTGAACATCGAGTCCGATTACGGTCACGACGCCTTCCTGCTCGAAGTCGACGAGCTGACCAAACTTATCTCCGGCTTCCTCCGCAACCTGTTGCGCGAGGTCCGGGCCGAACTGCCGCTGCCGGACGACGTCCCCCCGTGACCGGACCGAAAGGATTGCAGCGTGACCCCGGAGAACAACCCAGAAGTGTCCGCGGCATTGCTCCGTACGGACTACCGCCTTGTGCTCGACTTGGTCGAGAGCGGTGCGCGCGTGCTCGATCTCGGCTGCGGCAACGGCAACCTGTTGTGGCTGCTCAAGCAGCGCAAACAGGTGACCGGTTACGGGGTGGAGATCTCCGGGGACCGGATCATTGAATGCGTCGAGAAGGGACTCTCGGTCTTTCAGGGCGATATCGACGAAGGACTGCGCGACTTCGAAGATCAGTCGTTCGATTACGTGGTGCTGAACCAGACTCTACCGGTCATTCGGCGCCCCGACTATGTGATCGAGGAAATGTTGCGCGTGGGACGCCGGGGCATCGTCAGTTTTGCGAACTTCGCACATTGGTCCATCCGATTGCGACTGCTCTTCTCGGGCCGCATGCCGGTGGACGACGCCATTCCGTTCGAGTGGTACGAGACACCCAACATCCATCACCTCACCATTCGCGACTTTCACTTCTTCTGCCGGCGATTCAAGATCGCCATCCTCGATTCGTGGTTCTTCTGCCGACTGGAGCGCGGCCGCCCCCGCCGCCGTCGGTGCTGCCCGAACTGGACCGCTGCGTTCGCCCTCTACGTGGTCACCCGTGCCCAATGACGGGGGCCGAGGCCCGAGGTCGGGGCTTTCCTTTCGCCTGTTGATAACGCTCGGGGCTACGCTACATTTTCCGGCGGACGACCGGACGGCTTGGCGCGATACGGATCGCACCGCCGTCAATCTTGCGAAACCTTTTTTTGACACGGCCGGGATTCTGACATGGCGGAACTTCCAAAGAAAAGGGTGCTGTCGGGTATCCAACCCTCCGGCACTCTCCACATCGGCAATTATTTCGGCATGATGCGCCCCGCAATTGCGCTTCAGGCCGAGAACGAATGTTTTTATTTCATTGCCGATTACCACGCGTTGACTCAAACCCCCGATCCGGCGGAGCTGCGGGAGCGCGTATTGGGCGTCGCCGTGGACTTTCTCGCCTGCGGGCTCGATCCCGAGCGCACGGTCTTTTTCCGTCAGTCGGACGTGCCTCAGGTGCAGGAACTGGCGTGGGTCCTCAGTTGCATTACACCCGTTGGACTGCTGGAACGGTGTCACAGCTACAAAGACAAGATCGCTCGGGGCATATCCCCCAACCATGGGTTGTTCAGTTATCCCGTGCTGATGGCCGCCGACATCCTGCTCTACGGATCGCATCTGGTGCCGGTGGGGCGGGACCAAAAGCAGCACCTCGAGGTCACTCGCGATCTGGCCGTGCGGTTCAACCAGCGATACGGGCCGACGTTGGTGGTGCCGGACGCCCTGATCCAGGAGGCGACGGCCGTCGTCCCCGGGACCGACGGTCAGAAGATGTCCAAGAGCTACGGCAACACCATCGAGATTTTCGCCGACGCGAAGAAGACCCGGAAGAGAATCATGCGCATCGTGACGGATTCGACCCCGGTCGAGGCGCCCAAAGATCCGGAGCGCTGCACGGTGTTTGCCCTGTATCGCCTTTTTGCCGGGCCCGCGGAAACCGCGGCGCTGCGGGAACGATACCTTGCCGGAGGCATGGGATACGGCGAAGCCAAGCAGATGCTGTTCGAGAAGTATTGCTCCTATTTCGGACCGTTCCGCGAACGTCGCGAGGAGCTGGTCCGACAACCCGACCACGTGGAACGCATCCTTCAACAGGGTGCGCGCCGGGCCCGCGCCGTGGCTTCGCAAACACTCGAGGCCGTGAAGAAAGCCGTCGGGCTCGCCTGAGAAATCGCCGGACGCACCCGCGAAGGAGGAATCGCGCACGTCCCGCGGCGCGTCCCGGCAGCGTTCCGCGCCCGGCACTGAACCGCCATGGACAAAGCTCCCGCCAATTTCCCCGATATCGCCGACGACGCCACGGAGCCGGGCGGCGGTCCGCCCCCGGCCGATTCGGCCCGGGACGCCACCGCCGGCATTAACGGGCCGAACGGCGAGGGGTTCGATCTGTCGGCGGCAACGGGGGGGCGGTACGTTTACATTGAGGATATCTGCACCGGAGGCATGGGCCGGGTGGTCCGGGCCCGGGACACCCGCCTCGAACGCATCGTGGCCGTGAAGGTCTTGCGGGCTTCCCACTTGAGCCGACCGCTCCTCGCCCGACGTTTCGCGGCCGAGGCGAAGATCACGGCAAACCTGATTCATCCGGGAATCGTACCGGTCCACGACATCGGACGGGACAACCACGGCCGGCATTTCTTCATCATGGAACACGTCGAAGGCGAAACGCTCGCCGACCTGCTGGCCCGAACCCACCATGGACGCCAGCCCGCGCCGGCGGAAATCTTCCACCTGACCGGCATTTACCACCGAGTCTGCGAAACCATGGCCTACGCTCACCACGAAGGCGTAGTCCACCGCGACTTGAAGCCCGCGAATATCATGGTGGGCGCCTACGGTGAGGTCCTGGTCATGGACTGGGGGCTGGCCAAACGGGTGGGAGAACCGGAAATCACCAGCCCCGCCGGCGGAGAAAAAGACGCGAAAACGCGACCGACCGACGCGGGACAAACGACTGGCGGCAGGGTCACGGGCACGCCGCGCTACATGTCGCCCGAGCAGGCCGCAGGTGACTTCGGCCTGGCGGGACCGCGCTCGGACGTATTCAGTCTCGGCGTGATTCTTTACGAGATCCTGACCGGCGAAAAACCGTTCACCGGAGACTCCGTCAACAAGATCCTCCAGGCCGTCCGCCAAGGGTTGCGCCCGTCTATCCGCGAGACCCTTCACAAGAAAAAACGCCGACGCGTCCCGCGCGAATTGGTCGCCATCTGCGACAAAGCGCTGACCGTGGACCCCGCCCGCCGTTATCCCAATGCCCAATGGCTGGCGGCCGACCTCGAAGCCTACTTCGAACACCGCTCGGTCAGCGCGTTCCGCGAGCCGCTCCTGCACCGGGTCCGACGCTGGGGACGACGTTACCCAACCTTCACGACCGCCGTCGCAGTGGCCGGACTCGCGGCCCTTGTCACTGCCGGCCAAGCAGGCATCCAGTATTATACCCGACAGCACCTCGTTCAGACGTTTCAGGCGGAGACGATCACGGCGGGGGAACAGTACAAGCGAATCACTCGGCGACTGGCGTGGCTCGAAGTGCAACAGGCACGGGAAGAAGGAGACTCACCCTCCGCCCGCAAACTGCAAGCCGAAATCGCCCGATGGCGGACCCGACGCCTGTTGGCGGCCCACCGACTTTGGAGCGCCATGAAGGACGTGTTCGCCGTGCGTGGGTCGGTCCGGCCGGAGGCCGCCAAGCGCTTCCGCGCCCTGTGGCTCGAAGAAATGATCGCCCTGGCAAAATACGGCGATATCGACTACGCCCGCCAGAGTTACAACGAGATGCTGAGAGAACGGCACGAGTTCCCCTGGTGGCGTTGGGAGCCGGAGGAGTTCCCGCGACTCGAGTACCTCCACGCCCTTCTCCGCCGCAACAGCCGCCCCCAACCCGCCGCACCGGGACACACAACACTCAGACCTCCTGCGGTTGAAGCGGCGTCCCGGACCGGCGATGGGCGCTCCGGCCCTGGGAAGCGTCGTCCGCGCCCGGCCGCTCCGATTCCTCCAGGACCGGGAACGTGACGAAGAACGCGGTCCCCCGACCCACCTCCGACTCGAACGTGATGCTTCCCTTGTGGGCGGTGACCACCCGCTGGCAGATGGGCAGCCCCAACCCGGTGCCCTTGTCTTTGGGTTTGGTCGTGAAAAACGAATCGAATATCCGGTCGCGTATTTCCGGAGGAATGCCCGGGCCGTTGTCCTGTACCACGACCTGGACCGCCTCCCTGCCGTCGTCGGTGCGAACCCGCCGCGAGGCCAGGCGCAACACGCCGCCCGTGTCCTCCAGAACGTGCAGCGCGTTCACGACCAGATTATAGAAAACCTGTTGCAACGGCGCCCGCTGCCCACGCACCGGCGGAAGGTCGGCGGCAAAGTCCTCTTTGAGCGTGATCCGAAGCGCGCGCGCCCGTACACGCAGCAGAAAACTGGTATCCCGCAATACGTTGTTGATCTGCAGAGACTCCCAGCGGTTCCCGCCGCCCCGGGCGTATTCGAGGAAATTGCGCGTCAACTCGGAACACCGCTTGATCTGCTCCCGAATGATGTCGAACACCCTGTGATTGTCGCCCTCGTCCGGAGTCGGCGTGTCGGCAATGCTGTCCGCAAGCAACGCCGTATACCCTTGGAGGATGCACAACGGATTGTTGAGGTCGTGCACCAGCTCGGCCGACAACTCTCCCAGGGAAGCTTTGCGCTCGAGTTCTTCCATCTGCACCGCCAGGTTGGCCTTCATCTCCCGGAGGCGCTCGACGGACCGGGCCATCTCGGCTTTCGACCGAGCCTCTTGGATCGACCGGGCCACCACTTCCCGAATGTGCTCCACGCGATATGGCTTACTGATGTAGTCCACCGCGCCGGCGCGGATGGCCTCCTGGGCCGTTTCGAGCGTGCCGTTCCCCGTGATGATGACAAAAGGCACGTTCGGGCAACGTTCCTTGGCCTGGACCATGAATTCGATGCCGTCCATCCCCGGCATGCGGATATCGCTCAAGATCACATCCGGGGTCCGTTGCTCCAGTTCTTGGAGGGCGACAAAGGCGCTTTCGGCGGTCGCCACGTCGTATTGGCGGTCCAAGATCAACCGCAGCGATTCCCGGGGGCCGTACTCGTCGTCCACCACCAGGACCAACGGACGACACCCCTCCGCTGCGGACGGCGCTTGCGGTCTCCCTTGCATGTGCATGGTTTCTTTCCTCACGGTTCCATTACCCCCGGAGTCGAGCCCGAACTGCCCTGAATGACGCGCGAGCCATCTGCTGCGGTGACGCATTTCACATGTCTTCAGAACATTACTGCCACCCACCGACCGAGGCGGTGTTTCAACACAGCCCTGCCCGGCGCTCGATGCAATGACCTGAATCCGTACGAGCTGCGCCCTCTCGCGACGAAGTTCTCGAATGGATCAGGCCAGTGCCCGCGCCCGACAGCGAACCACCACAACAATCGTCAGAAATCGTAGGTGAACCCCACCGAAAAGTAGGCCGACATGGCGTAATAACGGCTGCCTTTCGGGGCATAGGCATTGTCGAGAGTCTGCCGCTCGCCGTAGGCCAATACGCAGGCGGCGTCCAACGTGGAATGCTCCGACACGCGCCGGCCCACACCAAAGGACAACGCGTGCGTGTCCCCGGTGGGAAGACTCGGGTCGGCCGTACTCGCGGGGACCGGCGTCTGGTTGAAACCGTACCCGGCACGGAGCGTCCACTTCTCGTCCAATTGATATTCGGCCCCCAGCATCAACACCCAGGAATCTTCCCAGTCAATGGGGGTGGGCGGCGGCAACGGGACACCGGCCGGCGCCTGCACGGAAATGGCTTGGACATCCCGGGTAGACCACTTCTGCCAGTCCGCCGCCAACTCGACACGCAGTTTTTCCGTGGCCTGCCAGGACAACCCGACGGTCACCGACGCCGGGTAATCGATCCCGGCATCGGCGTCATAAGAGACGTTGGCGCCGCCGAACAGCGGGGCCAGCGCAGGAGGAACGTCCTGGAACTCGGCATCCCCGTCGTATCCCACCCGTACCTGACTCCGGTACGAAACCCCGAACATGATGCTCTCCGTGCATTGGTACTGCAACCCGAGGTTGTATCCCCACCCGCGGCCGTCCGCCTCCATCTTGACCTGTCCGTCGCCGCCGCCGAACGCGCTGTAGTCGTTCATGTGGCGCATCTTCACCGTGGTCGTGAAAAAATCCAGGCCCGCCCCCAACGACAAACGGTCCGTAAGCCGGTAGGCCACAGTCGGATTGAAGTTGACCAGGCTGATCTCCGCCAGGGTCGAGTTGTATCGCACCGGGCTGTCGTCCGACCACTTGGACCCCAGTCCGAACGGCTCGTAGACCCCAATCCCCAGGAACAGGCGGTCGCTCCCGGGCGCGGGCGTCCCATAGTAGAACATGGGCAGGACATAGATACGCCCGTCCGAGGAATCGGTCTCGTTCGCATCCTTGTACCGAGTGATGGCGTGGCCCGCATAAATATTCGTGATCAATTGCGGACCCGCCAGGCGGGTCAGCCCGGCCGGATTGTAATACACCGAACTGGCATCGTCCGCCCCGGCCACGAATGCATCGATCATTCCCATGGCCCGGGTGGACTGGTCCTGAACCTTGAAGCCGCCCGCCAAGGCCGTCCGCGCCAGGAGACAAACCCCCAACACCGTTATTCCCACTCCATTCCGCAATACGCTGTTCAGCTTCGTCATCCGTCCTTTCTCCCTGTTTCGGCGGATCGTCGGGCCACCGGCGAGTACACACAGTGTGGGGGGCATCACAGCGGATGTCCTCCATTCTTCCGGATGAACTACGCGAGTTCCATGCCAATCGGCGCGTCGTTCAATTTATCTGATTGCCTAGCCGAATGTTATGTCATTTCAACCAGGGAGACCGCCCGCCGACTCGGACCGACAATGACAGATTTGTCACCGATTTTGTCCGGACCGGCCGCATTCGTCGCATTGTCACAGGCGGCATCCGCGCTATGTTGACAATACATCTTCAACCGTTGCGATATCAGGTCCGCATTCGAAAGTGCAAACCGGAACCATGGGTCCCGAACGCCCCGGACAGACACGAGGCGACGGACGGCGCCCGCCGCTGCCGCCGCAGTCCGTCTATATCCTCGACCGACTCCGCGGGGCCGGCGGGACGGCCGTTTCCGGCGAGGAACTCAGCCGGCAGTTGGGCGTTTCCCGCAACGTGGTTTGGCGCTGTGTCGACGCGCTGCGCGAGCGCGGGTACCGTATTGCTTCGGCCCCCCACCGAGGGTATCAACTGGAGGCCGCCCCCGACACCCCGTTCCCGTGGGAGGTGGGGCCGCTGCTGCGAACGCGACATTTCGGTCGGACCTACCGATTTCTCGATGCGACCGATTCCACCAACCGGGTGGTTGCGGAGTTCGCGCACCGCGGCGCCCCGGAAGGCCTGCTGGTGGTGGCCGACTCCCAGAGCGCCGGACGCGGCCGAATGTCCCGGAAGTGGTTTTCACCTCCGGGCTGCAATCTCCACTTTTCGCTTCTACTCCGGCCGCGCACGCCGGCCCGGCGGGTCCCGCAGGCAGCCCTTATCACGGCTGTCGCCCTGGCGCGCGCTGTCGAGGAATTGCTTCCCGAGGTCCCGGTCGCTGTCAAGTGGCCCAACGATCTGTTCGTGGCGGGGCGCAAAGCCGCCGGTGTGCTGTGCGAGATGGAGGCCGAGCCGGATGTGGTTCGACGCCTCATCATCGGAGTCGGGATTAACGTGAACGTTCCGCAGGGAGAGTTCCCCTCGGAATTTGCGACGTCCGCGACGAGTCTGCGGGCGGCGGCAGGGCGGGCGGTCTCCCGCACGGCGGTGTTGGCCTCGTTCCTGAATCATTTCGAACCGGCCTGGGAAGAATGGCTGGAACAGGGTTTGGCCCCGTTCCGGGCCGAGTGGCGCCGCCTATCCTTGCTCGAAGGACGCCGGATCGCCGTGGAAAGCGGACGCGAGATCATCCGCGGGACAGCGATGGGCCTCTCCCCCGAGGGCGGCCTGCTGGTCCGAACTCCGAATACCGGAATCCGGCTGGTGATGTCCGGGGACGCCCACGTGACCGACCGGCCGGGACCGCAGTGGGCCGCCCCCGACGCAACGGTCTCGGGAGAGCCCGGAAAGGGAGAGCGCCATTGATGCACGCCGCGGACACCCCCCCCACGCCAACCGAACCGTCCGATCCCGCCGAAAGGGGGATCGCGGCCTGTCTGCCGAGTTCCCGCTCGCCGTTCCTCTTCGCGACGGCATTCTTGCTGGTTGTGCCGACCGCAACCGCGAGTCCCGGCGCGCAACACCGCCTGGCGGAAGTCGTCGTGCGCGCGGCCCCGGTCTCCCCGGAGCCGCGGACCGCAACGATCGGCGAAGCGCTTGAGGAATTGCCCCACATCGAATTGCGCCCCCAGGGCCTGGGCGCCCAGACCGACCTGAGTCTGCGGGGCAGCAGCTTCACCGGGGCGGGCCTGACGCTGGCCGGCCTGGCATTGCGGAGTCCGCAGACCGAGCACTTTCATCTCGAACTACCGTTGGCGCCGGAGATCTTTTCCCCGGCCCGCACCCTTACCGGGGTGGAGCAATTCCTCAGTGCAACGGGCCACTTGGTGGGAGCGGCGGCACTCGAGTTCGCCCCGATCGAGCCGGGACTTGGGATTACTTTGGGCGGGGGCGAGCCGCACCGGGACTGGCAGTCCGGAATCTGGCGAACAACGGCGTCGGAATCCGAACCCGGGAGAATCCGACTCGGCCTCGATGTCTTTGGCGGCCGCGAAAGACGACGGGGAGACCCTGCGGCCTACCCGGAGAACTTCCTGGAACAGTGGACCGGCGGCCTGCACCTCCAGGGCCTCTCGCCGGATGTGCAGGCCGACTTCGCCCTCGGACGCCAGGCGAAGGAATTCGGCGCGCGCGGTTTTTACGGCGCACCATCGAAGTTCAATGCCGTCGAAGAGCTGCGGCAAGTCGTGCTCGTGGGCAGCGTGCGCAGGAATACCGGTCCGGACTCCTTCCTTCGCCTCACCGCCGTTTGGCAGCGCTTCAACGACCGCTATGTCCTGGACCGCGACTTGCCGGACCTGTACGTGAACCGCCACCGCAGCGATTTCGGCGCGGCCGCCGTCGACGGCGTGGCGCGGCCGAACGACGCATGGCGGGTCCACTGGCGGACGGCGATCGAAGTCGAGCGCGTGAGAAGCCGTCACGAAGGCACGGTCCCGGGAACGGGCCTCGGGGACCACGACCGCTCCCGTGTGGAAGCCATGCTCATGCCGGAGCGTTTGTTCGGTCCTTGGCGCGCCGCGGCCGGTCTCAGAATCGTGGGATTCAGCAACGACGCTCCCGCACTCCTGCCCGCATTCCGCCTGACGTACCGGCTCGCGCCTCAACGGACCGTGTCTTTCACGTATTCCGAAAGCGTGCGACTCCCTTCCTACACGGAACTGAATTACGACTCCCCGGGCAGCCTCGGGGACTTGGGCCTGGAACGCCAAAGGGCCACCGCGGTGGCGTGCATCTATCGCGAGGAGTGGGAGAGGGCTTCGACGACATTCACCGTATTTCACCGACGCGAGACACACCCGGTGGACTGGGTCCGGGACGGTCCAGGCGTCCGTTGGGAGGCAACAGATCTCGGAAAAGTGGCCGTCACCGGCTGCGAATGGGCGGGGCGGGTCCGCATGACGGACCGGCTCGAACTCCGAGGCGAATGGTCCTGGCTGGGCAAGAAAACCGACCGGGACGCGTATGCCGGGCGCTATGTACTGGATTACCCCCGCCAAAGAGTGCGACTGAGCGCCGCCTGGCGGCCCCGGCCCCGTTGCGAACTCCGCATTTGGCAGGAAATCCGACGGAACACCGCGAACCCGGAGCGCGGCAGCGGCGGCGTCGGCACGGACGCTCGCATCGAAGTTCGGTTCAAACTCGCTCGATCGAAAGACCTTGATTTGGCCCTGGCCGTGGACAACCCCTGGGCGAGTGATTTCGAGGACCTGCCGGGCCAGCCCGCCCCGGGCCGCCGCATCAGCTTCTCCCTGCAAGGGCGCTTCTGATGCCCGGCAATCCCTGCTGCGGGGCCCGGGCGATCCGCTTGTCAACGCTTGCCGCAGCAATGTTTGTATTTCCTGCCGCTCCCACAGGGGCAGGGATCGTTCCGGCGCGGCGGGGACGCGGGCCCCGACGCCGCGGCCGGCACTTGCCGTTCCGCCTGAATCTGCTTCGCCAGCTCCCGAAACCTCGGCAGTGTGTGGGCGTAGAACTGCCTCCAGCCCGCGCACAGATGGCTGAGCCGATACGGGTCACCGCCGTTGGCGCACAGCCGATGCTTGAGGCAATCGCCCTGGCAGATCCAGGCGAAGTCACACGATGCGCAAGCGGGGTGCCGCATCTGCTTTTGTCGCCCGAAATCGGCGTAAATCGGGGACTGCTGCAGCGTGGGCCAGGGGTCCCGGCAGACGTTTCCCAACCGATAACGCTTCTCGACAAAGAAATCGCAGGGATAGACATCGCCGTTGTACTCGACCACGAAGTATTGACAACAATTCGCGCCGAGAGAACACATGTTCCGAACGCCTTCGACCAGCAGAACCAGAATCGAATCGAAGAGCCGGACCGACACACGGCGCGTGTCGTTGGCGTACCAAAGGTCGAAAACGGTGCACAGAAAGTCACCCCATTGGGGACCCGAAATGGAAAACGGCAGAACCCGGCGGTTCGCATCCGGCTCGACGCAGGCAATGTATTGATGAAACAGGAACCCCTGTTCGGCCAGGTAACGATAGACTTCCGCCGGACGCTCGACGTTGGCTTCGTTCACCAGTGTCAGGATGTTGAACTGTGCATTGCATTCCCGCAGCAAGCGAATGCCGTGCATCACGTCCGCGTGCGACCCACCGCCCCCGGCTTTGATCCGGTGTTTGTCGTGGACCTCCGGGGGACCGTCCAGACTCACGCCGAGCAAGAAGTGATACTGGCTGAAAAGCCGGGCCATTTCGGCGGTAATGAGCGTGCCGTTGGTCTGAACGCCGTTGCCCACCTCGGCCCCGGACCGCCCGTACCGTTGCTGCAGAGTCACGGCTCTCCGAAAAAAGTCCACCCCCATCAACGTCGGCTCTCCGCCCTGCCATCCGAACGAGTACTGCGGCTGCGGTGTCCGCATGTAGGAGCGAATCATTTGCTCCAACACCTCGTCCGACATCCGATGACGCCGCGTTTCGGGATAGAACGAACAGTGTCCCAGATAAAAACAGTATTCGCACCGCAGATTGCAGTCCGCGGACGCGGGTTTCGCCAGCAGCGTGAAAGGGCGCAAGGTGTTCATGATCTGGTTCTCTGCAGCCGGTCCGGTTTCACCGATCCGTGAATCTGCGACCCGAAGCGGCAAGACACTTTTTGTCGAGGACTGACAATAATCGTCGTCCCGGTCCGTTTTTTCAAGTAACGGGCGGTCCATATTGTTCCCGTTCTCTGCCGGGTGCCGCGTGGACCGCTGGACGCAACCGGGTGGGATCGGCGACGGCGAATGAACGCTCCTCGAAAACTGCTGTGGCTCGCGATACCGCTCATCGCAGTGTCCGTGTCCCAGGCCCAACGCTGGCAGCGACCTGCCGGGTGGGGCCGCCGCAAACCGGTCGGACAAGCCGAAATGTCGCCTCGGCTGCGACAGTTGATGGCACTGCCCGTCAACCCGGACACGAACGGTGATTGCCTCATTGACGATGACGAGGCCAGGATCGGCGCCGAGGAAGATGTGAAGAGGCTCGCGGAACTGCTCGAACGGTTTTCGAGAGATTTCGACACCGATGGAGACGGGGTGCTCTCCCCCGAAGAAAGGAAACGACTGGAGAACAACCTGTACGACCGAGGGCGCAAGCCGCCGAGGCTCCTCGAAAAACTCGATACCAACCACGACTGGCGGCTCAGCGACGAGGAAAAGGAGCTGGCCCGAAAACACTTGACGGCGATTTTCAAACGCCGCAATCAACAGATCCTCGAACGGTTCGATGCGAACGGGAACGGAAAACTCGACGAACCAGAGAAAGACAAAGCCCGCGCCTTCCTGGAATCGCTGTCCACATCGATGATGGCGCCAGGCAAGGCCGGGAAACGAAGAATTCAGCGCTGGCCGCGACCGGCCGGGCGCAACGGCTGGTAGGACCGGCCGGCGGAACGTCCCCTCCCGCCCCATCCCCCGGTCCGTCTGCTTCGGCAGCGGACCGGGGGACTTTTTTTGCCGATCCCCCGTCTCGGACAATGTCGGCCGCGGCCATCGCGAAAAACGGGAGTGCGGAGGAGCGGCGGCGGGACCTGCGAGGACACGGAGGGCACCGCAGAGGCAGCATGGGGAACGAAACCGGGGTCGGAACCGGCTTGTTGCGTCGGTTGTACCGAATGCGGACCTTTTCCGCGGCTCCCCCCCGACAAAAGGACCCTCTTCCTCCCTGTGTTCTCTGCGTTCTCTGTGGTGGGAATGGAACCCGGAATTCGAACCGGTCGGTCAACCCCTGGCCGGAAACCTCGTCGCTTCGCTCCGGGCTTTCGGCAGGTCGCCGGCGACGTTCTGCACGGGCGGCGTTCCCCGGCGCCGAAGGTCCGCGCCGCGCCTGACCCGTTCCTCAGCCACGGACGCAAAAAGTTGCAATTCCCGGCTTGGGGAAAGATATTTCTGCCCGGCCGGGTTCCGCTCAGGGACCGAAGCCGCTCCCGGCGCAGGCGACGCAGGGGTGGCAGGGCGACGGAGGCAACGCGATTGCGCACTCGTTTGACGGTCTCCGGGGGGATGAGCGGACGGGTGTAGACGACGCCTCAACGGCGACCGAGGGACACGCGGCGCCGCCTGTGAACGGCTTTTCGACCCACGATAGCCCAGCCGCCGCGCCGCACACGCCGGGGAATCGGTGCCGGGAGACCATGCCGCCGGTGCGGCAGACGCGCCGAAGCGGGTATGAGAAACGGCGAGGCGGATACCGGGCGGTCCCGCGGCGGCGGCCGACGGCAACAGAAGGGAAAAGACACTTATGTCCGGACATAATAAATGGTCGAGCATCAAACACAAGAAGGCAGCGGCCGACGCCAAGCGCGGCAAGATATTCTCCACCCTTTCCAAAGAGATCACTCTTGCGGCTCGGGAAGGCGGCGGCGACCTCGAACTGAACCCGCGGCTGCGCACGGCGGTGGCGGCGGCCCGTGCGGCGAATATGCCGAATGACAACGTCCAGCGCGCCATCAAGAAAGGCACGGGCGAACTCGGTGGCGGCGCGCTCGAGGAGCTGAGTTACGAGGGGTACGCGCCCGGCGGAGTGGCCGTCCTGGTCAACTGCCTCAGCGACAATCGAAACCGGACGGCAGCCAATGTACGAACCTGTTTCACGCGTCACAACAGCAACTTGGCCTCGACCGGCGCCGTGGGCTGGCTTTTCCAGCGCAAAGCGCGGTTCGTGGTCGACGGTTCGGACCTGGACGAAGACAAGTTGCTCGAACTGTTGCTCGAAGGCGGGGTGGACGTGGAAGACGTGACCACCCTCGGCGATGGGATCGAGGTGCTCGCCCCGCCGGAGGCTTTCGCCCAAGTGGCGCAGGTACTTGATAATGCCGGGATTGCGATCCGCGAATCGGGCCAGACCATGACACCCGAAAACACGATCGAAATCACCGACCCGAAGACGGCGCGCCAAGTCGTGCACCTGATCGAGGCTCTCGAGGAAGATGAAGACGTCCAGGAAGTCTTCACAAACTTCGAGATGTCGGACGAACTCATGGAGCAACTGGCCAACGAGTAGGACCGCATACGACGGCAGATTGGGGCCCGTTGGGGGTCTGCGCGGCTTCACGCCGGACTTGAGTTGGACAGACTGCCTGTGGTTTTCGAGGAGGGGGGGCGAGGGACTCGATGAAAATCATCTCGGTCATCACCATGCGCTCCCTGGACCGGCGCACGATCCAGGCCGGGACACCGGGGGAAGTTCTCATGGATCGTGCCGGGACAGGGGCGGCACGGATTATTCTGGATTTCGTCAGACGCCGGCTGCTGCCGCGACATGCAGTCCGGTTCACTGTACTGGCGGGCAAGGGGAACAACGGCGGAGACGCGTGGGTCGTGGCCCGGCGCCTCGCGGAAGCGGGTGCCGGCGCAGTGCACCTGTACTCGGTCTGCCCGGCTGCCGAATTGAAAGACGCGGCCCGCAAACATGCCGAGGCCCTGCCCGATTCCGTGCCGGTTTCCGTCTCCGGCGAACTGCCGGAGGAGGCCCTGACTCCCGGGACCGTGGTCGTAGACGGGCTCCTCGGCACGGGGGCTGCCGGCCCGGTACGACCGCCCTATGATCGGCTGATCGCCCAAGTCAATGCCAGTGGCATGCCGGTTGCCGCCCTCGATGTTCCCTCCGGCCTCGACGCCGACACCGGCGCGGTCGCATCGCTTGCGGTTCGGGCCGACCTGACAGCCACCATGGCGCTGCCCAAACGAGGGTTGCTGACCCCTGCCGGGATTCGGCATTGCGGGCGACTTTATTGTGTAGACATCGGTGTGCCCCCGGTGCTCGCAGCCGAGGTCCCCGGGTGCGGCGAGGCGCTTTTTCTCGAGGACGTCCGGCAACTGGTCGGCCGGCGGCCGCACGACGGACACAAGGGCACGTTCGGACATGTCCTGACAGTGGGCGGCTCCCGGCGTTACGCGGGGGCGCCGCTCCTGGCCGGAATCGGGGCCCTGCGGGCCGGCGCCGGCCTGAGCACAGTGCTGGTGCCGGCGTCGGTGCGCATGGTGCTTCCGCATGGGCCGGCTGCCCTGATCATTCACGACGCGCCCGACGACAACGCGGGGCGCTTCACGCCGGAGACAGTCCGGACACTCTCGATGTTTTTCGATCGGAAACAAGCCGTGGTGGTCGGTCCCGGCCTCGACCGTCACGAGGGGACGGCCGCCGTACTCGATTCGGTCCTCGGCACGAACCTGCCCCTCGTAATCGACGCCGACGCACTCCGGTTTCTGGGACGTTTCACGGACCGCCTGCGCCGGAGACGGGCCGCGACTGTCCTGACGCCGCACCCGGGCGAAATGCGGAGCGTTCTGGCGAGCCTTGGCAGGAGTGAACTCTGCGCTGCGGCGCGGGTCCAACAGGCCACGGAGGCGGCCCGGTCCCTGAAAGCGTTCGTGGTGCTCAAAGGCGCCGGGACGGTCGTGGCCCGACCGGACGGACAATGGGTGGTAAACACCAGCGGCGCCAACGGTCTCGGCAGCGGCGGCGCCGGAGACGTGCTGGCCGGCATCCTCGGCGGCCTTTTGGCCCAGGGAATGACTCCTTGGGACGCCTCGAGGGTCGGTGTCTTCCTCCATGGACTTGCTGCGGAGTTCGCACCTGCGGGTCAGCGCGCCCTGACGGCCGACGACCTGACAAACCTGATCGGACGCGCTTGGCAGGAAATTACGCCGTTCGCCTGACCGCTTCGAGACGCCGTGCCCTTCCGGTCGGCGCGCGGGGCGGTCCGCCAGCCATACAGAAGGATTGTCAAAACATGCCGTACCTGAGCAAGGTGCTTTATCTCCAGGAATTGATGCGGGCCGGTGGTTTCGTGATGTGGCTGATCGCCGCCTGCAGCGTGATCTGCGTTTTCATCATCCTGGAGCGGTTGCTCCACTTTCACCGAGTTCGGATCGACGTGCAGGAGTTCTTGCACGGTCTGCTGAACGTATTGCGCCGGCGAAACACGGTTGAAGCGGTCTCGATCTGCGATGACACGCCGGGGCCGGTGGCTCACGTGCTGCGAGCGGCCGTGCTGCACTGCAGCGAGGACGAGCCCTCGTTGCGGCGGGCAGTCGAAGAAGCGAGCCTCGAAGAAGTGCCGCTTCTCGAAAAACGCCTGAAGGCCCTGGCCACCCTGGCCCACATCACGCCGCTTCTCGGGCTTCTGGGTACGGTAGTCGGGATGATCGGAGCGTTTCAGGCCATGCAGAATGCCGGTCCGTTCGTCAGCACGACAGACCTGGCCAGCCACATTCGCAAAGCGCTGCTCACCACGGCGGCGGGACTGAGTGTGGCCATTCCGGCGTACGCTTTCTACAATTTCCTGGTCGGCCAGGTGGAACGCATTCTCCTGGACATGGAACGGGCCGCGAATGAAATGATCTACTTCTTGACGCACAATGACCTGCACCTCGAGAGTCCGCCTGTGGCGGACGGCACGGAGGGAGGGTGAGTCCCATGCGGATGCGGACCAGACTCAAGGTCGTTGCCGGACCGCTGGACGTGACGCCCCTGGTGGATGTCATCTTTCTGTTGCTGATCTTTTTCATGATCAGCAGTTCCCTGGTCTTCTGGCCCGGGACCCGGGTCGAAACACGCCTGGAACTACCCACTGCCCGAACCAACAGCATGACCGCCGCGGACAAGTTGATTATCACCATCACGCGTTCCGACCTGCTTTTCTTCAACGACAACCTGGTTCATTGGGGGGATTTCGAGCGGCAGTTGCGCCAATTGGTCCATGATCGCAAAGTGCTGTCGAGAAAACGGCTCGGCGACCGCCCGGACGGTGCCGGACAGTCTCGGGCCCCGGTGGTGGTTCTGCGAGCGGACCGCCGCATTTCGTACGGTAAGATCGTCGAGGTCATGTCCCTGGCCCGCTCGCTGGGGCTCGATGTCTACCTGGCCACCGAACCCGAGACCGACGGCGGTCCGGCCGCGTCCGAACAACCGGGCACCCTCCGCTGAGGCGTGCCCGGGGCAGTTCGGGAAGAACCGAGGGACTTTCGTGAGCGGGGTTTGCCCGTGGCAGACGCAAAGCCAAGAAACCGAGAGCGGCGCCGAAGCGTGGTTGTCCAGGCCGTGTTCTGGACGGTCCTGCTTCATGCCGGTCTATTCTACGGCCTGACTTTGAAGCCGCGGCCGAAGCCGACGCGACTTCAATTGTACGGGCCGACCTGCGCCATGCTGAGTCCGCGACGGGAGGCCAGACGTTGGGAACAGGACATCTGGACGTGGGCCGACCTCGAAGACCCGACCCTCTTCGCCCTGCCGAACGAGCGCTTGGGCTTCAGCCGGGTCCGGCAGGAACGCCGGGTATTGCCCTATACCGAGGTGCCGGGATACCGGTATGTGACCACATATCCGGGCGAGACGATCCGGGAATCGGGGCCTCTCGCCGACCCGGCCCCGCCGCTGGACAAGGCCGTGAGCCTGAGTTGGCCCGACCGACTCCCGCCCATCCCGGCGGAGCCGCCGCTGGGCCGGGCGCCGACCCGGGTGATTTGGCGGTTCCCGGACGGACGCGTGATCGAGGACGCACCCGCACTGCCCGAAGAAAAGCCGGACATGGCCCTCGCGCCGCGGAAGTTGACCGGACCGACCCGCATCGAACTGATACGTTCGGAGAACCGGCTGCGGGTAGCCGTACGGCAATCGTGCGGCAATGTGGAACTCGACCGGCTGGCGTTCGATGCACTCGTGCATCGGGCCGGCGAATACCAGCGGCGCCAGAATGCCGGCGGGTCCGTGAAGGCGGCTTCATGGTTCCCCGAGGCCGGCAAGAGCGTCGAGATCGAGATCGAATGGCGCTTGGCGGCGACCATGGCAACCCCGACCGCCCCTTCGTCCCCGGGACCGTAACCGGCGAAGCGGAGAATCATGTTCAGCATCCCCCTCCATGTCGGGTTTGAGGTCTATCTCGGCCTGATGCTGGCCGGACTGACCCTCGCCGTCGCGCTGAGCTATCTCCGCGGCGGTCCCACCCAGTGGAAAGTTGTCGAGGAACAGCTTTGCTTTTGCCGGGAGTGTCATTTCACTTTCCTGGTGCGCCGCAAAGCCAACATCGTACGTTGCCCGCGTTGCCATAGTCTCTGCCGGGTGCGCCCGCGACTGTAATGGACCGGTGCCGGCGTGACGATCCGCGGGCCGTGCCAATCCATGTCTCCCGGCGATATGAACTGAAGGATTCTCCACTCATTGCCCGCGCGAACGATCCCAGTTCCAATACTGCTTCTCGCGACAGTGCTGGCCGCTGCTGCCGCGGTCCGATCATTCGCGGGCAATGCACGGCCCAAGGGGGAGGACGGCGTGTTGCAGGAATCGTGGGGCGCCATCTATGTTGGGGACCGAAAGATCGGTCGGACGCACCAGACCGTGACACGGGTCGAGGCTGCGACGGGTCCGGAAACCCGGAGCACGAATGTCACGCGCCTGGTGTTCAGTCGCGGCGGCCAGCCTCTCGAGTGGGAAGAGGCGGCGACCGTGTACGAGGATGACGCCGGTCGCGTGCAACGATATACGTACCG
>JAADHN010000138.1:48511-148245 GCA_013151865.1 Kiritimatiellota bacterium
GTCCCGCGGACGGAAGCCGTCACGGAAGGAACAGTGGTCGGCGACCGGGTTCGAACCACGTCAGGCGGGTATGAACGCACGGGTCCGTATCCCAAGGGGAGCCTCGGGCCTTATGCGTTCCACCGTCGGCTGCTCAGGGAACGAAAAAAAGGCGAGGGCGCCGAGTTCAAGGCCCTACTCTTCAGTCCCGAGCTGGGCAGCCCCGTGGAGACGACGATCCTCTTCGGTCCGAAGGAGACCGTGCTGGTGCAGGGACGACGCCGACGCCTGCAACGGGTGCGCCAGACCTTGGCGATTCGTCCCGGCCATCCCGATGAATTCTGGGTGGACCGAAGCGGAGAAGTATTGTTGACACGGAGCCCGGTCCCCATGCTCGGGACGGTTCGTGTGGAGCAGTGCAGCCGGGCAACGGCCTTGACCCCGGAGAGTCCGGTCGAGCTGATGTCCGCGGCCGTTTTGCATTCACCGGCGCTCATCGCCGCGCCGCGCCGCTTGGCTAAGGCCGAGTACGTACTCACTTTTCCCGAAGACGCCGTCCGGGGCCTGTATTCGGGCGACGGGCAACAGGTTGAAATGCTGGGCCCCGGACGCGCCCGGGTCCGGGTCGAGGCCCGTGTTCCGGACCCGGCAGACGGATATGCCGTGCCCATCGCCCCCAATGACCGACTTGTGCAGTGGCTCCGTCCCACGGCCTTTCTCGAGTCGGACCATCCCCTGATCCGGGAGATGGCCGCCGTGGCAGCGGGGGACCTGACGAACTCCGTCGCACTAGCCTCGGCCCTGGAAAGCTACGTGCAGCGCGAAATCCACAGCAAGACCCTCGATATGGGATTTGCGGGCGCCCTCGAGGCCGCCAGGACCCGGCGGGGTGACTGCTCTGAACACGCTGTACTGCTCGCGGCCCTGGGCCGGGCACTGGGGATCCCGTCTCGGATCGTGGTGGGCCTGGTCTACGTGGACCGGGACATGTTCGGCGTACACGACCCGAACGGCCTGTTCGTGTTCCATGTTTGGACGGAACTTTTGGCGCTCCCCGGGGCGTGGGTCCCGGTCGACGCCGCCATGGGCGGCTTCGACGCCACGCACATCGCGCTCACAAAAAGTGCGCTCGACACCGCGGCCCCCTTGGCCGATCTGTGCCTTCCCGTCCTAGACATCGTGGACCGGCTGCGCATCGAATCCGTTCAGGTGGAGCCATAGAGAAGTGGAGCGCATGGATTCTGGGGCCCTGCCGCTCGTGCCCTCTCACCGTCTGCCGATCTTTGTCCGGCAGGCGTGGGCCGTTGCAAGCGCCATGCCGTTCGAGAACCTGACCAAGTCCCTCAAACATGAGATGGTGAGCCCGGCGCGCAACACCCCGCTTCGCCTGCCGGCCGAGGTGCTTGCGGACCACCGCCGGTTCGGGACCGGAGCCACTTGTTTCGCCCTGGCGTTCCTGTTCCGGGACCGGCTCGCACGCGGCGGGCTTGCGTCGACCCTCCATGCCTGCGACCGCCGTTACGGCCCGGACGCCCACGCCGCCGTGGTCGTACCGGTAGGGAGCGAGCGGTGGCTTTTCGACCCCGGTTATCACATCGTTCAGCCGCTTCCGGCGGAAGGCGGCCTCGGCTTTCGTTCTCCGGAAAACCCCAATGCGTCGTATATCAGGCGGGTCGACGACGTCCGCTTCGAATGTTACACCGGACACGCGGGCGAATGGCGCCTCCGCTTCGTTCTCAAAGACGTCCCCCTCGATGAACGGGCGTTCCAGGAAAAATGGCGCCGGTCGTTCCAGGCGGAGATGATGGCGTACCCGGTGCTGACCCGGTTCGAGCACGGGCGGATGCTGTACCTGCAGAAGAGCACGCTGGTCGTCAGGGACGCAAACGGTGGAACGGTGCGGCAGGTCCCCATGCGCGACTTGGCCGATGCCATTCACCGCTGGTTCGGAATCGCGCCGGAAATCGTCGACCGTGCCCTGCGCGTTTGGCGGTCGCGGTGAAACGAGTCGCCCGCACCGACCGATGCGGCGGGCCGGCCGCATTCGCCGCGACGCACGCACTTGGCGGGCGGGGAGTGCCGCCGGACAGGGGCCCAAGAACGGATGGAAATCCAGCAGAGGTCGCCTCACGGGGTCCAGTTCGGGTAAAACATGCTGGGCTTTACCGAGCCGAGTTTGAACCACTTGACGTGCCCATCAACGAAATTGATGTTCATGCCGTCGTTGTGCGGAAAGCCCAACCGGACCCGAGTATTGATTGCGGCCTCGTTGGGCCACGCCCAGATGGGCCCGTCCACCCCCCAGATGCCGGCATACCGATTCTCGGGGAGAACGCAGATCTCGGACGGCGTCTGGATAGAAGCCGTGGAGCGGGCGTTCAGGTAGCAATTATAGATGAAATGCGAGTTCCAAGTGTAATTGAAATTCCCGGACCGCGCCGGGCATTTCCACATCTTGTCGTCTCCGACGTACGCGTCGAGTTCGGTGCGATATCCGCGCGGTTTCGGCACCCAACCCGTCCCCCTGATCCAGTGAAATTCGGGGAATAACTGGTCGTTGTCATCCTGATACATGAAGCCAGCCGTAGCGATCTGCTTACTATTGGACATGCAGCTGGCTTGCAACGCCTTCTGGCGGGCCTTCTGAAGTGCGGGCAGCAGCATGCTCGCCAGGATCGCGATGATCGCGATGACCACCAACAGCTCGATCAAGGTGAAGTTCCGTTTCTCTTGCATCGGTCGATCTCCTTTGCTTGAAAAAAGTGAGACGCGCGGACCCTTCCCATGGCGCCACATCCGGAAAGCGGTTTCTTCCCGACAACATCGCAAGATTGTACCAAGAGAATCGAAGCATGTCAAGGCGGAAACACGGCAGTGGATCGCCGCCTGGGTGAGCGGCCGGCGGGCCGCCCGGATCGCGGTCGCGACGTCCCCGAATCCGGGACTTTTTCATTCCGGCAGGAGTTCCTCCAACAGGACTTCGCGCCCGGTCGCCGCGCTCCTGAGGACGGCCTCGAGCATGGCCTGGACCATCATCCCGTGTCGCAAGGGCGCCATGCACTCGATGCCGTCCAGAATGCAGTCGATGTAATGGCCGGCCACGTTCTCCCAAGGACCGCTCCAGGCCTTCGGAATTTCCACGGAAACGTCTTTCGGGGCGCCGTGTTCGGTGGTATAGAGGCGGACCGGACGCATGGTGGCGCCGCCCTCGGCGCCGAACAGCTCGACTTGCACATCGGGCGGCATATGACTCGCCCAGAAACTTTCGACTTGAAGCCCCAAGCCGTTCTCAAAACGGATGAAGCCGCCGGCGTAGTCGTCCGAGTCGTATTTCCGCCAGTATTCCTCGGGGGGGACGCGAAAGGCCGAATATCCGAGGCCGCGCGGGCCGAACTTGGCACCCGCCACGCCCGTGGCGACAATCGGTTTGGGCATGCCGGAGAGCCACCAAGCGGCGTCCAGGACGTGGACGCCCATGTCCCGAAACGCGCCGCCGCCCGCTTCGATGAAACCCAGGTTCCAGTCGGGAATGCCGCTGCGACGGATGCTGCGAGCCCGACCGTAGTAGATGTCGCCGAAAAAGCCGTCGCGGACTTTTTGCTTCAGGTACAGGCAATTGGGGCTGAAACGGGTGCTGAGGGACATCATATTGACTTTTCCGGCAGCCTCCGCCTCCCGGACCAGTTGAACGGCGGGCCCCAGCGAGTCCGAAAGCGGTTTGGTGCACATCACATGTTTGCCGCAGCGCACGGCTTCCAAGGCCGCGGGCACGTGCACCTGATTCGGAGTCCCCACGAATACGGCGTCCACTTCCGGGTCTCGGCACAGATCGCGGAAATCGGGGTATTTCCTCATCGGCCGCCCGAGTTCCTGCTCGAACTCGTCCATGCGCTTCGGAATAATATCGCACAGGGCAGTCACTTCACCCCTGGAATTGGCATCGAGAGCGCGTCCATTGGTCTTGCCAATCCCTCCCACGCCAATGATTCCGATCCGCACTTTCGAACTCATGTTGCGTATCTCCCATCCTGATCGTCGGTGTTCGGGCGTAACCTTCCGACATCGCCCGAAAACAGTTTCGCAATTCAAGTTGAACCCGTCGTCCCGGATCTGCTGCCGGTCCCGTCGCGGCAGGACACCCAGGGCATGTTTCCGATCCCTTCCAACCGGATATACTATGCCGCCGACCTGCGTGAAATGCGACAGGGCCGAGCCAAGACGAATGGAATTCGCGGAAACGAACTGCAGGTTTTATACTTGGCCAAGACACGATCCCATGTCCGACCGCCCGCTCCGCAAGCAGAGCCCGTCCGAGGCGGGCGGGCGTCCACAGGATCGACCGGCCGAAGATCGCCGCCAAACGTCCCGTCCTCTTCCGCCGTCGCCGTTGTATCGGGGCGGATTCAGGCAGGTCTGCAAACATGAATATCCAGCTCCATGCCCGCAGCCTTCGATCTTGCCGGACACTGCCGGTACTGGCTGCACTGGCCGCTGCTCCCTGCCTCGCCCACTGGATCGAACAGCGGGAATTACCTGAATGGGCGCGACGCGGGCGTATCCTATGGTGCTTGCACTATGCGCGGGCGGACCGTCGGATCGTGGACGAATTCCTCGCCTTCCGGTACAAAGCCGGCCTGGCGGTCACGCACGGACGCCCCACTGCCATGCTCATGTGCCTGCCCCCGAACATCGCCGCGCCCGCGGCGACCGCTTCTGGCACGAGGGGATGCACCATTTGCAACCGGCACTCACGGCTGGCAACGGAGCGTGCTTCGTCTCGCCCCGCCCGTTCCCACTCGCAGTTTGCGGCTCCACCTGCTCTTTCGACGGCATACGGGTACTGCCTGGTTCGATGGTGTGGTCCTGAACCCGACCCCCTGACCGCGGGCGATGGGGCCCCTGCGGAGACGGCAAAACCGTCTGCCGTGCCGGCAATGGAGCGAACTGGAACGGCACAGACGTTGCGATCCGGATGCAACCAAGGGTGGTGTGGCCACGACGCGGAAGTTTACAGCGATGCAGATTGCGTCCGGGAGCGGTGTTGTGCTACGTGATTGGCGACACCGCCATTGCATTGCAACGGCGAATTGCGAACCCGGCAGTTCCGAGGCTGCCGAAACATGAGGAGAGGAACGGGACATGACGACCGGACAAGAACACATGGGCGAGACAGATCACTTCTGGTATCGATTGCAGCCGCCCGGCCCGTACATGGCCTCGCAACGCGGCAACAAAGCGTTTGGGCGCTCGCACGGGACGATCTACTTGTCCGAGGACAACGGCCGCACCTGGCCCTGTCGCCTGCCTTTTTCCGACGCCCGCAACATCGTGTTCAGCCACATTTTTAAGAACGGAAACATCCTCTTCGGCACCCGGGCACGGTTATTCCTCAGCCAGGACAACCTGAAGACGATCGAGCCGATCACGGTCAAAGACGCCGACGGCGCGGACTATCTCCCGCACACACCCCGGAACCCGGATCAACCCGGCTGGTACTTCCATACCCTCTCTGGAGTCAATTCGTGGGACGTGAACGGCGACGAGATGCTGGTCTGGGGAAACTACTGCAACGTCCTCGGCGGCGCCACACCGGTGAATATCTACTATTCGACCGATCAGGGGCGAACGGTGAAAATCGCTTACTCGTTCGGGCAGAACCCACACCGGCGGGACGACGGTTCCCCCGGCGGCGGTCCCACGGGTACGCTGTTGGGAGACCCCGGAAACTCCGTCTTCTGCCGACACGTTCACACCGTGGCTTACAATCCCGCCGAAGATGCCTTTTACGCGTGCACGGGCGACGGCGACTGGTCAGATGGATTTGAGTGTCACTGGCTTAGGGGTGTCTATGACGCCCGGCGCGACGCGTGGTCCTGGCAAGTCGTACTGTCGGATCACCTGAACTCGCGGTACAAAGCCGGCGGCATCACTTTCGTCGATGGAAAGCTCTATTGGATCAGCGACTCGAACGGCCCCGAACCGTACGACCGCGGAGTTTTTCGGTGCGACCCGGCCGACCTCGCCAACCCCGAGACCCACACCCTCTTGTTCGATCCCGGGGTCGAATCGGGAAACATGATTATCCAGGACGGAGTGATTCTCGCCTCGCATTGTGCGCCTGCCTCGCCGCTCGCCACGGGAATCATCGTATCTCTCGATGCGGGGCGGACATGGGCCCAATACGATCTCAAGGAATTCGGACAGCGTTCGCCCGTGTGCTTCCAAGAGAAAAACGGCGAGGGTTGGTTTCGCGTGGAGTTGCGGTCGGGGTGGATTCAGTACGGCGAAGTGTTGTTCATAAAACCAAAACACGTTCCGCCCAAAACTCCCTGAAAACCACCGGCCCCAGACCACGCAATGCTTGACATCGGCCGTTTCCCCAACCCGGGTTCGGACATTTCCGTCCCTCCGGGGGCCGTCACGCAGTCCGATTCGGCGCCCACCTGCCCCAGACCCGGGACTTCCGGCCACCCTTCGCCAGCGGCGAAGAACGTGTCGACCCGGGGCGAAGCGACAGCCCCGGACAACGGGTCGGGAGAGAACATGCAACACGCTGCCGGCGTGCCCATCTTTTTTCGTTCATTCGCCCCTCCGCCGCCGCACGCGTCCTCAGACCAATGCCGCACCCGCCCCCCTCCGCCTCGACCCCACCGGCCCACGTGCCGGCGACATGGCCGATCGCCTGGCGTATCTCGCCCAACCCGTTCCCGAATTCACGTGCGACCGGGCAAGAGAACTCACGGCGCCAGCAATCCCGAGCAATCGAGCTATCGCACAAAATTACATAAACATGCTGACATATACTTGTATAACTACGTCCTTGTGCTATTATATAATAGCGTGCGCTCTGCCGCAAAGGGTGCGTGAGCTGCGGGTAGTTCCGCCGGACGGAAAAAGGCGGGATTTCACCCATAGTCGTACTCCCGCGCCGCCACGCACCCTTTTCTCGGCCGGGCTCTAGCATCCAACAAGCATTCGGTAGCTTGTATGGATCATCCGGGAAGAACAGGAGGCTGTATCATGTTAGCCAAGACATGGAGTTCGGCGATTCAGGGGGTGGACGCATACACCGTGGAAGTCGAGGTGAATGCGACGGGCG
This sequence comes from Kiritimatiellota bacterium, assembly GCA_013151865.1. Taxonomy (GTDB): domain Bacteria; phylum Verrucomicrobiota; class Lentisphaeria; order Oligosphaerales; family JAADHN01; genus JAADHN01. Next base: position 55,590 of record JAADHN010000138.1, read on the forward strand.
CCGGGAGTGACACCGTGATCTCAGTCGTCGGACTCCCGGACACGGCGGTACGGGAAAGTCGCGAGCGGGTATGGTCCGCCATCACCTGCAGCGGTTTTTTCCCGCCGGAGGGCAAAACCACTGTGAACCTGGCGCCTGCGGACATACGCAAAGAAGGCGCGGCCTTCGATTTGCCGATCGCACTGGGTATGATCGCCGCGACGAACGGGATCGACCGAGATCGGTTGTCCGAGATCATGGTTATCGGGGAACTGGCTCTGGACGGGACGGTGCGCCCGGTCAACGGCGCCCTGCCGATTGCAATGCACGCACGGAACGAAGGTCGGCGCAGCATCTTCGTGCCTGCGGAGAACGCCGCAGAAGCCTCTGCCATTCAGGGGATCAACGTCATCGGAGTTCGACACTTGGCTCAGGCGGTGAGGATCTTGGAGGGAAAGTTGGAGCCTGAGATTGCCCGGCCGGTTGCCCCGGCGCTCGAAACTGACGGCATGGACGGCGCCCCGGACTTCGCAGATGTGAAAGGCCAGGAGTATGCCAAGCGGGCCATGGAGATCGCGGCGGCCGGCGGGCACAACGTGCTGATGATCGGACCGCCAGGCACCGGTAAGACCATGCTTGCCAAACGGTTGCCGTCGGTACTCCCCCCGCTCACCATGGATGAGGCACTCGAGGTGGCCAAGATCCACAGCATAGCCGGTGTGCTGAACATGGATGCACCGCTGGTTCGCCGCCGGCCGTTCCGAGGCCCGCACCATTCCATCAGCGACGCCGGCCTGCTCGGAGGCCAATCGGTGCCGCGACCGGGTGAAATCAGCCTCGCGCATAACGGGGTGCTCTTCCTGGATGAGCTGCCCGAGTTTCGGCGAAACGTCCTCGAAGTCCTGCGTCAACCCCTCGAAAGCGGTACAGTGACTATCTCCCGGGCCGCCGGGAGTTTCACGTTTCCGGCGGATTTCATGCTCATTGCCGCCATGAATCCCTGTCCCTGTGGCCATTACGGAAGTCGTTCCCGCCAGTGTCGTTGCAGCCCGGGGCAGATTCAACGCTATCGGTCCCGGATCTCGGGTCCGCTGTTGGACCGAATCGACATCCACGTTGAAGTGGCCCCGGTCTCGGAGGCGGACCTGATGAGTCGACCTCGAGGTGAGACGTCGAAAGGAATTCGGCGCCGGGTCTTGCGTGCCCGCGAGATTCAGCAGAAGCGCTTTCGAAACACCAGCGTCAGATGCAACGCCCAGATGACGCCTCGAATGATCCAGGAGTTTTGCCGCCTCGGACCAAATGCGCAGGCCACTCTCCGCACTGCCATCACCAACCTGAACTTGAGTGCCCGTGCCTACGATCGGATCTTGCGTGTGGCTCGAACCGCCGCCGACCTGGCGGGCAACGAATCGATTCAACCGCAGAACCTGGCGGAGGCCATTCAGTACCGGGACTTGGATCGCCGGCTGTGGTGACCTCCGGGCTCGAGCGCTACGCCACCTGACGAATTGCAAGCAGCCTGCCGGGGGGCTATTGTTCCGGCTCGATTACCTGGCGACCTGGCCTCGATCGTCCACAAAGTGGATCAGAAACATCCGGGGAGTGTTGTAGGGGCTGCGCGTTCGCCAGTGCTCCAGATTATATCGAGAGGATCGGTGTGAACCACCTGCTGCAATGACGCATCTCGCTTCGAGGTCCTCGACTCTCCAAGTTACCGGGTATCATTTAGAGAGAGCCGGCCACAATGCCAGACGAACTGGTGGAACTGACGTGTCGGGCCGCGGAAGCGCTCCGCGGCGCATTTCCCGACTGGACGGCGCCTGTCGCAGTATTACAGACCGGCACAGGTTTTACCGCCGAAGGCCTCCTTGACGAAGAACTGGGTCGACTTCCATATTCGGCCCTGCCCGGCATGCCCGGCGGCGCCCCATCGCCTGCCGGTCATCGTCTGGAGGCAATGCTCGGCGTGTCGGAGGGGTCGCAGGTACTGGTGCTCGAGGGACGCCGCCATTTGTATGAGGGATATGGCCCTCATCCGTGCGTCCTGCCCTTGTGCGCGGCCATCGGGGCCGGAGTTTCGCGTGTGTTTCTGACCAGCGCGGTGGGTGGGGTCCGCGAAGACTGGCAGCCCGGGACCCTCGTGGTCCTGACCGATCACATCAATTGCCTGGGAACGTCGCCGTTGATCGGCAACCCGGGGCTCGGGCCTTCGCCGTTCCCTGAAATGCAGACGACATACTCGCAGGAATTGAATGCGGGATTCATCAATGCCGCAGCAGAAGTCGGGCTGATTCCGCGGCTGGGGGTATACCAGGCGAATGTGGGGCCGCAGTTTGAGACCCCCGCAGAAGTCGAAATCGCACAACGAAACGGTGCGGACGTTCTCGGCATGAGCGTCGTGCTCGAGGCGATTGCCGCCCGGGCCATGGGCGCCCAAGTGGCCGCTCTTGCCCTGATCACGAACAAGGCAGCCGGTTATATGGTGCGACCTCCCTCGCACGAGGATGTGCTCGAAGCTGGGCGTTTCTGTTCGCGAGCCATCATGCGCGCGCTTCGGGTCTATCTCAGATCTTTGTCCTGCGACGGCATTCGACCGTGCCCGAAAGCCGACGCACAAGGTCCCTCGGCGGCGACATCCTCCGCCACGACAACCCGTCCCCGTGGTGCCGCGATCCGCCTGGCGTCTGCGACAAGCGACGTTCCCTGCCGCAACAAGGAGCGACCCCGATGAAAGCTGCCTGCAGCCACGTTCTTTTCAGTGCCTTGGTCGTGTTCGGAACCTCCGCCAGCGGTACAACGGCCCCGCCGGTAGTACTCAAACGCGTTCTGAAGTCTTTGCCCGAGGCCGACAACCTGCTCCGGTCAGACGGTTGGCAACCGTGGAGCAAAGGGTTTACAACGCGAGGCGAAATCATCGTTTGCGACAACGGCTCGGACGCACGAGTCCAACGGGGGGCCTCCCAAACCGTCGTACTCGAGCAGAAAACGCCGCTCCCCATCCTGGCCTCCGCTTCGAGTCGGGCTTTCAAGGTCGGCGGCAGTCGCGACCGGGAGTATTCGTTATACCTGGATCTCCTGTACACCGACGGCACACCGTTGTGGGGGCAGGTTTCTTCGTTCTCGGTTGGGACGCACGACTGGCAGGAGCGCCGAGTGCTGATCGTCCCGGAAAAGCCCGTCCGAAGCGTCACCGTCCACCTTTTGCTGCGTCGGCATACGGGCAAAGCGTGGTTCCGGAATGCCCGACTCGAAGAACTCAAGACGCCCGAGGGGACCCTTCTGTTCGACGGCATACCCGTGACCGTGTCGACCTCTCTGCCCAAGCGCGGCTTTGAGCTTCGCGACGTGGCGACGGAGAGCGATTACGTACAGATCCCGGACAACGGCCAAGCGCTCGGGGTTCAACTGCGCACCCGCGTGACCCCGGGCCCCGCCGGCGTGCGGTTCACGGACGTCACGGTCAGGGAAACATCCGGCCGGGATCGGGCAGTGAGCCTGGTTTTCGCGCGCAAGCTCGGTCCCGGGCCCGTGAAGTGGCTTCAGAACCCGCGGACGAGCCTTCCGGTTTCGCCCGGTCGGGAATACACGTGGACGACGCCATTCCATTCCGGTGCGAACGGACGGCTCTCCCGTTACCCCTTTGCGGCAGTAGCGACACCGAACGGCGGCATGGGCCTGGGCATCGATGCGGCATTTCCTGCGTTCTTTCGGGTTGGGTTCAATAGCGGCGTTCGTCAACTCTTCCTGATCTGGGACTTGGGTTTCACGCGGGAAAAACCGGAAGCGCACCTGCGGTTTTGCGAGTTCACTTTTGACCCGGCATGGGGCTTCCGGAGCGCCCTTGCCCGATGGTATCGGGTTTTTCCGCAGTATTTCCGGAGTCGGACCCCGAAGCAGGGCCTGTGGATGCCTTTCGCCAAGATTAGCAAGGTAAAGGGGTGGCGAGACTTCGGCTTCAAGTTCAAAGAAGGGAACAACGAAACCCAATGGGACGACGCTCACGGCATCGTCACCTTCCGTTACACGGAACCCATGACTTGGTGGATGCCGCTGGCCAAAGGCCGACCTCGCACGCCGGCAGCCGCCCTGGAAGAGGTGCATCGCCTTGCGGAAAAGGGAAAAGGGCTCAAGCGACGCCAGGCTCAGGCCCTGTTGACCAGCGGAATGTTCGACGACACCGGCGGCTATGCGCACCTGTTCCGCGATACCCCCTGGTGCAACGGGGTGGTCTGGAGCATGAATTCCATGCCCGAGATCCGCGGGAAAATCACGGATTTCAAACTGAAGTGGGGCCCCGAGGTCAAGGCGCGACTGTACGGACCGAAACGCAAGGGGGACCTCGACGGCGAATACGTGGACTCGAGCGAGGGATACGTCACGACGGAACTTGACTATCGTCGTGAGCATTTCGCCGCGGCGGAAACCCCGCTCGTTTTTTCCTGGGAAACTCGAAAACCGGCTATCTTCCGGGGACTCGTCGCCTTCGAGTACGTGCGCGCTCTCGCACGGGACATTCATGGGATGGGGAAACTGATGATGGCCAACTCGACTCCAAGCCGACTCTGCTGGCTCGCGCCGTGGCTGGACGTGATGGGGACCGAAACCAATTGGAACCCAGGCGGCAAATGGCGCCCCATGTCGGACGCGGAATTGCTGTACCGGCGGTCGCTGTGCGGGCCCAAGCCGTTCTGTTTCCTGATGAACACGGACTTCACCCGGTTCACGCACGAAGCCGTGGAGAAGTACATGAAACGGGCCGTGTCCTACGGAATGTTTCCCGGATTCTTCAGTGCCGATGCCTCGACGGGCCACTACTTCACGCGGCCGGAACTCTACAACCGGGACCGGATGCTTTTCATGAAGTATATCCCACTCTGCAAGCGTCTGTCCGAAGCGGGCTGGCAACCGGTCACGGAGGCCTGGAGCGACCGGAAAAAGGTCTATGTCGAGCGGTTCGGCAAACGGCTCTTCACGGTTTACAACGACGACAAACAGCCAATGACGGCGCGAATCACCATTGCCGGAGTCGCCCAGGAATCGTCCGGGCGAGAATTGATCTCGGGGCGCACTGTGGCGTGGACTGCCGCCACGGCCCCGGACGGCGGGCAGGCCGCGGCTTGCGACCTCGAAATCGCGCCGGGCGGGCTGGCCGTACTCGAAGTCCGTCCGTAGGTGCGCCGAACGACAACGACGTGCGTCCTGTGATCGACCGGTCTTGTGTGGAAAACGACTGAGGCGGCCTTCTCCAGGCGCGTTGTTCTGCGCACGCCGCGTTCCCTCGAGCCGGAGAGGCGCCCACCGGCACCCGACCGGTTGCGGGGTCACGCTGTCCGACCTTGATCCCATCCCGCTTGAAGAGTATAGTTGCGTCGGTGGTGTTTCTGCTGAAAAGAGACTCGGTTCGGGTCATGCGATGCGGAAGGCATGGCCTCGAAACACCGGATGCCACGACCTCGGTCGCGGAGTCTGCGGCTGCCGGGGAGCCCATCGGAAAAGGGCTGAGAGGGTCCTGCCTGGAGCAGGACCGACCCGCACGACCTGATCAGGGTAATGCCTGCGCAGGGAGCACGGTCTTGTCTTTGGCCTGCCTTTTCCGGGGCAGGCCCATTTATTTTTCCGGCGCTGCCGGCGCGCGTGGCCTCCGCGCCGTTATGGCGAGAATCGCATGGACGCACCGGCCCGACCCGATGTGGAGACATGGAAATGGTCCCCGAAGTCCCCGACAACAAGCCTGTCCAAATCCGCTTGAACGGGCAGGACCTACAGGTGGAAACCGACTTGACTGTCGCCGATCTCCTGGCCGACCTGGATATTGCGCCCGAGCATGTGGTGGTCGAGGTGGACGGTGAGATCCTGTCGGCGGAAATGCAGGAAACCCAAGTACTGCGTTCGGGTACTCAAATTGAGATCGTTCGGTTTGTAGGGGGCGGCCGAGCATGAAGAATGAACTGATCATTGCAGGTCGCACCTTCGGGAGTCGTTTGTTCTTCGGGACGGGAAAATTCGGCTCCCCGGCCGTCATGGCAGAAGCCATCGAGGCGTCGGAGACCGAATTGGTCACCGTGGCGCTGCGCCGTGTCGACCTTCAGGCTCCCGCGCGCGAAGATCCTTTGCTCTCGCGCCTCGACCCGGAGCGCGTTCTGGTCGTACCCAACACAAGCGGAGCACGCACCGCGGAGGAAGCGGTCCGGATCGCTCGTCTGGCTCGGGCCGGAGGGGGCTTCGAGTGGGTCAAACTGGAACTGACTCCGGACCCGAACTACTTGCTCCCGGACCCGGTCGAGACACTCCGGGCCACGGAGATCCTGGCTGCCGAGGGTTTCGTGGTGATGCCATACATCAATGCCGATCCTGTGTTGGCGCATCTTCTCGAAGAAGCCGGCGCCGCCACGGTCATGCCGCTGGGGGCGCCGATCGGCACGAACCGGGGCCTGCGCACCCGAGACATGTTGGAGATCATTATCGAACAGGCCCGAGTGCCGGTTGTCGTGGATGCGGGTTTGGGGTTACCGTCTCATGCTTGCGCGGCGCTCGAGCTGGGCGCGGACGCGGTCCTGGTAAATACGGCCATTGCCTCCGCGGGCGACCCGGTCGCCATGGCCCGGGCGTTCGCCTTGGCGGTGCGGGCCGGGGAGACAGGGCGAAATGCGGACCCCGGTGGACGGCGGAAGCTCGCCTCCGCCAGCAGTCCGCTGACCGGATTCCTGCGGGAAGGGTGAGCGGAGGAGACAGGAAAACGCCGACCGTGCCGTTGCTATTCGACGGCGCCCGGGACGGGAGGAGCCGCAACGTGGGGTCCGTCGGGCGCGAAACCGCACCTGCGGTCTCGGCAGACCGACCGGAAAAACCGCACACACACAGACAAAGGCGCCCTGGAGGTGGACCATCGTCTCAAAACGATTTGAGGCGGCCGAGCTCTCCGCCTCTGCGGAATCGTCCGGACAATTCTGAGGCACATCGCAATTGCCGGGGCGACCGCCGGCGTGCGATATCCATCCCCACAGCGGGTGTCGGACACGTTCTGCGATTCCAGGCACGACCGGAATATGGCCGGCGACCCCGCATCGACCCCGGAAGCAGGGCAGATTCATGATTCAACGGGCGGCGGCATCGTTCATCGACGTCCTTGCAGACTGGCCGGTCCATCGAGTGCGAGAATTGGTTTACTCGAGAACGCCGGCGGATGTAACCCGTGCCCTCGGGCGCAACCGATTGAGCGCTGACGATTTCGCTGCCCTCCTGTCGCCGGCCGCCGCATCGTCCCTCGAAGTGCTGGCTCGACACAGCAGTCGGCTGACCCGACAACGTTTCGGTCATGTGATCCAGCTTTACGTCCCGCTCTACGTCTCGAACTACTGCACCAATGCGTGCGTCTACTGTGGCTTCAACTGCCGGAACCAAGTCAAACGCAGGCGTCTGGCGTTAGATATGGCGGTCCGGGAAGCCCTTTGTCTTTCCGAACTTGGGTTTGGGCATTTGCTCCTGGTCTCCGGGGAGGATCGGATCGGAGTGCCGGCGGGCTATTTCGAGGAGTTGACCGCCCGCATCCGAGGACGATTTCCCTCGATCGGTATCGAGGTCTATCCCATGTCGGAGGCCGAATATGCACGCCTCGTCTGTGCCGGAGTGGACTCCCTGACGTTGTACCAAGAGACCTACGATCCGGTGGTATACGCCCGTTGTCATCCGTTTGGCGGAAAAGGAGACTACGTCACACGGGTGCGCACGGTCGAGGCCGGGGCCCGCGCGGGCATGACGTTTTTGGGGATCGGGGCGCTGCTGGGGTTGGCGGACTGGCGGGTGGATTCGTTCTACACCGGATTGCACGGGCATTGGTTACACCGGCGATACTGGCGGCAACACGTGTCGATTTCTTTCCCCCGGATGCGGGCGGCCGCGGGCGGTGTGCCCCCGGCCTTTCCGGTGGGTGACGCGGAGCTGGTGCAAATCATTTGCGCCCACCGTCTGTTCTTGCCCGATGCCGGCCTGGTCATGTCCACACGGGAGCGCGGCGCGTTCCGGGACCGCCTGGCCCTGCTGGGTATCACGCGTATGTCGGCCGGATCGCGAACCATGCCCGGTGGTTATGCGGCGGCGACTGACTCCGAGGAGCAGTTCGAGGTGCTCGATCACCGCTCTTTGCGGGAAGTCATGGAGGCCATGGCGTGCCTGGGACTCGATCCTGTCCGGAAGGACTGGGACGCGACCTACCATGACCGGACGGGTCGGCAGACCGGCCTTTCGTGAATGGGGATCCCGTGTCGCGGCCACGGCGTTCGCCTTTTCGCGGCCGGCCGGAACTGTTCGCTGCCCGCCGGCGGTTTTCCGAAACGAAGCCGGTCGTGTTCGCGGGGAATTGTTGCGCCGGTCCGGGATGCCGTCATGCTCGATTCACGGGGGGCTGACGGGCGGGAACGACGTGGAATCGATTCCCGACCCCCCGGAGAAACACCACAGCCGCACCGGGAGGTGCGGCTGTGGTGCAGGGAGAGGAAACCCGGAAGGATCAGGCCGCTTTGCGCTTGCGCAGACGGCGACCCGCAAAGAGCGAAGCGCCGCCAGCGAGAAAAAGGATCAACGTGGCCGGTTCAGGGACCGCTTGGGAGTTGATGTCCCCCACGAACTGCCCAATCCCATTGCGACACCCGGGCAACCAACTCACGCCGATGCTGTCCCCAGGGGCCACGCCGGCCAAGAGCGACCTGGAAATAGTCGCTTCGATGACATACGTGGGGAAGCCGTTCTCCAACTTCCCGTCGGCAAAAGTGTATTCGTACGCGTTGACTTGGACGTTGCCCACGAAAGTCCCGGAAAAATCGTCGTCCGCCGGATCGATGTTGGTCATCTCGCCGTTGCCGGAAGCGGAGCCGGAAGGGGCCCCGAGATACCAGTCGGAATTCGCCGTGCGGTACAGTTCGGTCCCGACCGTATCGCCGTTGAACTGGGCGTTATCGTCGGTGCGGATTTCATGGTTCAGATTGACTCCGTAATCGTAGCGGAACCCGTCGGCGCCGGGGTTGTTAAGGCCGAGATCCAGGGCGAGATCTCCGGTCACGATTCTCCGGTCGTCCGCCCGCGTTTCGATCAGCCCCGGAGGAACCGGGAAAGAAGTGACCACCGCAACATAGAGGTTCTCGGGATCGTCGTCGAAGTACATGGCCTCGACGTCATACGGCTCGTCTCCAGCGGGATGTTCGCCCCATACGGTGTGATACTTGTTGAGGCGCGTCTTCGACCAAGATCCGTACCAGTCTGAGACGGAATAGTCGGCCGAAGCGACATTCTTGGTCGGCACCAGGGAGTCCAGGTTGAACGGATAAGTATAAGCGTGCTGCTTGGAATCCCAGCGCGGCTGACCAAGCTGGAGTGTAACGCCGAAATGCTCGTCCAACAACGTGCCGGCCCGCGAGCGGCTCGCATTCAGAGCAACCAAGACCACGGCCGCCTTCACCATCATTTGGGCAGATCGATTGTTCCAAAGCCGGTTCATGCTTTATGTTCCCTCAGATCCAGACACCGGCCCCCGCAATCCGGTGAACCATTGCCGAATGCAAAGATCGCCTCATCGGCCTCTCTCCTTTTCATATAATAAGATAGCGGCTTCGCGCAGATTTGTCAAATCGATCCGGGGCGCCCGCGACCGTCCCGGGCGCCTCTGCTCGGTTCGCAAGCGGGCGGAAGTCGCTTCGGTCAGACAGCCGTCTACAAGGAATGTTCAGCCATGTGCAAGTCTCTCGCGGTGTTGTTTTGTTCTTTCCTGATCCTCGCGGGCAGCAACGTTTGGGGGGCGCAGTCTGCCTTGATTCTCTGTGATTTCGAAACACCGCAGGACGTGACCCAGTGGGAGTTCTCGAGCGGTACCCCCCGCGTTGTGTCGGAAGGGGTTGCCCATGGCCGACACGCTCTGGAAATCCGATTCGATCCTGCCGGTCGTTACCGCCCCGCCTACATGACGTGGCGCCGAGTCCGAAGGGACTGGTCGGAGTTCGATGCACTCGAGCTCGATGTCACCAATCCCGGCCGCGACCCTATGCCGGCCTATGTCCTTATTGCAGACCAGGCCTGGATTGATAATGGGCGGACTTATTGGAACCGGCACAATGCCGGCCGCACCCTTCCACCGGGTCGGACGACTTGGATCGTCCCGGTAAACGGACTCTACCGGGGCGAAGCGGGCAGCCGCAACAACGACCTCAAGAGCAACATCGATCCCCGCCGAATCGTCCGACTCGATTTCGGTTTCGGCAAGCGTGGGGGTTCGGGGCGAGTTCTCCTCGACCACCTGCGACTGGTAAGGGCGGGGCGTCCACCGGGCGTACTGGCATTCGACTTCGGTCCGCCGAGTCAGGCGGTCATGCCGGGCTGGATTCCCGTTTCGCATCTTACCCAGTACACCAAGAATCGCGGGTGGGGGTGGGGCCCCCGCGGGGGAACGCCGTGGGACGGCGCGGACCGCGACACCACCTTCGGCCCCATGCTGACCCGCGACTTCTGCGAAGCAGGAGGGTATGATTTCCATCTGGACCTTCCACCCGGAACATATCGAGTAACAACAATCTACGAGAACAGTGGATACTGGGGCGGAGAACAAGCCCGTCAGACTGTGCGCCGCATCCGTGCAAACGGCGCCGTCGCTTGGCAGGAAAGTCGTCCCGACGGCCCGGCACACTCGCTTTATCGCTTCGAGAATGTCGAACCGGTCCACCGGGATGTGTGGGACACGTACATGAAGGCGGAATTGACTCGGCCGATTTCCCTTTCGGTTTCGGTTGGGACCTCCGGACTGACCCTGCGATTCGAAGCCGACCGTGCCTGGGGCAGTAAAGTCGCCGCGCTGGTGGTGCACGAGGCGGACGACACCCGAGCCGCTCGCTGGGTAAAGCAGCAAATGACGGCGCTTGCCGATGAGTTTCGCGGCGCCGCCGTCTGTCTGGACCGCCCCCCTGCGGACTTCGCACCCTCCGCCGCCTGGCAGGCCCTTGGCCTGACGGCCTGGAAAACTCGAATCGAAGCGGACGTTACACCCGACACGACCCCGACCGACCCACTGGGACTGCCGCAGGAACTCACGCTGGACGCCACGGCAGTAAAGGGTGAATACGAACCGTTCTGTCTCGCCGTCCGTCCCCTGGACGACCTCGGCGTCTGCCGCCTAAGTTTGGACCAAGACGCGGGGCCGGTCCCCATACCGGCCCGAGTCTCTGTGGTGTATTACAACACCAGCCGGGGCTTCGGCAATATTGCTTACCATGTACGGCCGCACACATTACGCGACCGTACGAGCGTCTTCCTCCCCGCCGGGGTCACCCGTGAATTGATCGTGACCGTCCATCCCGCCGCCGAGACGCCTGCGGGGGTCTATTCTTGGCGATTGACACTCAGCGGCGCAGACGGACGGCGGCTGTTGCGCGTCCCGCTCCGACTGAACTTGCGTCCCGTGGTCCTGAATCGCGACACGGACTTTCTCATGGGTTTCTACGGCCTCATGCCGCCGCCTTTGATCCCCGAAGCACAACGTTGGGCAGTACTCGAAAAGACCCTCGAAATGATCCGCGAGCACGGGATGAACGCCGTTTCCGGCGGTCCCAACTGGCGCCTCAAAGGCTGGCGTGACGGGAACCCCCTGATCGAATACGGCGAAATGGACCGCTTCTTCGCTCTCCTGCGGCGATACGGTTTCACGCGGCCGTTGAACGGGTACGGCGGCGCGCGCTTTCGGGGGCTGCATGATCGGTACGAAAAAGGACGGACGGGCCGGGCAGTGGAAAAACAGAGCGGGCTTGCGTACCCCGAAGCCCTTAGGCGCGCCTGGCAGGCGGTGAAGCGACATTCGTCGGAGAAGGAATGGCCCACCATTCTGTATGCCATGTGCGACGAGACCCGGGTTCGGGAGGTGGCCGAGCGGCAACTGGAGTTTATGAAAATGATGGAACGAGTCAGTGCGGCGTTTCCCGATACGGTCCGGACCAGTGGAAGTTACAGTGTCACCTTCAACCGCCGCCCGAGCGACCCATCCGACCTGCTCTACTGGCACCAACGTTTTTTCGAGCACTTGGACGTGAGCGCCCTCAATAACCATGACGCCTCGGTACTGCGCGAAGCACGCCGCCGGGACAAGGAAGTTCAGATCTACAACCAGGGACGCTCCCGGTACAGCTTCGGCTTGTACCAGTGGAGCGAATACCGCAAAGGGGTACGCGCCCGCTGGCAGTGGCACCTGAACATCCTGTACGGCTACCAGTTTTTCGACTTGGACGGGCGCGAGCCGGACACCGCCATGCTCTGCTACGGGCGCCGAGAGCTGTACCCGACGATCCACTTCGAGCGCTGCCGGGAAGGGGTCGAGGACTTCTACCTATTGGATCAGTTGGAGAAACTGACAGCGGCCAGCGAGAAAGCCGGACGAACCTCGCCCGCGGTCCGCTCGGCCCGCAAATGGCTGGATGCTTTGAACGCCAATGTCGGAGTGAATCGCCGTGAACCGCCTGCCGGCTACGATGCGTACCAGATGAAGCGGGAAATCATCGGTCGCATCGAAGCCGTTCAAAACGCCCCCACTCGCGACTGACCGAGAACGCAACGTCCGGCAACGCCCGCTATGGAGGCCGTTTGAGTGGTCCTTCCTCGGAAAACCGACGCAGCGCGCACAGTGCTGCTGGGCCTGGGCGGCGCACTACTCGCCGGCCTGGTGGTGCTGCGTGCCGGAATGACCCACCGCTGGTTCGAGCGGGCGGCAGCTGCGGCGCGGGGTGAGGTCCGGCGTCCGGTCAGGCTTTGGGTGTGGGATTGGTGGAGCCCGGCCGGAAACGAGAATTACGGAGCCTACTTCCGTGCCGTGAAGAAGAGCTTCGAAGCCGAAAACCCGGACGTGGAAATTGTCTACCAGTTCGTTCCGTTTGGCTTCTATGTACAGAAGCTCTCCACGGCGATGGTGGGACGACGCCCGCCGGACGTGTTCCAGGCGTCCGTCTACTGGGCGGAGGGTTTTTTCAATCGCGGTATGCTCCGGCCGTTGAACGATCTGCTCGTGGAGAACCGCGCTCGCCCGCCGGACGAACGTGTGACCGAGGAGGCATTCCTGCCTTCCGCCTGGCGACATAACCACACCGCGGACGGCCTGGTGTTCGGCGTACCCCAGATCATCGATGCAAGTTGCCTGCTTTGGAACTTGGACATCCTCGAAAAAGCCGCTCGGGCGGACCCGGAAATACGGGACCTGTTCGTCCGCAAGACCGACGGAAGTCCCGACTACGCCCGCCTGCGTTTCGATGCGATACGCGACTGGGCCCACTTCCGGAGAATCGTCCGAAAGCTCACCCGCCGGGCCGCAAACGGCGGCCTCGAACAGGCCGGCTTCATCATTCAGGCGTACGGAGGCGGGGGCGGCCTCTTTTCTCCGTGGCTGGCGGCCAATGGCGGCCGGTATCAGGATGCGGCGGGTACCCGGGCCATGTTCGACAGTCCCAATGGCGTCCAGGCCATGGAATTCCTGGCCAAACTCTACTGGGAAGACGGGGTGTGTCCGAAGCTTCGGCGCCAACTTTCGCTCACGGAGCAATTCGAGGAACGCCGGGTAGCCGTGATGCCGGCCGGCACATGGTCGGGAAAGGACATCATGCGTGACACCCAAGGCTGGCAACACCTTGCCATGACGGCTTTCCCGCCAGGCCCCATGGGACACGGGCAGAGTACGGTGTGTTGGGGCAATATGCTCGTCCTCGCCAAGACATGCCGGAATGTCGACGCCGCATGGCGATACATCCAGTTCGTGTGCGGCCTGCGGGGGAACATCCTGCGCTCGAAGTTTCTGGGATACAACGGGCCACGACTCGACTTTTACGGCACGGACAGTTGGCGCAACGCCGTGGCGCGGCGTCCCTTTCTTTCGAATGTCAAACAAATCTGCCTCGTGGGCCGGAAGTTGCGGCACACGGAGATCACCGCCGCCAATCACCAGGCAGACCCGATCTTCGAAACACTCTTGCTGAATTACCCCGAAATCAAGGCAGGCCGGGGACCGTTTCCGTCTGTAGAGGCCGGGCTTCACGAGGCGGCTCGGAACGTCTCGGCGGTCTATGCCCGCTACAACCGCCAAGTCGCACGGTGGCGGAAGACACAGCGCCTCGGCTTGCCGGGCGTCGCCTCCGCTTCGGCCGGCATTATCCCTTCAGCCCGGAAAACCATACCATGAACCTTGCAAGGCTCCGACGGCGTCTGGTGCCCTACCTCTACATCGCTCCGGCTTTCCTGCTGATCGTGGTCTTCAGTCTCATCAGCATGGGGTTGAGTTTGTACGTGAGCTTCCACGACTACGATGCGGTGGCGGGAAACGCCGGGTTCGTGGGCCTGGCCAACTACCACCGGGCCCTGTTCAGTGCCGACAGTTACTTCTGGCTCGCTTTGAGGAACACCACGTTCTACGTGTTGATGGCGGTGGCCGGCGTGCTCCTCACGGCCCTGCCTTTGGCCTTGCTCTGCCGCAAGGCCAAACGTGGCCAGGCTGTCTTTCGCACGCTCTATTTCCTGCCGTCGATTACTCCCGGAGTTGTGCTCGCACTCGTCTTCTTCCACATCTTCGGCGTTTGGGGACAGCTCCTTGACAGCCGCCGCACGGCATTGCCTGCCCTCGCTCTGCTCGGCGTGTGGTCCGGTGCGGGATACAACATGCTGTTGTTCCTCGCCGGCTTGAGCGAAATCCCGCGCCATCTGTACGACGCGGCCAAGGTCGACGGCGCCAATGCCTGGCAACAGTTCAGGCACGTTACGCTCCCCATGCTTCGGAATACACTGATCTTTGTAACTGTTATGACGGTTATCGGTGCGTACCAAGTCTTCACGTCCGTTTACATCATGAGCCAGGGGGGACCGGAACGCAGTACGGAGGTGATCGCTTACACAATCTTCATCAACGCATTTGCCGTGGCGGGCCAGATGGGATATGCCGCCGCCCTGGCCTGGCTCCTGTTCGCCGTGGTGTTCGTCTTCGTCCTCATCCAGATGCGTGCCGTCCGGTCTCGGAGGATCTACGATGAATAAGCCCGGGAAGTCGCGCCTGGCCTTTCTGATCATGCTGGCCGGTGCGGTGGTGATGGTCTACCCATATGCCTATATGGTCGGCAGTTCCTTCAAGACGCGGCGTGAGTTCGCCGCCAACAAGCGTTGTCTGGTTCCGCCTCGATACAGGTTGGGGGAACGGCTGAAACATTTCCGAGGAGAGCCCAGCGCCGTGGATACCGCCGGGGGGGATTGGCCGCTGTGGCGGAACTATGCCGACGCCGTCCGGTTCGGCCGGGTCGATCGCTTCCTGGCCAACAGCGCGATCTACGCTGTCATCATCACGTGTGCGCAGCTCTTTTTCAACATCCTGGCCGCATACGCCTTCGCGCGAATGGATTTCGCCGGGAGGAACTTCTTGTTCGGCGTACTGCTTTCGACCATGATGGTTCCGCCTGCCGTGCTGCTGATTCCCCGTTTTCTGGTTCTCCGGCAGCTCGGCTTGATCGA
The DNA here is from genome assembly GCA_013151865.1 of Kiritimatiellota bacterium. Lineage (GTDB taxonomy): Bacteria > Verrucomicrobiota > Lentisphaeria > Oligosphaerales > JAADHN01 > JAADHN01. Next base: position 71,076 of record JAADHN010000138.1, read on the forward strand.
CACGGTTTGGGGCGTTTTGATTCCGGGGTTCGCCGGTGCCTTCGGCATCTTTCTGCTCCGCCAATTCTTCCTGAACATCCCCATCGAACTGGAACACGCGGCCCGAATCGACGGGTGCGGCAGCTGGGGAATCCTCTGGCATGTGATCGTGCCTCTCTCGAAGCCGGCCCTGATCACCCTGGGATTGTTTACCTTCATGGGGGCGTGGAACATGTTCGAATGGCCTCTGATCGTTTTGAGTAACCAGGACTACTACCCCCTCACGGTCGGTCTCAGCCTGTTCCGGTCCGAAACCCGAGCCGACTGGCCCCGGATTTTCGCTGCCAGCGTCATGGGCTCTTTTCCCTTGATCTTGTTGTTCCTGGCGGCCCAAAAACACCTTGTGGGGGGGATCAGTCTGAGCGGAATGAAAGGCTGAAACTGCTGACCTGCCGGGACCGGCGGCACGACGGGAAAAACGGCGCAAGAGTCTCGGAAGCCTTTTGCCTCCGTTGCGAACCACGCCGGCTCGTCTGCTTTTGCCGCACAGAGCAGACGACGGATGAAGGCCAAGAACCTGTTGTCGCCCCGCTCGAAGCAAGCCAAAATCCGGTCGGACACGCCGTCTCCGCTGAATCGCTCGGAGCGACCCGAGCCACTCAAAGCTCTCCGCTCTGCGGGCGACGGCGCCAGTCGCCCCGGCGCAGAATGTCGGGGCCGAATCGTTCGCGAAGTCGGTCCACGGCTCGATCGAGTCGAGCCTCGGTCTGCCGCGGGAGGCTGAGGTCCCCGGCCTCGAATAGAGAGGGCTGCATCCCGCGGTCTTCGTCCTCGAGCCCATGTACCCCGAACCCGACGAGGCGCACGGCCTCCGACAACGGCGTCTTGTCCAGCAGTTCGAAGGCACATTGCAAAAGACGGCGATCACTATTGGTCGGTGCGTCGCCGAGGGCGGTTTGGCGGGTGAGCGTCCGAAAATCGGCATACCGAAGTTTGAGTTGCCCGGTCCGGGCCAGTTTTCCACTCGAACGCAGTCGCCGCCCGACTTTTTCAACCAACTCGAGAAGCGTCTGGCGGACGCGCTCCGGGTCGCCGCAATCCACAGGGAACGTGGTCTCGTTGGAGATGCTCTTCTCCTCCCGGGCGGTCACGACGTTGCGGGAGTCCTCCCCTCTCGCCAAACGCTGAAGGTGCAGGCCCGCGGCCGGCCCCAGCCCCCGCACCAGACGGGCGACTTCGCACCGCTGCAACTGACCGACGGTCCGGATTCCGAGTGCGGCAAGGCGCCGGGCAAGGGCGGGCCCGACCCCCCACAGTCGGGTAACTGGCAACGGCGCCAGGAATCTGCAGATCGCCTCCGGATCGACCGGGGCCACGGTAAGGCCGTCCGGCTTCTGCAGGTCGCCCGCCAATTTGGCCAGAAACTTGTTGGGGGCAACTCCCACGGAGGCGGTCAATCCGGTCCGATCCCGAATCCGCTTCTTGATTCGGCGCGCCATCTCGATGGGACTCCGCCATCGGCCCTCGCTCCCCCGAACGTCGAGGAAAGCTTCGTCTATGGAAACCTGCTCGATCACCGGCGTGAACGACCGGAGGATTTCCATGACCCGACGCGAGACCTCGCGATAGCGCTCCATTCGCACCGGCAGGAAGACCGCGTGCGGACAAAGCCGCCCCGCGGTCCGCGACGGCATGGCCGAATGCACGCCGAACCGACGCGCCTCGTAGGATGCCGTCGAGACCACGCCCCGCCGGTCCGGCGGAGCGCCGACGACGACCGGCTTTCCCAGCAGGTCCGGACGATCATGCTGCTCGATCGCCGCGTAAAAAGCATCCATGTCCACGTGGAGGATCGGACGTTTTGCGAACTCCGCAATCGCCGTTTCGCGGCCGGAGACGGGGAATACTTCCGCCGCTTCACTCCGGGGTGTCGGCATCCTTTTTCCTGCGTTCTTTTTCCCGGCGGTACACATGGTAATCCCGTTCCCCGAAGAGCACGAACCGGACCTCTTCCAGTCGCCGGGCCGGATGGGCCTCGACGGCGTCGAAGGCAATGCGCACGGCTTTTTCGATGGGAAACCCGTAAACGCCGCAACTGACTGCGGGAAACGCGACGGATTTCAGGCCGTACTCTTCGGCCAACACCAGACTGTTGACGTAGCATTGGTACAGCAACCGAGGTTCGCCCTGCCGGCCGCCGCGCCACACGGGCCCCACCGTGTGGATCACGAATCGGGCCGGCAACCGGCCCGCGCCCGTGATGACCGCTCGACCGGTCGGGCAACCGCCCAAGCGCTCGCGAATCTGCCGACATTCCTCGGCCAGCGCCGGGCCGGCGGCCCGGTGAATGGCGCCGTCAACACCGCCTCCGCCGTACAATCCCGAATTTGCGGCGTTCACGATTGCATCCACTTCCTGCCGAGTGAGGTCGCCGTGGACCAAGGTAATTCGCATGGTCTTCGATCCTCCCCTCTCAACCGCGTCGGCTGTCGCCAGGCCGCCGAAACCGCCGGCGCCGGCGCACCCATTGCGCGATTTCCTCGCGCCGAATCTTGGCGTTGTGCCGAATGTCGACCGGAAAAGAGCGCATGAAATAGAACTCTTCGATGTCGGCGGTAATGGTGGATTCACGGGCCAGAGCGCGCAGTTCGATCTCGAATTCCCGGCGCGCCGTCCGTCCGTCGGGAAATGCACCGTGATTGGGTTCGATCACGACCACCGGGACTTGAGGGCCGAGCCCGTCACGCCCCACGCCAACCAACGCGGAGCGGTATACCCTTGGATGGCGATTGATGAGCGTCTCGACGGGAATGGTGAACAGCGTCCCCCGGGGCGTTTCCACACGATGACTCTTGCGCCCGAAGTACCAGAGCCTCCCCGAGCCGTCGATACGCCCCACATCCCCCATGCGGTGCCAGATGTCCTCGCCGTCGTGGACCTTAGCCAGTCGCGTGGCCTCCGGCCGGTTCAGGTATCGGCGGGTGACGGTGGGGCCGCGCACGACGAATTCTCCGACTTCCCCCTGCGGGAGGACCAGGGAATCGTCCCAGTCGGGAACGGCGGAGTCGAGGATGCGAATCACACGGACAGTAAACCCCGGCAGGGGGCGTCCCACACAGATTCCGCCTCCGGCCCGTGCGGTCTCGGCGGTTTCCGCCAGCATCTCGCGGCCGGTGAAGGACGCCACGGGCAAAGCTTCCGTGGCCCCGTACGGCGTATGGACTTCCCCGCCGGCCCCCAAGACGCGCCGCAGCATGATCCGGTGCAATTCCTCCGGGACCGGCGCCCCGGCCATCAAAACCGTTTTGAGGCAAGGCAGACGGACCCCATTGTCCACACAGTAACGGCTGACGCGTCGCCAGAGCGTGGGGGATCCGAAGGAAAAGCTGGCGCCCTGATCGAGAATGGGGTCGACGATCCGCTCCGGGTCCACCGTCGCCGGCCGTGTGGGATCCATATCGGGAATGACGGCCGTCATTCCCAGCCCGATGCTGAAGAGCGCAAAGAGCGGAAAACAGGGCAGGTCAATCTGGTCCGGAGAGGCGCCATAGTGCTCGCGGATGAGTTCGAGCTGCGCCAGAAAAACGCCGTGCGTGTAGACGACCCCCTTGGCCGGACCGGTGCTGCCGGTGGTGAACAGGACGGCTGCCTCGTGGTCTGCCGCGGCGCGATGGACGGGGAACGGTCCCTGTGCCGGGACGGCGAGGTCCGACAGTCGCGGTGTGCCCGGCAACCGATGGCGCCCGAGAGTGATAAAACGGCGTACGGCGGCAAACCGCCGGGGGTAAAGCCATCGAAGCAAATGGGCGCGGGGCACGCCCAGGAACAGGTCCGGGGACACCTCAGCCACACACCGGGTAAAACGACCCCAGCCCATCCCCGGATCGATCAAGACCGGAGAAGCCCCGGTTTTGAACAGGGCAAAAGTCAGGGCAATGAAATCCAGACCGGGACGCACCATCAGCAGCGCCCTGCATCCCGGTTTGGCGCCTTGCCCGGCAAGTCCCCAAGCGTAGGCATCCGACAATTCGTTCAATTGCCGGAAGGTGAGTTGCTCGTAGAGCGTGCGTCCGGCCCCGTCCCGACCACGGGGATGAACCACGGCCCGTTTGTACGGGGTCCGAGAACTCGATTCGACCAACACTGTCGCAATGTTCAACGCATCGTCTCCACTCGAATCCACCGCGGCCCCTCAACCTGGGCCGTCTCTGTCCCACGACAGTCGACGACGCCCCGAGTCGTGCTCGTCGGTCGCCGTTTTCCGCCGGCGTCCAAGCCGGGGTACTCTCGAATCGACGGAGCACGCACGCTTCGCAGCGGAAAGCACGGGGGGAGCACTCGCTGCACAGCTTTTGGGTTCTCGCCACGAAGGCCGCCGGAACGCACAGGAGCACTTGTTCGCCTCAAGCGTTACTGCCCCGGTGCAGCGTACGACAGATACCCGCCAGAGCCCGCGCGCTTTCCCCAGGCTTGAACAGACGTGCCTGTCGCCGGCCGGCCTCGACAAGGCGCGTTCGTTCCTCGGGGTTCATTGCGGCAGCCTCGGCGAGCGTGGCGACCACCTCTTGTTGGTTCAAAGCGGCGATGGGCAGCCCGGCAGACCCCACTACCTCGATCAGACTGGTCGCCGGGTGACAGATGACAGGGCAACCGGCGACCATAGCCTCGACGCAGGGGTAGCCGAACCCCTCATAAGCCGAGGCGGTCACAAACCATTGCGCCGCATGGTAGAAACAAGCCAAAGAATAGTCGTCCACGTCCCGGAATATGTGAACACACTCCAGCAATCCCAGCTCGGCCACCAGCGCCTGGATCGCCGGGGCGTTACGATCATCCCCCCCCACCAAGACCAAAGTGTAATCGTCAATGAGGCGCGAGCGGCGAGCGGCGGCATAAGCACGCACCAGAAGGTCGACGTTCTTGTGCCGCTTGAAGTTGCCCACGTACAAGAAAAACCGACCCAGACCTTCAGGCGACACTTTGGGTTTCACACCCATCTCGCTGTTCTGGAGCATTCGGTTCCACTCCTCGCCCATATCGGAATAGAGTACGGATGTCTTGCCGGAAACTCCCGGAAAAAGGTCGAGCAAGTCGCGCTCGGTGAACTTGGACACCACGACCACCCGGTCGGCGCGTCGAAGCACCGCGCCCATGTACCAACGAGTCAGGCGTCGAACTACGGGGGAGAGAAGCGGCAGGCGGAGGAAGGTAATGTCGTGCACTGTGACGATCAGCGGCATCCCGGTAAGGATCGGTCCCTTGTAAAACGGGCTGAAAAAGACGTCGCATTCCGCCCGGGCGGCCCTGCGCGGCAAAACCCACTGATCGACCCAGCGGGCGGGCCCGACGGGAAGTTTGTCGATTCGAATGGCCGGGGCCTCTCGCAAGGGTGGGGGCACGGCGTCCGGACGATGGAGGAACAGGACGAATTCGAAGTCCGCCTCGCTCACAAGCGGCAACAGCATGTTCTCGAGATAACGGCCAATCCCGGTGGCCCTTCCCGGAACACTGAATTCCCTGGCATCGACGGCGACTCTGGTCACTTACCCGGACCTCCACGACGGAGCAGCCGGCAGGCTGGACGGCGGTGCCCGCAGCCCATGAAAAAACGCCTTGAATCGGTGCGGTGAACCACAGGCCCGAAGGTAAACCTATCCCGGACCGCTTGCATAATCAAGCAGCAGGGTCAACTTATTCGTCGTCTCGGAACGGTCCGGAATGCAGGCGAACTCGCAGCCTCTGGTGAACCGGCCAAGCTGTTCTGAAACAGTCCGTACGTGTCGTCTTCAGGCCGCTCGGAACACCGTCTCGTTCGTGATCGCCCGGAGCTGTTCCGGGGCGCAGTACCACATCCGTGTGACCGCTCCCCTTGAGTCGAGTGTTTTCCCGCCCCAGCAATGACGGCGTACGAAATCAAGTCGGTTCGCGACCGGCAGATCCCTTTCCCGACTACGCCCCGAACGGGCGTCGAGCGCAGAGAAATCGAGAGCAAGCAAACACTGTGAATCCCGCCCCCGATCATCTCGTTTGCCCCAAATGCCTGGAAGCACTGACCCGGGAAGACGTGGAAGATTTCGGTCAGTGCCCGTACTGTGATCATCAGTTCGAGTTGGACACGGAACTCGAAGACTTCCTTCTGCGCCCCCTGGTGCGGCAGTGGATGCGCCAGGCTCACGCCCAAGAGGGTATCGAGCCCCCCCGATAGTCCGGGCCGATTCACAGCCCGCCCGCCTTCAGGCCGGCGATCAGGTCCGCCGCACTCAAACCTGAAATGTTGACCTGCTTCCGACGTCCGCTCAGACCGGACGAAACCCTGACGCGGCTCGGGGAAACTCCGACTGTCCGAGCCAGGAATCGTGCCAGTTCCCGGTTTGCTTTCCCCTCCACAGGCGCCGCGCGTATGCGCACTTTCAGGTGTTGGTCGTGCACGCCGACCACTTCGTTCCGGCTGGATCGGGGTTGAACGAATACAGCAAGCGTGACACCATCTTCCTTCTCGCGCAGACAGCCGGCCAGTTTCTCCTGCTCGATCATCGGCGGGGTCCCATCGGGTGGCGGGGATACGGTCCGACCGGCGGGACCTCTCATCCAGGTGTCCGGTCCGCTGGCTGTTCCGTGTCCGGCGCAGCTCCGCCGTCCTCATTTTCGCTGAACAACAGCTCCCGGATTTCGGCCGCACCCAGCGTTTCCCGTTCGAGGAGGGTTGCGCCCAGCTTCTCGAGTTTGTCCCGGTTCGTATCGAGAATCTTGCGCGCACGGTCCAGGGCCTCTCCCACGATACGTCTGATTTCCTCATCCACCTCTCGGGCGGTCTCTTCGCTGTGCTCTTCGGAGCGGGTGATGTCCCGCCCGAGAAAAACGTGTTCTTGTCGGCCGGCGAGATTGAGGGGGCCGATCCGTTCGCTCATTCCCCACTGGCAGACCATCTTTCTGGCGAATTCTGTGGCTTGGCGAATGTCCATGGCCGCGCCGCTGGTGATGTCGTCCAGCATCGCTTCCTCCGCGGCGCGTCCGCCCATCAGCACGGCCAACTCGTCTTCGAGTTCGCCGCGGCTCTGGGTGTACCGGTCCTTCTCCGGGAGATGCATCGTCGCGCCGAGAAACGCGGCGCCCCTGGGGACGATCGTCACTTTGTGCAGGGGCGTGGCGTTGGGACAGAACAAGCCCACCAAGGCGTGTCCCGCCTCGTGGTAAGCGGTCACTCGCCGGTCTTTCTCGTCGATGGATCGACTCCGGCGTTCTTTGCCCCAACGGACTTTGTCCCGGGCCTCTTCGAGGTCCTCCGTCGCGATGAACGGCTTGCCTTGGCGGGCGGCCAGGAGGGCGGCTTCGTTGATCAGATTTGCGAGGTCCGCGCCACTGAATCCCGGAGTGCCCCGGGCAATAATCTCCAGATCCACGTCCGGGCCGAGCTTGACTTTGCGCGCGTGCACGTTCAAGATGCCAAGCCGTCCCCGCAGGTCGGGCATGTCGATAGTGATCTGTCGGTCGAACCGTCCCGGTCGGAGCAAGGCCGGGTCGAGTACATCGGGCCTGTTGGTGGCGGCCACGACAATGACTCCCGTGTTGGGCTCGAACCCGTCCATTTCCACCAAGAGAGCGTTGAGGGTTTGCTCCCGTTCATCGTGTCCGCCGCCGATACCCGTAAAACGGGACCGTCCCACGGCGTCGATTTCATCGATAAAAATAATGCACGGCGCGTGCCGTTTGCCTTCCTCGAACATGTCTCGGACCCGGCTGGCGCCCACCCCCACAAACATCTCGACGAAATCGGACCCACTGATCGAAAAGAAAGGGACATCGGCTTCGCCGGCAATGGCCCGGGCCAACAGCGTCTTCCCAGTGCCCGGCGCCCCGATCATCAGTACCCCTTTGGGGATCTTGCCCCCCAAACGACGGAACTTGCCCGGATCTCTGAGAAAGTCGATGATTTCCTCGACCTCCTCTTTGGCTTCCTCGATGCCCGACACATCCGCAAAAGTGACACGTTCCTGGTTGGGCGTCATCAGACGCGCCCGACTTTTCCCAAACTGCAGGGCCCCCCGGCCGGCCGCTTTAATCTGTCGCGAAAAAAGGAAATAAAGCAGGCCGATCAAGAGGAGGATGGGCAAGATCGAATATAAGACTTGGCTCCACACATTCGATTTCGTGTCGAACTTCCGGTACGGCACCTTGTCGTACAAGGCTTTGTCCAGCCGATCCGAATAAGCCACCTCGACCCGGTAGGGCTGCCGTTTCCCTTCCTTGGAAAGGTAGACTCCGGAGATCCACCAGGAGCCGCTTGCGGGATCTTTGGTCACAATCGCGGATTGGACGCGCCCGTCTTGCAGGACGGTTTCGAACTCCGAGGCCACCAAGTCGACAACCCGTTGCCGAGAGCGGCCGTTGAACAGCCATAGGGCTATGGGCAAAGCGAAAAGAATCACCATCCATACCACGAGGGTAACCAACGGGGGGCGTCCCGGCCGGTCCGGTCCCAAAGGCGGACCTCCGGCTGGAGGGCGTGGGTTTTGCGGTTCATTTCGGTTTTCTGCATTCGGATCGAAGGACATGAGCGGACCCTTACTGATCGTCTCGAAACAATCTGGAGCCCACGCCAACCGGCAGGTCCGGCAACATTTCCCGGACCATTCCGGGCGGCGTTGCAACCTGCCGCCGGGACGGGCCGGCAAAGATCGGCCGAGCCGGTCGACGACGTGTCGCCAGTCTCTTATTCATGCGATGAAACGCCCCGGTCCGGCATGCGATTGGCCGGGACGCAGAATTCACAGCCCCGTATCTGCCACGGAACACAGCACTTCCGCAACCGGCCCCGTCTGGACGGCGCGAACAGGGCGTGGACGGGAAACCGGCCGGGAAACACAAGGAGGGTTCGACTGAAGACGGGCGATTCGTGCCACCGGCGGAACCCGACGCCGCAAGTCTCCTTTCGACGCAGGGACGCAGGGCCCCCGGCATGTTTTTCATCCGCCCCCGAAGAGCTTCACGATGAGTATCACCAGGACTACGAGGACCGCCAAGGCCAGTGTCCCGAGCACGGCCACCATGATAATGAAGGTCTTCCGATTGTCGGGACGGTAAATCCCCGAATTCGAACCGAAAGGCGAAAAGTTCTCCATGTCGCGGACTTCCAGACCCCCGGCAGTGTCTTCGAGGTCGATCCCCGTCTGGGTACTCAGTACAGACGTGGCCGTTTTCTCTTCCGAGTCATAGAGCAGCTCGACCCCCCCCACCTGCAGGATGTCGCTGTTGACCAACCTTTGGGATTCCACTCGCACGCCGTTCACCCGGGTGCCGTTGGTGCTGCCCTTGTCTTCGACCCGATAGGAACCGTCCTCCTCCCGCACCAATGTGCAGTGCAGACTGCTGATCGTCGGGTCGGGTATGCAGATGGCACAGTCTTCCGAACGACCGATCGGGTATTGCTCATCGGTCAATTCAAAAGACTGTCCCCGGAGCTGCTCGGACAGCACGATGATTTTCGGTGTCTGCGGCATGACAAGCGCGCTCCCCATTCGTTCCACGTTTTGGACCCGACACACCCCGCCGCGGACCGGTCAGGCGGCCGCCGAAAAATCGTCTCTCGCCCCCAGTCCACTTGGTTCATCCGACGGTATCGGCATTGTCGGGCCGATCCGTTCGTCCCCCAGTTCAAGGAGGAATCGGCGCCGAAAAGGACCGTTCGTACGAACACCGGTTAGTATAGAGTGCCCGTGCCAAGTGTGCAAATGAGAAAACCGGCAGTCCTTGCAACTTGCCCGCTCCTGAATTCGCAGCAAGCCCGCCGGATCGGACGCCCCGAGGGCACGGGACATCCACAGCCTCGATACGACCCGGAGCGCCGACGAAACGGCCCCCTGAGACGCACCAAACGGCGCCGTTTCCAGCCGCCGCTGCGGTTTCAAAGCTTCAGGGTTTTTTCTCTTCCTGGGGGGGCTTCGGTGCGGGAACCGCTTTCCCGGCTTCGAGCACGGCCCGAACGGTCGGGTCCTCCCGGTGCTGTCCGGCAAAAGACGGAAAACGAACGGTCAATTCCTTCCATGTCGTCAACGCTTCCTGGTCTTTCTTCTGAGCGTGGAAGATCTCTACCGCGATCAGCATCGCCCGTGGCGTGTAAGTCGGGTCTTTGCAAGTGAGGAAAGCATTGACGGCATGATAGAGGGCCTGCTTCAAGCGGCCCTCCGCCTTAAGAATTCGAGCCAAACCCCAGTGCGACCTGGCAGTGGCCTCCATAGGTAGCCCGGGTTTAAGCAAACTCTGCTCGAATGCATTCACGGCGCGGTCCTTCTCGCCTTGGAGAAGAAAGATCTCACCCAACAGCGAAGACACTTGCTCCCGAGAAAAATCGTCTGGGGCCCGCTTGGCCTCGGTTTTGTCCATTTTGGCCAGCAAACCCTCGAGCAATTTCCGGGCTTCCGTCACCCGGTTTTGCGCCAGCAGTATCCGGGCGAGCCGCATGGTGGCCAAGAAGACCCCCTCACCGCTGCCGCGCGCCAGAATCCACCGGCAGATGCTCTCGCTCACGTCGTACTCATGGCGCAGATAATACAGTTTTTCGAGCCGAAACAACAAATCGTCGTCGAACGGGGGGCGCTTATCGGGGGCCAATTTGAGAAGCTGCCCGAACAGAGAGAGAGCTTCATCGTTCTTGCCCTCTTCCAGGAGTGTCCCAGCCAAATAATAAGTGGCCTCCCGTGCGATGCCGCTGTCGGCTTTGTCGGCGAGCGCTGTCCGGAGTTCCTTTTCCGCTTCGGCGTATTTCTTCTGCTGAAACGCCAGGTAGCCAAGAAAAAACACGAGCCGGCCTCGGGTGGGGCCCTCCGCGTTTTTCAGGAGACCGCGCAGAAACCGCTCGGCGCGGTCGTATTGTTGCTGGGCCGCGTACAACTCACCCAACCGCATGGCCGCCGTCTTTGCGGCCGCCGAAGTCGGGAATCGAACCCAAAGCCCTTCGTAGTCTGAGATCGCAGCTTTGATGTCGCCGCCTTTGCGTTCGCACTCCGCGGCTTGGAACAGAAACGACGCCGGCTCCGAGACGCCTTTCGTCCGACTGAGTTCCCGGTACACTGCCGCCGCGCCCGGGTAGTTTCCCATCTGTTCGAGGGCATCGGCCAATCGAATATTGGCATCGAGAGCATATTCCCAGGCGGCGCCGCCGGAATTGAGGGCCTTCCGCAATTCGCCCACGGCCTGCGGGTACTGTTTGAGCCGGAAGCACGCCTCCCCCGAGAAGTAGTAGACGTCGGGAGCATGTCCGGATTTGGGATAGGCTTCCAAAAAGGCTTTTGCCGCACGCAAGACTTGGGGAAATTGTTCCAGGCGGAGTCGACACCAGATGACGTAATACGCCCCCATCTCCCGGTAGGCCTCGGGGGCGTTTTTTTCGCGCGCCAGCTTCTCGAACAAGGGCAGGGCCTCGGCAAACACCTCTTTCGCCATCAGGGCCGCGCCCTCAAGATAGTCGATCTCATAGTCCTCCGCTCCCGGGTATCGTTTTTTCCAATCGTGTATCAATTCGAGGGCCTTTTCGTATTGCTTCAGCTCGAAGTACGCCCAGGCCCGCCGCTTCCGTCCCTCGCGCGCAAATCCGCCGTCGGGAAACTCGACGAGCATCGCCTCGTAACATTCGGCGGCGCCCTTGTAATCACGGCGTAGAAAATGCAATTCCCCCAACCGGTACAGGGCCTCTTCTTTCACTCCGGGCGGCACTCCGCCCTCCTTCGTAAGCCGGGCAAACGTCGTTTCGGCGTCGGCGAAGCGTCCTTTCCGCTGGAAAGCAGACGCCAGAGCGAACACCGCATACGGCCGGTACACGTGCTTGCCGTCGAACGGATTCGCCGCCAATTGCGTGTAGATGCGCAGGGCCAGGTCGATTTTTCCCTGACGAGCATAACTGTCGGCAAGAAAGTAGAGGGCCGCTTCGCGAATCACCGAGTCGGTGGACAACTTCAGTCGCGCAAAACACGCTTGGGCCTGCTGCACCTCGTTCTTTTGAAGAAGGAGTTCCCCTTTGTACAGGAAAAGGCGGGGAGTCAGCGCGTGATTGGGCCAGCGTGCCAGAAACTGGTTGATGCTGCTCAGGGTCTCGGCCGTCCGGTCCTGGGCGCGGAGACATTCGATCAGGCGAAACATGGCCGAGGGGGCGAGTTCATGGTTCGGATACTTGTCGAGAAAGGCCCGCAGTTCATCTTCGGCCATGGAGTAGAACTTGCGGGACAACAGTCCTTCGGCAAAGCGGAGCTGGGCTTCCGGTGTGTTTTTCTCGCGTTTGATCGGTTGCTCGAGCACCTCTTCCTGGGCCAGGACAGAGCCGCCGACCAACACGGCCAGGAGCGCGGATCGAAAGACTGAAAAGTTGACTCTCACAGTGCTGCCTCGGGCTGTACTCCGCGCGGGGATGCGTGAGGCCCGTCCGGCGGAGTCGGGGAGCCACGGCCTGCGGGCCTCTGTGTGCGGAACCGTACGACCGGACGGCAGGACGGCCGCGGGAACGCTTTGCCGTGCGCCGCCATCCGCAGACGGATGGGCTGGTGTTTCGGCAAGCAAACTGCAGGAGCGGAAGAAAGAACAAACGGCGCCCGAGCTTGCCGCACCGCCCAATTCGGGGAACCGGCAACAGACTTGCCGGCGAGCGAAACCTGCGGCTGTCGCGGCCTCAGCCGCCCGCCTTTTTGTTAGGCAGCGTCGCAAAGGCGACGTTCCAAATGTCCACCTTTCGACACACGTCCAAAACGGCAACGACCTTGTCGTGGCGGGTGGCGCCGTCCGCCCGAATGATCACGGGCTGGGCCCGGTAGGTCTCGGCGATTTTTGCCAACAATGATTCCAGGTGGCCCAGGGTCATCTCCGCGTCGTTGACGAAAATCCGGCCGTCCTTGTCCACATTGATAATGATCTCCCCCTCGCGACGGTTTCCAGGGACTCCGCTGTCCGCGGTCGGCAGGGTGATGCCGACCTTGGTTTCCCACTGGGCATAGATGCTCACGACCATGAAGAAGATCAGCAGCAGGAACATCACGTCGATCATGGGGGCCATCTGGAACGTGACCTGCGGCGTGGTCTGGTTCTTTCGGAAGTTCATTGCTCAGTCCCTCGAACTCATGCGCCGGCTCACAAACTGACGCAACACGCGACTGCACGCGCCTTCCAGCCCCCCGATGAGGGAATTAACCCGCCCGCGAAAAACGGCGTAAAGGATCATGGCGCAAATCCCCACCATCAACCCGCCGGCGGTGGTGATCAATGCTTTGGCAACGCCGTGGGAGACGGCGATGGGTTTGACGCCCACCTCGACCTGGAGGCCGGCAAACGACTGGAGCATCCCCAGGACCGTCCCGAGAAGACCGACCATCGGCGCCACCACCGCGATGTCGAGCAAATACTGAATGCGCTGCCAAAGTGTGCCCGCCTGCCGGGCGCCTTCGTCCTCGACAGCGTCTCGGATCAGGAGATAATCCACCTGCTTGGCGCCTGAAATCTGCTGGATCGCCGCGCCGATGATGCGCGCAGCAGGAGAGCCGTTGCTCTCGCACACGGCGGCCAACGCATCGGCATCCCCTTCGGTCGCCGCGTCCTCCGCCTCGCGAATGAACCCCCGCGGATAGAGCAGGTTGGCACGCAACGTGAACAGGAAGAAAACGACGAGAAACGTCCCGATCGCCGAGAGACCGATGATCACCCACATCGTCCAACCGCCGGCCTGGAGAATGTCGTGAAAACTCTTCATCTGCTGCACCTGGGGCCCGGCGGCCGCCGCACGCAATGCGCTGAAAATCAGCCCGCTCCCAAACACCCGGATGAATGCCTTCATCGTGACTCCTCTTGCTGTCGTGTCGACGGCCCCGCAGAAGCGGCGCCACCGTACAAGGCCATCTCCCAAGAACCACCCGTCTCCTATCCCGCACCGGGTCCGGAGAACGCCGTAATATAGTGCGGGTTTTCGGTCGGCAAGCCCACGGCGGGGGGAAAACCTCCCGGCTGGCAATCCACCCGACGTCGGACCGCCGGTCCATCGCGTCCTCCACCCACCGTGGGGGTTGCAGCCGCCGCCGGCTCCTTGATCTCCCCTGCAGACGGGCGTCAACTCAGCCATTGGTCCAGATGCACGGCAACGAATTCGTCGTCCTGCAGTTGCGGGTACGCCGCGATGACCCGATCGATCTCCTCGGCTTGGCCCGGCGAGAGATCTTCCTCCGGGTCGAGGCAAACGCGCGTTCGGAGCAGGCCCTGCCGCCGCAAGACTTCGAGGATCCCGGGGAGGCATCCGGCAAACCCCGTTGCCGCGTCAAAGATGGCGGCGTTGGCATCTGTGAGCTGCGCCCCCAGGACGAGCCATGCTTCCGAAACACCCTCGGGATCTTCCCGAAGCGCCCGGATTTCATCCAGAAATTCCACCGCCCGCCGCGTCCAAACCGCCCACTGTCCGAGGAGCCCCCCGGCAAAACGGACGCATACGTCGGCGCCCGCACTCGTGCGAAACCAGTACGGTGTAAGCAAGTCCTGGATGATACTGTCGTCATTCCCGGTGTAGAACGCCACTTCCGACGTCCGCCCGCTTTCCGCCCCGGCCCTCAGAACATCGAGCGTCTGGTAGCGATTGAACGGCGCCACCTTGACCGCAACGACGTTTTCGATCTCCAGAAAACCCCGCCAGAACCGTGTGTCGAGCACTCGCCCGCCGACAGCCGGCTGCAGGTAAAAGCCGAACAACGGAATCACAGCAGCCACCGCCCGGCAGTGCCTCACCAGTTCGGACAAATCCGCATCGCGATACGCCGCGAGACTAACCAGGCCGACGTCATACCCAAGCGCCGCCGCCAATTCCGCTTCTCGAACCGCCTGCTCGGTTCGGCCGCACACCCCTGCAACTCGAAGAATCCGGCGGCCCGATTCCTGTTCGAAGGCGTGCACCGTCTCGGATGCCAACTCCAGCACCGGGCGGAGGAGCCCCACCGAAGGACGACGAATGGCAAAGTCCGTGGTGTGCACTCCGACAGCAATGCCTCCCGCTCCTGCGGCGCAGTAATAGCGCGTCAGCGCCCGCTGACGCCGCTCGTCCAGTCGCCGGGCCGGGGTCAGAGCCAGCGGATGGGCCGGAATCACCATGCCGTTCAAAAGCGCCCGGCGAATATCGGCCAAACTCCCGGTCGTTCCGGTCATCGAAATGTCTCCTCTCCATCCCTTGCACTCCGCCGCCTCAACTGGCCCTGCGCCGGTTCGCATACCCTACATGGTCCCGACCAGGCGCCGCCGCGTCCCTGAGATCAGAACTGTTCCGCTCCCTGCCGGTCGGGAACAGGCCGGCAGGAGGCGCTCCTCCTTCCGGCGGAGGGTTCGGGAAGCCGTCCGTGTTTCGAGCTCACTCCCCGACCGGGCTCTGGCGATCAGAATCGCCCGTCCCGAACTTCGAAATGCGTGGGTTTCCCAAACGTTCGCCCACCTCGGGCCACCCAACGCGCCACCCATTCGATCAGAGTGTCCACATGCACCGACGGCCGCCCGAAAAGCTCCACGGCCCTCGATGCGTCGCTCAGGAGCGCCGTACCGGCCTCGTGATTCACAAACACCGGTTTGCGATCCAGCAAGCGCCCGAACCGACAGGCCACGTCCCGGACGGACAGCACCTCCGGTCCCGTGACGTTCAAGACCGACGGGGGACTGGCAGCCAATTCCAGACTGCGCAGGATCTGCCGGTTGGCGTCCCCCTGCCAGATCACGTTCACATAGCCCGTCGACAAATCGATAGGAGCGCCGGCCGCCACTTTGCGCGCGATATCAAGCAACACGCCATAGCGAAGTTCCACGGCATAATTGAGGCGAACCAACGTGCACGGCGTTCCATATCGCCGTGAGAAAAACTCGAACACCCGCTCACGCCCCAAGCAAGATTGGGCATACTCCCCGACCGGGGCGGGGGCCGTATTCTCACGAGGCGGATGCCCGTCCACTCGAGAAAACGGATACACGTTCCCCGTCGACAAGACCGCAATTCGCGAATCACGGTAACGGTCGGCGACGACCCCCGGCAGGTACGTGTTGGCCGCCCACGTCCCGGAGGCTTGGCCGGATGTGCCAAACTTGACGCCGACCATAAACACGACCAGGGGCGCGGACGGTAATCGGCGAATCGCGGAAGGGTCGAAAAGGTCGCAGACCACAGTCTCGATCCCGGCCGCGTCCAGGTGGGCTCGGACGCCCGGACTTGAAAAACGCGACACGGCGATGATCCGGCCGGGGCTTCCCGCCGCATTCCAGGCTCGGCGCGCGAGGCGGCAGAACGACGGTCCCAACTTGCCGCCGGCCCCAAGGACAACCAAGTCCCCGCGCTCGCTTCCGGCAAAGTCGATGACCGACCGGTCGGGCCGGGACAGCAGTTCTTCCAAATGCGCTTCGTCTCGAACCTCCACAGGCAGGACGTCTTCGGACTTATACTCGCTCTTTTCAGTGCTCGAGGTGCTTGCAGAAGGCATCGATCATCCTCTTTTCCTTTGGAGAATCATGAGACAAGTTTTGCCGGCACGCCCCAAACGGGTGCGATATCCTCAATCGCGCCGTTTGCAAATCGGCCCTTCTGGAACTCTCGGAGCGGTCCCCGGCGACGTCGCGCCGAGCCGGCCGGCCTTTCTGCCAAACCCCGGATTCATGGCCGAGCCGCGGGTCGACATGACGCCCGTGCCCCGGGGACAACCGCGACGTCTCGGCGCACGAAGCGACCGATTCGCCGGCTGCGTGGGACTCGCGAATCAGCCCGGCAGGTCCACGTGCAATCCAAAACGGCGCCAAATCTCCGGGCGACGGCCCGACAAGCGAGCGTAACAGATGAATTACGGTGGGGACATCCGGGTCCAGGGAATGCTGCTCGTGCAGAACGACGCGCTTGGAGGCGACCGTCTCGGCCGTCCACCCCACAGAGCCCGACCACAGGGGCGGGAGTCGCGGGAGTTTTCGCTCGTCGCCAGAGGCGAGTCGCTGTCCGCCTGAGGCGTGCCTGCCCCGCTCGACGGAAACGAAATCGCACCCAAAACCGCACTCGCGCGCGGCCACACATTCTTTCTTTCTCTTTATGTTGTGGCCGGGCTCCCCACAGGACTGATCGGTCGGAGACGACTCGCTCCGACCTTGACAACTCCTTCTGTTGCAGTTAAAGTATATCATAACAATGCGCTTTAACCTGAACCCTTCACTTTCACCCGTGAAGGCCTGTGCCGCATGTGGTTTCGCGGCAAGACGCCGGTGTGGTGACCACTCCAGCCGAGGCGTAGCCGAGACGGCCGCCCACCAGGACGGAGTGATCCGCCTCAGGCGGAGAACGCCAACTTGCAGCCGCGAAACCAGATGCAGTGCCGGCCTTCGCCAAGGCTACGGCCCGACAGGCAGGCGGCGCGCCCGAAGGGCGAAGCGCATTGCCGTTCGTCCGACGCAAGCGCCGGGAATCGAGTACACTCGCAGCATCGGTCGCGACGGTTTTCCGTCCAGTGTGGATCGACACGATACTGTCGGCTTCACAAATAGTTCAGGTTAAAACCGTCCGGGGAATGTTGCTGAGCCGGCGAGTTCGCCTGCGCTCCAAGTTACTTCCAGACGATCGGCAATTGCCCTGCTGGAATACTGGAGCCGCCCGGGGCATCGCGGGACGGCGCCGAGGCCCGGGGACGCAGAATCCCGGCTTGGAATTGCGACGACGCATTGACCGTATTCTATCCGTAAAAAAGGCCGTATTCAAGGCGGAGGTCGGGGCAACTCAACCACGACTCCAGCCTCGAAGGCAATGAAACACACGGGAGGTCGCCCGATGAACCGTCCCCTGTCGCGCTCAGTTCTCTGTCTTGTCGCTGCCGCCCTGTTCTTCCCGGTCCGTCCGCTCCGTGCCAACGGGGCCGACCCCGAAACGAATTTGCCCGACCTGACAGTCTCGGGGGTTCTGGCCGACACTGACTGGGTCTCCGCCACCACCGAGTCGCCCGCCTTTGTGGAAGCTTTGCAGATCGAGCTGCGGGCAATCGCTGCGGCGACCGAGGCGCGGATCTTCGTGGTTCGTTCATTGCCCGGCGTCAATTACCTGTTGCTGCACTGCACCCCGGACCGCCCGTCGGCTGCAGCGGCGGCCCCACGGGGTACGCCGCCCGAAACACTTGGCACAACCGAAGCCTTCCGGAACGTCGTGGAACGCGTCCGGCGTGCCGTCCGCGACCTCTCTTTCGTGGAATTCTGCGCCTACAATCCGGTCGATATCCAAGGGCCCCAGCCGCTTTCCTGGATGGCTGACAGTCCCAGGCCCGAATCCCGCCCGTTTCCGGAAGTTGTCCCCGGCGAACTGGTGGTTGGACTTCGGGGCGGGGTCGTGCCGCTCGTCCGAGTCCATGCTGTCTTCACCGCCGGCAACGACGCCTGGGCGGGGCGGGTTCAGGCACGTTTCTCCCGTCTTTCCCCGGACGGAAGCACCCGCGCCGGTGTGGCGGCGCTGCGGCCGGTCTTCTTCCGCAACGGCAGTGCCGAAGCCGCAGTCGGGTTTCTGGCGAGTCCGGGTGCGGCAGCCTTCGCAGTGGAAATCGACCCGGACGACCAAGTCCATGAAAGCGATGAGACCAACAACGTCTTGCGGACCGCAGTGGACGTTCCTCCAGTGCTGTTCCGACTCTCGGCGGAAGCAGCACCGACCTCGGCCGGAGGAGCGAATGCCGCCGCCGTGCGCGGCGTCCTCGAGATCGGCAATTTCGGCAACGGCCCGGTTCGTTTCCTTTACCGGTCCGTGAGCTTCCGTTTGGACGGCGCTTCCGTCCGAGTGGTCTGGCATGTCGACACGGCGCATGACGCGGCTCAGGCACCCGGGATCTCCGTACCTCCCGGGGCCGTGCTGCCCCTGCCCTTCTCTCTCGACGGCCCGGTCGCGAGCGGGGACCATCTGCTTGAAGCCGACCTCGACAGCTTCAATCTCCACTGCAAAGCCCGGTTCCGGACCGGACCACCGCCACCCGCCGTCAACCTCACGCCGCTCCCGGCGGACGCGAATGCGACCGCCGTCCGGGTTGAACCCTCCACCGGCGACCCCAACATCCGGATTCTGCTCGAAAACGACGCCTGGAATGCCTTCAGCGACGTCCCCCTCTTGGCGGAAGTGGAGATCGTGCCCGCCCCCGTGATGGCGAATGCCGACAACGGTCTTTTTCGCTTGTGGGACCTGGAAATCGTTCTGCGCGGCCGGCGCGACCTGAGTAACTCGGGTCCCCGTGTGCAAGCATTGGCGGAACGACTCGCCCGGGAATGGTACGTGGAGGACGCCTGGCCGCTTCCTGCCCCCATTCTGATCGAGGATGAACCGGAGAGGGGACTGCATTTTTCCGATTTCCTCCCGGGCCTCCAACGCGAGTGGCGAGTGGCGGTCCGACTCGACCGGGAAGCCCCGCCGCGTTCGCTGCTCCGGGTGAAACTCCCGGTCGAACGCATCATGGACACGACCGTCAACGTTGAAGGATCGATCCTGCCGCCGTTGCCCGTCGTCGTCGAGTTCGCGGCCGAACTTCTGCCCCCGCCCGTACCTCGAGACGGCGAAGGCATCCCCGCTTCGTTTTTCTATCGTGCGGCGACCCCTCTGTTCCACGTCGGTCGACTCCCGGCAATCGGGTTCCTGCCGCTACGAACCGACACGGACATGCGCATCTTGGCCGCCGTGGATCCGGAAAACCGAATCCCGGAATCCGACGAAGAAGACAACAAGTGCGAGGTGCCCGCCGACCCGGGCCCGGGAAAAGCCGAGTTCCGTGCCGAGGCCTTCGTGCACTGGACCGCACCCGACACGGCCCTGCTCCCGAACCTCGAGCTCACTGTTGTCGGCACATTGAACAACAATAGCGATGCCCCGGTCGTGCTCGAGTTTCCTACGTCTCTGCAAATGGACTTTTCCTGGGACGACCGCTATCGCTGGTCCAGCGGGCGCTTCTTTTTGGAAATGCTCACCACCGTCGAAGTCCCTGCCGGCGAGCAGCACACCTGGGAGATCTCCGTGCCCCTCCGGGAACTGTGGCGTGCAGTCGTGCCGGCCAATCCCGCCCCGGACGGGTCACGGATGCTGCCGACCCTCAACCTCCTGGTCGAACTGGTGGGGACCCAATACCGGGACGAAGTCAGGGCACGACTGCCCGGGAACGCGCCGGCGCTCGATGCAGACGGCGACCTGCTGCCGGACGCCTGGGCGGATGCGTTCCTCGGGGATTCGGATGCTCCCGGTTCGGAGACGGCAGAGGAAGACGCCGACGGCGACGGATGGGACAACCTATTCGAATTCCTCCATGGGACAGATCCCATCAATCCCGACGACCTCCCGGACGGCCGCCTGTTCCGCCTCCGCCTCCTTCCTGGATGGAACCTGATCTCCCTGCCCGTGGCCCCGGAACAACCTGAACCCGACGCCCTTTTCGGCGACGCCGTCCTCGGCGACATTTGGAAGTGGGTGGCTTCCTCGGACGCCCCCGGCGGCGAATATCGACCGACCGACCGAATCGAACCCCATGCCGCATATTGGGTTTTCGCCCGCCGAGAAGTCGACCTCAGAATCCCCGGTGCCCCTCACCAGACCGCCAGGCTCAGGCTCAGACCGGGCTGGACCCTTTCGGGCGCCGGCGGCCCGGTGCGCCTCAACAGCATCACGCGTGCACGCCTCACGGTCTGGCGCTGGGACGCCGAGCACCAGCGATACGAGCCCGTCCCGGACGGTTTAATGGAAGAAGGCGCCGGATATTGGATCTCTGCGCCCGAAACCGTAGACCTGAATCTCACCGGCCAATAGTCCCGAGCAGGCGTTTCCGCTCTGAACTCGTAGCCCCACCGGAACGGTCTTGACGCTGCCGGGACGGTCCGTAAGCACGGAAAAACACCTCCCGCACGGCGGAGACGGTTCGCCCGCTTCCGGCCGACACGGAGCATGGACCGGCGCTGTCCGTCTCACCCCCCCAGACACGAGCCCGACGCCCCGAAACGGGTGAACTTGGTGAACAGATCGCGGAAAACGGTATCTCGCTCGACATGCACGGCCACGCGCATGAAGTGACGCCTCTCGTCAATGCTGTACGTGGCCCGGTCAGTCAGGATCGGGGCGTGGACGATGTTCGTCGGCACCCATTCCGGGGCGATGAGCCACGCCACGGCCGATATGTCCCAAATTACTTTGGACCAGGCGAAGTGGTCCTCGTGATACGCGGCCACGATATCGCAGAGATAATCTCCCAAAGGCCCCGTACGCCGAAGCCAGCGATCAAGTTCGGGGACCGTGGTACGGAGGTGCTCGGACACGTTGGCGCAGGGAATCAAAACGTGTGGGGCGCCGGAATCGAACATGAGTTGCGATGCCGGGATGTCCTGTTGCAGGTTATGTTCCCGGGCCGTCGGCCAATAGAGCGGCTGTCCCCCCAGCCAGACAATGACGATGCGTTCGACGATGGATGGTTCCATGAGCAAAGCCGACGCCACGTTGGTGGGAGCGCCGATGGTCAATACGTAAAGCGGTCCGTCGTCGGAGGCCATCGCTTTCTCGACCAAGTCTCGAGCCGCGGGACTGTTTACGCATTGCCCGGGCCCCGGCAAATATCGGTCCGACCCCTTGAAGACAAAACCTTCGGTGTCGGTTTTTCCCATCTTGTCCAAGACCCGCAGAATCTCTTCGTAACTTTGTTCCATGCCCCTGGCGGGATTGCCGCCGCAATTGAAAGGGGCGGCGTAGACCGCTTCGAGTCGGCACGCTTCCGGCGACAAGAGTGCGTACGCCAAGGCGAATTGGTCGTCCACTTCATTGAAGGTGTCGGTGTCCAGCACGGCGCGTACCGGCTTCCCGGTCGGGGGCGCCAGCCGTTGAATCATCAGATCGTCCGGGAGTCGGGGGAAGTCGGCCATTGTTCTCTCCTTCTCGGTTTTCCGTCAAGCTCCTTTTGCGATACCCAATACGCGTCGGGCTACGCGAATGGAACACTCGCACTGGTTGACTTGTGATCGACGTTTCGGCTCGTTTGCCGGGCGGCACGGCTCCCGCGCACGACGAAATCGCCTTCCGGTGGGAATCGCCGGGCGTGTGCCTTCGTTCAGTTTACGCGTCGCCGACGTTGCGTGAGTGAAGCCCGGACATCGGAATGATACAGCGTCCACGACCACTGCACGGGCGCAACGGTTCATCGGACCCAACCGCGAGCTTACGAGCGATGCGTCCCCCCGTGTCCGGGCGGTATGGATCGAGCCGAGCCCGGAAGCTTGGCCCGATCAATGCCTGCGGCCCGCCGCGGCAGCCCGACGGCGATGACTCCGCTCAAGGCCTTTCTCCCCCGGTCATGGCCGGTAGAAGGCGCCCTCTATGTAGCACTCGCCGGCCGGGTCGTTGTAGTAATACACAGTGAAAACCCGGCCGTCCTTCAGCTCGATACTCACGGGGTAACCGAGGTCCGGGGTGGGCGCACCATGGGCGAGGAGGATCTCGCGGTCCACATCCCACGACCTGCCCCGATCCCGACTGATGCAGGCACGGATACCGTACGGTTTGTAGCGGTAGCCGTAGGTCATGAGCAGGCGTCCATCCTTGAGTGCGAGGATGTGCTGGGGGAAACCGCGCACCCGGGTCTTTCGCACAGGCGACCAACGCCGTCCGTTCGTCGAGAACGCCTGTCGCACATAGCCGTCCACCTGGACGCGAATGGTGACGATCCACGGCCCTTTCGGCGGGATGACAAGGTACGGCTCGTCGTACACCACCTGTTTGTCGTGGAAATCGGCGGCAGAAGCGCCCACATCGGCGTACTCCTCCCAGACGCGACCGCCGTCCGCCGAGCGCCAAATCATCACGTGGCGCCGGCCTTCGCGATTGCGCCAAGTTGGACAATAGAGTCCACCGTCGGGGCCAAGCGCCGGCCCGTGAGGGGTAAAAGGCGGAATGTCGATCGGCTGCGTCCACGTACGGCCGCTGTCATCGGAAAACACGGCCTTTCGTCCGGTATACGCCCGCTGGCCGTCTTTCAGGATGCGCGCGGTCTGTTCGGCAAATTTCTTGCGCAATGCGACGGACGCCATCCAACTGTTCCAGACATTGAACGTGACCAGAATCCGCCCGTTCGGCAGGGCGTGGATCGAGGGATCGCGTTCGTCCGACGGCGAGTCCCAAATGACGACGGGCTGCGTCCAGGTACGACCCTCGTCGCGGGAGCGCGTCAACATGATTCGCCCAAACGGACATACGTGGGCGATCCCGTCGCGGAACACCACGCCCAAGCCACCGTCGGGCAGGCGGTCGATGCCGGGAAACGCGTGGTGCCGTCCCACCGTCTTGCAGATCGTCACGTGGTCGGCGACCGCACGGTACTTGCGGGTGACCGTCAGGATCGGAACGAAACGGAACGATTGCAGATAGACTTTCCGCCCCACGGAACGAATCACGATCTGCCGGCCCGTGAGGTCGGCGGCGGCGCGCCAGTGAAACTCGAAGTTGAAGTCCCGGCCGGACGTCACGGCCGGCGCGGTGATTACGTCGAAATCTTCCTCGTCCGACAACTTCACTGCGAGGCTCATGTTCGGTTCAACCGCCCGCAAGCCAAGATAGATGTGGTACGGACCTTCGAGTTTCGGATCGTACACAAGGTCCGCGGGACGCCCCTCGGCGTTCAGGACGGCCCTGGTCCAGACGGGATGCCGAAGGAGCCAATACCCGTCGGCCCGATCTCTTTCCGGGCCGTCCGCGAGCCATTTCCCGGTGCGATCTTCGTCCACTTTCTTGATGATGCGCCGGGGTGTGCAACGCTCGAAATCCGTACGGACAATAGGAGAGCCGAGGCGTTCCTCGCTCAACTCGACAACCTCGAACCCTCTGTCGGCCGGTCCGACTCCAAGCGTCGCAACGGCGACGAGGAATCCGGTCAGGAACAGGCGGCTCCCCCGGGAAGAGAGCCCTCCGCCGGGTCGTACTGACTTCGGATAAACAAAACGCATCGCCCCGCCGCTCCTCTTGGCGAAAAAACCGTTTCCCGTTTCCGAACCGAACAGTGCATGAACGATCTGCTGCGACGGCCTCACTTGTCTCGACTCTCGCTCAGCGCCGTCCGGTCGCATCAGCCTCCCAGACAACGCCTCGCCCGAGCGGCGGCGCGGTCCAGGCGGCGAGCAAACGCTCCTTGCCGACCCGTTTGCCTGTGGGCGGCGGTGCCTCGGAACGCACTGCGGCCGGACCGTGTTCGCGGCCAACGCGTTCCGGGTCAGCGCCTCCGTCCCCCCCACCAGACGTCCGCGAATCGCCCGATGTCGTCCCAATTGCCGCCCCAGGTGCAATACATCGTGCCGATGACATTCGGGACCCCCCGGACGGCTTTGAGCCAATGTTGAAAATCTTCGGTCACATCCCGGTCGTAGTACCCTGCCACGACCTGAGGGTGCCCGCGTTTGGAGAAGAACTCGAGGCTCTTGCGTTTGGCGATCCAGGTCACAACAGTCATGTCCTTGGGGAGGCCTTCCCACGAACCGGCCAACGTGTTGTTTACCAAATAGTAATTCTCGCGGGCATTGTGGTTCGGGTCGAACATGTCCGACCAGACGAACATGGGCTTGCCGCCTCCATTCTTGCGGACGATTTCCGCAATCCGCCGGACGTTGTAGGCCAACAGTTCTCCGGAATTCCGGAATCGTTTGGTTTCTTCGGGCTCCCACCCGCCCGTGCGCATTTCATCATAGGCGAGGAACCAACCGTCCGGATGGAACAGTTCGCGATTGTATTTCACGCTGTCCCGGCAGATCTCGAATACTTTCGGATTGTAAAGACTGCAATTCATCTGGTCGTTGGGCATGGGCAGGGCATGGTAGGCGGAAAACAGCACGGTCTGCCCCTCGCGAATCCGGGAGTCGGGCGCCAGAAGGACGCCCGGGGACGCGTGGATCACCCCGTACGTTCCCCGCCAGCGGGCACGGCCCAATTTCGGATCCTCCACCCGCCGATAGTCCCGCCCCTCGATATACACCGTTCCGTCTTTGCCGGCGATCCGCAGCGGCAGGTCGTCGCGCCGCAGCACATTCAGCGTGGGTACGGCCTCGATTCGCACGCCGTCGACCCACATGCGGCCGGACTTGCCGCCCCAGATGCCGATGTAAAACCGAACTTTGCGTCGGTTCAGACTGTTGAAAACCACAACTTGCTCGCACCAATCCGCGGAGGTGTCGCGCAACTTCTTTCGGGCGGGAGCGTCTTCGGCCGGCTTCTCGCGGAATCCGCACGTTTGCAGCGTGCGTTTGCCGTCCGCGGCAAGAACCAGGCTCTGATAATTCCCGGTGACCTTGTCCAGTTTTATCCAATAATGGACGCGATACTGCTGAAACGGTCGGACAACCCACGTCTGGAACACACGGTTGTGGCCCCATTTATTGGTGCGGGCGCCGACTTCAAACCGGAGAGAAACGCTGCCGTCTTTCACCACCTGCACGTCGGCAAAAGAGCCGCGACCGGGATCGTCGTGAAACCAAGATGGAAAGCGGTCGCCCCGGTGCTCTTCGAACGAGGGATTGGCAATGCGCACATCGCAAATCGAGACCAAACGTCCCTCAGCCGCGCGGAGCGAGACATTCCGGACGGGATATCCCGCGGCCAGATTCGGATCGTGCATCAAGATGCCGCCCGCATAGCCGAACGGTGCTGCGGTCACGATGAAATCCATGCCGCGCTCCCGAGCGAGTCGCCGGAACGCGAGGGCGTTCCGCTTCCACTTCTCTCCGATGCCGACCGCCGGTCCCCACCAAGTGGTCAGTTTGGTATCTGCGTACACCACTCCGTTATACCCGGCTTTGGCCGCACGTTCGACGATGTCTCGCGCCATTGCCGCATTCCGGTCCACGAGCATGTTCAGAGGGACACGCACCCAGCGTTTTTGCCAAACGGGCGCCCTCCCTTCCCGAGCCGATGCCCGGCTGGCGGCGACCGCAGCCCAAAAAAAGGCCGCGCCAAGGAATCTGACGGCGTTTCGAAGGATCAACGGCACGCGGTGCAGCAACATGGTGTGCCTCCAAATTCGACGGGCCGGAGTCTCGGTTCCCGACACTCGGAGCGTCCCCCATCCTTTGGCGTTACGGCTCAATCACGGCCAAAGCCGTATCGACGTTGCCAAACGGAGCGCTGACTTGGGTCCCCGCCACCCGGTCGCGCACGCGTTCGACCATACTCTCTCGGGCGAAACGACTGCACATGGCACGCTGTCCTTCCCGCTGCTTTCCGATGCCATGCGCTCCATCACGGCGTCGGGGACGACGACATCGGGGACTTCGTTCCGCATGAAAGACGCGTTGCGCAAACCGGCCGACGGCCAGATTCCGGCGATCACCGGCCATCACAGGCGGCGCCACAGCGACGTCCTGTGCATGGCTTGGTTCTGTCCGAATATCCTATCCGGCCATCTGTTGCGGATTCCGCAATTGCACAACCACAACGGATCGATCGGGCAATGCGCCCGTAGGGGCCGGGCTCGACCGCTCCGTTCCCGCGTCCGACCGGCCAGAAACGGTTGCCAGGGGAATTCCCCCTCCAAGGCGCTCGGGTCGGGGCCCCGTTTCAGACGGCCCCGACGGCCGTGCCCACCGAGCCGGAATGCCCGAGCCTGCCGGTCCAAATTCCAGGCGCGGACTATATTGCCTGCGCCGCGATTGACAACCGTTTGGACCTGCAAGGTCCGCGCCGATACGGCGAGTGCTCTGTCGGCGCGGCACCTCAGACGCCGGACGTTCTGGCTCTCTTTTTCCTCGGTGGCCTCGACGACCTCTGTGGCAGAAGTTGCCTTCCGGCGTTCCCGGGCCGTCCCGACAACCATGCCGAAGCCTGCTCCCACGGGATGCCTGCGGGCACGAGCAATTCACGAGCCGCCGAACGCCATGACGCATCTCCCGTATCTTCAGAACACTGCCGCCAAACGCCGGCCGAGTCAGGTTTTCCACGCAAGCCCGCCCGTCGTTCGGCGCAATCCCCCGACACTTCACGCCGACGGGATAGCCGAGCAAAGGGCGTCGTCCCCGGCGCATGGGGCGGGCAATCAAAAAAAAGTGTTGGAAACATGCAAAGACTCAAATCAAGGGGTTACGACTTCGAGGGGTGGAAACCACCCGAAAAAGCGGCCCCCGAGGCTTGTCATACCCCGACTGTTTCGTTAGATTGCATCCGTTTCCCAGGACATTCGGGGAAGTGTTTTCGAAACGGTCACGGTCCTCTCTTGTCGTTTTGGAGACGGCGTGTTCTTCCACTTGTGGGATCCCGCGTTCAGGTACCGGGAGGCTCCCGGCGGGGTCCGCGGTGTGGTTCCCGGAAAGAGGTGGAAGTCTCCGCCGCAGCGGCCCGGAGCATGGGCCGCAGACGAGATGGCGTCGGGACCGCTCCCGAAAGATGGGGACAGCGCGCATCGAGGCCGCAAAGGCGGTCGCGCCCTCTCGCTTCACGGTGTTGCTGCTTCGTTGGGCGCGTCCCGTTCGGGAAGACGGGGTTAGAAAGCAACTGCACCGAATAGGGTGGATGTCCGGAAGCTTGAGTTTATCGAATCCGGCGGGACCCACGGCGAAGTTTCCCTGGTGGAAGTCGACCCGACGCTCCCGGCGCGGTTCGGAAAACATTTTCGGACAACCTCGAAACTTGGGCAGTTCTGAGAATCCTTCGAGTTTCCAGCTACGGTCAGGTGCGAACCTTATGGAAAAGAACGCTCAAACCGCGTGGGGGGCCGCGGCAGTCCGCTTGCGCAAGCTTCTGAACGAGGACACATACGACCGCTGGATCGCGGGGATTGTGCCCCTGGCGATCGAGAAAAACAATTTCCGCCTCGGCGTATCGAACGAGATTTTCAGCGAATGGCTGACGAACAACTACCAGGATCTGATCAGGACCGCCCTCGAGGAAGCAACCGGCACCACCTATAACGTGCTGTTCGAAAGTGGACACGATCCCGCCGCCGCCGAACTCGCTTCGGACGCGACCGCGGCAGGCGCTCCGACCGGGCGACGGCGGCGTCCCGCCGAAACGGACGTCGCCCAAGGCCGCTACGACCGTCGTCTCACATTCGACTCGTTTGTTGTCGGAGAGAACAATAAGTTCGCCTATGCTGCGTCCCACGCTGTTGCAGACGCTCCCGGCAAAGCCTACAATCCCCTCTTTATCCACGGGGCGACCGGATTGGGCAAGACTCACCTGCTGCAGGCGATCGCCCAGGAAGTCCTCGGACGCAGGAAGCGGGCCCGCATCGAATACCTGACCAGCGAAGAATTCGCCAATCTCTTTATCGACGCGTTGATGAACCGACGCCTGCCGGGGTTTCGGCGGCACTATCGCGGAGTCGACTTGCTGTTAATCGACGACGTCCACTTTTTCAAGGGCAAGGAACAGTTCCAGGAAGAGTTCTTCCATACATTCAACGCGTTGTACAATCGACGTAAGCAGATCGTTCTGACCTCGGACCGCCCCCCACACGAAATCGGCGGTCTGGAAAAACGCCTCGTTTCGCGCTTCGAATGGGGACTCACCACAGAAATCCTCCCCCCCGACCTGGAAACCCGAGTGGCTTTTCTGCGCAAGAAGCAAGAGGGCAATAGCCTGAAACTGTCGGACGAAGTGCTGCAATTCATGGCCGGACTGATCAAGTCGAACTTCCGGCGTCTCGAAGGCGCACTGCTCCGACTGGTCTCCTATGCCTCGATGACCGGCAGCGAGGTGGACACCGAGCAGGCGGAATTCCTGCTTCGCCCCATTATCGAGGAAGAATCGGCGAGCAGCGTCAGTGTCGAGAAGATTCAGCGGACTGTCGCGGAACACTTCGACATCCGCGTCGCCGATATGCTCGGGAAGCGGCGGCCTCAGAATATTGCCTTTCCACGACAGGTGGCCATGTTTCTTTGCCGGCGCCTGACCGACCATTCGACGACAACCATCGGGGAACAGTTCAACCGGAACCACGGAACGATTCTTCACGCCGTGAATACGATCGAGCAACGGATGAAGCGGGACTCCCAGTTCCGTCACACGATCGGCTTCCTCGAACGCAAGCTGCGGGGCTTTTAGCCGGGATTGTGCACAAACTTGGACGCGAGAGGGGGCGGCTCTCATACTGAATCAGGTTGTTGCGGCGACCGATGGACGGGACGGTGTTGAAGCGCCGCCGCGGTCGACGCTTGACGGCAACGCCCCCAAGATGTGCGAGATGCATCGTCACAGCAGACGGTCCATGACCAATCCGGGTTGAAGTCCGCTCACTTCTCGTCTCGGGCTTCCCATCGGCGGGCCGACCGGAGCACCCGGTAGACGTGCGTCAGCGTCAGGGTCTCGCCAACCGGCAGTTTTACGGTCCGAGACCAGAGTTCGAGGTTGACGCGTTGCTGACCGCCGTTCCAGTTTACGTATGCCGTCGTCACGTCGCCGGGCTCGAATCGGTCGAGAACGCCAAAGTCGCGGCCCCGGTCCACCCAGGCCCATTCACCGGCCGGAAGCGCGTCGCCGCGCAGCCACTTTTCCCTCTCTTTCAACGGGTCATTCTGCACGGCCAACGGGAACCGCCCCCACCTGCCGTCGGCTTTCTTGACCCACACGACGACGTCTTGAGTCGAGCCGACGGCAAAGGCGGGATGGACTCGTATACAGGCGGTCTGGGGACCCCGCGCGACATTGGTCAGGGTCGTATGCACCTGAAACTCGGGTCGATCGGGCAAGAGTTCGATGGTTCTCTCGACTTTGAACCCGTTGCCGAGTTCGGCTGCCATGGTCACGGCGGTGTCCGACTGGAAAGTGACCCTGTAAGACTCGTCCCAGCCCGGGGAACGATAACCGGACTCGCTGTATTCCTCGTACCCGCCCTCGGCCGGTTCGAAGCCCCGGTCCGGGTCTCCAAACCGTTTGAAGATGTCCACCGGAACACCCCCGGCAAGGCTGCGCAAACGCCAAATCCGACCCCCACGTCCGGGAACGACCACCGCATCGAGGTGCGGAGTCCGCAGACGGATGATCGGAAGACTCTTCCCGCGCTCCTGTTGGCGCGCCAGCCACGGACCGAGGTACCCTCTCCGCCCCTCGCGGATATGCGTCACACCCGCCGCTTTCGCGATCTTCGCAAAACGCTCGACCAGAGTCCGAACATCTGCCTCGGCGGCGGCCGGCACGAGCTGGTCGCCCTTCTCGATATACCCGCCGCCGCGGCTTAAAGCGATCCGAGTATAGAGCAACGGGAGCCGAGCCACTCGAGTTCGCTGCAATCGGACGGGATCCGCTTCCACGCGCTTCTCCGCCCGGTCGAAGAGCTGAACGGATTTCCGGATCACCTCGGGAGTGAGATATCCGGCGCTCGGCGGGGAGTAAATCCGGACATGCAAATCGGGGTTGTTGCGCACCTGATCGTGAACCAAGTCAATGTATTGCCGCATCGGTGCGGCGGCCTTGCCGTAATAAGCCGCCAGGAACTCGTCGATGGCTTTGTCCGTATCGTATGATGGGTCCCACAACGTTTTGGCCATGATCCAAGTGCGAAGTTCAGCGAACTCGCCGCCTCGTGTGAAATAGTCTGCCTCCTCGTAAATGCCCGTGACCCCGTGGTTGACGAAGAAGTCGATGTTGGGCTTGAGTACATAGAGGTTCGGAAACGGCATGATGCAATGGGCGTAGTTGATGACGTAGTCCCAAATGTGAAGCCGATTGCAAATGCGATTCCAGCCTTCGATGTCGCGCCGGAACGAGGCGTTGAAGGGATCGGTCGCCAGCGGGTGCGCGAAACAGCACTCGATGCTGCAGAGCCGCACGGCCACATTCGGCCTGGGCCGGACATGCAGGGGCGGCTTGCGGCTCCACTGGTATGCAAGTGTGTCGACGATCTTGGTCGGAAACTCGTCCCGAACCGCGTCGGCAATCGCGTTGACAAAGTGGATCAACACTCCCGCCTGACTGCCTTCTTTCTCGGCCAGGGCCCGGCATTTCGGGCACTGGCAATAATTGCCCCAATCATTTTGGGATACGGAAAAAATCGTGGCGTCCGGCGACTCGCGCATCCGCCGCCGGATCGCGGCCGTGACAAAGCGCACAACGTCCGGATTGGTCATACAGAGCTGGGTACGTTGGGGCCCCACGCGTTTTCCGCCGATTTCGGAGTAGTACTCCGGATGTTCGGCAAAGTACTCCGACGGAGGAAGCAGTGAATTGAATGTGTGGACGAAGCCGCGGTACGTAATCTTGCCGCCGCGCTCTTCGTCGAGTCGGGTCTGGGTCCCGTTGATCTTGTTGCGTACCGCCCAGTCAGCGTCACGCGAATTCGGGTAGTCCGTGGCACGGTACTCGAGTGGCGGGACATACGTCCGATCGACCTTCGGGACCGCGAGGGTTCCGCGCTTCGGCAAGATCGTGCAATCCGGCGTAAACCAGCGGCAGCCCAAATAGTCCTCGAGGAAAGTGTAGCAGGCATAGAGCACACCTCGTTTGTTGCCGGCCAGCACCAGGGCCGGGCCAACCGTCCGGATCAGAATGCCCTCTTGGCCCAGTGCCTTCCAATCCACGCTCACACCGAGCTTCTTAAGCAGGGCGCTGCGCCCCACCACAAGAGGTATGCGCTCGCCGCAGCGACTGTCGCTGACAATGGGCGGGGCCGCCCCCATGATGGACTCGAGGTGTTTCTGCAGGTCCGAGGCGGCGTGTTGTTCCTGGGGCGTCGGTTTGTCCGGAATCACGATGGCATGGCTGTCCGGAGCCACCAGACGCCCCCCGATCAACACCTGACAGCGCCCCAAATCGGCACGGCGGCGGGCGTTTTTCGTCATGGCTTCTTCAAGCTGGGTTGCCGCGCCGGTCAGGAACTTCCGGCCGGGGGCGTCCTCAGGCAGGGCTTCGAGGACGCGCTCCAGGTCAGCCTTCAACGCCTGGATCTGCTCCCGCTCGCGCGCCACGGTCACGGCGCCCCCGGTCCGTCCCAAAGCATCCTGTATCCGGACCGCCAGAGCCTTGGCCGCAGCGGGCTGCCCTCCGGAATCCAAGACGGCCTCCCGGTACAGGCTGCGGACTTCGCCAGGGTTCAGACCTGCCGTGAGTTCGCTGAGCCGGGTGAGGCCGTTGCTGTAGCCTGCCCCCCCGTTCACCAGGAAGATTTTGATCAACGCGCGCTTCCGGCCCGGGTCCCGGGTATGCTTCGCCAAAAGACACGCAATGTCGGCTCGGGTGTAAGCCGAAGCACCGTTCATCAAGGCTTGTGCCCTCTCCGGCTTCCCCCGGTCCAGGTAGTAACGAGCCAGGTATTGCCGTTCCGCGTCGCTGTGCCGGGCCTTGGCCAACAACGGCGCAACCGTCGCCTCGGCATCTCGGACCTTGCGGACCGTCACGTCGTCGATCCAGGCCTCGCTGTCCCGCGCCCCTATGAACGCCAACGGGTGAAAGAAAACATGGTCCGAAGGCGATGAGAATGTCACGTCGATTCTGCGCCAGTCTTGCGTGGTCCGCAACGGCACGGATCGGACAAACGCCCAGTCGAACGAGTTCCATGCGTACACATAGAGAGCGAAAAGGGCCCCCGCGCCCACTCGGGCTTTCACGAAACCCGTGACGTGATAGGTGGCAAACGGCTCCACGTCGAGCCGCCCGCCGATACAGAGCCAATGCTGTTTCGTCCCGACCTGGAGATGGCCGCTGCGCTGGCCCGTATGGGCCGGACCGGGCACACCAGTCCGCTCGAAACCGGGATCAGGAAAGATGTTCTTCCCCTTCTCCGCGGCCCAACCGATCGAAATGGTCAGGAACAAACAGGTCAAACAGTTGGTTGTCCTAAAAAACGTGCGGTGCTTCATGGGCTGGTTCCTCCGGCCGAAGTGTGCAATGCATCCTGGAAACGTCCGGGCGGCGATGTCATGCAGCCGGGAAACGGACAGGGCGGACCCCCCACCGCGTTCTCTGCGACGTCTGCAAGATCGTGCAAAGCGACCCGGTCGCCAGCGACCGTATCTCGGCAAAGGTTCGGCGTCAAGTCGCGTCGGCCGGGGCAAATCCGAACCGTGTGCGCCCGCCGCCAGGGGTTGTGGAGGATTGCCGGCCCCGGACCGCCCCGCTCCCCCCGCAGGGCAGTCCGGACGCATCAAGAACTCTTGGCAAACGAGAGCCCGGCCACAAAGCAAGGGCCCGTGACCGCGCGAGAAAGAGTGCGATTTTGGGTGAGATTTCGTTCCCCCCGAACGGGACCCGGCGTTGCTGCCCTCGACGGTAATCCCGCTCGGCGAGACGCGGAAAACGGCGAAAGATCGTCCGAACGCGCCGCGCCCTACCGCCTTCGTCCCACGCCTGCGGGACTCTGGCGGACAAGTCGGATTGGGGCGGAAGGCGGCCTGCGCCCCCAGCCGATCCCGCTTGGCGGGAGAGACGGGTCCGCCTCAGGCGGACAGCGATTCGCCCTTGGCGAAGAGCAACAACTCC
Source organism: Kiritimatiellota bacterium (assembly GCA_013151865.1). Lineage (GTDB taxonomy): Bacteria > Verrucomicrobiota > Lentisphaeria > Oligosphaerales > JAADHN01 > JAADHN01. Next base: position 104,455 of record JAADHN010000138.1, read on the forward strand.
CGCGGCTCACGCCCCCTTTTTCTCCTTGGGAACGGGCTCAAACGAAGGTCCGGCGCCCGGCGCCGGAAAGGAGTGTGAGTTTTTCTCTTTTTTTTCGCAACAAATGCCTTGACAAGGCCTGCTCCAACCTTTAGAATCCCAACTCAGGTTTTGGCGCGTGGCATGCATTCTCTTTACTACTTTCCGCCGGCGACGCGGTGTCGCAGGAGAACGGGAAGAAGGCGCGGACCGAAACACAGAAAAAGGGAGTAAGGCATCATGGCGGGACTGGGACAAAAGAAGAAATTCACCCTGATCGAACTGCTGGTGGTGATTGCGATCATCGCAATCCTGGCCAGCATGCTGCTGCCGGCATTGCAAAAAGCCAAAGCCAAGGCCTTGCAGGCGAGCTGCCAGTCCAACCTCAAGCAACTCATGCTGGGGATGATCCAGTACCAGGGCGACTACGACGGCCGCTATCCCAAATGGAACTGGGGGACCGACCGCGGTCTCGGAGTAGACGGCCCGAACAACTGGTTCAAAGCCACCGCCACTTACGTCGGCGACGAACGCACGTACGTTTGCCCGGCACGAACGGACACGACCTGGAACGGGTATTATGGCCAGCACATAACCGGCGACGGAACGCCCAGTCCGTCGAACGTCAAACCCTCGTACGCCTTCAATGAGTCCTTTCTCCAGGGGCAGGGCGGCGACTCCATCCGAGACGTCCAGTTGAAGCATCCCACCGAGACCCTGATCCTGGGAGACAATCGGGCGGTGCTCGGGGGTTGGTCGCCGGGCGGGGGGTACTTGTGGCGGTACATCGCTGTGACCGCTTGGCCGAGTTGCGCCTGCGGGAGCGGACCCGGCAACATGGCCGCGGTCCCCGGTTCGACCGTCCATAACGGCGGTTCGAACATCGGATTTGCCGACGGGCACGTCAAATGGTCGAACTGGAAGGCCATCCGCCGATTCTCCAGCGGCGGCGCCATCCGCTACTACCGCGGCGCGGAGACATTCTAGGAAGGACCGTCGCGTCGCGACCGGTCCGAGACTGATCGATGTTCAAACTCGGCCCTTCCGCCGTCTTCCCGGCGGGAGGGCCTTTTTCCGCCCCCCGCCGACCGAAGCCGCCGGAAAGATTCCCTCCCTCCGAAGCCCTCCGCTCCGTCACCCCCGATCCCCAGAGGCGCGACGCCGGACGATGTGCACGCTTCCCGGACGCCCGCTTTCCAGGTCCCCTGCAGCACAGTTTGAACCGATAGTCGCCGAAATTCAACTCTTCCGGTCTGTTGTCGACAGGGCGTGGAACGACCCGCCGCCCGCGGCGCCGGAAGGCCGTTCCGTCTTCGCCCGAGCCTCAGTTAACGTATATCATCCGTCGATTATTTGCGCTTTTCCGATTTTTTTCAAAATTCCCCTTGACAAAGCGTGCGTCAGCCTTTAAAATCCGACTCAGGTTCTGACACATGGTCCGCATTTCCCGCTCGCGCCGGCGATGGGGCGTCGCTGACGGAGGGGAAAAAGGCGCGGACCGAAACACGAAAACAGGGAGACAAGCATCATGGCGGGACTGGGACAAAAGAAGAAATTCACTCTGATCGAGCTGCTGGTGGTGATTGCGATCATCGCAATCCTGGCCAGCATGCTGCTGCCGGCTCTGCAGAAGGCCAAAGCCAAAGCCTTGCAGGCGAGCTGTCAGTCCAACCTCAAGCAACTCATGCTGGGGATGATCCAGTACCAGGGCGACTACGACGGCCGGTACCCCAAATGGCACTGGGGGACCGACCGCGGTCTCGGCTTGGCCGGGCCGAACAACTGGTACAAGGCCACCGCCACCTATGTCGGCGACGAACGCACGTACGTTTGCCCGGCACGGACGGACACGACCTGGAATGGATACTACGGACAGCACATCACCGGAGACGGAACGCCCAATCCGTCCCGCGTCAAGCCGTCCTACGGATTCAACGAACACATCCTGCAGGGGAACGGCGGCGACTCCGTTCGAGACGTCCAGTTGAAGCACCCGACCGAGACTTTGATTCTGGGGGATTGCCGACATGTTCTCGGGGGTTGGTCGCCGGGCGGGGGGTATCTGTGGCGGTACATCTGTGTGACCGCTTGGCCGAGCTGCCGCTGCGGGAGCGGACCCGGCAACATGGCCGCGGTCCCCGGTTCGACCGTCCATAACGGCGGGTCGAACATCGGGTTCGCGGACGGACATGTGAAGTGGTCGAACTGGAAGGCCATCCGCCGATATTCCAGCGGCGGCCCAATACGCTACTACCGCGGCGCCGAAACGTTCCGATAAAGCCCTCGCGACCGATCTCTCTTTGGAGACCGGTCAAAAAACTTGAGCCGGCCCTTCCCTCGGCCTTCCCGGGCGGGAGGGCCTTTTCTTGTCCGCCGGACTTCCGGCGGGCAACCCAAGCAACCCCAAGGGCTCCCGCCGCGCCGGCCAGACGAATCTTCGAGTCCCGGCTCGCCTTTTCCGCGTGCCATCCCCCAGGCGAGATCCATGCCGGCCCACCCGCCCGGGACACCGGCGCAGACGCCGCCGACATCCCATGTTCATCCGGCGAACGAGAGGGCCCGCTCCTCGTTGCGAGCGGCGACATCCCCCTTCTGGATACACCGTGCGCTCTTCCGGAGACCAAGCAAACATCGGGACCGTAAAAGGACCGAAGGACGCCCCAGAATGCACCCGTGGCGCGCCGTGAAAGCGAATGCCGAGGGGAAAAGACTCCAGGCAGGAATCAGCCGTCCCTTGGCGCCTCCCTTCCTGCGCCGCCTGGCGCCTTCCTCCGGCCCGTCCTGCGCCCTTTTCGGACGGGCTCAAGCAAGTCCCCCCTCAGGGCTCGATCTTGTTCGTCTGCAGTCTCTTTTTGAAAATCGCCTTCATCTCATACAGACGCTGCATGACTTCGAACGTTCCGTGCCACTGTGCATAGTCGGGACCGCCCATCAAAGCCCCTTGGCGCATCCGCCGTCCCTCATGATGCCAGAGATGGTAATAGGCAATCTGAAACGGGTCGGTCCAGGGGTTCTCGCGGAGCAGGCCCTTGTCTTTCAGGACGTCGAGCATCCGCTTCGAGGGCTTGTAGTAGGCTTCGTTGTAGAGTTTTACCAGTTTATCCGCCTGGGTAAAGAAACCGTCGGTGTGAAGAGGAGTGTGACAGTTGCTGCACACCTTCTTCATCCTGGCCCGGCCCGCGGCCGCGTCGCCCGTGAGCGGACTCGTGGGGTCCGGTGAATTGCGCGGTTTTGATTCCTTGGCCCACAGGTTCCAATAGAGACGGCTCGAAACATTGTGCGTGGTCTTCAGATCGCCGATGCCGCTCATGTGGCAAACGGCACAAGTGGGGGCACGGTAGTCGCCAGGTTCCCATGCGTCCGGCGTCGTGTCATACACGTAATTGTCACCTTCGGTGGCAAAGATCTGCCCATGCTTGCTGTTGGTGAAGATCTCGATGTCCGGGTGGTCCGGGCCCAAATGGCAGGACGCACAGGCCGCAGGCTTGCGGGCCTCGGCGATATCGAACCTGTGTCGCGTATGGCACGCCGAACAGTTCCCCACAGACCCGTCGGGATTGACGTTGCCGATCCCGGCGTTGGGCCAGGAACCGGGCAACGGACGGCGGTCCGCTCCGAGCTTGATCGTCGTCCCATGGCACTGTATGCAGCCGGTTTCTTTCGGACCGCTCTTGAATTGCGGATGGTTCTGACCTTCGTACTTGTACATCAGGTCTTGCATGGATTGCTTCCCGGCAATCTGCGATGCCGCCCGAAAATGCCCGCTGGCCGAAAACTGTTGCACTTCCGCCGGATGACACTTTGAACACGCCTTCGAGGTCACGACGACCGTGACCCAAGTACCGGTGTTTCTCACCCCCGGACAGCCCTGGGAAGCCAGCGGGGAATCCGCCGTAACACTGTGGCAATCAACGCATGACACCCCCACGTGTCCATGCCGACTCTTCCGCCAATCCTGCACGATCCCCGGGGTCTTGCCCGCGTGACAATCGATGCAGCCCCGGGCTTCTTCCGTCAAGGCGCGATTGACCTTCATCAATTTGACATCCGTCCCGCCGAAAACGGAAAAAACCGCGACGCCGACAACGACCGCCTGCACCATCCTCCTGATCATCATCTGTTCTCTCCGCTCGACCCGGGAGTCGCCGCCCGGGATGTTGTGGACTCAGGGCCGCAGCGGTCCTTTCGCTTCGGCCAGAAACAACCCCAAATTCTTGTGACCGACATTCTCGTGGCATGAAACGCACGTCTTCTTGTCCGACGTGCCCATGAAGTAATCCTTGTGCGCGATGAACGCTTTCGGATTGGGCATGGTCGCGACCCGCAGGTCTTCATGGCACTTGACACACCCGGAATCGTATGTGAAACGCTCTCGGCGAGAACGTCTCTTCTCCCAGTCGATCCGGTCGGGACGCCCAAAAGTTTCGACAACCACGTCTTCGATACCCGTCACCGTTTTTTGATACATATAATGAAGCACGTTGTCGTGGGGCAAATGACACGCCGTGCATTTTGTCCGAAGTCCGTTCTTGTTCTTGCCCCCATGCACATCGATACGGTACGCCGCGACCATGGGCGCCATGCTGTGACAGGTGGAGCAGAACTCGACGCCTGATGTCCGCTCGACGGCCACCACCGTTACCAGCGCCCCACCTGCTCCAAGGAGGAACCCTGTCGCCAAGATCGCGCCGAACGCAAGCGGGCCGGTCTTTCCGAGGATCTTTTTCAACAACCGCATACCGTTTCCCGGCCAAGGCGAGTTTTGGAAATACTACAAGTTATGAAGAAAAGTGTACGTGATGAATTTGCTCGAGTCAACCGGCAAAAAAACGAAAACGGCGGACTCTCGTCAACTGCGGGGGGCAAAGCTGCCGGCAATCCGCTAATCTTGGGGCGCACGGCCTGGGCAGCCTCTGCCGGGCCTCCGCCCGGATGAAAACGGACACCCCCTCTTTCCGGCGCCCGCCCCCGCGGACCAAACTGCCGCTTTGCTTGACAACGTCCGGTTGAATGGTCATCTTTATGGCTCCGGCTTCTTTTCGTGCCACCGAAATTTGCCCGAACAGTGCGAACCCTTTTCCGTTCAGGCACCCTCCCCCGATCCCGGCAGGCTCAGTCGTTTGGAGTGCCGGTTTTGCCGGGAGGGGATTACGCCTGCCGCCTGGCCCCAGGCATCAGGGCCTGTCGCTTTATTCGAGAATTCCGCGAAAAACGCCCCAACGGGGCAATGTCACCGTAGCCTGGGGCGCCGCCCCAGGCCGTGTTGGTTTCCGGAACATGCACCCTGAAGTGGTGCTTCAACGTATTCCTTACGTGTAGGTTGAAGTACGCCTTCAGCGTACATCGGCACGGCGTCGACCCACCTTGGGCGTTGCCCAAGGCTACGGTAAAGTCGGCCCTTCAGGCCGTCTGGGGACACGCACAATCAATAAAGCGACAGGCCCATCAGGCGGCACTCGGCAGGAGGAGCCGCAACCAGAGCGGAATCGTAGCCAGGGCCGTCATATGCGTCGCCAGCACGCTGGCCGCGGCAAAGTCGCTGTCGCCGCCATACGCGTCGCTGAGCATTACGCTGGCCAAAGAACAGGGCATCACGGCGAGCACCAACAAGACCTCTCGGTCCGAGTCGGAAAAGGGCAGCACGAAGACCAACAATGCCGCAGTCGCCGGAATGAGTACGGTTCGCAGTACGACCCCGGCAGCCAAGGGGATGCTGAGCAGATGGCGCGGTCGCAATTCGTTCATGCGGCTGCCTGCCACCAGCATAGCCAGAGGAATGGTGGCTTTGCCGAACATGTCGAGTGCCGAGACGATGGCGTTCCAGAATTCGCCGGAGCGCTCTTGCGGCGGCAGCCCGATCCCTGCGAACTCCGCAACCGCCAGTGTCCCTATGGCGCCCAGAATGGCGAGCATAGGCGGGGTCAACAAGTGCCGCAGACTGCTTCGATGGAGTCCGGCGCCGGTCAGGGCGATCATCCCAAGGGTCCAGACCGCAATCTCGCTGCCGACGGTGGAGAAAATCAGGTCTGCGGCTCCTCTGTCCCCGGCCAGGAGGAGAAGGATGGGCAACGGCAGAAACGAGTAGTTGTTGATGGCGCACTGGAAGTGGAACGTGCGGCGTTCTCTGTCCGAGCTGAAACCGAGGAGTCGACTGCCCGCCAAACCGACAAGGAACCCCACTGACATAATCAGGAGGGCGCCCGCGGGCAAGGGCCAGTGCCGCAGGAGGGTCCGAAACGTAAACGTGCTCACCAGAGTCGCGTAGATCAGCGACGGGTAGAACAATACGACCACCAACCGCGACAAGCGCGTGGTGCTCTCGGCATCGAGCAGACGGCGCGAGCGGGCGACAGCCCCGACGCCCATCATGAGAAAAACAGCGGCGATTCTCAGAAGAATTGACATGTCTGTTCCGGGATTCGGCAAAATCGACAGGAGCTACGTATGACCGACTCGGGTCCCACAAATGCGGATGCGACTACCCGGCCCAACGTAATCTGGATCCTGGGAGACGAACATCGAGCCCAAGCCGTCGGCTGTCTCGGGAACGGCCAAGTGCGGACGCCGAATATCGATGCCCTCACCTCCACACCGACCGCCGCCGTCGCCGGGTCCCCGCTTTGCACCCCGTTTCGCGGGAGCCTGCTCACAGGGCGCTGGCCCCACCGGTGTGTTCCGGGGCACGACGCAGCCATGCCGGACGGCCTTCTCACCGTGGCGCACGCGTTCACGGCCAATGGATACCGTACGGCCTACTTCGGAAAGTGGCACGTGGACGGCGCCGCAAATCGCGCCCCAGGCGAACGGCCCGGTTTCCAAACCGTATCTCCTGAGCGCCGGGGCGGGTTCGACTTCTGGCTCGGGTACGAGAACAACAACACCCAGTACGATTGCTGGGTGCATGGGCATGACGAAGACGGCGCCGAAATCGAGCGTTTCAGATTGCCGGGATACGAAACGGACGAGCTGACTTCGTTGTTTATCAACTACTTGCAGAGACACATCCGACCCACGGGAAACGCGACGCACCCGGGAGCAGCAGAAGGAGGCCGGGAACCGCCCCGCCCGCTTTTTGCCGTGCTCTCCGTTCAGCCGCCCCACCCTCCCTACATTGCGCCCGAGCGGTTCACCACGAGGACGGCGGAGGACATCGTCTTGCGGCCGAACGTACCGCCGGTGGACCGAGTGCGGGATCGGGCTCGGCAGGACTTGACCGGTTATTACGCCATGATCGAGGATCTGGACTGGAATGTCGGCCGGATCTCCCACACCCTCCGGGAAACCGGACGCGCGCACGACACCCTCATCGTGTTCTTCTCAGACCACGGGGACATGCTCGGCTCGCATGGACGCCGTTTGAAGTGTGTGCCCTACGAAGAGTCGATTCGCATTCCCTTCATTGTCGGGAGCGCCGCCGCATCGCGGCGGCCGCGCCTCTGCAGCGAGGGATACTCGGGACTGATCAATCACGTCGATATTCCCGTCACCACTTTGGGCCTGTGCGGCCTCGACGCACCCGAGTGGATGAGCGGGACCGACTGGAGCGGACACTGGCGGATGGACCGGCCCCTCCCCGAACCGCTGCCTGACTCGGCGTTTCTGCAGTTGGTCGACCCCGGCTGGACCCACGGCTTTGCCGTCGACCGCGAGCGACCGTGGCGCGGCATCGTGACGGCCGACGGCTGGAAGTACGCCGTGCTCGAAGGACAACCGTGGCTCATGTTCAACCTGCGGGAAGACCCGTACGAGACGACGAACCTTGCCCTGGACGGAGCCTTCTCGCACGTACGGCGACGATTGCAGAATCGCCTCGAACGGTGGATTCGCGAGACCGGCGACGCGTTTCGACTCCCTGACGTTCCTGTGCATGGAGGGAAGGGCAGACGCTCCATGTGACGCGGGGAGCGGTGTTCGCGGCGCGCGGCGCCCCCACCCGCGGAATCCCGGGAAGAACAGAATGACGCGGCATCAGCGGCCGCAGCAATGTTTGTACTTCTTGCCGCTGCCGCACGGACACGGCTCGTTGCGCCCGATCTTCGGTCCGGCACGGCGCACGGTCACCGCCTGCGGAGGTCCCACCGGGGCCTCCCCGCCCATGACTCCCTCGAACTGAGCGAGCTGGTCGTGCACCTCCTGTGTGGGAAACTGCTGCATCAACTGCTGGAAAGACGTCAACGTCGTTGCCGATCGGAACATGTTCGACAAGACCTGCTCATGCACGGTCCCCATGAGTTCGGAGAACATGTTATAGGCTTCCTGCTTGTACTCCACCAGGGGGTCGCGCTGGCCGTAGGCCCGCAACTGAATGCCTTGCCGCAACGCGTCCATGGCATAGAGGTGCTCCTGCCAAGTCTGATCGATGGCGTTCAGCATGATTTGCCGTTCGATCCAGCGGAGACTCTCGGGATCTTCGTTTTTCTCCTTCAACTGATAGGCTTCGTCGATCCGGTCGACAATCCGGGAGGTCAAGACAGCCGGGTCCCATTCGCCCTCCCACTGCAAATCCTCTTCCGTGAAGCGGATCGGAAAAGTCTTCTGGAGCCATGCCAACAGCTCGCGACGATCCAGGGGGGCTTCCTTTGTCCCGCCGGCCGCGGCAGCCTCGACCTGCGCGGAAACGGCCGTGTAGGCAAAATCGAACAGCAACCGGCGAGGATCGTCCGTCAGCAGGACGTTCTTGCGAAGCCCGTAGATCACTTCGCGTTGTTTGTTCATCACGTCGTCGTATTCGAGCGTACGCTTTCGAATGGCGAAATGCTGTTCTTCGACCCGCCGTTGTGCCCGCTCGATCGACTTGTTGAGGAGGGGGTGCGAGAGTTCCTCCCCTTCCTGAAGGCCGAGTTTCTCCATGATACCCGCCACCCGGTCCGAACCGAATAGGCGCATCAAGTTATCCTCTAGTGATATATAGAACCTAGAGGATCCGGGGTCTCCCTGTCGTGCACACCGGCCGCGAAGCTGGCGGTCGATGCGGCGGGCGTCGTGCCGTTCACTGCCGATGACGTGCAAACCGCCCAGATCCGTCACGCCGGGACCGAGCTTGATATCCGTGCCGCGTCCGGCCATGTTTGTGGCAATGGTGACGCTGCCCTTCTCCCCGGCCCGGGCGATGATCTCGGCCTCATGTTCGTGGTTTTTGGCGTTCAGGACGTTGTGCGGAACGCGCCGCCTCTGCAGTAGGCGACTGAGGACCTCGGACACCTCCACCGAAACCGTGCCCAACAGCACCGGCTGTCCGCGACGGTGACAGTCCTCGACCTCGGCGACGATGGCATTGTATTTTTCCCGCTTCGTCTTGTAAATACGGTCGTTGTGGTCCATCCGGATGCAAGGCTTGTTGGTGGGGACGACCACCACGTCGAGCTTGTAGATTTCTTTGAACTCGGTGGCCTCGGTTTCCGCCGTGCCGGTCATGCCGGCGAGCTTCTCGTACATCCGGAAGTAGTTTTGGATGGTGATCGAAGCCAATGTCTGGGTTTCGCGCTCAATCTGGACGCCTTCTTTGGCTTCCAACGCTTGGTGCAGGCCTTCGCTGTAGCGGCGTCCGGGCATCAGCCGCCCGGTGTACTCATCGACGATGATAACCTTGTTGTCCTGCACCACGTAGTGCACGTCTTTCTCGAACAGGCAATACGCCCGCAACAACTGCGAGATATTGTGGATCACCTCACTGCGTGACTCGAAAAGCTCCTGGGCCTCACGGTGCTTGCGCGCCTTCTCTTCGTCGGACAGAGAGGAAGTGTCGATCTCGTGGAATGCAGTACCGATGTCCGGGATCGTGAAGGCGTCGGGTTCGTCCGGGCTCAGGTGCTTCCGGCCCTTGTCCGACAACTCCGCCTCGCCGCCCCGTTCGTCGATGGCGAAATAGAGGTTTTCCTTGACCTCCTGGAGGAAGCCTCGATTGTTGTCGCTGTACATCTCGAGTTCTTTGCGGTCCACCAACCGGCGGATAGCCGGGTCTTCCAGCAGACGCATCAGTTGTTTCTGCTTAGGCATACCGAGGCGCACAGTGGCCAGTTTGAGCGCTGCCGCCTCACGTTCTTCATTGCTGGCGTCCTCCCGGGTGAGCACGGAGCGGGCCTCCTGCACCATGCGGGCGCACAGCAGCGATTGACGCCGAAACAATTCGGCCACCATGGGCTTGAGTTTGTCGTACTTGTGAGTCGAAACGGTGGCCGGCCCGGAGATGATCAACGGCGTGCGCGCCTCGTCGATGAGAATGCTGTCCACTTCGTCGATGATCACGAAATAATGGTCACGCTGGACCATTTCCTCGGGCGACATGGCCATGCCCGCGTCTCGGAGATAGTCGAAACCGAACTCGCTGTTGGTGCCGTAAGTGATGTCGCAATTGTACTGCTCGCGCCGGGCGGCCGGGTCCATCGAGTTCTGGATACAGCCCACGGTCAACCCCAGCAACTCGTACACCGCCCCCATCCACTGGGCGTCCCGACGAGCAAGGTAGTCGTTTACCGTGACGAGCTGACAGTTCCGCCCGGTCAACGCGTTCAGGTAAAGCGGCAAGGTGGCCACCAAAGTCTTGCCCTCGCCGGTGGCCATTTCCGCAATGCCGGCACGATGCAGCACGATGGCGCCGATGATCTGCACGTCGAACGGGACCATGTCCCACACGAGGGTATGCCCGGTGACCTGAATCTCCCGCCCGACGAGGCGGCGGCAGGCGTTCTTCACCACGGCATAGGCCTCGCATAGGATGTCGTCGAGGGTCTCGCCCTGCCGCACCCGAGCGCGGAACTCATCGGTCTTGGCCCGCAACTGGTCGTCGGTCAACCCTTGCAGATCATGTTCGATCCGGTTGACCTCCTCGACCAGGGGCCAGAGTTTTTTCAGCGTCCGCTGATTGCGGGTGCCGACGATTTTTTTGAGTACCCATTCCAACATTTGGTATCGATAGGCTCCGGTTCAGAGGCCGTGACGGTCATTTCCGGGGCGCAACGCGGGCCGCGTCACACCCAACGAGTGACGTCCGCTCCGGACATGGGAACAAAGGCGCACCGGCCCGGGTCGGGAAGAACTGCCGCCGCCGGAAAGCAATTCGAGCGCCCATCGCGTCGAGGCGAAGCTTCATTTGGAGCCGGGCTTTTCGACCGGAACCCCCGCCCGGCACAGGGGACATTTTTCAGGGACGTACAATGCCAGTTCGAGTCGCGCCAGGCTCTCCACGGGAACACCGAGCGCAACATCCCCGCCACTGCGGTCGACCAACACCGCAACCCCGACCGGAACGCCGCCCTGCTCTCGGACCAATTCGAGGGTCTGTCGGACCCGACCGCCCCGGGTGATGACATCCTCGGCGATCAAAACGCGCTCCCCGGGATTCACCTCAAAACCGCGCCTGAAGACCATGCCTCCCGCGTCGTCTTTCTCCGCAAAAACCGCCCGGACCCCGAGGGCCCGTCCCACCTCCTGGCCCACCACAATACCGCCAACGGCCGGGGAGACGACCAGCTCGACACGGGCATTGGCGAAACGTTTCGCCAAATCACCGCACAAACGCGCCGCCAACCCAGTGTGCTGCAACAGCAGCGCAGCCTGAAAATACCGGTCGCTGTGGAGGCCGCTGCGCAACAAGAAATGTCCTCGGCGCAACGCATGGGTTTGGGAAAAAACTTCGAGGGCTTCAGCTTCGGTCATAGCTATGTCGCTTCCCTTCGCAGGCACCGAGCCGGCAGTTGTCTGTCCGGCGCTCGTGGAGACTCCAGTCGTCCAGGTGGACTCGACCGGGAAAGCCAGGCAAGAGGCCCCGTGGGAGGCCACGGCTCGCGTCATTTCAGGAAACAGGGGACAATTCCCCTCGACAGACACCTTGACTAACGCCAAAACCCGATTACGCTACGTTCCGGATCGGCTCTCCCTGTCCCCCGTCGGCCGGGAGAGAAATGTCTGCCCGGAATCGAGGGGCGCGGGCGGGGAATGCGGCGACCTCGCACAACATAGCACGCAAACGCCGCATGTCTATGAAAGCCCCCCATTGGCGTCCGCCCGGAACTTCCCCGGCGGGTCGATCTCCGCCCGGATTGTGACCGGCAAGAGAACTCGGGGATGCATACCGGCGCTTCGGATTCCCTAAACGGAGTGCGGAGCGCCGTCCCGATGGGGTGGAAAGAATTGCAGGGACAGGAGGCCTTAGGAATGGAATACGTACGAGGCATGGCGAGCTTTGTGCTGGCTGCAGTCCTGTGGGGGGGGCTTCTAGCGGCGATGCCGAGCCGGGGCGGCCACGAGGCCGCCCGGGCCGAATGGATGACCGGCTATCTGAAAGTTGAGGAGGCCGGTCGGGCCGAGCAGAACGGGCAAGCCGTGGTGGCCCTGGATCTCTACCGCCAGGCACTCAAAGTGTTCCAAGACGTGAAACGCAAGTACCCGAATTGGAACCCTGCCCTGATCAGTTACCGACTCAGCTTTTGTCAGGCCCGCATCGAGCGATTGGGCAGCCAGGTGGCCACCGCCCCCGAAAACCTCTCGAAGCCGGACCTCGTCATGCGCGTGAAACAGCTCGGTGAGCAGTTGGACGGCCTCCGCAAACAAGTTGCCGAACTCCAAACCAAGTTCGATGCCGCCACCCGCAAGGCACAAGAATTCGCGGATAAGGCCGCCGCGTTCGACAAGCTGAAGAAGGAATCCGAGAAAACTCGCAAAGAACGCGACGAACTTCGCACTAAACTCGAGACGGTTCAGAAGGAACTTACCGACCTCCAGGAGAAGGTCAATGGCTTCAAAAAAGCCGCTGCAACCGGAAGCGCTGAAGCTAAAAAAGCCCAGAAAGCAGCCGCACGGATCCAACAGGAACGAGACACGCTGGCAACGGAACTCGCCCAATTGAAAAAAGAACGTTCGGAGGTTGCGGATAAAGCGAAAACGCTCGAGAAAAAAAGCGACCGACTCGAGCGTCGGCTTGTCGCCGCCGAACGGGACCTCGAAAAAAAGAGTGCGGCGCTCCAGACTGCGCTTCGAGACCTCGACAAGACCCGAGACGATCTCGCCAAACTCCAGAAGAGCTTCGATTCGTTGAACCGGACCTACCTTGATTACCGCACTCGCACGGAAAAAAATATCGCAGAGCTTGAACGAGACCGGGATGAACTCGTCCAACTGCGTCCATTGCGGAAGGAACTCGAGAGCAAGGTTCGGGAAGCGGCCCGACTGCAAGTGCAACTGCAAAAGACTCAGGAGGAATTGCGGCAGAAGACGGAACTGGTCAAGTCGCTGGACCAACAGAACAAGGAACTGTCCGACCGCTTGAAGGATGCGACCGGGGCCAAGACGCGAAACGCGGCGGAACTGACCACGCTGCGAGACCAGGTCGACAACCTCCGGCTCCAGTTGGCCAAGGCCAACCAGGCCCTGGCCGACAAAACCATGGAAGTCGTCCGGCTTCAGGACCAAGTGGCTGCTCTGCAGGCCGCCGCGGCCAAGAATGCCGAGAGAATCAAAGCCCTCGTGAAAGATCGCGACAGCTCTCGCGGGAGCGCGACCGCGGCGCGGGAGCAGATCCAGGCGTTGACTGCTCAAATCGAGGCACTGCGCAAGGAAGTTGCCGACCTGAAAGCAGCCGGTGCCAGGGATGCCAAGAAAGTCCAGTCACTGGAACAGCAGCTCGCCGTTTCTCGACAGGCCGCCACCGACGCCGGGGCGCGGGTGCAGGCGCTGACCGCCGAACTCGCGGCGAAGACCAAAAAAGTCGCGGCGCTCGCGGCGCTGGTGGAGCGGACTCGCGCCAAGGATATTGACGCTCTCGAGAAACAGATTCTGCAGCGCACTGCCGCTCTGAAAGAAGCCAACACGCGCGTGACCCGCCTTGAGCAGGCCTTACGCGCAAAAGAAGAAATCGAGGCCCGGCGTGTGGCGGCCGAAAAGAAACAGCGCGAGCAGGAAAAGGCCGAGCGACTCAAGGCACGGCAAAAGATCGAGAAGATCCACTCCCTGCTCGAAGCCGTGGCCAAGGCCGAAAAAAGCCGGAGCATCGAGCAGGCGATCTGGAACTGCCGGAAAGTCCTGGAACTCGACCCGGAGAACACCACCGCCCTCACTCGCCTCGGCATCCTGCTGGTCCGACGGGGCGAAGACGCCGAGGGAGAAAAAGTCCTCTCCCGGGCTTTCAAGAAAGACCCCGACAACGTTCAGGTTCTGCTGCATCTGGGCGCCGCACTCGTGCGGGAACAGAAAATCGACGCGGCCATCGCCGCCCTGTCCAGGGCCGTGATGCTGGACCCCAAAAATGCGGACGCACACAAAACGCTCGCGGTCGCTCTCAGTTCCCTCGGATGGAACAATGCGGCGGAAACGGAACTGCGGCGGGCGTTCAAGGCCCGGGAAGATGCCCAGACTGCGTACAATCTCGCCGTGCTGCTCGCCACTCAGGATTCGCCCCGGTACGAGGAAGCCGCCCAGTGGTACGCCAAGGCTAAGGCGTTGGGGGCCAAACCGGACAAGGGGCTGGAAGAAGTCCTGCGCCAAAAAGAATGACGCGCCGTCGAGCGCGCGACAGCGGCGGGCGGCACGGAAAAGAGAACCGGCATGCCCCCTGTCGGCGCACTGAACCGACAGTGACCGTCCCGACTCCGCACTCGGGGTCGGATCAGCCTGTGCGGTGGGCCGTCTGACCTGAACTTTTCATGAAGCCGACAGTATTGTATCGATACACACTGGACGGAGAACGGTTGCGGACGATGCTGCGACAGTACTCGATTCCCGGCGCTTGCGTCGAAAGGACGGCAATGCGCTTCACCCGCCGGGCGCGCCGCCTGCCTGTCGGGCCGTAGCCTTGGCGAAGGCCGGCACTGCATCTGATTTCGCGGCGCAAGTTGGAGCGGTCACCACACCGGCGTCTTTCCGCGAAACCATATGCGGCACAGACCACGCGTGAATAGTTCAGGCTAACGTCAATTCCGTGTTCTGCCTGAACGCATCTTCCCTGAACGTCGTCCGTGCGTCGGCGGACGCCGCCTGTCCCAAGTCGAGGCGGGGCCGGCTCGCGGACCGTTCAGCCGGACCGGTTTCGAGGGAGTGTATGCGGTCATGAACCGATCTCACCGCCGGTATCCACCACGCCTCGGCCCCCGGGGCCTCCCGGTCCTCTTCCTCATACTGTTTTCTCTGCCGGCGTCTCTCCGCCTCGCGGCCGACGAAGCCGACGACGCCCGTCGCGTTTGGCTTACCGGCTACGTCAAGCTCGAAGAAGCCGGCAAGGCGGAGAGCGACCGAAACTACACGCTCGCCATCGATCTCTACCGGGGCGCCCGGGAAGTCTTTGCCAAGGTTCGGACGCGCTATCCCGCCTGGAACCCCGCTCTGCTCGATTACCGCATCAACTATTGTGCCGCCCGTGTACGCCGCCTCGAGGCCGCATTGGCCGCGAACCGGAACACCTTGAACCGGGACCAATTGCTGCAACTCACCCGAAAACTGCAGGAGAGACTCAAGACCCTCACCGTGCGGGACCTGGAACTCAAGAAAAAGCTTGAACTGACCTCGGAAGCCCTGGACCGGGCCCGGGCCGAGGCGGCCCGCGGCGCCGCTGCCAGTGAAGCCGCGTCCAAAGTGGTGGCGGAACGCGATAATCTGAGACAACTTTTGCAGGCGGCCGAAAAAAAAGCCGATGACTTGGCCGCCCGTCTGCAACAGGCCGCCCGGAACGCGGGACTGAGAAAAAAGATCCGGGAACTGCAGCAGGAACGGGACCTGGCCGTTGCCGCCCGAAAACAGTTGAGCGACGCCCTCGCCGAGCAGCAGAAAAAACAAGCGAAAACGGAGACCCGGTTGAATACGCTCAGCGCCCGGTATACGCAACTCCTCACCGAGAGTCGGGCGCGACGGAAAGAACTCGCCGACGCCAAGGCCCTCGCCGCCGAGAATCGAACGTTAACGGCTCAACTCACCGGGGCCCTTGCCGAGATCGAACGCCTGAAGACGGACGCAAACACCGCCCGGGCCCGCCTGGAAGCCACCGAGGCAGAGCGTGCGGCCCTTCAGAAGAAGCTCGATGAAATCGGGAGACTCCGCGCCCAGCTGGCAGCAACCGAGAAGGCTCGGGCAGAACTGAAGGAACGCGTGGCGGAACTGGAGGCAGGGGCCCGAGACGCGAACGGAAAATTCGCCGACATCCGACGCGAAAACGCCCGCTTGGCAGAGATGACCAATGACTTGCAGGCGCGCATCGACGAATACAAGAAGAAACAGCTCAAAACCAAAGAGGAGGTCGCCGCGGTACGTGCCGGTCTGGAAACCCGGCTCGCGGCAGCAGTGGCCCGAAGCGAAGTACTCGAAGCCGAACGCCGCCAATTGAGTGCCCAACTCGCCGACGCTCGAACTTCCCTCGTCCAACTGCGCGACGCCGTCACGAAAAAGTCGAAATCGGCGCCGGTTGCTCAAACTCCTTCCCAAGAGCCCCCACTTACCCAATCCGATATCGAGACCCGACTCACCACCATGTCTCGAGAACTGAAAACCGCACGCCGCGATCTCGGACTCGCCCGAAAAAACCTGGCCGAATCCGCCGCACGCCGGGCAGAACTCGAACGGGAAATCCGAAAACAGGCCGACCAACTCAAGACCCGGCAGCAGACGATCTCCGATCTTCAACGTGATTTAACGGAACAGAAGCAGAAAACCCTCGACCTCGCAACGGCGACCGACGCCGCCAGGAACCAGAACCGGAAACTGACGGACCGGGTCACAGCCCTGCAAACCGAAAACCGGAAAATCGCCGACGAACTCGCACGCGAGCGCACGCAGCGTGCCGCGGATAACGCCCGGCTCCAAAGCGCGACAAAGCGCATCGAGGAACTGACGCCCCTGGTGACAGCCGTTACCGACCACAAGCGCCGACTCGAAGAGCAGAATGCGCAGATCGCTGCATTGCGGAAGCAACTCGCGGACCGGGAAGCCCAAGTCAAGGCACTCGAAGCACGTCTCGCCGACAGCGACCGACGGAGCGCCGTCCAGACAGCCACGGTCGAACAGCTCCGCGCCGAGGCGGCAGGGCTCCGGGCAAAACTGGCCGGGGCCGAGCGACTTGGGCGCCGCCATACAGAACGCTTGTTGAAAAAACAGCTTGATGATGTCAGCAAACAACTGGATGAAAGCCGAAAAAAGAACCATGACCTGAACGAGCGTTGCCGAACCCAGCTCGCTCTGCTGCAGAAAAACGAAAAATCCGCCCGCGCCCTCGAAAAAGCTCGAGAAAACGCCGAAAAAGAGCTGGCCCTCAAGACCGCCGAATTGGCCACAGTTCGGGACCGATTGAAACGGCTCGAAGAAGACGCGCACGTAGTGGACGGACTGAAAAGCAGTCTTGATGACGCCGACGCCGACCTGACCCAGACCCGCCGGAAGCTTGATGCTGCACTCGCGAACCTCGAGCACCTTCGGCAACTCCAGACCGACACGGCCCGGCAGCTCGAGGACAGCAAGAAGACCGTGCACCAATTGGAGCAAGCCCTTGTGGACGAACGAGACCGGCGGATTACCGGAAACGACGCTCTGATGGAACAAGTCCGACAGCTTACCGACCAATTGGACACCGAACGCGCCCGGGTGTCCGCGCTGCAGCTCGCCCTGCAGCAGCGGGACCGAAAAGAAAGGGCCGCCTTCACTCCCGAACACCACGGCCCCTCGACCGATGCGGAACGGAACACGCGCCGGCGCGACGAACGTTTTCTGGTGCGGGGGTATCTCCGCCAGGCGCTCGAGGCGGAACAAAAGAACCGAAACGAAGCCGCGGTCTGGAATTACCGAAAAGTCCTCGAATACGATCCCGGCAACCGTCAGGCCCTGAAACGACTGGGACTCCTTGCGGCACAACACGGGGACGACGCCGAGACCATCCGTTGCCTCACTCGGGCCTTTTATGCCGACCCGGACGACGGCGACACGCTGCTGGCCCTCGGGTACGCTCTGGTGCGCGAACAAAAGGCCGATATGGCCGTCTCCATGCTGGCCCGGGCTGCGGCCCTGTATCCGGACAACGCCGCCATCCAGCGGAGTCTCGGCGTGGCCTACAGCAGCCTCGGGTGGTCCGATGCCGCGGAGGCCCAGTTTCGGCGTGCTCTCAGACTGAATAAGAAAGATGGCGAGGCAGCCTTCAATCTCGCCGTACTCCTGGCCACACGCCGTCCCAACGAACTCACCGAAGCGCGCAAATGGTACACCACGGCGAAGGAACTTGGAGCACAAGCCGATCCCGGTCTCGACGCCCTTTTTGCGGCCCGGCCGACCAACCCCTGATCCCACTTTGCCAAATGCCAAAAGGCAAAGGCCCGGCTCCCGGCGACGTGTCGGCGGGGCCGTAATCACAGGGAGGAGGAGAAGAAGATGAATGCAGTGTGGTCCCGGCCGGATCCGGATTGCCTGCGGATGGCTCTGGCACTGCTCGGGGCCGTGGCGGGGGTGGTCGGCGTCCGGGCCGATTACGCCGGTGAAGTCGCCAGCCATGTCCAGTCTGTGGGCATCTACAAAGGATACACCCACAGCCCCGGCGCAAGCACCCCCACCGTGCAGGTCGAGGCCGACGTCGAGATCGAAACCGATGTCACGGTAAACTCGATCATCGTTCAACCGCCCCCGCCCGCAGCAGCGTTCCTCCTCGAACAGGAGCGGCGGAGAGGCCCCGTCCGCCAGGGAAGAACGGCCTGGGGCTGGGAACGGCACGGGACCGCGGCCCTCGATGCCTTGCCCGACGGGGATTACACCGTGACCTTCACTTTCACCGACGGTTCGAGCGGTGCCGTAAGCGTGCCGTTCAGCCGCGAGAACGGCACTCCACTCCAGTTTCCCGACCAAGTGCCGAGCTTGAACGGCGCCACTGCGGAAAAACTGATTGTCGGCGGACCGGACGTGACTTTCTCATGGATTGCGTGCACCGACCCCAAAGCCACCGGTGTCCATTTCGGGATCGATACCGACTTCGGGATCCTGGAGACCGACCCGGAAATCCTGCGTTCGCTGCAAGAGGACACAGAGGCCCTGCACCGGTTCGACCCGTCGCCGGACTTGCCGGCCGGCGTGTTCGATGCCGCATTGGCCTTTGCCGACTTTCGGGCCGGAGAGACCGCCGAAGGCATCGGATTCAAAGTGGCCAAGTACCGTGAACAGGTCTACTGGCTCGTGGTGAGTCAGCCGGACGCCGATCTCCAGCAGAATCTCTTGGGAGTGAACCTGTTCCTGGGAGCAGGGACCGCGAGACGCAGCGATGCGCTGGACTTCCACGCCCAAATCCGGACCAGCGCGCAGGTCGAAACCGTGGCCATGAGAGTCCCCAACTACCGGGCGGACGAAAACGAACTCCGGGGCTGGCAATGGACGACCGAGGCGGACGGTTCCAAAACCTGGACTTTCGACCGCACCTTCGCCTCGCTCCAAGATTTCCTCGACCAAAGCGGGTTTGGACCCTACGGCGTTTATGTCCAATGGAGTGACGGGTACAGCGCAGTGTCGCGCCTGACACATGTCTATTTCTCTGCTGCCGATGAATCCGGCGCGCCACTCGAGATTCCGCAGCAGACCCCGAACTTCCTCGCACCGGACCCGGGGGCCTTTCTGCCTTCGCCCGTCATGTTTCAATGGGATGCGTGGGACCCGACGGACCCGACTTATTCGAGCGACCTCGCCGGCATCCGCCTCACCGTGGGCCCGACTCTCGATCCGCAAGGCTCGGTCGATCAGTTCCTCGACAAGACGGCGTGCGTTTACGGCCCGCAGACTTTCTCGAACGGCAACTACCGTGCCGCCCTCTATTTCGCCCAGGAGCGCCAAAGCGTCACCGGCGATGGCATCCCGTTTTTCGGCGCCGCCTTTCGCACCGCCACTCGCGATTTCTCCGTGGGCCAAACCGGTCGGCTTCAGGTCCACATCGAACCCGCCGCGAGTCACGCCCTGGGCGTCGGATGGAGTATCGACAACGGTGTGTCCTGGCATGCCCCCGATGCCACAGTGTCCCTGCCGCCGGGGGATTATAATGTCGTTTTCAACGGCCCCAACTGGAACCTGCGGCCCCCGGCCGATCTACCCGTAACGGTAACGGCCGACACACTTACCGAGCAGACTGCGACATACGAAAAAACGGTCCGAACACTCAACTTGGCGCTGCTGGTCGAAAATGATCGGAACACCGTGGACTTTTGGGCGGAAACGGCCCCGGACGTCGTCGCCGTCCGCCTGCAGACTGCCAACGGCAAGATCGTCGACTTGGCCCCGGACAACGGCGGACAACGAACCGAAACCGTCGATTGGAGGTATGCCGGCAAAAACTTGACCGATTTCTCCGAGTACGGCGACGGCCTTTGGACAGTCTTTTTCACCATCGCAGACCAGTCGGAGCACGCGGTCAACGTCCTCTTCGCACACGCCGACGGCCCCTCCCTCCAGCTTGCTGCCCGGGCGCCGCAGCTCTCGCAGCCCGCAACGGCTCACGGCCGCGCGAGAATGATGGGACCGGATCTCACATTTCAATGGACCCCGTATACCGGTGCGGATGCCAATATGGTCCACATCGAAATCGACAGTCGCGGCAGGAACAACTTCGAGCAGGACCGTTGGACCGAACTCGAGCGAAAGTTCGAGGCGGAAATCGGGGCCGGCGCGGGGGCGGACCCGGGCGCATGCACGTTCCTCGGTGTCCCGGGGGGGGTGTACTGGGCCGGGTTCTATTTCGGCGACGGCGAGAAAGACGTCACCCCGGAATTGATCGAAACCTTTGTCGCCAAAGGCCGGGGCAGCATCTTCGAGATCTTGGTCGTCGAACCGGTCGAGCCGCTGCAAGACGTCCTGGCGGAAGTTCGAATCCGGCGGTTAAAGCTTACTTCCGTGAACGGCTCCGAGTCGGGACTCTTCCGGGCCGAGGTCGCCCCCGCAGTCGGCGCCAACATCGCCGCCCTGCAACTCCGCCCGCCGGAACCGGCCGACGAATGGCTCGCGCTCGACTGGAACGGACAGAGCGGAACATGGAACGCGCAAGTGACAGGAACGGCCGCCGACGTGGCGCAACGCTTCCCCGGAGGCTTTTACGACCTCGAAGTCCGCTACAACGACGGCCGCAGCCTGGTTTGCCGCACTCTGGGCGTGGAGGCCGTCCGGGACGACCTTGCCGACCTGCCGGACGTCGCCCAAACGCCGGAGTTGACCGCCCCGGTCGGGCAGACGACCGCCCCGGTCGATTTTGCTTGGGCGCCCTGCACGGATCCGGTCGTCACGGGGATCGTGTTCCGGGTCCGGACCACGGGCGAAACCGAGTGGCAGGGGGAACGGGCCTTGACGGCAACGTCCGTGGGGACCTCCGGAATGCCCCTGGCGCCGTCCGCTTATGTGGGTCGCCTGGTTTTCCTGAACCAACATGCATACAATGTCTCCCGCGGCATCGCTGCGGACGTGGCCTTCGGCCGAGCCGTGGACTTCCCGTTCACGGTTGCCGGTGCGGTGTCAACTCTCGACGCCGAATTCGAATTGCGCCCGGGCTGGAACCTCATTTCGCTCCCGCTGAGCCCCTATCCCGAAACAGACCCGGAGGTGATCTTCGCGGGCGTCAAGCAAGGCCCTGTTTGGACATGGAACGCCCAACTCCAGACGTTCGAAATCGCCACCGTGCTCGAAGGAAAGCGCGGCTACTGGATCTGCGGCCCGGGGACACGTGCCGCGCACGTCGCCGTATCCGGCACCGTCCTGCCGGATGGGATCGTCCGTCTGGCCCACGCCTGGAACCTCGTGGGGGCCATACTCGGGGCCGGAGCGCAAGTTGACGTTCCGCCGGGACGCTCCACCTGGGGTTGGGACGGGCGGCAGTACCGGCCTGCAAACGTTCTGGACTACGCCAAAGGATACTGGATGTATTGCCCCATCCCCGGCGGCGAAGACGTGAACCTGGGCGACCGCCGGTCCACCCATCCCTGAGCCCATTCAGCCTCCCGTCGCAAACCGGTCGTGCGTCCCGAAACAGGCGCATCCCATGACACAATCCGACCCACTACTCGAACCTGCCCTGATGTGGATGTGGAACGGCCGACCGTCGCGCCGGGGGATCCGCCGACAGTTGGACGCCTTCCTCCGCAACGGCATCCGGGCAATCTACATCCACCCCATGCCGGCCGATTTCCGGCCCCATGACTTCCATGGCGGCATGGAGGTCGAGTATCTCTCCACGCAATTCTTCGACTGGATCGCGTTCGCCGCCGAGGAGGTCCGCCGCCGGGAAATGCTCCTCTGGCTCTACGACGAAGGCGGCTGGCCCAGCGGCGTCGCCGGAGGACGCGTCGTGGCGGAGGACCCCGCGTTCGGGGCGTGGACCCTGACGCGCCGAGGAGGTGTCGTGGCGGCACGGCAGGAATGCGGCTTCAACTATCCCGACCTGTTGAACCCCGACGCCACGAGCTGTTTCATCCGCCACACCCACGAGCGCTACCGCCAAGCGGTGGGCCATCTGTTCGGCACGACCATTCCCGGGATTTTTACCGACGAACCCAGACTCCTCGGGCGCGTGGGAACGGATACCGTTCCATGGTCGCCCCGCCTTCCCGAGGCATTCGAGCAGGACCATGGAATGCCCCTCGACAATGTGTTCGAGTACCTGTTCGAAACCGCCCCCCGCCACATGCCCGCCCAGCGACGATACCTCGCCACCGTGAGCCGTCTCATTGCCGAATCCTATTACGCGCCCCTGCGCCGGTGGTGCAACGACCACGGCCTGCTGTTCGAAGGACACCACACAGGCGAAGACGATTTCGCGCGACACGGCGTCCACTTCGGCGATTTCCTTGAACAGGCCCGGCACTACGACATCCCGGGGATCGACGCCATCTGGCGCCAAGTCTTCCCCGGACAGAGCGGCGGCAATTACGTCAGCTTGGCGCCCTCTTCTGCCTGGATTCGAGGCCGCCGGATTGCCCTGAGTGAGAGTTTCGCAGTCTATGGCGCCGGCCTGACGCTCGAACAAATGCGCTGGGTCGCCGCTTTTCAACTGGTCCGAGGCGTAAACAAGTTCGCGTTCATGGCCGCCTTGTTCTCGGTCGCCGGGGCACGACGCATCTGCACATGTCACGATATCGGCCCGCAGGACCCCCGTTGGCTCAACTTCGACCTGTTCGTCGAATTCGTCCGACGGGCCGCCAATTTCACACTTTCGGGGCGACCTCGTCCGACAGTCGGCGTCCTCTACCGCATGGAACTGGTCGCCCCGGACCGTGCCGACGTCTTCACCAGGGAACACGAAACCTTCTGCGACCGAATCCTCGACGGACTGAATGCTCTCATGTTCCTTACTCCCGGGGACTTGAAGACGTCTGGAGTCCGCGCCCTGGCTGTTCACCACGACGCACCGCTGAACGAGGTCGAACAACGCGCAATCGCCGCGGCGCAGATCGACGTGCTCAACCCCGAAGCCGATTGGCACGCGGCGCGGTACAGTCTCCTCGCCCCCCTCGACTGTCCCCCCGGGGTACGCGTGCTCCCACTTGAAACCGAGCAAGGCTTGAATCTCCTGTTCTTCAATCAAACCGAACGGGAAGTGGCGCTCGAGTTTCACAGCGAGGTCGAGATGAGTGAATTCGTCCTCGACGACGAACTGACCGCCGCCATCCACCCGCCGCAACGCCGCAACGACCGTGTGGCCCTGCGTCTGCTCCCGTGGCAGATGCGCGCCTTGGTCGCAGGGGAATGTCCGCCGCCGCCGTGGCAGCCCCTCGACGACCCTTTTCCGCTCGAGGACGACTGGACGGTCCGCGAAACCGAGAGGTACGTCATCGGAAGGACGGTCCGCCGCGAACCGATCTTGCAGCACCCCCGCTCGTGCGATTTGACGGACTATGCCCGCGCCGAGCCCGAATTCTCAGGGACGCTCGAGTATGAATGCCACTTCGACTGGCGCATCGGAAATGACGAGAGGGTCGTTCTGGATCTCGGTCGAGTGCACGATGCAGCCGCGCTGGAACTCAACGGCATCCGCGTGGGCCGCCGGGCTTGGCGCACGTACTGGTTCGACGCCACCGACGCATTGATCGACGGCGCCAACACACTGCGCGTTTGCGTCACAAACACACTCGCCAACCAGTGGTTGCGCACCGCGCTCCGGCAACGGGACAACACACGGTGGCCCAATCCATATCGCAGACGCGTCCAACCGTTCCTCGAAGACAGTCGTCGCGCCGGCTTGCTCGGCCCTGTCACGCTGCGCCGGTACCGATCCCCGACGTGATCCGCCGTGTGCACCGCGCCGCTGCACCGCCGGACGGTCATGGACGAACCGTACGTTGGCGCGGTCGGGAGTTCAACCGATCTTCGATTATGGACGGACCGGAAACTCCAGGCCGTCCCTCTGCGGATCGTTCACCACCCTCCGAGAACCGCCGGACGAGAGCCGCCGCACGACAACGTCGGTCGCCCCCGCCCTTTCTCCCATTCCCGACCGCCTCCCCCAGGCACCCGAGCAATTTCCCTCTGGTGTGCCTCCCTTGAACCCCGAAACAAGGGAGATACCTTTCCATTGCCCAGGGCTGTTTCATCCTCCCGGCCGCAGTGTTTCTCAGGAGGCGTCGTGGACCAGCTCGGGCCGCACTGCCGCCCGGCCGGGGACCGTCCGAGCCACTTTGGCGTCCTCGGAAGTGAGTGTGAGGCAGCCCTGTTCTTTGCCTACTGTCGAGAAGGCGGAAACCGCTGGACGCCCGGGACCACCACATGACTCTGTGCTGCGTAGGAATCGGGCCGCACAGAGCACGGCGGAAGTGGTCCCCCCGCACCCGGACCGGGCTCCGCCCCAAGAAGGAGTGTGCTTTCATGAGTCGCCAGTTGGCCTTGGATACCATTCTGTTACGGCCCACGCCCCGCCATGCTCACACGGAATACAGCCTCAATTATCACCCGGACTACATTCGAAAGAAAACCGGGTTCGAGCCGGGCTCTCTCGAAGCGACCCGGGCCTTGTATGGATTGTGGGGGATCGATTTCCTGTTCAGCGTCAACGACGGTCTGCGCGGAAATTGGGGGGCGTACGGACGCTCCAGCGACATGGGCCACGCCGAATACGCGGCGGACGGCAGCGATCAGCGCCAACCTCGCCAGTGCCCGTTCTCGACCCCGGAAGAAGTCTGGGCTTTCGATGCCGTGGCCGAGTACGGACTGCCGGACCGCGCGGAACAGATCCTGGCCTACGAACAGGCGTTTCAGGATGCCCGGACCCGCTTTCCGGATCAATTGAGCACGGGTGGATACTACAAGACGATCGTGTCCGGGGCCATCCAGGCATTCGGCTGGGACATGCTCCTGCTGGGCGCCAGCGACCCGGGCAAGATGGAAAAAGTCTTCGACAGCCTGTTTCGCCGTACGCTGTTTCACATGGAGTGCTGGGCCGAGACGAGCGCGGAAGTGATTATTCAGCACGACGATTTCGTCTGGACCGCAGGAGCTTTCATGCACCCCGACATTTACCGGCGTGTGATTATCCCCCGCTATGCGGAATTGTGGAAGCCGCTGCACGCCGCCGGCAAAAGAGTGCTCTTCTGCTCCGACGGCAACTTCATGGAATTCGCCGAAGACATCGCGGCCGCGGGCGCCGACGGGTTCATTTTCGAGCCGTGCAACGATTTCGAGTTCATGGTGGACCGCTTCGGCGAGGACATGGTCCTGATCGGCAGCGCCGTGGACTGCCGGGACATGTCCTTCGGGAGCTGGGAGACCGTTCGCGCCTCTCTGGACCGGACCTTTGAACTGGGCAAGCGCTGCCGCGCACTCGTGCTGGCGGTCGGAAACCACCTCCCGGCCAACATTCCGGACGAAACAATGGACCGGTATGTCGAATATCTGATGGCCAATTGGGATCGCAGTCCGAACTGAAGCGGACCGGACCGTCGTCTCCGGAGGCGGTGCGGCACGGTCCGCGGCAATTGTCGGTAATCACCGAGTCTTCGCGCCGCTCAAACTGAAGAGTTTTCGTAGTTGCCCAGTGGCATTGTGCAACTCGTAGCCTTATAGTGTGGGCTGGTTGGGGATATGGCGCGTGTGCCGCCGCGACTCGCCTTCGGAGGCCGGTTCGAATGCGCGCCTGCCTCCCCAGGCGTCGCGGGACCACGGGGGAACGTTATTCTGTCCTCGTCAAGCCTTGCCGCGGAGGAAGTTTTCCGCCGCGGGCGCGTCGGCGCCGCTGGATGGTGGGAACATACGTGCGAGCCCTGATCTGCAGTCGAAACGATGCGACACGCCGCGTAATGCGGCGCGCCTGCGCCGCAGCGTTCCCTGAAAGCGAAATCGTCGAAGTCCACACACGTCGGGAATTCGAGGCGGCTCTTCATGGTGACGCCGCCCCGGACGCCGTGATCAGCACGTTCTCCTGCAACGGTGCGGCGGGTGCGCAAATCGCCGAAATCGTCGAACGGAGCTGCCCCCGAAGCAGTCTGCTGTTTCTGGGCGAGTTGCGCCACGAAGAGGAATTGCTCGAACTCGTGGCCGCGGGGCGAGCGGACTACGTCCTGCAGGGGGCCCGGGCCGAGGCCCGGCTTGTCGCTCGCATCCGGGCGTCCTGCGCCGCCCGGCCCCCGCGGGATGCCCGCCCTTGCCCGAGGATGTTCGAGGCGCCCGATTTCGCCGAATCGCTGCTCGAGGCCGTCGATACGGTGGTGGTAATTCTGGGGAGAGACGGCAAGATCCTCAAGGTCAATCGAGCCTGCCGTGAACTGACCGGTTACGGCGACGACGAGCTCGTGGGTCGGCTTGTCTGGGAATTGCTGGTGCCTCCCGAAGAACGCGCCGATGTGCAGAAGGTCTTCAATGCGCTGGCCGACGGCGAGTTCCCGAGTACGCACGTCAACCGCTGGGTCTCGAAAAGCGGCAACAACTGCTGGATCCGCTGGAACAACACCGTCGTTCGGGGCGAGGCCGGAAACGTGCTGTACGTGGTGGGCACCGGGCTCGACATCTCCGACGAACGGACCGCGCAGAAAGAGCGCGCGGCACTCGAGGAACAACTGCTGCAGGCAGCCAAACTCGAAAGTCTCGGGGTCTTGGCCGGGGGAATCGCCCACGATTTCAACAATCTCCTCATGGGCATCCTCGGCAGTGCGGAATTGATTCAGGCTGAATTGCCGCCCGAGTCCCCATGCGTCGAAGACGTGGAAGGCATCAAGGAAGCCGCGCTCCGCGGTGCGCAACTCACCAAGCAGATGCTGGCCTATGCCGGCCGCGGTCCCGTTTCCCTGGCGCCGATCGATCTCAATGACGTGCTGAATCAGACCCGGTCGCTGTTGAATACCGCTCTGGCGCCTTCAGTGGTCCTTCGGTACGAACTGGCCCCTCACATCCCGAAAGTGCGGGCCGACGGCGCTCAGATCGAGCAACTGCTTGTGGCCTTGGTGACCAACGCCGCCGAGGCCATCGGTGAACGCAGCGGTTACATCACCATTGCGACCGGCATGATCGAAGTGAACGACGACTTCCGCCAAACCATGGTCTTCCCCGTGGCCGGCCAGAACGGCTGTCACGTCTTCCTGCGCGTCGCGGATACGGGGCCGGGCATCCAACCGGACGTACTGCCGCGAATCTTCGAACCGTTCTTCACGACCAAATTTATGGGGCGGGGCCTGGGCTTGGCCAGCGTGGCCGGCATCGTACGCTCCCACGGCGGCGGCATCCGGGTGGATAACCAGACGGGGAGCGGCTGCTCTTTTCTCGTGGTCTTCCCCTGCATTCCGGACGGACATACCGGGGAGACGACCGTGGGCGGCACTATTCCGCGCTTGTCCGAAAAACTCGGCAAAAAATCGTCGCCCGTGATCCTGGTGGCCGATGACGAAGTCCAGGTTCGGCGTGTCACCCGGCGGCTTCTCGAACGGGCCGGCTATCGCGTAATCGAGGCCCAAGACGGACGCGAGGCGCTCAGCGTGTTCCTGCGGTACGGCCCCGAAATCTCCTTGGCCATACTCGACCTCGCAATGCCGCACAAGAGCGGGGCCGAAACCGCGACAGAACTTCGGACGATGCGACCCGATCTGCCCATTATCGTCAGCAGCGGATATGACGAGTCCAATCTGCTCAGTCGCGGCGCCCCCAGTGTGGGCGTGACATTCCTTCAAAAACCGTTCAACGCCGACAGCCTCTACCGGGCCCTCCGCAAGGCACTGGACAGGAAAACGAGACCGCCCGGGACAGGATGAAGCGCCCGCCAGTTCTCCCGGCGCAAACCCGAGAGCGGATAAGATAAATTGAACGGACGCAGAGTCCGGACGACGCCCTGTGGGCGGGAGACGCGTGCCTCCCGGCAAACGGACGCAACATCGGTCGCAAATCAACCGATGCGCATGTCCCGTTGGCGCGCCCCAACGAACTCCGTCCCTCCGGTCAGCACTTGGCGAACACCGACGCCGACACCACTTTTCGAAAGCGGGGGTCGCGCCGGGCAAAAGCAATACAAGCGGCCAAGTATCCTTCGGGCGACCCGATATCGTATCGCTTCCCCTCGTAGACCAAGCCGTGGACCGGCATTTCCCCGATCAACCCCCGGATCGCATCCGTAAGCTGAATCTCTCCACCTTTCCCGGGAGCCAGCGTGCGGAGGCGCTCGAAGACCTCCGGTTCCAGCAGATACCGTCCCGCAACGGCCAAATCCCCAGGGGCGGCTGCCGGGGTCGGTTTCTCGACCAAGTCCGTGATCCGCCAGTCCCCTTCAATCTCCGTCGGCTCGCCGGCGGCGATCCCGTACCGGTCGGTCAGACGGCGCGGGACCTGCTCCAGCCCCAGGATGCACCCGCGCCCCAAGCGTTCCCGCGCCTGCACCAACTGAAGCGCACACGGCGTGCGACTGCGGACCAGGGCGTCGCCCAGCAACACCAGGAACGGCGCGTCCCCGACCGCGGCTTCCGCACACAACACGGCGTGCCCCAGGCCCCGCTGTTCCGACTGTTCGACGAACCGGACGCGACCGGCCAGTTCCTCCAGACGCCGCAGAGCCGCTTCCACGGCCGGACGGCCCGCCCGCCGCGCCGCCTCGATCAATTCCGGGACTGGAGAAAAATGCCGGACAAGGGGGGCCTTGCGGGGGTGGATGATACAAACCACCTCCTCGACACCCGCCGCCAGTGCTTCTTCCACCAGCCATTGCACGGCGGGTCGGTCCAGGACGACGTTCATCTCTTTCGGCACGGCCTTCGAGGCCGGCAGAAAACGCGTCCCGAAACCAGCGGCGGGAATCACGGCGCTACGGACCGGAGCAAGGGCGGGAATTGTCATGGAGGTGGTGCTCCGGCAGGCGGCGCCAACCGCGGTTTGAGCAGGCGGCAACCGATTCGCCCGAGGGCTTCGCCCAACACCCGATACATGGCCTCGTCTTCGTACGTGCCGACAATGGCGCCGCCGCTGCCCGCGAACTTGGCCGACGCACCCACGCTGCGGGCCTGCTCGACCATGCGCACGTTCTCCTCCGCAACATTGAAAACCCGGTGGCGCAAATCGAAGTTGGCGTCGATCAGGGCGGGCAGTTTCTCGAATCGACCGCCGGTGAGGGCCTCGTAAGCTTGTTGTGCGAGATCCGCAAACTCGCTCATGGCGCTCACGATGTCGCGATTCTTCTCCTCGAACAGCACCCGGAGCCGCCGGTGATAAACCCCCGAGATTTCCGCACGGTTGGGATCATAGGCCAGGTACAAAGGCGGAAAACCGCTCTTGACCGGGATATACTCGTACCGGCCATACCCCTGCCGTTCGAACAGCTCGCGGTCGAAATCCATGTACACCAACCCGTCGTACAACTGCACAACACGGTCCTGGAGGCCGCACGTGATCCCCAGCTCCGCGTTCTCGGCCCGCCAACACAGCGACGCCGCGACCGGCGGCGCTATCTCGACTTCGTAGAAGCGCATCAGACCTTTGAACATGGCGGTGCAAATCGCACTCGACCCGCC
Source organism: Kiritimatiellota bacterium (assembly GCA_013151865.1). GTDB lineage: Bacteria > Verrucomicrobiota > Lentisphaeria > Oligosphaerales > JAADHN01 > JAADHN01. Next base: position 134,361 of record JAADHN010000138.1, read on the forward strand.
CAACCCCACCAGGCGAGGGATGTTGCTGCGGTAGCGAACCGTGAAATTCCGTTTCGGCAATCCGATCCCGTGCTCCCGGCAATGGACCGCGAAGACTTTCGCCGTTGCCTTAAGCAGGCGCAAACCCCCGTAGTAACCGTACAAACCGACATCCTTGACCAAGGCGTCCAGGTCGGGGAAGAGCGCGTCGTCCACCGCCGCCGGCAGAATCTGGACCTCGGGCGTCTCGTACATGGTCACCGTGGCGCCGAAATCTTCGAACGAAAAAGCCACGGTCTTGCCGTAGTATCCGTCGGACGGATTGCCCACAAGGCCGGCGCGTGCGAACGACGTGGTGTGGAGAAGCATCGGGGCCTCCATGGTCAGGGGCGATCCGGACAGAAATACGGCGGATGTTCACGGGGGCGGTGCCCCAACCCTCAACGGTACCGCGAGTCCGTTTGCCACATGTCCGGGTTGTTGCCGAACCGGGCTTTCAGGACGTCCGTCGCCCCGGAGAGTCGGGCGAGCACGTCCGCGGAGAGATCCAAGGTCATCGCCCGTGCGTTCTGCCGCACCTGCTCAGGGCTCCGGGCCCCGGCAACGACCGAAGCCACTCCCTCCTGATGAAGCAACCACGCCAGGGCCAGCTCGGCCATGGGCACTCCGGTTTCGCGGGCGACTCCGGCCACTTCTCCGAGCGCGGCAAACGTTTCCCGCTCGCAACCCGGCTCCCGGTGGCGTGCCTGCGGCCGATCGCACGAAAAATGCCGGGTCCGGGCACGCCCCGCCGGCACATCGTCCGGAGAGGCGAACTTCCCCGTGAGCAACCCTTGGGCCAGGGGACTGTAGCAGGCCACACTGATGGCGTTCGCCCGGCAGAGCGGCAGAATCTCGTTCTCGATTACACGCCATAACAAACTGTACGGGAGCTGATTCACTTCACAACGCCCGTGATCGAGCAACTCCGACAGATCTTCTTTGCCGAAGTTCGACACGCCGAACCAACGGATCTTTCCGGTGCATTGCAGCCGGTCGAACCACCCGAGCAGATCGGCAATGGGGACGTCCCGGCAAGGCCAATGCAGGTAATACAAGTCGATGCAATCTCGCCCGAGACGCCGCAGGCTCGCCTCGCAGGCCGTCTCCAACTGCGACCAACTGCGAGTGTGGGCCGGACTGACCTTCGACGCGACGACCGTCCCTTCGCGCCTGCCCTCGAGCGCTTTGGCCAGGAGTTCTTCCGAATACCCGTTGCCGTACATCTCGGCCGTGTCGAAAAAGTTGATCCCCGCGTCGACCGCGGCGCGGATTGTCGCCACGGCCTGTGCTTCGTCCTGCCGCCCCCAGGTGCTGTCGCCCACGATGGCCCAACACCCCATGGAAACCGATGAGACCTGCAGGTCCGTGCGACCGAGCGCACGAAGAGTTTCGATTGTCGAGGCCATGGCGGCGCCTCCATGCCTTGCGATTGCCCATCTTCAGCACCCGACACGGCCCGCAAGCTGCCCGTCCGAGGGCCCGTCGCCTCACCGGACCGCGGGAACCCGGCTCGGCCCGAGGTTGTCCGGGCCTTGCTGTCGCCCATTGAGGCCCGTACCGTACCGTTTGTGGACCGCCGATTCAAGCCGTTCAGCAACCGGTCGCGACCCGGTTTCACGCCCCCCGGTGACCGGCTATAGTAAAGGCCGCATTCACAGCGTCGCCGTCCCCGCGCACGCACTCGCGCACAGCTACATCTGGGGGTGGCGCCGGAATGGCCGTGTTTCCGGCAACGGCGCCGGCGACGCCGGGACAACACAGGAACGGAACCGAATTGTGATTTCAACCAACGCGGCCGACGCCGGAAGTGGCCCCGACCGACCCCCGCCGGTCCCCGCCTCCGCGCCATCTTCATGGCGGGCCCTGTACCCGTTCGCCCCGCACTATGCGGAATTGCCGGACGGAACCCGGATGCATTATAGGGACCGGCCCGCCGGTGGTCATGCTCCACGGCAACCCCACCTGGTCCTTCATCTTCCGCGACCTGGTCCGGGACGTCGTCCGTGGCGGAGCCCGGGCCATTGCCGTGGACCACGTGGGCTGCGGACTCTCCGACAAACCCCAACGCTACCCCTATCGCCTCGCCCGACACGTGGAAAACCTGGCGCACCTGCTGGATCATGTCCTTGATCTCCCCGAGGTCCACCTCGTGCTGCACGACTGGGGCGGAGCGATCGGCGCGGGTTATGCCCTCCACAGTCTGCCGAAAATCCGCAGCCTGGTTCTGATGAATACCGCGGCATTCTTCCTGCCCCGGTGCCCGCTTCGAATTCGCCTGGCGCGTCTGCCGGGACTCGGCGAATTCGGCGTCAGGGTCTGCAACGGATTTGTCCGGGCCTCACTGCGCATGGCCACCGCAGCGCCTGAAAAACTCACGCCCGCCGTCCGGGCCGGATACCTGGCGCCCTACGCCGACTACAGCGACCGTGTGGCCCACCTCGGTTTTGTGCGCGACATCCCGCTCTCACCCCGGCATCCCACCCGTCCTGTCCTCGAACGCATTCAGACCGGACTGCCTCGGCTTGCCGGCATCCCCAAACTCTTGTGCTGGGGAATGCGAGATTTCGTCTTCAACGAGTCGTTTCTGGAAAAATGGCTCCAATTCTTCCCCGATGCGGCGGTCCGCCGTTTCCCCACGGCGGGACACTTCCTGCTCGAAGACGCGCGGATCGAGGTCAACGCCGCAATCTGCGATTTCCTCGCCCGGCAGACCGCGCCGGCCGCCGCCGGGGCCGCGGAGTGACAAGTCCATGGGTCCCCTCCACACGTCCTTCCCCATCGACGTCGAGGAAACAGTCGATCTACTGGTGGTCGGCGGCGGCATCGCCGGGGTGTGCGCCGCCATCGCCGCGGCACGCAACGGCTGCGAAACCGCTTTGGTCGAAATGGACCAGGTTCTGGGCGGCAACAGCAGTCCGTTGCTCGGTGTGCACGTCTCTGGTGCACATTCGTTCCATCCCTACGCATCCGAAACCGGGATCATCGAGGAATTGGAGTTGGAAGCCGCCCGTCAGCGCGCCAAAACCCGCACCTGGGGGCATCATTACAATATTTCTCACCAGTGGGAACTGGTCCTCGAACGCGGACTGCGCGATGCAGGCGTCCGGATTCATCGGCGGCACCAAGCCCGTCGCGCCCTCACCGAAGGGCGCCGAATGGTCGGCGCAGTCGTGTTGGACAACGAGCATTTTCTGACACGCCTGTTCCGGGTCCGGCACGGCGTGATCGACGCCAGCGGCGACGGCGCCGTGGCTCGTGACGCCGGCGCTTCTTTTATGCGAGGCACGGAGTCCCGGGAACGCTTCGGGGAACGATCCGGGGCAAAACGCGATTCCGCCGACACCATGGGAACCAGCATCACGGCCCTGGTCCGCAAATGCAACCGGCCCGTGGAGTTCGTGATGCCCCCCAGGTTTGCGGCCAGGGCCGCCGCGGAAGGGCCGCCCGAGAAACTCGCGGGTGCGGCATCCTGGAACGCCGATGCGGAGTGCTGCTTCCTCTGGGTCACCGAAACCGGGGGAAATCGCGACACCCTTCTCGAGGCCGCCGAAATCCGTGACGAACTCCTTTACCAGCTTTACCGAACCTGGGACAACATCAAGAACCGCAGCTTCCCGGAAAAAGCCCGCAATTGGGAACTGCTGTGGGTGAGCCCCAAGTCCGGCAAACGCGAAAGCCGCAGGTTCATCGGGGATTACGTGCTGACCCAAACCGATGTCGAGTCCGGCCGGCCTTTTCCGGACAGCATCGGTTACGGCGGCTACGGCGTCGATATCCATGAACCTCGGACCGGCGCCGAGATCGTTTTCCACAGCATCCCGCCGCTTTGGAGTTTTCCCTACCGGTGCTGCTACTCGAGAGACTTTGACAATCTCTGGCTGGCCGGACGCCTGATGAGCGTCTCGCACCTCGCTCTCGGCACGGTCCGACTCATGCGGACCCTCGGGGCGATCGGTCAGGGCGTCGGGACCGCCGCGGCTCTCGCCCGAAAACTGGACTGCACTGCCGCCGAGATCGGCCGACACCACAACCAAAGCCTGCAGCAGACCCTCTTGCGTCAGGACGCCACCATTCTTACCGCAACCAATCGCGACCCCAACGACCTCGCCCGAACCGCAACCGTGAACGCCACCAGTGAAATGCGGTACGGCGCCGGGCGCATCGCCGGCTATCTCCCGCTGGACCTGGCCCGGGGCGTCCAGCTTTGGGACTGGGCCCCCGCACTCGAATCTGCGGAGTTCGCAATCCGCAACCGGGCCAACGCCTCCCGGACACTTCGCCTACAGTGTGAACTTTTCGAGGGCCCCAAGCCCTGGAAGGCACCCGAGGAACGCGTCGGCTTCCGGCATCTCGGCCGCATCGGTTCCGCCGGCAACCGAATGGAATGGGGCAGCGACAACACGCTTGCGAAGTTCGCACCCATTGCGGAGTCCGCAGTCACTGTGCCGGCCCGGTTCGAAGGCTGGATACGGTTCGATTTCCCCAAAACGATCCCCCTGCCCGCCGTCGACCCGACCTCCGACGAAAACAGGATCAACCTGGTGCTTGCCTCGTGCCCGGACATCGAGCTTGGCGTCGACCCCCACTTCTACGATTTCGCCCTCCGCCTTTGGGCGCCGCCGGACTCGGACGCTTATGAGGTGACCGCCGACTGCCACGCTTTCCGCGTTACGCCTGCGCCGCCCTACGGCGAAGCCGCAAACATCGTCGACGGTCACAACCGGCGCTACAGCACCAACCCGGTGCACGCCTGGCTCTCCGACTTCGACCGGGAACTGCCGCAGGCCGTGACGCTGACGTTTCCCGAGCCGGTCACTGCGGGCCGGGTGCATCTGACCTTCGACACCATCGAGCGCGCCTACCGCGATGCCCCTATCAATTGTGGCGAACGCTTTGCCCGACGTTGCGTGACGGACTATCGTGTCGAGGTGAAAGATCCGACCGGGAGCTGGCACGAGGTCGTGCGTGTCCGCGACAACGTCCAGCGGTTCCGCGTGCACACCTGGACGCCGTGCGGCGCCGCGGCACTGCGCCTCGTGGTGGAAGGGGTCCGCGACCCGCGCTGGCGGGCGCGGATCTACGAAGTCAGGGTATACGCACAATGACTTGTCGCGGCCGCGGACCGATCAGTTGCGGTCGAGACGCCGGCAGGGCGGCGCGCCGTTCCGGCCGATCGATCGGATCGGACGTCCCGGGACGCGGGCATGTGTCCCGCGCACTTGGCGCCCTTGATGCGTAACTTGATTCGAGGGGGAGAACACCGCGCGCCGAGCGCCCGCCCCCCCCGGCCCCCGGACGACTGCACAGACAGAAAGAAACCTCTGGTGAACCCCATAGCATTTCAGCTCGGTCCCCTCACCATACGCTGGTACGGAATCATGGTGGCGGCAGGCTTCCTTCTCGGATTCACCGTGCTCCAGCGGCGGGCCGGAAGAGGCGGCGCCGTGAGTCGAGACGAGGCGGGCAACCTGGCATTGACGGCCATGCTCGGCGGCATCGTCGGCGCCCGACTTTTCTACGTCATCGAAAACTGGGAAGAATACCGGCGGGCACTGGCCGAAATCCTTCGGATCGACCACGGCGGCCTGGTCTTTTACGGCGGTCTGTTCGGGGCCGTGGCGGCGGTGTGGTTGCGCTGCCGCCGGAAAAGACTGCCGGTGTGGGAAGTCGGGGACCTGTTTGCCCCGGCCCTGCCCGTCGGTCACGCCCTCGGCCGGGTGGGTTGCTTCCTCAACGGATGCTGCTTCGGTCGGCCGTGGCGCGGACTGTTCTCTGTGCTCTATCCGCCGGGCAGCGACGTGCATCATGTGCAACGCATCAAGGGCATTTGCGCACCCGACTCGGCGCAATGTCTGCCGGTCTTCCCCATTCAACTCATGGCGGCTGTCATGAACTTGGCGATCTTCGGGATACTGCTCTTGGCAGGACCGCGTCTGGCGCGGCGGGGCCAGCTTTTCGCCTTGTATGTCATGCTGTATTCCAGTATGCGCTTTTTCCTCGAGTTCGCCCGCGGAGATTACCTCGTGTACATTGGACCGTTCACTCCCGCACAGGTCGTTTGCCTGCTGCTCTTTCCGGTCGGGGTCGTTCTGTTCGTGCTCCTGGGCAGGTTTGCGCCTGACCGCCGGGCGGCGCCATCACTCGGGGGGGACGAGGGCGATGCATGAAAGCGAAGCGGAAGAAAACGGCCGACCGCCCGACGAAAGCACGACGCCGGAACAGATCCTGACGGTGCCCGACACCGCCGCAGGATTGCGAATCGACCAATTCCTGGCGCAACAGTTCTCGTCCCACTCACGCGCCTCGATCCAGCGTTGCATTCGCGCCAAACGGGTTTTGCGAAACGACAACCCCTGCCGGCCGGCCGACACGATACACCCGGGCGACCGGGTCCGAATCGCTTGGCCCGCGGAACGCCGTTTCACTCTGACGGCCGAGAGCATGCCACTTGACATCATCTACGAGGACGACGATATCCTGGTCTTGAACAAGCCGGCCGGACTGGTGGTCCACCCGGCCAAAGGCCACTGGTCCGGCACCTTGGTTCACGGCCTTCTCGGGTACGACGAGCACAGCTTTCGGCAGCTCGGCGACGAGATTCGGCCGGGCATCGTTCACCGTTTGGACCGAGACACTTCCGGCGCCCTCGTCGTCGCCCGGACCGAAGCGGCTCGATTCGCGCTCGGACGTGCTTTCCGGGAACGGCATGTCGAAAAAACCTACCTGGCCATCGCAGTCGGCGAGTTCGGGCGGCGCGACGGGGTGATCCGCGCCCCCATCGGCCGTCACCCCCGGGACCGCAAAAGCATGGCCGTAGTGGAAAGGGGCGGCAAGCCGGCCGTCACGCATTACCGCGTCCTGGCGACAGTCGGTGTCCTCACTTTGGCGGAAGTCCGCATCGAAACCGGACGGACCCACCAGATCAGGGTCCATTTCGCCCATTCGTTCCACCCGATCTTGGGCGACCCGATGTACGGCGGACGGCAGCGGGGGGCGCCGATCACCGTTGAGCGCCAGATGCTCCACGCCTGGAAACTGGCCTTCCCGCACCCACGCACCGGGCAAATCCGCCAGTATATCGCCCCACTGCCCGAGGATTTCCGCTCCGCACTCGCCCGGGCCGGGCTCCCCGGCCCGGGTTGTTCCCCTCCCGAGGACCACCCGCCGAAACCGCTGCCCCAGGACGGAGACTGATCCGAAACCGCCGGCCCGAACGGAAACCGAGGAAGAAAGCGAGGAAAGACGGCATGACGGAATCGGCTGCGGAGAAAAAACTATTCCCTCTCCGAACGCTGCTGAGTTTTCTCGGCCCCGGCTTTCTGGTCACGGTCGGGTTCATCGATCCGGGAAATTGGGCCACAAACATCGAAGGCGGTTCGAAGTTCGGCTACGACCTGCTGTGGGTCATCACCCTCAGCACGGTCATGCTGATCCTGATCCAACACATGGCCGCGAAGCTGGGGATTGCCACAGGCAAGTCGCTGGCAGTCAACATCCGGGAAGGGTTCCCGGCCCCTGTCGCCTGGTTCCTGGGCGTGACCATTCTGCTCGCCTGCGTGGCGACCGATGTGGCGGAATTGCTCGGCGGCGCCATCGGTTTCTACCTGCTTTTCGGTTTGCCGCTGTGGTTGGGGGCGCTCGTCACCGTCGTGCTCGAAGTCTTTCTGATCGTGAGTCAGCGCTACCATCGCCTCGAGACCGTCATCATGGCGTTCCTCGGCATCATCGGCCTGTGCTATGTCTTCGAGATCGTCATTGTCGGCCCGGATTGGGCGGCGCTCGCTCCGGCGCTGATCGTCCCGCGCGTCGACCGCAGCAGCATCTACGTGGCCATGGCCATTCTCGGGGCCGTGGTGATGCCGCACAATATCTTTCTGCACTCGAACGTGATTCACAGTCGCAAGTGGGGCGTGTCGGAAGACGAGAAGATGGCGCTCCTGCGCTATGAAAAGGTGGATACCACCCTCGCCATGGTCCTGGGATGGGTCGTGAACTCGGCCATGATCATCGTGGCCGCCGCCGTCTTCTTCCGGCACCGGGTCCCCGTAAACAGTATCGAACAGGCGTCCGAAACGCTGAAACCGCTGGCCGGGCCTTTGGCCGGACTGCTTTTCGCCATTGCCCTCGTGTTCGCCGGGGTCGGCTCTTCAGTCACTTCCTCCATGGCGGAAGCGAACGTCATCACCGGTTTTTTGGGCAAGCCAGAGGACCCGAGGACCCTGTTGTACCGGGTGTCCGTCTTCATCACCGCGGTCCCATCGTTCCTGATCATTATGTTCAGCATGGACACCTTCAAAATCCTGATCTTCAGTCAGGTCATACTCAGCGTGCAACTGCCGTTCACCCTGATACCGCTGTTGATGCTGTGCCGCGACCGCAAACTCATGGGCGGCTTCCGCAGCACCAGGGCGGAATTCGCAGCGGCCCTGCTTGTTTCCGCAATCGTAATCGTCCTCAACGTCTATCTGCTCTACGCGACCCTGACTGGGGGAAACTGACATGCCGGTGTACAAGAACATCCTGGTCACAATCGACTGCTCGCCGGTGGATGACGCCGTACTCGAACACATCGCCGCGCTCGCGCAACAGAACGATGCCGAAGTCTGTCTCCTGCACGTGGTGCATTCCCATACGCTGGGTCAGGAGCGAGCGCTCCGGCACGCGGCCGAGACAGCCCTGAACGCCGGACGCGAACGCCTGGAGGGCAATGGCGTCAGGGTGCACACCCGCATTCGCAGCGGCGAGCCGGAAGCGGAAATCCTCGCCGAAATCGCAGGGAACGAGTACGATTTGCTGGCCATGGCCACCCACGGACATACGTTTTGGGCCGACATGCTTCTCGGAAGTGTGTCCGACAGCCTCAAACACCGAATTCACATTCCCATGCTGCTCATTCGGGGAGATCCCCCCCAGCGCACGCCTGGACATGACGCGGCCGGGGCCTGACGTTCGGTCCGGCTCGGCTCGTCAAGGACCGGGCTTGTTGGAGGGAGCGGTGCGCCCCGTTGCCGCCGCGAGTCGATTCTTCCAGGTTGCGAACCCCCTGCCCACGATGTAAATTGCTCTCTTTTGTGTTGTACCGTCACCCCCGCCTCGAACACTGTTTTCGAAATGGAAGACGGTGAGTACCCGCCACGGCGCTGCAACCCCTCGGGGGCGCCGGCCCGAAGCAGGAGTCCCTCCCCATGGGCACGACAGAATTGACCGCGACCGTCGCAGCGGCACAGCCCGCCCCCGGCGGTGCACCCGGAGATCTTCGCGGCATGCTCGGCAGCTTCATGCCGATGATCCTCATCTTCGTCATCATGTACCTCCTGTTGATCCGTCCGCAACAGAAAAAGGCCAAGGAACATCGGGAGTTGGTGAGTCAGCTCAAAGCCGGCGACGCCGTGGTGACCAACGGCGGCATCCATGGCACCGTTTCCACGGTAAAAGAAAAGACCATTATGCTGAAGGTCGCGGACGGGGTCGAAATCGAGGTGGCGCGTGCGGCCGTCGCCGCGGTCCTGGACCGCACCTCGAGCAAGGATCGGCGTTGACCCGGCCGCAGGTCGTCCGGGCCCCCGGCGAAAAACTTGTTCATGGGCCCTTCTCAGCGAGAGAGCAAAGGCGAAATCCGGTATGAAACAGTCTCTTATCTGGCGTTCAATCCTCGTCGTTGCGGTATTGGGGGCCTGGTTCGCTTCGCTGTTCCCATTGCGGGACCGCGATTACATGGCCGAATTTCGCAAGTTCGCCGAACCGCAGGTGGCCGAGTACAAAAGCACCCGGGAATCGGCCGCCGCCGAGGTCAAGGCCCTTGAAGCCAAACTGGCCAAAATCAAGGACAAAGACAGCAAGGCATACAAGAAGCTGGTCGAGAAAAAGAAGGAAGCCGAGGCCCGTCTCGGGGCGGCAAAACGGGCAATCGAGGACTACCAGCTCCTCCAGGAGCGAATCAAAAAGATTTCCGCAAAAAACCCGACCCGCCCCCCGTATCTCGTGTTGAAGGAGGCCGCCATGGGCGGCCCCAAAACGCTGCCCATTCACCTCAGCACATTCGTCAAAGTCCCCATGCAGCCCAAGTCCACAAACAACCAGGTCTTGAGCTACATCCGACGGAAATCCGCGGGCCGCCTCCACCTCGGGCTCGATCTCCAGGGGGGGACCGAATTCGTGATCGGCTTCGACCCGGCCAAAGTCCCGGCGGGTCAGACCGCCGAACAGGTTCGGGACCAAATCATCGAAATCCTCCGCAGCCGCGTGGACAGCATGGGCGTGGTCGAGCCGGAAATCAAGCCCGTCGGTCCCACCTCCATCTCATTGCGGATGCCCAGTGTGAGCGAGGCCGAAAAAGCAGACATCCGGCGGACGATCAAGCAAACGGCGAAGCTCGAATTCCATATGGTCCACAAACAAAGCGACGAACTCGTCCGCAAACTCCGACAAGACCCCAAGAAGACACGTATCCCGGAGGGCTATGTCTACAAAGAAATGCAGACCGAACGCGACGGGCGGATCACGACCGAAGGCCTGATCATCAAGAAACGTCCGGAGCGAGTCGACGGAGCGGATGTGGAACGCGCCTTCCCCATGTTCAACCAATTCGGGACGTACTCGGTGAGCCTGCAATTCAACGGTCGCGGCGCCGCGGCGTTTGCCACGGTCACCTCCGAGCATGTCAACGAACGCATGGCCATCGTGCTGGACGGCAAGGTGTACAGCGCCCCGGTCATCCGCGAAGCCATTACGGGCGGCAGCGCCGAGATCAGCGGCAGTTTCACGCCGCAAGAAGCCAAACAATTGGCCGTGGTCCTGCAGTGCGGCAGACTCCCGGTATCCATCAACATCGACAGTGAATTCGGCACCGACCCCACTTTGGGGCGGGATTCGATCCACAGCGGCGCCCTGGCAGCCATTTGGGGTATGGTCCTGGTCGTCGTATTCATGGTCTCTTACTATCTTTTTGCCGGTCTTGTCGCCGTGCTCGCCCTGTGCGCCAACCTTCTGCTCGTCCTCGGGACCCTGACCCTGGCCGGCGCCACCATCACCCTGCCCGGGATCGCAGGTATCGTGCTCACCATCGGAATGGCCGTGGACGCCAACGTCCTGATCTTTGAGCGGATCCGGGAAGAAATCCGCAACGGTAAGAGCCTGGGGAACGCAATCAACGCCGGTTACAGTCGCGCCTTCGTCACCATCTTGGACTCGAACCTGACAACTCTCCTCACCGCCCTGATCCTTTATCGATTCGGGTCCGGTCCCGTCCGCGGATTCGCAGTAACACTGAGTATCGGTATCGTCGCCAGTATGTTCACCGCATTGTTCATGACCCGTGTTGTTTTCGATCTCTGCCTCTACAACGGCTGGCTCAAGAAACTGCGGATGTTCAGCTTCTTCAAAGAGCCGAAACTGGATTTCCTCGCCTTGAGAAGGATCGCTTACGGCCTGTCGCTCTCGCTCATCCTGCTCGCGGTGGGTACCGCGGTCTGGCGCGGGCATGACGCACTCGGAATCGATTTCGCCGGGGGCACCGCTGTCACCTTCAAAATCACCGCCGGCACGCCGCCGCCGGTACGGGATCTCCGCACCGTCCTGGCCCGACAGGGGTACACCGATTGCAAAATCGGGTACAAATCGTCGGCCATCCAGGCAGAGAAAATGCTCGAAGTCGTGTTTCGGGGCAAGTCCACCGGGGAGAGCGGGTTCGATCCCGAGGCCCTGGCCCAGGTCTTGAACCGAGAGATCAAGGGCGTGACATTCGAACTGGTCCAGACCTTCAGCGTGGGCGGACTGGTCGGCGCACAATTCCAGAAAAAAGCCCTGTACTCGGGCGTCCTGGCCGTGATCGGGATCGTTCTCTACATTTCTTTCCGGTTCGAATTCGCCTATGCCGTCGCCGCCGTCATCGCCCTCCTCCACGACGTCGTCATTGCCGCGGGTATTTACCTCCTGGCCGGTCGCGAGTTGTCCCTGCCCGTGCTCGCCGCATTGCTTACCATCATGGGGTACTCCCTGAACGATACCATCGTCGTGTTCGACCGCATCCGTGAAGGGCTCGTTCTTTTCAAGGACAGAAGCTACACCGCCGTCATCAACATGAGCATCAACCAGACCCTCTCCCGGACCGTGCTGACCTCCCTGACCACGCTGCTGGTGGTGTTGACCCTCTTCCTGTTCGGCGGCGGTGCAATCAACGATTTCGCCCTCGTCATGTTGGCCGGAGTGATTGTGGGTACGTATTCGTCTGTTTTCGTGGCCAGTGCGATCGTCGCGTCCTGGCACAAGCGGGTGCGGCGGGCCACCGGCTGAAAAGTCGGCGACCGACTCGGAGGTGCACGGCGCCGGCTGGCGACGTTCCCCGGCGCACCGGCCCCGCGAGTCGCTGCCGTCACGCCTGTCGGCGCCTGCGATGTCTCCCGGACACACAACCTCCGGCCTGACCGCACAAGCGCTTCCCGCCTTGACCCCGCGCCCCTTGCGACCACGAGAATCTTGAGGTATTGACCCACTCGTTACCCGGGCTATGGTGATTCGACCCGAGTTTTCATCTTGGACTCCCCCCCTTGCTTCGAACGGAAAGGAGAATCGGCGTCGATGAAAAACGTTCAAGTCCACCGTGTCGGCATCATCATGAACGGCGTGACGGGGCGGATGGGAACCAACCAACACCTGCTGCGGTCCATCGTTCCCATCATGCAGGCAGGCGGGATCAAACTTTCCGACGCCGAAGTCATCCTGCCCGACCCTGTGCTGGTCGGACGGAACCCGGCCAAACTCGAACGCCTTGCCAAACTCTCCGGCATCGAGAAGTGGACTACGGACTTGGACGCGACGCTCTCCGACCCCGCATACGGCGTGTATTTCGATGCCCAGACCACCGGCCGCCGACCCCGGGCCGTGCAAAAGGCCATCGCCGCCGGCAAGCATGTGTACTGCGAAAAACCCACCGCCTTGACATCCGCAGAGGCCTACGGTCTGTATTGTGCGGCCCGGGACGCCGGGGTCAAGCACGGCGTGGTCCAGGACAAGTTGTGGCTGCCCGGTTTCCTCAAACTCAAGGGACTCCGCGACACGGGATTCTTCGGCCGGGTCCTCTCGGTCCGCGGCGAGTTCGGATACTGGGTCTTCGACGGCCGCGCCGCGCCCACGCAACGACCGTCCTGGAACTACCGCAAAGAAGACGGCGGCGGCATCATACTCGATATGTTCGCCCATTGGCGCTACCTGCTGGACAACCTGTTCGGACCGGTCCGCGCCGTCTCCTGCACGGGCGCCACGCTCATCCATGAACGCCTGGATGAGAACGGGGCACCCTACAAGTGTACGGCCGATGACGCAGCGTACGCGACGTTCGCCCTCGACGGCGACGTACTGGCCCAATTCAATTCTTCCTGGGCCGTCCGCGTCCGCCGGGACGACCTGTTGACCGTCCACGTGGACGGGACCGCCGGATCGGCGGTGGCCGGACTGCGAAAATGCTTTGTGCAACCTGCGGCCACCACACCTCTGGCTGTCTGGAACCCGGACGTGGACAACCCGCACGATTACCGCACGGATTGGCTGCCGGCGCCGGACCGCGGCGGTTACGACAACGCCTTCAAGGCGGAATGGCAACTCTTCCTGCGACACGTGGTGCTCGACGAACCATTCCCGTGGGACCTGCGGGAGGGCGCCAAAGGCGTGCAGTTGGCGGAAATGGCCATGACTTCCTGGAAGAAACGCCGGTGGGTGGACATCCCGGAGCTTCCGGCCTGATCGGTCCGGGGTCCAATCCCTCTCGAGTTCGTGGCAATCACCGGCAAGACTTGGTTTGGTCGCACTGAATCTCCTCTTCCTGCCGCCCCGCGGCCTTCCTTCTTCCTGCCTTCCCGCCGCCCCGCGG
>JAADHN010000031.1 GCA_013151865.1 Kiritimatiellota bacterium
TAGCCGAGGCCCGCCAAAAAAGACGTTTTCCAGGTGCGCATAGCGATCCTCCTGTTCCATTGTCACGCGACAGATTGTTTTGCCCGCGTCGCCGACATGCCGGGACCCGTTTCCGGAATGGGGCAGGAATCACGGATGAACGTGGATGGACGCGGATATCGACAGACAGCGCAAGCAATTCAGCCAAGCATGGCGAGCCAAACGCCAACTTCTTGCCGCTCTCTCGTGTGCTCTGCGGTCGTTGTTCTTTTCGGATACGGTCACGCCAGGATCGAATGCGGTCCCGCGATCATGCCGGGGCCGGTTCACCGGCGGTCGGCCTCCACCACTTCCGGGGGCAGGAGCAGTTCCTCGGGGCGGCGGGCGAAATACGGCGGCACATTGAGGAGCCGGACGGCGCCGCGACCGTAGCGCACGCGCCAGAAGGCGCCGTCCTCGCCTTCGGGCACGGCCACGGTATAGAAATCCGGCTGCCGCCCGTTGAGCCAGAAAAGGACGCGCCCGGCGCTGTCGAGGATTTCTCCATGCTCCCCGCCGTGAAAGGCGAGAGTCCGAGTGCCTTTCGGGACGTAGAAGTACATCATCCAGTTCCCATGGTGTGAGTTCATCGGTTCGTCCACCGTCGAGCGAACGACCATTGGACGGCCCGGGGGCCAGGTCACGCGGGTGCGGTCCTTGCCGTCGCTGACATCGATCCGGTAGAGGCCGGGCTCGGGCAGGGTCAGCGTGACTGTGTGTTCCTCGCCGTCCGGGGGGACGCCGCGGTCGGTCCGGATGAGGGTCTCCCGCTCGCCCGTGTCGCTGGCCCCGCCGATTTTCCACAGCTCCACGCGCACGTTTCCCCGGTCCCGGTAGTGGGGGATCAGGCCTCCGGTGATTCGCAGCCGAAGCTCGGTTCCGGCGGTCGCGGCGAGCGTGTAGAATGTCTGTTTGCCGCGGCCGGGGCCCAATTCGCCCGCATCCTCGGTTTTCGGGGGAGCCAGCGGGGTCGCGGGCACGAGTTCGCGGCAGTAGGTCACCGGTCGGACGCTCAGGTTCGTCGGCTGGTAGCGTTCCAAGCCTTCGCGCAGGAAGACGGCAAGTTCTTCTTGCGCGAAGGGTGCGCTCGACTTCCACGGGTTCCGTTCTTCCGGGACCTGCCAGGCGGCGTCATCCGGGATACGCACCGTTCGGTCGCGGCGGACCAGGTCGCGGTAGAGTGCCTTGGTATGGACCATCATGGTCTTGCGCATCCGGTAGGCGTGGCGGATCAAGCGCTCGAAGGCGAGTTGCCGTTCCCCGCCTTTTGCGATGCTGTACCGGTGGTACAAATCCACGTAGCGTGTATACAGGAGGAGATGATCGAGCCGCTTGCGGACCGGAGTGGTATTCGCGAGAGATCGAGCGTTGTCGAGGGCACGAAACATACGGGCCAATTGGTCGCGGAAGACCAAGTGCGGTTTGGATCCGTCGAGTTGTGCGTAGAACTCCTTCATCGGAGTGGCGGCGGCACCGAAAGCGCGGCGGAAAAAGTCCTCTTTCAAGGCTTCGATCTTGCCGGCCTCGTCCACGTTCCAGAGAAACCGGGCGGCCAGGTAGTGGCCGAGACCGTTCGGTCCCCAGCAATCCCCCGACTCGGCGGACAGGAAGCGTGCCCCCTGCCGGTGAAAGGCAGGGATGGTCCGCGCCAGGTAGTCCGGATTGGCGCCGCGGCTTTGGCCGGGCAGGTCCCGGTCCCAGGTGTTGACGCTGTAGTATTCGCGAATCCCGAGCATGGCGCCCTGTCGGGACCAGCCCTCAATGATTTCGTCGAGCGTGAGCCCGCCCTTGAGAAAAGCGGTGGCCACGCTGACCACCACGTTCGGCGCGGCGCGAATGTTCGGCGGCGGCGAGTGGAAATTGTAGGCATACATCCCCACGAAACGTCCCGGATACTTCGCATTGACGGCGCGGGCCGTCTGGTTGGCGAGTAACAACGCGCGGTCGGAGATGCTGCCCAACGCGCGGCATGCTTGGCATTCGCACCAGCCCCCGCCGTCGCTCGGATCCATGGAAATGCTCTGACGCTCGGGTTTGCGGTCGAATTGCCGAACTGCGTAGTCCGCGATCAGGCGGCGGAGTTCCGGATTGCCGATGCAGAGCTTGGCCTGGGGGGAGATGTTCCGCTTTCCGTTCACCAGCGCGTAGTACTCGGGGTGGGCCTCGAACTCGGTGCGCAAGGCGCGGATAAGGCCGCCGTACGCGTGCCCGGTCTGGAGCGCGACGCTGCCCACGGTCCGGTTCTTCCGGCACCAATCCGAATAGGCCTCCCGGTTGTAGTCCCACAGGCCGTACCCGTACCAGATCCGCCTCGACAGGTAGTCCGGGGCTTCCTCGACATCGAGTGCCACGGTCAGTTTTTCCGCGCGAGGAACGATTTCCCAGGTTTCCCCGGGGAAATACTGGCGGTGGCCCAGCCGGTACAGGAAGTCCCAGACCGCGTTTTCCACGGCCAGCTCGGAGGCTCCCAGGATGTAGACTCCGGCAGCATGGGTCCGGAGTATGTAATGTTCCAGGTCTGCGGTCGAAGGCTCGGTCCATGGATCGGCCACGCGCAGCTTGGGAAAATCCCGGGGCAACCCGAGGGCGATCCCCGTGGCGCCGTCCCCCGGGGCGACCTGGAAGTCCGCACCGGTGAGGCGACCGAGGTATGCGGCCAGGGTCGCCGCGGCCGCCCGGACCCGCTCGCTCGCGGACTCCGCAACGATGATCGGGAACCGGGCTTTTCCCTTCGCCGCAAGAAGGACGGGAACACCGGCCTTTGCGATATGCGTGCCTGTCCCAACCACACCCGTCTTGTGCGCGGCGTCGCCGCGGCGCGCGGCCGAGGCCGGAAGGGGACAACAGACGGCCAGGGCCGCCAGGGACACGAGCACCCGTCGAGATGCGAGATTGACGATATGCATCGGCTTTCCGAATCCTCCTTTCCCGCCAAGGCGCTGAGACGCAGGTTGTCCGCACTGCGGGCAGGCGGGGATGTGATCGGACGGATCGGACCGATCGGCTTTGTCACGCCTCTTCAGGGCTGAATTGTGGTTGTCGTTTAGCCCCGGGAGGCCGCCTCGGGCTGGTGTGTTTCGCCCCGTCGGGGCGTCCGCCGGCGGTCGTCCAATGTGTTTCTCAATCCGTGTGCCTTCGTGGTTTCTTTTCCCTGTCATGGTCTGAGCCTCCGCAACCGTTCCGAACCGGGCGAGAACCACGGATGGACACCGATGATCGGCTACCGAAGCAAGGAGGGATCATTCCGCGGCGGCGGTCCGCACGGCATAGAGGACCGCCTGTCGCGCCGCAAGGCGGAGGCGAACCCGCTTGCCGACCAAATACTCGAGGTCCGCTTTGCCGCCCCAGCGCAACGGGAGATCCAGCCCGTTTGCCCTGATCGGCTCGCAATTCGCCTTCGAATAGCCGGCAATGGGGCTGCCGTCGCCGTTCACGAGGGCCGCCCTGACCTCGCCGTTCCGGGCATCGGCGTTGAGCAGCAGCCGCGGCTTGTCGAGCAGGAACGGGCGGGTGAGCAATTCGCCTTCCTGCTTGCCCGCGTGGTAGCCGACCAGTCGGCCCCGCTTCACCACGGCAAGCCCGAGGCGCATTTTGAGCGTCTTCTCGTCGTTCATGATCTTGTAATTGTGGGTCATGTTGCTGCCGCCGTAGTAGAAGAAAAGGTCGTCGCCCACCCGAATCGGGCTGCCCGGCGCGACAAAGCCGATCATGCCGGAATCCCAGGCGCCGGGAGTGGCGGCCAGGAAGGGTCCATCGGCAGGTTCCCGGCGCCAGTCGATGCCGTCGAAACTATACAGAAGACGGACGTCCAGGCTGCCCGTGGTCTCGTCGAGAAGATTGGCCATGCCGAGGTAGAACCCCCGGTATAGCGCGACCTGCATTCCGTAGAACTGCAAGTCTCTGCCGCGCGCCTCCCGTACGGCGCTTGCGGCGGGAGCGTCGCGCCCGTCGGTGTCCAGTACGCAGCGGGCGCTGTTCCAGTCCCAGTGGACCAGGTCCGGACTCTCGATGCGCGCCACCAAGCGATTCGCCCTCGGCGGGCCGGCGTGGATGCGAGGATGGGGCCGGTGAAAAAGGACATACTTGCCGATGCGGGGATCGAACAGGAAATTGTTGTTGGTGTCGGACCCCTCCGGATTGAAAACCGGGTTTTCCGGGTACGCGGTCCAGCGCAGGCCGTCGTCGGAATAGAGCAGGCCGAGCGCGGCGCCTTGGTTGTACAGGGCGGTGAAGCGGCCGCGCGTATGCGGCGCCGGCCCGGCGGCCCGGTCGAGAATGCAGAAATTGCCGCAGACAAGGCCCCCTTTTTCCGTGATCTTGCGGCCCGTGGCGTCGACGTCGTTGGGCTTGATAACCACGTTGTTGTCGCGATTGCCGTCAAATTCCTTCAAGCCGAGATTGGGCAGGGTCCAAACCACGCCGTCAGTGGACACGGCGTAGCGCAGGGTGTATTCCCGGGCCGCCCCTTTGTAGCCCGGGATCTTCCGGCGCGACACATACCACATGCGGAACGTGCCGTCCCGGTCTCTCAATACCGTTGCGGCCGAGTGGCAATCCTCCAGGATCGGATTGCTCGGGTGTTTGGTCGCCGGCGTGATGCGTCGATCGAGGAAATACGTACTCTCGACGGTCCGGGGATCCAGGAACTCGAGTCCAGGGTCTTCGGGCGCCGGGGCCGCCCCGGCGGTGAATTCGGTGGAGACACCGACGAAAAGCGCCGGCAGCAGCGCGACATGATGCATACCCAGACTTGTCATGATCTTTTCTTTCGCAGTTGCAGTTGCGGCAGGAGGCCGGAATCGGAAACTCGATTTCTCTCCACAGCCAGCGCTGGGCGGGGCTCTGCCCTACGGAAGGGCTTCGG
>JAADHN010000060.1 GCA_013151865.1 Kiritimatiellota bacterium
GCGTTATTGACCAGAATGTCGAGTCGGTCTGTCCTGGCCAGCACTGCTTCGAAAAGGCGGTCCCAGTGGTCCGGGCAGGTGACGTCGGCGCAAAATGGGTGTGCGCCGATGCGCCGGGCGGTGTCGATCAGGGGCGTTTCATTTCGGGCCGTGATCCACACCTCGGCGCCGGCACTGCGCAGGGCCTCGGCGATACCGGCCCCATAGCCCTTTGAACCGCCGGTTACGATGGCGACAGCGTCCGTCAGACGGTCGTTCATGAGCGCGTTCCCTTCACTGGTCCTGCGGCTTGCCCGGGGGCCGGTCTTTGGGTGGGGCGGCTTCAAGGCTCCGGAGTTGTCCGGGCCGCCTGCTCTCCCGGCCGTGCTCCAGGACCAGGGCCAGATGGCTCTCGCATCGGTCCAGGCTGTTGGCCAGACTCTTGTACAAGCGGTGCACATGGGCGAGGCCGAATGTGCCCGGCAGCGCCGCCAGCAGACCGACCTGCGTGGTGATCAGGGCCTGGCTGATGCCGCGCGCCACCATGTCCGTCGTGTCGGCAGAGCGTGCGCCGACGGCGTCGAAGGTTTGAATCATGCCAAGCACGGTCCCGAGCAAGCCGAGAAGGGGGGCCGCCGCCACCAGCGCCCCGAGGAGGTAGAATGCGTGCGCGAACGGGCTCAATTCCGCTTGTCGGCATTGGGAAAAGGCCTCCCGGAACGACAATCCGCGGGCGACCTGCCGCACCACCCGGAGCGCCACCCGGGGAACGGCCCCCGGCAGTCCCTCGAGGGCGGTCGACCCCGAGGCGTTCGCCGGACGTCGCAGTTCGCGGTCGAGTTCCAGAACGCACGCGTCGGGATTGCGCACTGCCTGGCGCAAGCGCCACGAGAGCACGAGGTAACGCTGCCAGATCAGGAAAGCGACCACTGCGAGCGCCGGCATCAATGGGCCGCCGGAATTCCAGTAATCCCGGGCGGCCGCCAGCAGTCGTCCCGCGGCGCCGACCTCGAACATGCCCTGGATGGCCGCCCAATTCATGTCGGTTTCACCACTATTGCATCAGGGGAACTTGAGACTGTTGACGAACATTGTGGCCGCCTGCTGCGTCAGTGCGACGGCACGGCGCACGCGCCTGGAGAGATATGCGTGCACCAACAGGGCGGGCACGGCGATCATCAGGCCGTATTCCGTGGTAATCAGCGCTTCCGAAATGCCTGCGGAGAGGACTCGGGCGTCGCCGGTGCCGAACACGGTAATGAGTCGAAAGGTATGAATCATCCCCGTCACGGTCCCGAGCAGGCCGAGCAGCGGCGCCGTACTTGCCCCGACAGCGAGGGGCGACAGGAATCGTTCGAGAGCGGGGACTTGTGCCAGCAGACGTTCGTACATCATCTCTTCCATCTGCTCTTTCGGGGCGTCCCGGTGTTCGATCCCCTCGCAAATGACCGGTCCCAGCGGTTTGTGCAGGGCCTGGGCCAAGTCCATGGCACGGGTTGGGTCGCCTCGTTCGAGCGCCTCGACGATGGCCTGGATACGATTGTCCGCCCGTCCCACGGCCAGGAAGTGGAGAGAAATCAACTTGACGATGGCCAGCACGGCGCAGACCACGGCCAAACCGAGGATGGGGACCATGATCACGCCGCCTTTCTTGACGTGTTGCCACCAGCTTTCCCTGGCTTCCTGGAGTTTCAGGGCGGCCCCGGCCGTCACATCCACCGGCACCGTTCCTTTCCCGGTCCGTGCCAGCTCGCGGATGCCTGTCGCCTGGTCCGGTGGGAACGAGGCGAATATCGTGGGCAGGCTGCTGCCGGGCCGCGACAGGGCCACACCCGCTTCCCCCGGGTCCGCGGTCTCCGCAAAAAAAGAGAGCGGGCCTACCTCGACGAACTTGCCTGTGACCGCTTCGCCCACGGTGGTGAGGGCACGACCGGGAAAACGGACGCCCCCGAGCCGGGCGTCGGCATGTTTCTTTATGAGTTCCAGCAGGGGCGGCAGGGCCTGCACCCGGTCGGACGGGGCGCCTTGGCGCAGAATGTCATCCAGTTTCTTGAGATCGGGCCCATAGAGCAGAGCTGCACCCGGGCTGATGCGCGTCTCGAAGGCACGCCGGTATTCCGCCGTGAGGTTGTCGATGAAACGCACGTTCTCCTCGAACATTGCGATCTCCTTCCGAGCCTCGGCAACGGCCGTTCGCGTACTTTCGGCCGCACGACGCGCCCGGCTTAGTTTGTCGCGAAGCTGGGAGTTCTCATGCTGGAGTCGGCGGTTGCCGCGAACCAGTGGCAGGCGTTCGTCGGCGGTTCGCCGGTTGAATTCGGCAAGTTCCCGGGTCGCCGCCGCGATGTCCTTCCGGACCGTTGCCACGGCGTCATCGACCGCGTCCGGCGGGGGCGTGCCCGGCTCCGTGATTGCCGCCACCGAAGTCGGCGCCGCCACTACCGCGAGCGTAACGATCAACGCGGCTCGGCAAGGGCGGAATGCCGCAGCGAACCATGCCGTTGAAAAGGACCGGCTCATGGCGTGCCCCCTGCCACTTCCAACGCCAGCGGGACGAACTCGGCGGGTCGCACCTTGGCGTAGCACTCGAGGGCCGTCCGAACAGACTGTGCCCACTGCGGTCGCCATTCCCATCGCCAGCCGTCCGTCCCGGGAACGCCGCGTCCGCCGGCCTTTCCGTCCGGCGTCAGGGCGAACCCGGCGCCGAGTCCGAGAAAAAGCACGCGCATTTCGAGTTGTCGTCCGTCGGGGCCTTTCAGGATCATCCGCCCCGAGTGCACGCTTTGGTCGAGTTGTTCGATTTCCGCATAAAGGCCGAGCACCCGTTCCAGTCGCTTGCTCAGGTCGGTCGGCTTGAATTGTCGTCCGGGGCCGGGGAGTTCCCTGAACCGGTCACGCAGTCGTGCGGCCAGGAAATCGGGCAAACGCCGCTGCCACAATCGCAGGTCTTCTTCCGCCTGTCGCACGGGTTGTTCGAGGCGGCTCAGGACGTTCGCGAGGGCGGTCCGCCGGTCCGTAACCCGAGCCAGTTCGGCCGACAATTCTCGGTCGGCGGCTTCCTGTTCGCGCCAAGCTGCCTGCGCTCGCCCCTGCTCTCGTTCGAGCATCCGCCGCTCGTCCGCGAGTACGGCTTTCTGTTCTCGCCAACGCGTTTCGGCCCGGTTGAGTTCTTCCCGAAGCCGGACCCAGCGGTCCACGAGTCGGGCCATCGTTCCGGCCGCGGTCTTCACCTGTCCGTCGGCCGGCGGCGGCCCCGCCCGCGCCGGGTCCGGCGGAAGGAGGCCGGCCGACAGCAAATAGACCGCCAGGATGAAGGGCGGTCGCGCGGCCTTCCATCGGCATTGCGGAGTTCGCGGCATGGCACGAGTGTCCTTTATTGGAGCGAACCACAGGGACCGGTGTCGCCTTTGATCGGGCCTGTCACGCATCGGATGCGGCGGTTGCGGGGCGTTCGAACGCCTCGGGTACAATAATCCCTCGAGCAACGGCTGTGACCGGTCCGCGCATCCGAACCCGATAATCGTCCGAAATCCGAATGTCCAGACTGCCCCCGGGCATGTGAACGGTCACTTGCGGACCACACTGTCCGAGTCGGCGCGCCACGGCCGCGCAGGCGGACGCACTGCTGCCCGAGGCCAACGTATACCCCGCGCCCCGTTCCCAGATCTCGATGCGGAGGTTGCGGTCGTCGACGATCTCGAGAAACTGAACGTTCGTTCGCTGCGGAAAGCGTTCGTCGGTTTCGATCACCGGACCAAGGGTCCGTGCGTCCTCCGCACGGGCCGTGTCGACCAGTACGACGCAATGGGGGTTGCCCACGGTAGCCGCGGAAAACCGGAGACGGCGGCCCCGAACGGTCATTTCTTCGTCGATCACGTCCCGCTGCGGCCCCGTAACCGGGATCCGGGAACTGTCGAACCGGACCCGCCCCATATCCACGCGCACGGTGCGCCCCCGGTCGCCGACTACGCATTCGACCGGTCCCCCGACCGTGAGGACCCGGAATGGCGTTTCTCCGACGCGGCCCGTGTCTCGGAGGTATCGGGCGAAGATGCGGAGGCCGTTTCCGCTCTTCTCCGCCTCGCTGCCGTCCGGGTTCCAGATGCGCACGGCGGGCCCCGCCGTGGTTGCGGGGTCCGCAATCGCCAGGGGCGCGCCCACAGGGACAATCGGGAAAGGCCCCCAAACAATGCCGTCCGCCCCGACGCCGAAATGCCGGTCGCAGATGCGGCGGACCATGTCCGGCGTCAGTCGGGCGGCGCCCCGGGCGGGATCGAGCACGAGGTAATCGTTGCCCAGTCCGTGGTATTTGGCGAATTCCATTGTCTCGCCGCCCCTCCTGACTGCGGCCCCGTTTCGGACCGCGCTCACTGTCGGATCGCAGCAACATGCGAACCTGATCGACCCCTCGGCCTTGAGGGTCGAACGCCCGCCACTATGAGCTTTTGCCGCACGAAATCAAGTCGTGGGCGCGGCCCCAGGCGGTTTCAACCGTGTATGAGTAATCCGACAAGAACCGCCGATGGACGCGGATAGAGCGGATGGAACCCTGGGATAAGAAAGTGGAAACGGCGTCTCGCCGTTTTCCGGGAATGCGTCGAGAGGCTGCGCCGACCGAACAAAAAGCCCGGACCGAACCGCCGATGGACGCGGATAGACGCGGATGGAGCCCTGGGACAAGAAAGTGGAAACGGCGTCTCGCCGTTTTCCGGGAATGCGTCGGGAGGCTGCGGCGACCGAACAAGAAGTTCGAACCGAACCGCCGATGGACGCGGATAGACGCGGATGGAGCCCTGGGATAAGAAAGTAGAAACGGCGTCTCGCCGTTTTCCGGGAATGCGTCGGGAGGCTGCGGCGACCGAACAAGAAGTTCGAACCGAACCGCCGATGGACGCGGA
>JAADHN010000158.1 GCA_013151865.1 Kiritimatiellota bacterium
CGGCGCCGGGGTCGGAGTCGGCGGAATGCGTCGTGGGCGACGGGGTCCCGGCGGCGGGCGGATGCGAGGAGGCGGACTGCGGCGGAGGCGGCGCGCCGGCCTGGAGTGCCGCGAGCCGGGCAATGACGTCCTCGAGACGCGAACCGTGAGCGTCCCGGATGATCCGGACGACCGCGGCCTCGAGCGACACACGCTTGTTCAACGCGGCACGGAGCGGCGCCTCAGTGGCGAGCAGCCCCTCCAACATTCGCTGCACCACGTCGGGCCGGACACTCTGCGCGAGCCGGTCCAGGGATTCCAATTCCGGGCCCGCGGCGTCGACCAGGGCGGGTTCGTCGGGACAGACCTGACGGACCGCCAGATCCCGGACGAAATGCACGGCGTCGACCAACACGCGTTCGAGGTCGCGCCCACGGTCCGCCAATCCCTGCAGCACGCGGAGGGCGCCGCCCGGATCGTTCCGGACCATCGCCGCGACGAGCCCCTGCAATTCTGTGCCGGACGCCAGGCCGAACACGTCGATCACGTCCTGTTCCGTGATGGTTTCATCCGCGTCGGCGCCGCCGCAGAATGAAATCATTTGGTCGAAGATGGATTGGGCATCGCGCATCCCGCCGTCGGCGGCACGGGCGATGGCGGTCAGGGCGGCCGGGTCCACGAACACTTTTTCGGTCTCGGCGATCTTGCGGAGATGATCGACGATCAGGTTGACGGGGAGACGGCGCAGATCGAACCGCTGGCACCGGGACAGGATAGTGGCCAGGACTTTGTGGGGTTCGGTGGTGGCGAACAGAAATTTGACATGCGCCGGCGGTTCCTCAAGGGTCTTGAGCAGGGCGTTCCATGCCTCCTTGGTCAGCATGTGAACTTCGTCAATGATGTAGACCTTGTACCGATTGCGGCTGGGGGTATAGAGCACGGTTTCGCGCAGGTTCCGGATGGAGTCCACGCCGCGATTGGATGCGGCATCGATTTCGATCAGGTCGAGGCAGTTTCCCGCAGCGATCTCTCGGCAGGAGGTGCACCGGCAGCAGGGCTCGGCGACCTCGCCCGCCTCGCAATTGAGGGCCTTGGCGAAGATGCGCGCGATCGTGGTTTTGCCGATGCCCCGGGGGCCGACGAACAGGTAGGCGTGCCCGACGCGTCCGTGGAGGAGGGCGTTCTGCAGGGCGCGCTTGACGTGTTCCTGACCCACGACTTCGGCGAACTTCTGCGGGCGCCATTTCCGGGCCAGCACCTGGTAAGTTGGTGGTCTGTCAGCCAAGCGGAGAGTCCCCCGAAGTTGAGCGGTCGCCGGCAGGTCACTGTGCTCGGGCATGAGGGAGGCATGAATTCGGCCAAGGCTCGAATACCCGCCGGAAGAGCGCAAGAGCGGTAGAGCCGTCGTCTCCGTCCCGGGTTGTCCTGCCGCACCCGGGCGTCTTGCTTAGAGCTGCTTGGTTCCCCATCTGACTCGGTTCACAATAGCCCGTCGCAGAGGTCCCGAGACAGGAGACAACGGCACACGGACTATACCGCTGCGGCCGCATTCTCGCAATGGAGAGCGCCGGAAAAATAGGCGAGGAGCAGCGAGAGTTCCCGACGCAGCTCGGGGCGGGGAACCACACGGTCGATGAAGCCGTGCTCCATCAGAAATTCGGCGGTTTGGAAGCCGGGCGGCAGCTCGGACTGCGTGGTCTGCTTGATTACCCGCGGTCCGGCAAAGCCGATCAGGGCGCCCGGCTCGGCCACAATGACGTCGCCGAGCGAGGCGAAACTTGCGGTGACGCCGGCGGTGGTCGGATGGGTCATGACCACGATGTACGGCAGGCCGAGTTCGGCGTGGACCGCCAGAGCACCAGACGTTTTGGCCATCTGCATGAGGCTGAGCATGCCTTCGTACATGCGTGCGCCGCCGCTGGCGGTGACGATGACGAGCGGCAGTCGGTTTTCGGAGGCGAACTCGGTGAGACGGGTGATTTTCTCCCCCACCACCGACCCCATGCTGGCCCCGAGGAAGCGAAAGTCCATGACACCCAGGGCCAAGCGTTGTTCGTCCAAGACAGCCGTACCGCAGATGACGGCTTCGGTCATCCCGGTTTTTTTCTTCGACGCTTTCAGTTTCTCGCTGTAGATGCCGGTCCCGGCAAAATCGAGGACGTCCACCGAATCCAAGTCGCCATCCATTTCAGTGAAGGACCCCTTGTCGGTGAGCAGTTCGATTCGCTGCTGCGCCGTCAGGGGATAGTGGTAGCCGCACTCGGGACAGAGCTGGAGGTTCTCTTCGAGTCTCGAGCGATAAATGACCCCGTCGCATCCCTTGCATTTGAGCCAGAGTCCCGCCGGAATGCCGCGCCGTGCCGCGCCGCGGAGGGTCGAGTATCGGTTTTTTTTGAAAAGCGGCATTTCTTCTACCCCTTTGCGAGTGTCAACACGGCCACACGCGCCGCGCCCGCCTCGAGGAGCGCGCCTGCGGCAGCGCCGAGGGTGGCGCCCGTGGTCAATACATCATCCACTACCAGCACGGTTCGGTCGCGGACATCTGCGTGCGCCGAGACCGCAATGGCCCCGGTCAGGTTTTTCCGGCGTGTGGAGGAGTCCAAGAGTGCCTGTTGCGAAGTACGCCGGCCTCGCTCGAGGACGGTCCGCGCAGGCAACCCAAGAATTCGGGCCGCTTCCTCGGCCAGCAATTCCGCTTGGTTGAAGCCGCGACGCCAGAGCCGGGTCCAGTGCAGCGGCACAGGCGTCACCAAATCCGGCAAAAGGTTTGCGTGCCGGAGCCAATTCTGCGCAAGTCGCTCGCCGAGGAACGGCGCCAGCGCCGTGTGTCCGTTGTACTTGAACCGGTGCACCAGATCCCGGGCCGCCCCGCGAAACGGATAGACCGATACGGCCAGGACCCACGGTCGCGGTCCCAGGCGAAGGCATTCACTGCAGAACTCGAGTACCCCGTCCGCGGCGCCGCCGCAGCCGGAGCAGCGCGGGAGCGGCAGCTCGCGCAGCAGCTCCACACACGCCGGGCACGGCCGGCGCCTGACCGGCGACAATTCCGCCAGGCACACCGGGCAAACCCGGGGCAGGACGAAATCCGTCGCTTTTTCCGAAAGTTTGCGCCGCACGCGTGGGGCCTCCGCCGCTGCCGCACCGCCGGGCGTTCATCCCTCGTTCCTGCACCGTGTTTCGATTTCGTCGAGTCGTTGCTGCAGGCGCGCCACAGTCTGTTTCAGCTTGGTCACGCTGCGAACGGCGGCCCGGTCTCGAATAAACTGCTTCCGCTCGACAGCGGGCGATCCGAACATGACGGTGCCCGGCGGAACATCCTTGCCCACACCGGATTGGGCCATGACGATCACCCCATCGTGGAGTTCGATGTGGCCGGCGACGCCCACCTGCCCCGCGAGGACCACGCCGCGACCGAGCCGGGTACTGCCGGCGATGCCGACCTGGGCGACGATCAGGCAACCCTCTCCGATAACCACGTTGTGCGCGATCTGCACCAGATTGTCGACTTTGGTCCCGCGCTTGATCCACGTGGCGCCGAACCGGGCACGGTCAATGGCGACGCAAGCGCCGATTTCCACATCGTCGTCGATCTGCACGTTCCCGACCTGCGGGATCTTGCGGTGGCCCTCGGGACCGCTGATGTAGCCGAAGCCGTCGGAACCGACTACGGTCCCGGAATGGATGATCACCCGGTCGCCGATGCGGCAGCGTTCTCGAATGGTCACGTTGGGATGAATCAGGCAGTCCGCACCGACGCGTGCTTCATGCCCGACATAGACCCCGGCGCCGATCACGGTGCGCTCGCCCACCTGTGCACCTGGGGCGAGAACGGCATTCGGTCCGATATGGGCGCTTTCGGGTACCCGCACGCCCTCAGCGATCACTGCGGCGGGATGGATTCCAGGCGGAAAACGTACCGGGGGGGGGCGAATTCCGCAACCACACGGGAGAAGGCGGCCGACGGATCGGCGCACACCACCCAGGCCCGAGCCGGGGGCGGAGATTGATCGAAGTCCTCGGGAACGAGGACGACACCTGCCGCAGACGGCAGCACCTGCCGACGGTAACGGGGATTGCCCAGGAACGATACCTGATCCGGCCCGGCTTCGCTCAGCGCGCCCACGCCGGAAACGGTCAAGTCGGCAGGGCCGACCAGGCGACCGCCGGTCAGTTCCGCGATCTGTCCAGCCGTGAGGGTTTTCAAGATTCGAATGTCTCCGATGTCTCCGAAGTTTCTCGGAAGAAGGTCGCAGAGGCGCTCCCGCGTTCGAGGACCGGTTCGTCGACCGGAAGCTCGCCCCTGCCGCAGGCGTTTTTGGGGCGGTCATCCCCCGGGACTGAGCGGAGCGGCGGTGTCACCCGTTTTCTTTTTCCCTTCTTTGGCCTTGGCCACTTCGTCTTCATGTCCCCGGTTCAATCGGGTCAGAAGCGTCTCGGTAAGATCTTGGTCCGTCGGGTAGTAGATGATGACGGGTATGAAGTTCTTGCTCAGGCCGGAGGTGTCCAGGATCAAGTCGTACTTCTGTTCTTTCGCATAGCCTTTGATGTACTCGGTGAGTTCTTTGACAATATCGGCGCGAAGTTTGAGGAATTTCTTTCCCAGCTCTTTGTCTTTGTCCTGAACAAAGGCCTTGAGTTCCTTTTTCTTTTCCTGGTAGATGGCGTCTTTTTCGGCGGCAGCCTGGCGTTTCTCGTTCCTGGCGGCGTCGCTCAGGGCGATATTGAGCGAATCCTCCTGAAGCTGGTCGCGCTGCTGCCTGATGGCCTCGATTTCGGCCACGAGGTCTTTGGCGTGTTGGCGATAAAGTTGCTTTTGCTTCTGGAAGGCGCTGTCCGAGGTAAGCGTTTTGTAATACCCCTGGAACAGCTTGTCCATGTCCACATAACCGATGCGCTGGGCCCGGGCCCCGGTCCCGGAAAGCGTGCAAGCGGCCAGGGCGAGCATGGCAAGCAGGCGGGAAGGTTCTCTCATGACCTGGAGTCTCCTGTTTCGTTCTGTTCCATTTCCCGGCGGAGCAACTCGACCACGTCCCGGAACTTGGGAATGTTTGTTTCGTCGAGGTCCATCAGGACTTCATGGGCTTCAAGGAGCGTCTCTCCGGAAATCCCTTTTTCCGATGTCTCGGACGGGACGGCTTCGAGCGACACGCTTCGGGCGTCCGCCGTAGATTGCCGGGCAAACGCGACGAGTTTCGAGACCCCGATCCCATCCAACAGCTTACGGTTGTGTTCTCCCGCATTGGCGACGACGACCTGCACGCGCTTCCGGGCTGCGAGGCCGATCATGGCGATGACGCCCATGAATGTGCTGTCCATGGCCTCGCATTCGGCCAGGTCGAGGACGAGTCGGCGGATACCGCAGTCGAGGACCTTCATGCCGTAGTCCCGCAAGGGCTGGGCGACCTTGAACGTGGCCCGGCCCTGGATCCGAATCACAGCCTGATCATCCGTGCGCGCCGCCAGAAGTTTCGCCTCAGCCATGGTTCATGTCTGCTCCGGCACGGCGCGGGAGGCGCCGCAATGTCTTCTCCCCGCCCCTCATTCGAGGACGGCCTTGATCCGTCGCACCCCGCGACTCGAACTCTGTTCTTTGACGATCCTGAACCGGCCGAGCCCTCCGGTCCGCGCCGCATGGGGGCCGCCGCAGATTTCCATACTGACGTCTCCCATGCGATACACTTTCACCATGTTGCCGTAACGTCCTTCGAAGAGGCCGACAGCCCCCATTTCTTTGGCCTTATCCAAAGGGACTTCCACGCACTCGATGGGCAGGTTACGGCCGATGGCCTCGTTTACAATAGCCTCGACCCGGGCGATTTCTTCCCGGCTCAGTTTTTCCGGATGTGTGAAATCGAAGCGGAGTCGCTCGGCGGTAATGTTCGAGCCGGCTTGCTGAACGTGCCGGCCCAAGACTCGGCGCAGGGCCGCGTGGAGCAGGTGGGTGGCTGTGTGAAGTGCGGCGGTCCGGTCGGTATGGTCGGCGAGGCCGCCTTTGAACTTGCGGGCCGCACCGGCCCGTGACAGTTCCTGATGTTTCCGGAAGGCGTTGCGGAAGCCGTCCTCGTCCACCTTGAAGCCGCGTTCGGCTGCCATTTCGGTCGTGAGTTCGAGCGGAAACCCGAAGGTTTCGTAAAGGTAAAACGCTTTTCGACCACTAATGACCTTGTCTCGGACGTGATCGGGAAAGGAATCAATCAGTTTGTTGAATTCACGTGTGCCCCGCTCGAGTGTGGCGGCGAATTGTCGCTCTTCGGTGGTGAGCGCTTCAAGGATGACGGCCCGATGCTGTTCGAGTTCGGGATAGACATCTCCGTACTCGTCGACGACCACGGCAGCCAATGAGGCGGTGAACTCATCGGATACCTCCATCCGGCGGGCTTCCCGGATGGCGCGTCGGATCAGGCGCCGCAGGACATAGCCCCGGTCCACGTTGTCCGGGAGCACGCCGTCGGCAATCATGAATGTGGAAGCCCGGAGATGTTCGACCACGATCCTGCCGCTCCGCGTTGCCCCCGGCTGGTCGACGCCGCTCAACGCGGCCAGGCGCGCCAGCAGTCCGGCAAACAGCTCGGTTTCATAGCAGCTCTTCCGCCCCTGGAGAATGGCGGCGACGCGCTCGACCCCCATCCCGGTATCCACGTTCCTCTGGGCCAGGGGCTCGAAACGCCCGTCGGCGGTCCGGTTGTACTGCATGAACACATCGTTCCAGATTTCCACGTACTTGCCGCAGCCGCAGGTCAGGCCGCAATCCGGACCGCAATCCGGCTGATCCAGCTCGATGTACATTTCGGTGTCCGGGCCGCAGGGACCCGTTTCCCCCGCCGGCCCCCACCAGTTGTGTTCCTTGCCGAGAAAAACGATCCGGTCGACCGGAATGCCCTGTCTGCGCCACGCCTCGGACGCCTCTTCGTCCCGGGGAGCGTCCGCATCGCCGGCGAAGCAGGTGATCCAGAGCCGCCCCACGGGAATCCCCAGCCCCCGGGTGAGAAACTCGAAGCTCATGGCAATGGCTTCTTCCTTGAAATAGTCTCCGAGCGACCAATTGCCGAGCATTTCGAAAAAGGTGAGGTGGACCGTGTCTCCCACTTCGTCGATGTCGCCGGTCCGGACGCATTTTTGGCAGTCGACCAGGCGCGTTCCTGCGGGGTGCTTCTCCCCGAGCAGAAAAGGTACGAGGGGATGCATCCCGGCGGTGGTGAAAAGCACCGTGGGATCGTTTTCGGGCACAAGCGGAGCACTCTTGATTTCTGCGTGGCCATGCGCCTTGAAAAAATCGATGTAGGCACGGCGAAGTTCTTTGGCCGTCATTACGCGGGAATCCTCGGTTTGAACGGCGGTCCGCCAGGGAACGCCGGTCGCAAGAACTGGGCGGACGGCGTCGACGTGCATCGACGCCGCGCGCTGTCCGAAGGTCGGTCCGGCAGTCGGTAATCTACCCTCGGAACACCCGATTGGAAAGAGACGCCCGTCCCATCCCGGATTTGTCCGCCTCCAGTCGGTCCGCCGTACCGGAAGCGGACGAATGAAGCTCCGAACCGACGGCGGTGCGGAATTCTATTCCTCTTCTGGCCGCGGCGCCGTATCCGGCGAGAAAACGGCCTGATAGCGACTGTCATGCCTGCGGACCCGGACCGGACAGTCGAACGCGGCCGCCAGGACTTCGTCCCTGAGAACGGCGGCCTTGTCGCCGGCCGCCACGACGCGTCCCCCGCGCAGGATCAGAACCCGACCGATGGCCGGCACGATTTCTTCAAGGTGGTGGGTCACGTAGAGCAGGGTCGGGGCGGCCGGTGAGGCGGTGAGCCGGTTCAGATGGGCCAGGAGCACCTCACGGGCGGGCGGGTCGAGACCGGCGCACGGTTCGTCCAATACCAGAAGCCGGGGACGACCGAGCAGGGCCCTGGCGATCATGACGCGCATTTGTTCGCCTTGGGACAGGAGGCAGAACGGGCGTTGCGCCAACCCGCCGCACCCCAGGGCATCGAGTTGTCGCAGGGCCGCTTTCAACTCCGCTGCAGTCGGTTCTTCGACGATTCCCAGCGCAGCCCGTCTCCCGCTGAGCACGACCCCGAGCGCCTGGAGTCGGGGACGAAGCATGCCCTCGAGTGCACTCGATACCCAGCCGACCTGTTGCCGGACCCGAATCATGGCGCACCGCCCGAAGCGCCCGCCCAATACCTCGACCTGCCCGCGGCTGGGAAAGAGCCAGCCCGCCACGATCCGCATCAGAGTCGTCTTGCCGGAACCGTTCGGCCCCAGGATCGCCCAGTGTTCGCCCGGAGCGACGTCCCAATCGATTCCACAGAGTATGGAGACGCCGTCGCGAATGAGTTCGACTCCGCGCAGGCGGACGTGCGGTGGGGAAGGGCGGGGGCCGGTCATTTTGCGGAAAACATTCCTCAGTCTGATCAATTGATGGACTTCGTAGCGAGAGGGCGGATCTCACACGGATTCAGATTGTTGCGTCGATCATCGGGCACAGCTGTGTTGAAACACCGCCTCGATCGATTGCGCTGGAGCAATGTTCTGACGATGTGTGAAATACCTCATCGCAGCAGATGACTCATGCCTTATTCGGGTTAGGGTCCCGGCGCGACGGCGTCCGGCGGCGGCGGGGCCGCAGGGAGTCGTTCATCCGGCGGCCGCAGTTCGCCCCTGTACATCCGCACCACCGCGGCGTCGTCCGCCGTGCTTGGGGTCCGAAACGCCTTCGTGACGTGGAAAAGACCTCTCTTGCCGGGCGGAGTGGAAGAGAGCCGGACGGCAGCGCGCGTGCGCAGGTCGACGGCCGCACTGCATGGACGCCAGTTTCGGTTGTTCAAGTCCAGAATCGGATAACGCGCCCCATCGAGAACGAACAGGACAGCCGTCTGCCGCTCCGACGCCGGAATGTCTTGTATGCCCCGGACCTCGCGGACAGGGCGGTCCATGTAGAAACATTCCGAGACCAGGCGGCGGGCCACGTGCTTGTACACGGTGGCC
The DNA here is from genome assembly GCA_013151865.1 of Kiritimatiellota bacterium. Taxonomy (GTDB): domain Bacteria; phylum Verrucomicrobiota; class Lentisphaeria; order Oligosphaerales; family JAADHN01; genus JAADHN01. The sequence goes on from JAADHN010000158.1 coordinate 8,965, forward strand.
CCGGCCGGGACGGCGGCGGCGAGTTCTGTGCCGATCGTCCGTCGCCGCCCATGGAGGACTGAATGCACGGGCGGATAGACCGCCAGAAAAATCAGCCTCAAAGCCGTTATGCTGACCAACAGGCGCACCCAGAACGGCCGCGCGGCATCCAAATGTCGTGTCTGGTACAGGGCCGTGCCGGTTGCCACGGCTACCAGCAGCACACTTGAAGACCAAGTGCGCCACTGAAGACCATCGATGACGAGCAGACCCGTCGCGTGGAACACGGCGAAAGTCAGCCCGACGCCTCCGGCGTAGAGCGCCGAGACGGCCAGGTAATGATGGAGGCGTTCGAGCTTGCGGTGGTACCGGCGCACGAGAATGGGGTAATGCACCCCGGTAAGTACCGCAAGCGGCCCGATCAGGGGCAACAGGGCTTTGGGCGAAAGGTCGGGCAGGAGCCAGACCAAAAGAAAAAGCGGAATGCTCAACACCCGCAGGTAACGGCAGAGCACAGGCGTACGCTCGAGCGGGCGGAAAGCGGCACAGAAGCCGGGCCAGGCCAGCAGCGGCCAGGGGAAAAGAAAAAGCGCGCACTCGATGGGAAAACCGAGCAGGTGCGTGAAGTACCCCGTGGTGCTCCGCGGCAGCCTTTCGAAAACCAAGACTTCCCATGGAAAAAAGACCTGATGCGGCGCCTTAAACAGCCAACTCCCGATGACGATCGCGGCGACGGCCAAGCCGACAAAATGCCCCCACGTCCGGGAACGGACGGAGAAGCGGAGGGGGCGGCGCAGGAAAAACAGGGGAAAATAGAAGTACAGAAATGCCCGGGCGCCCCAGCCGAACGCGGCAACGGCCACCAGGAGAAGAGAGGCGGTCCAGGCCAGACTCCAGCGTTTTTCGATGCGACCGAGCCGGTACCATGAGAACCAGGCCGCCACGATAATGAAGGCGAACACGGCATCGCTGCCTGCCTGTACGCCGGCGGACAGGCACACGGGAGCGGTCAGGACCATCCCGGCGGCCACGGCGCCCGCCAAGTGTCCGTTGGCCCGGGCCGCGACAAAGCCCGCCATGGCCGCGATCCCGAGGATCGCCAGTGCCGACGGCAGGCGCGCCGTCCATTCGTTGGGTCTCTCGAAGAGGGAAGTCGCACTGATCAGCCAGGAGGCCAGGGGAAAGGCGTCCACGTGCCGACCATACACCGTGGTCGACAGGAAATCGCCGTTTCGACACATCTCCCAAGCCACGGTGGCGGCCACGGCTTCCCCGGTGCGGAACTCGCGGACCCCCAGATTAGGCAGGTAAAGCAGCACGAACGCCAGCAGGATTCCCAGGGGCCAGTTCTTTTTTGGGGATTGCTCGATATACATACCGCGTGTGTTCCGATGCCGGGCACAGTCGAGAAAAAAACACCGGGCCCGGATGGGACTCATCCACTCCCCAACCCCAGGAGCACTGCGCACGTGGCGAAATAAATCAGCACCGCGGAAAGGTCGTTGGTGGTCGAGACAAACGGCCCCGAGGCGAGGGCCGGATCCACCCCCATCCGATGCACGATGACCGGCACCAGGGAACCATAAGCACTGCCGAAGACCATGGCGCTGCACATGGCGACGCCCACAACCAAGCCGAGACGCATGGCGGAGTAGCTTCCGGTGTCGGTCCCGGTCAGGCTCAGTGCGGACCAGACCAACAGGCCGCTGCTCAAACCGCACGTCAAGCCCAAGGACAGGCCGACCCGAATCTCCCGCCAGACGATCCGCTGGAGTTTGCGGTACGCGCGTCCGCCCAGGGCAATACCGCGGACCGTGATGGTCGACGACTGTTGGCCGGTGTTGCCACCCATCGCCAGAATGGCGGGGACAAAAATCGCAATGGCCACCAAATCGGTCACATTGAGCATGGTCTTGATGATGATCCCGATGACCAGCTCCGTGCACATGGTAATCAGGAGCCACGGCAGGCGAAGGCGGGCAATCCGCAAAGGCGAATCTTCTTCTTCCTCGATGTCGGGGGCGCCCACCAGGCGGGCCAGGTCCTCGTCCGCCTCCTCGCGGACCACATCCATCGCATCGTCGGCCGTGATCCGGCCGAGGAGGCGATGCTTGTCGTCCACGACCGGCATGGCATAGAGGTGATACTTGCTGAACCGTCGGGCCACCTCTTCCTGGTCTTCGTCCACCGTGGCATATTGATACTCGGAATCGGCCACGTCCCGCACGTCGGCGTCGGGTTCGGCCCTCATCAGGTCGGCCAGGGCCGCCACGCCGAGGAGCTTGCGGTCCGTCGGGTCCACAACGTAGACATTGAATACAGGATCGGACAGTTCGGCTTCGCCCAAGAGTTCGAGGACATCCCGGACCCGGCTGCCCGGAGACACGGCGCAGATCTCGGGCGTCATGATCCGTCCGGCGGAGTTCTCGGGGTAACGCAGCAACTCGCTGACTTCGCGGCGTTCCTCGGGCTCCATGGCGGCCAGGACCCGGGCGCTGTGATCCTCGTCCAAGTCCCCGAGAAGTTCGGCCGCCTCGTCCGGAGGCATTTTCTCGGCCAAGTCCGCCAGTTCGTCCGACGACATGTCCTCGACCACTTCGTCCACGAACGGCGGTTCCAACTCGCTCAACACATCGGAAGCGGTCTCGAGATCCAGATTGTCGAACACCTCATCACGAGTGTCGGGATCGAGTTCTTCAAGGAAATCCGCTACATCGGCCGGATCGAGTTTCCGCAGGCGCCGCTTCACGTCCTCCCAGCGCCCGTCGTCCATTGCGCGGCGGACTACCTCGAAATCGGCATTGGGGTTTGTGGTCGACACGTCGGTCGTGGCTCCTCGATATCGGGTGACCCAGGGCCTTGGACATCCGCAGGACAAGCCGAGTCGGCTTCCCCGGAACGCCCGCACTGGCCCGAAGCTGCCGGATTCCTCGGCGAAACACACCCGAACCGTACCATTCAACCGCTCGGTTTACAATTCGGGACCGTCGGCGCTGAAACCGGCCGGGCTCGCGTGTGGAGGACCACCGGGGGAAATGAGGGGGGGCGCCGGCCGGCTTGTCATCGCGGTTTCCGGGGCAGACCGGCAAGTCCGAGGAAGGCATAGTGGATCAGCGTGCCCAAAACGATGAATGCGGAGACCGCACTCACCGCAATGGCGGGGCCGCGAAACGCCAGGACCCGCGACCAGGCGCGCATCAGTCGCCGATCCCCGCCCATGAGGTCGAGTCGTCCGACCTTGAACGGCGCGCCGTCCACCGAGGGGCGGACCTCGATCTCACCGAAGAAGAACGGCGCGCCGGAAGCATGGCAGTCGGCGCAACCCTCGGCCCCGAGGGCCTGGCCTGCCGGACGCACGTCGTGCGCAATCGGCCACGAAAACATCCCGGCCTCCGGGTAAGGCGTTTCTCGAAGCTGACCGCTCGCGAGCCGATACAGCTTGCCGGCGCAGACGTACACCGGCTCGCCTGTGACGTCGTCCCTTGCGGCCAGTGCCTGCAGCACGGTTGCGATTTTCCCGCGACTGAACGGGGTCCAAACGGCGTCGTGCCGGGGCTTGCGCCTGGAACGCTCCGGCACGCTGTTCCGCACGATTTGCGGGGCAAGGGGAATGGCGCGTCCGTCGACCATTCGTCCCCACCATGCAGGCCAGAAGGCGCGATACGGACGGATCCGGCCGTCGGTGTCCACCATGAAGACGGGTTCCGTAATCCAAGGCAGTGCATCGTCCCGGCGCCCTTTGCGCGCCAAGCCCAAGCCATGAGCGCGGGACGTCTGGATGCGCCGGGTGGCAACCGTGGGCCTCAGCCCGGAATGACACGCCGTGCAACTGAGTTTGTCGAGATGAAACGCCGGCAAGCCCGCGTGCTGCGGGTACGGGGCCCCATTGCGCCCGCGCAACGGGAGGGGCCGAGGCGCACCTCCGAGATGGCAGCCCCGACATGAAAGGCTCTCGATCTCCGGGTGCTCTTTCGCCAGAGGTTCCCCCACGAAACCGCGAACCATCATGTGATCCAACCCGTTCCGGTGGCAGTCGGTGCAGGTAAGGCCGGACGCCAAGTGCACATCCGGGTCCACGGCCCAGTCGCGCGGGGCGCCGGGACCCACCTCGCGATTGGTGTGGCAAAAATAACAGCGCGCCGGAGACGGTCGCCGGGTCACGGCGAAATGAACGCGGTCGTCGGCATTGAACCGCATCTTGTCGTACAAGACTTTGGGCGGTTGTTGCTCCGGGTGGTCCGGATCCGGTCCCACGAAGGGATCGTAGTCTTCGGGCAGTTTGGCGGCGTCTCCGCGTACGGTTGCAAGGCCGCTCGAGGCGGTGGGCGCCCATCTGTAATTCTCACGTTTGACCTGCGCGGCGCGTTCCGCCTGGTTATGGTTGCCGTCGGCGCTGTGGCAGGCCAGACAATCGATTTCAAGCCCGCCGGAAATCTCCCACCGCGCCATGGGGTCGACCGTTTTGCCGTCGGTCCGGGCGTCGATGTTGCCGGGCAAGTGCCGCCCGAACAGACGCAAAAACTCCCATGCCCCCAGCCCCAAATCTCGCGGCCGGAACACCCCGGGCCAGGGCCGGTAGGAAACGGGGATTTGGGTCACGGTGTCCGGGACCGTCAGGATCCAGGGCTGAGCTGGACGGCCTGCGGCCACCCCGGGCGCGGCGGCATCGAAATGCCAGCCCCGGCGAATCCGGTTCGTGTCGTGACACTTGCCGCAAGTCCGGTCGGGGGAATACGGGGCCGCGGGTTCGTCGTCCGGGCTGATGATCGTGCCGTCTTCATCGTAAAGCGAGATGAGATGGTAATACGGGGAGCGGCTGCGACTCTCGAGGTCGTTCCCGGCTTCGTCATTCGTCGGATTGCCGTCGTCCCCGCCCCAGGTCCGGGTTCCGCACAACAGCAGCAGCGCCAAGAGGCGCGGCAAGGTTTCCGCACAGCACGGCGTACCCAACAGAATGGAACGAAACGGGTGTTTCATGGGGACCTCGAGTGCAGACCGGACTCCGGGAATTCGAGCCGATTCTCGCGTCGATAGCCTCTTTTCTCTTTTCCTAGATTCTGCGCTCGAACGCGCGTGTACCCGCCGTAATCTCGTTTGGTCTCTCCCCCGGACGCGACGCGGGACCGCCCCCGCCCGTTCCGTACCGGGGACCGGCGCCTTTTTCGTGCCCGATCCTGGTTCCTGCGGAGCGGGAGATCAAACCGTGAAGGATTTCGGGTCGTAGGTGAGCCGTCGCGCCGCAACCACGGCTTCGTTCACCTTGAGGACGGTGACAGCGGTTTCGTAGCCGATTTCTCCCGGGCAGGAAAGGGGCGTACCCTTGCGCACGGCGTTGTAAAAGTTTTCCAAGTGCAGTTGGTGGATTTTCTTCTTGAGCTGGTCCTCGAGTTTCTTCGCTTGGCCGGCCTTGCCGTGTTTGCGTCGGCTCTCGCCGATCTTGAGTTCGATCGCTTCACGTCCCATGGATTCGATCTTGTCCGCTTCGTCTTCCCATTGGCGGTGCTTGGCCACGACCTCACGGAAAATAAACCCTTTCCGGGGGTCTTCGGAAATGACCAGCGTCCCTTCATCGCCCATGAACGTCTCGTAGTACCCGCCATAGCTGGTGGTGTTCAAGACTTGGTAAAAACCCCGCACCGTCCCGGGGGGAGTGTTGTACTCGAACAGGGCCATGACGTTGTCGTACCAGTCGCCCTTCTTGTAATAGTCGCGGCCGCCGCTGGCCATGACCGCACGCGGGTCGGTCCGCAAGAACCAGTTGAAAACATCGATTTGGTGCGACCCGAGGTCGGCGATCGGCCCTCCCGAAAACTTGTGGAAATTGCGCCAGTTCCGAAACCGGTACATGGTATCGTATCCAAACCGTTTCAATGTGGCTGCGTCCATCTCTCGACCCTTGGGCCAGCCCGATTCCTGGCGCCTCACCCGGTTCCATTGGCCGTAAACATGGGTGATGCGGCCGAGCAGTTTGTCCTTCTCGACCAAGCGCAACGCGTGCGTATAGCGCGGATTGCTCCGGCGCTGATGCCCGATCTGCAGCAACTTCCCGGTCTGCCGCGCCGCCAGCACCATCTGTTTGGCGAGTTCGAGGGAATTGGACATCTCTTTCTCGCAGTAGACATGTTTTCCCGCTTTGAGGCAGGCGATGGTGTGCTCGGCGTGCATCCAATCCGGCGAGGCGATCAACACCGCGTCGATGCTTTTTTCTTTGTCGAGCATCTCCCGGTAATCGGAGTAGACGTTGACCGGTTGTCCGTACTTTTTGAGAATGTTGGCCGCATATCGCTGGTGGTAGTGCCAGATATCGCAGATCGCCACGAAGCGGACCCCGGGGACTTTGAGGGAATCGCGGAGCAGGACACGCCCTTGGGCGCCTACGCCGATCATGGCCAGGTGCAGGTCTTCGAGTTTTCCTCTGCCCTGACCCAGGACGGCAGGCGCCACCAGCAGGCCGGCGCCCATCGCCGCGGAGGAACGCAGAAAGTCCCGCCGGGCCAGAACCTGGGAACCGGTTTCGTCCAGAGCGGGTTGGATGGAGTTGTTTTTCATGCGGTCTCTTCCTCTCGCTTTCGTGGTCTGTTCGGCCGCCGGGCCGGGCCCCGGCGGAGTAATCCGGAAATCTCGCACGCGCAGCAGAGTTCAGGAATCGCGTTCTGCGCGCCTTCGCGTGAGACCCGCCTCGAAGCAGCGCGCCCACGGGCGGGAGCAGGGCTTGTCAAAGACCCCCGAGGCAATCCGAAGGGCCGCATCACGGCGCCGTGTTCTTCTTTTTCGGGGCGTCCGTTGCTTTGTTGTCTGTTGCGTCGGGCCAGAGCGGCTGTTTTTCGCCGCCCGCTTCGACGATGAGCCCGGGCATCGGGTCGCCGTCCGGACCCACGATTCTGGCGCACAAGGCCCATTCCCCGGCGGCCTGGGTCACTTTGAACAGCAGTGAATTCCAGCCTTTGACCAAACGGATATCCACGTTGTCCTCGGCAGGCTGCAGCGGCCGGACATCGCTGTTGGCGTGGACCGGCCGCCCGTTCAGCCAAACCTTCACTCCGTCGTCACTGCCCAGTTCGAGCCGAGCATCGAGTGCCTCGGGGGTGTAAACGACCGTTCGCAGGCAAGCGGCGCAGTTTTTGCGGCGTCCGAACAGTTTGCCGAGGTCCACCACCGCGGCCTGCCGCGTGGCCGCGGCCGGGAGCCTGACCAGCCGTATCGGCCCCACCGCACCGATCCCGCCCGGTTCGGCCGGACACACCGCCGTGAATGGGGTCTTGTCCGCCGGTGGCGGGTAAGGCCCGCTCACCAACCAGCATTTAATATAGCCCCTGTACCGATTCAGCTCGCTCCGCAGGGCGGCGATTTCAGCCTGCACTGCGGTGCTCGGGGCCCGGTCGGCGAGCTTCTCAAGGGCGGCTTCCGCCGCGTGGTCGGGTGTTGTCCGCGCCAGCCGTTTCACGAGATTCGTCGCCGCCCGCATCGCCCCTGCGACGTCGAGATGATCCAAGAGCAGGTTCAAGGCATGTTCGGGTTCGGGCCATTCTGCCAGCACCTCGAGGGCCGCGGCGCGGCGCCGGGGGTCGGTCCCGTCCACCATGTCCGCGCGACAGGCGTCCAAACCCGCCTCGGTCCCGTAATAGCGGAGCCCCGGCACGTGCTCTCCCTGCGGAGTCCGCACCCGGACGCACGCCGACCAAAACCCGCTGCCCTGCGTCACCTTCAGCAACAGTCGATTCCAGCCGGACCGGAACCGGACATCGATCCTGTCCTGTCCTCGGGCCAGGCCGCGATTCACGTTTTGCGCAAGAACGACCCCATCGTTCAGCCAAACCCGAATGCCGTCGTCGCTGCCGATCTCGAGGCGAACGGCCATGGAGTCGGGGCTCCACACCCAGCTCCGCAAATAGGCGACGCGGTTGTCGCCTTTGAGGGCTTCCATCCGGTCCAGGGACACAATCCACGCCTCCCGCGGGTTGTCCGACGGGGTGTTGACGCGCCATTGGACCGCGGACGCCCCGGCCGGGGCGGCGCCCGGTTCCGGCGGGAAGGCATAATCGAACAGTTCCCGATTTTTCATTTTGTCGTGCATATATGGCCCGGCGATTTCCCATCGGGAAATGAAATCGTCGTACATTCGAATCTGCTCGATGGCCGCACGCAGCCGGTCGCGTAAATCCCGGTCCCTGACTCCGGCTTCCGCCGCAGTCAACGCCCCTTCCGCGGCGGCCCGATCCGTTGCCGCCAGTTTTTCGCAAACACCGACCACGGCGGCCACCGCCTCGGGGGCCAAATCGTTGTCGGCAATATACGGCAGTGCCACGTCGAGCGCCTGGGGAGAAGCAAGTCGGGCCAGGCCGCTCAGGACCATTCTTTTTTCCTCGCGGCGGTGTGCCGCCGCAAACGCCTGCCGAAACAGTGCGGCGGTTTCGGCGTCCGAACGCTCGGACGGCTGCCCCAGGAGACGGACCAAACCCCGGAGGCAGAGGACGCGCGTCACTTCCTCATCGCTGCTTTTCGCCAAATACAGCAACGACGGGACCGGCGTCGGGTCCGGCCAATCGGCCAGGGCCCGCACCGCGGCGTCGCGGACTTCCGGGCGGCCCGCCGCGAGCGCTTTCTGGACCGTGGCGAAACCGATTCGGCCGCCCAGGCGTCCCAAAACTCTCAGGAGGGCCGCACGGGCAAGAGGATCGGCCTTCCCCTCTATCGCGGCACGAATTCGCTTTTGGACCGACTCGGGCGCCGGTCCCTTGCGCCGGACGGCCGCAGTCAGGGCTCGCACCGTTGCGTCCCGCTCGGTCGGGCCCCGAGCCGCCAAGACAAGTTCGATCAGACGCCCCAGTCGGTCCGGCCCCGCGAGGCCGGTGAGGGCCTTGTCGGCTTCGGTACGTACAGTTGGGTCCGGGTGTCTCGCGGCCACTCGGAGCAGTGACGGGACGGCCGCAACGGCCCGGCGTTCGCCGAGGGCGCGAGCGAACTCACGGACCACCGCCGGATCTCCCGAGTCCAGGCCCCGCACCATGATCCTGTTCACGCGGCGGCCCTTGAGTCGGACAAGCGCCTCTCGGGCAGACCGCTTTTCCGGACCGCTTCCCGTCGCGGCCACGCGGACGAGGGCGGGCACGGCGGTGCTGTCGCCCAAGTCGCCCAAAGCCGAAGCGGCAGCCTGCCGGACCGACGGGTCGGCGTTGTTCAGTTGCCCCTGGATCGCGGCCGCGGCCGCCGGGTCGCCCCGGTCGGCCAACGCGTTGATCAGCCGTATCTTGCCCAGTCCCTGCAGAGCCGGAAGCTGCGCGGCGAAAGCCCGGGTGGCCTCGTGACCCGGCATTTCCCGGACAAACCGGATGGCAATGCCCTGGTCGCCGCTCTCCCCGTCGGCGAGCAGACCGACGATCAGCGGCACGCTGCCGGTGCGACGGACGCCGACGAGGGCGCCCAACGCCGCAGCTTTGACATGGGGCGCGGAGGCGTTGCGAAAAACCTGTTCCGCGATGGCGGCTGCGGCGGCGGAGTCGGCCGCCGCGGCCTTTTCCGCACAGATCAGGAGCGCTTCAGTAAACGCCCCGTGCGCCGGAAGCGGTGCGGAACCCGCCGCGGTGTGAATGGCCTCGAGCGCCGCGGGTGTGCCGATCTTGGCCGCGGCCGCGGCCGCGGCCGCTGCGATTTCCGCATCCGTGGACCCCAGCAAGGGCCTGAGCGCCGGTAGGGCTCGGGCATCGGCCCGTTCCCTCAGGGAATTGACTACCCCGATTCGGACCTTCCCCGTCGTCTTCGCAATGGCGTCGATCAAGGCGCCTTCCGCTGCTTCTCCGGGGATGCGCTCAAGTGCGTAGCGCGCCATGTCCGAAAGGACAGGGTCCGGCAAAAGTGCCGCGAGCGCCGGGACATCGGCAGGGCTGGCGATCACCGCCAGTCCCCGGCACGCGAACCGCTTCGCATCGTCGGTGGCCGCCGTATCGGTGAGCAACGCCCTGAGGCGCACGGCCAAATCGCGGCGCCGGACCGGGGCGTCCGAGGTCCGACGCACCAAGTCGGCGACGGTTCGGAGGGCCTTGTCCCCGGCGCCGAATCGGTAGGTCCGGATTTCGGCGAACGCGGCATCCAGCGACGTGGCATCGTACTCGATTCTTGGCCGTCGGGCCGGCCCCCCGCCGAGAAGGAATGACGCGCGGAAGCTGCGACACGAGCTGCAGGTTACCGAGACGAGCAGCGCCGTCAGGAGCGTCTGCGATCGGTTCATCGATTCTTCATTCCTTATCTTGCCGGCAATCGTCCCGAAATCCCTGAGAAGGCGTCGGTTCGGTCATAAACCCGCAACGGTTTCGGAGGCTGCCCAACTTCGGGAATGGGACGCCGACATTGGCGGGGCCACGGGGGATCATATCCGCCACGGACTGCGCATGGCCCGGCGCAACATGCGGTTGGCTGCGGCGTCGTCGGGGAATATTTCTTTGTGTGGGTCCCAGCGGAGTTTTCGGCCCAGCAACATGGAGATATTGCCGATGTGACAGACCGTTGCCGACCGGTGTCCGATCTCGGGCGGAGCGATGGGTTCGGCCCGGGTGCGGACGCACTCGAGGAAATTGCCCCGATGATCGCGGCTGTCATAGAGATGGATTTCGTTTGTGCCGATGGTCTCTTTCAGCAGGGACTTGGGATGCGCGTCGATCCGCGACCGACTCACAAAGACCCAACCGTCCGTTCCCTGGAAGAACACGCCGTTTTCTCCGCGGCTCGTGCAGGTCAGGACGACGCCGTCGGCGTAACGGTACGTCGCATCGAACCGTATAGGCACATTGAAGAGTCCCTCTTCCGGAAAAACGCCAACCCCGTCGACCTCGACCGGACCGCTGCGTTCGGTGCCGAGGGCCCACTGGGCAATGTCGTTGTGGTGCGCACCCCAATCGGTCATTTTGCCGCCGGAGTAATCGAACAGCCATCGAAAGGAACCGTGGCAGCGCAAACGAGTGTAGGGCGCCTCCGGGGCTTGGCCGAGCCAAAAGTCATAATCGAACCCCTCGGGTACGGGCATGGGCGGCTCGATTCCGCAACTGGGTGCGCCGCCGATCCGGGTCTCCACTTTCAGCACGCGGCCGATCCGCCCGTTCCGCACCAGTTCACAGGCGAACCGGAACCGACGACTCGACCGTTGCTGGGATCCGACCTGGAGGACGCGCCCGTGGCGGCGCACCGTGTCGCTCAGCACCCGTCCCTCGTGTACGGTCAGGGTCAGGGGTTTCTCGCAGTACATATCTTTGCCGGCCCGGGCCGCGGCCACGGCAATGGGAACGTGCCAATGGTCCGGGGTGGCAATGACCACCACGTCGATGTCCGGTCGGGCCAGCAGTTCCCGGAAATCGTTGTACGCGGCGCAGCCCCTGTAAACTCCGGAACGGGTTTGCGCGGCATAGTGCCGTTCCACCCGCTCCCGGGCCGCTTCCCGATGGGCGGCGTCCACATCGCAGACGGCCACCACCTGGATCTCGTTCCGGTTGATGAATCCCCCGAGATTGGCGTTCCCCATCCCCCCGAGACCGATGCTGCCCACCGTAATCCGGTTCGAGGGGGCGACACGAGGGGCGCCGCCCAGCGCGGGTCGTACCAGGACAACCATCCCGGCGGCCGCGCCCGTCCGCAAGAACTTACGCCGTGAGAGAGGCGACACAGAGCGCATTTCACGCCTCCTGTTTGTTTGTCCGAAGGCTCGACCGTGACGGCCCGGACCGTCTCGGACCGCTGCGCCATAATAGACCAATAGACCATCAGCTCGGACCGCCACCCAGACCACCGTTCCAGATCAGGACCGCGATCATAAACAGGTACAAACCGGAGACAGCCTTGGCAGTCCGCTCGTCCAGGTCCGGAACACGTCGTTCCGCGAACAGCGAACGAATCGTGGGCGCCAGGGGGACCGCGGCCAGGGGAGCCGCGACGAGCCATGCGAGCCGACCCGAATACGCCGCGCCGATCCCGGCCGAAATCAGGAATGCCGCGACCAGCAGCGCGACGTAAAACCAGAGTTGGGCTCGTGTCCCCCAGACATGGGTCAAAGTCCGTACGCCGCCGCCGCGGTCCTCCTCCCAGTCGCGCAAGTTGTTCCCGGCCAGGACGGCGGTCGTGGCCAGGCCGACCGGTAACGAAAGCAGCAGTGCGGCCGGTTCGAGACGTCCGGTCTGAACAAAAGCGGCCCCCAGCATCAGCGCCGGACCGAAAACCACGAAGATCGTCAGCTCCCCGAGCGCCCGGTATTTCAGGCGGAACGGCGGCGCGGTGTACGCCCATGCCCCGGCAAGCCCGACCGCCGCAAACACCAAAACGAAAGGACCGCAGGCCGCCAGGATGATCGCGGCCGCAACGGCCAGGGGCAACGACACCAGGACACATTCGGTGCGGACTTGAGCCGGGGTCAGAATGCCTCGAACCAGCAGGCGCCCCGGGCGCGAGTCGTCGTCCGGTCCGGGACGGTCGGCGCCGGCGGCAAAATCGAAGTAATCATTGAGCATGTTCCCGAGGGCGTGCAGAAGCAAAACCGCCGCAAGTTCGGCGGCCAAAAGACCGAGGCGCCACTGCGGGACCGGGCGGACAGCCGCCACGGCGATTACGACCGGTAACCCCGAAACGGGGAAAGAAAAGGCTCGCAGCTCCGCCAAAAACGGTTTCAGGCGTGCGGAGTGCGCCGGGAAGAGTCCATGTTTTTTCGAGAAGGCGTTCGTGTCGCGGTCTCCTTTCAAAAATGATGCCGTGGCAGACAACCGTCCCGGAATACGGGCCGGAGAGCGGCCGACAAGCCCCACAAACCTGCACCGCCACAGGCCCGACTCACCATGTAACGCGTCGGGAATGCAACCTATTGACGCCGCAACCAAGCCCGCCGCTATGTTCTTCCCGTCGTGTCTGCAAGCAGCCTGAGGGGTCGAGTTCACCGTAGCCCGTTATTGGGGATTTTTCTTGTGCATCCTGGCCATAAAATGGCCGACCCGACGTGCGGAACACACCCGAAACGGAGGCAGTTGCCCGCGCCAGACCCACTGTAGTACGGTCCGGTTGCGCAACGGCAGGGCAATTGGACCGCTCACTGAACCTGCGGGCGTGCCCCGGGGAGAAAAAGCTCTGAACTCAAGCCGGGCACAGCCCCGCCGTACGCGGCCATCGCGCGCCTTGATCCCCCAATAGGAGTCCGGTGGCGACCGACGCACTTTCCTATAACGGGGCGGGGACCACCGGCCCGGGGGAACGCCGCTCGTGCGGAACAACCTGCTTGGCGGGCCGGTCGATTCATTGACAAACGGCGGCAAATCCATGGCTCACGGGGACGTTCCCCTTCCAGGCGCATGACTCTTGAGCACGGTTTTGGAGGCCGAGCGGCCTCGCGAGCCGCATAAAGCGATAGGCTTTGGAGCCCGGCGCGGGGTGCGCCGGCACTTTGGCAGAGGCGGATCCTCTGCCGTTTGCCCCGCAAGACCGACCGGTTGCGTTTTTTTTCGGAAGACCACTTGGCTTTTCGAGTTCTGCGAGTG
>JAADHN010000132.1 GCA_013151865.1 Kiritimatiellota bacterium
CCCGCCACCGCCGGCCGCCATGCCCGGCGGCCCCGGCGGCGGGCCGCCGACACCGGGAAAAAAGACGACAACCCCGGCGCCGACGACCTACCAGGAGCGTATGCGACGCGCGCTCGAAGCGCGCCGCCGAATCCTGGAACGGCGAAAAGCAACCGCAACGCAGTAAAACGGGGCGGCCCACGGGCTGTTGCACGTATCGAAAACAATCCGACGCACGGGCGAAAACGCTCGGCCGCTGTGTGGGCGTTCGAACCGCTCCGTGACGCGCAGTGAACCTCCATTCTCAACCTGGGGGCCGACCCCGAATCTTAATGAAATGAAGGGCCTCGGTGAAACCGCAGGCGACGCCGGAGTAAACGTGAGATTGTTTCTGAGCGGGCCCCATCGGCCCGGGATTGACCTGGACAGGGGTAAATACCATGCACATCGCACAACGACTTTCCCGACTGCCGCGACCGCGTAGAGCGGCCGGCGGCTTGTTCGGCCTTCTCCTCTTGCTCGCCGCCGGTTGTCGGACACCCTCCGGCGGTCCCGACAAGAGTGCCGCGGGCGCGAGTCCCAAACCACCGCCGGTCGGCCTGCCCCAAATGGGACTGCCCGCCGCCAAAACCAGCGACGATACGCCGCTGCGCGTCAATGAAATCGCCCCGCAACGCGCCGAGGGGGAAAAAGAGAAGTTCATCCTCCCGGAACGCAACACGGCGGGCACGCCCGAGGTCAAGATCGGAGAGTATCCGGACAAACTCATCAAAGGCGTCCAAGATCCGGACAAGAAAATCCCCGTGCAACTCAATTTCGATGCCAGTCCGCTGACCGAAGTCGTCGAGATGTTTTCGGCCCTGCTCACATTCGACTACCTCATCGATCCCTCGCTCAAAGGCGCGGTGACCATGACCGTGGACACCGAAATGACCGCGCGCGAGGCCTGGGAACTGTTCGAGCACATTCTCTGGCTGTCCGGCGCGTACGCCTCACGCAATCCGGGATTCATTCACATCATGCCTTTCAGCAAAATGCCGCAGGAGCGCCGACTCCTTACCCCGCGTCAACCCCAGGCAAACGTGGAAGTTGCCTTCGTCCCCATCTACAACACCAAGAGCAGCGAAATCGCCGGATTGATCAAGCCGTTCCTCACCGACGGCGCTACGGCCACGGACATTCCCCGGCTCAACTCGCTGCTCATTGTCGAGGCCCCCGCCAACATGGCCAAACTCCGGGAATTGATCCTGCGCCTGGACGCCAAAGGCGAAGCAGAGTGGCCGCAGGTGTGCATCCCCTGCCACCAAGTCGACGTCGAAACCATCCTGGAAGAACTCAAAGCCCTGCTTCCCGTACTCGGACTGCCCGTCTCCGACAAGCCGGAATCGGGTGGGGCCATCAAGTTGGCGGCCCTGCCGAGACTCCAGGTAATCGTTGCGTCCGCGGCGCTCAAAGAAGTCCTCGATGAAGTCGAACGCTGGGTCCGGCTGTTGGACAAGGAAAACACTGCGGAACAGGAAAACATTTTCTTCTACAATGTCAAGCACAGCACCGCGGACCACCTGAACGAGGCTTTGGGTGTGTTCTTCAATACTTCCGGGAGTACGACTTCGAAACCGTCCCAGACCAAATCCATTTCGGCCAAAGGAACGCCGAACGCCTCACGAACGCGGCGCACCGCCTCCAGTCGAACTCCGATCCGCAACCGCAAGAGTTCCCAGCAACAAGGCCAGCCCACAACCATCTTCGATACCCCGTTGATGGTCTACGCCGACACCGAGCAGAACCGGCTCACCATCCGCACGACCCCCCGGGCCTACGCCATGGTCGAGGCCCTGCTCAAGCGCCTCGATATCCCGCCCCGTCAAGTGATGATCCAGGCCGTGATCGCCGAAATCACCCTCAACAAAAGTACGGAATTCGGCTTCACGTACGCCGCCCGCAAACGACTCCGGGAAGGCTCGGACACGGACTTCAAAGCCGCAATCGTCAATACGGCCGTGGCCGCAACGCCGTTGGTGGGCAACGTGGACAATGGCGCAGCCTTCCTGTTCAAGAAGAGCGACGACGAACTCGCTTTCATCAAAGCGGTGGCGGGCGACACGAACGTGCGCGTGCTTTCGGCCCCGCAAGTACTGGCCACCAGCGACCAGGAAGCCGTCATCAACGTGGGCAACAAAGTCCCCATCATCACGGGCGATTACACCAATACGGCGAGCACCAGCGCCACCACCGGCAGCACGTACCGGAGCATCCAGTATGAGGACACCGGCATCATCCTGACCGTCACCCCCCACATCACCGCGGGTAACGAGATCAAGATCGAGGCGAAGCAGGAAGTCTCCGATGCGGTCAAGACCGAGAGTTCCGGGATCGACTCCCCCACCATCCAGCGTCGGACCATCGAAACCACGCTCGTACTGCCCGACGGCGGGACCGCCCTCCTCGGCGGGCTCATTCGCACTCGCTCGGACAAGAGCCGAAACGGCGTCCCGGTCCTCATGGACCTGCCCGGCGTCGGCTTCCTCTTCCGTACGAACGCCACCGTCTCCCAGAGGACCGAACTCCTTATCCTCATTTCGGCCAACATCGTCGAAAGCGAAACCGCCACGGACCGACTGGCCCGCCGCTACCAGACGGCACTGGAGGAAATCCGGGAGAAGCTCGGCCTATGAACGCCCCGGCACCCGAAAAAACACCCGCGGAAACCGCGCCGACCGACGCCCCTTCAGATCGCGCCGATCCGGCCGCGGCCCGGTCCGAAACCCCGACGCTCCGCGGCGACCTTGAAACCGCCGCGGCTGTCCGGGCCCGACTCACCGGCAGTGCCGCCGCGGGCGAAGCCACGCCCATGGCCGAATGGGACCTTGTTACCCAGGGCCGCACCGCGGAAGCCGAACTCCTCGACGCGTACGCCCGGGTCACCGGCCTGCCTGTGGCAAGCGAGGAAGAATTCCGGGACCTGGGCGCCTTCCCCGATGTTTCCTACGACTACCTCAGCCACCACCTTTGTGTGCCGCTCGCCTGGGACACCGAGCACACCGTGCTCGCCGTCGCCACTCCCTACGGATTGGGACGACTCGCACTCCAGTGGATCGCCATGTTCCAACGGGCGCCCGAATTCCGCCTCGCGCGCCGCACCCTGGTCGAACGCGTACTCACCGAACTTTACGATACGTCCCTCGAAGGCCGGGAGGACCAACTCGGCCTCAACGGCGAGGTCTCCGAGGAATCCCTGCGCGACCTGGCACGCGAGGCCCCCATCGTCCGACTCGTTAACGATATCTTCAACCGGGCCGTCGAATCCGACGCCAGCGATATCCACGTGGAACCTTCCGAAGACTCGCTTGCCATACGCTTCCGAATCGACGGGACCCTTCAGAACGTCATGACCCCGCCCGTCGCTCACTACCCGGCCATCGCCTCCAGGATCAAGCTGCTGGCCGGAATGAACATCGCCGAACACCGACTGCCTCAGGACGGACGGATCGACCTGCAGAGCGGCGGCGCACAACTCGATGTCCGTGTCAGTACCGTCCCCACCATGCACGGGGAGAGCATTGTGTTACGACTCTTGCCGAAAGACACGGCCCAGTTCAATCTCCAGAGCGTGGGGCTCGATCCCGAACGACGAACGGCGCTCGAGCGTATGATCCGCCTCCCCCACGGCATGATTCTCGTGGTCGGCCCGACCGGCAGCGGCAAGACCACCACCCTCTATTGCGCCATGAAACTGCTCAATTCCGAAGACCGTAAAATCATCACCATCGAAGACCCCATCGAGTACCAGTTACCAGGACTGACCCAGATCCAGGTCCGCCCGCAGATCGGCTTGACCTTCGCCAACGGCCTGCGCTCCATCGTGCGCCAGGACCCGGACGTCATTCTCGTCGGCGAAATCCGCGACCGCGAAACGGCCGAAATCGCCATCCATGCCGCCCTCACCGGGCACATGGTGCTCAGCACCCTCCACACCAATGACGCCGCCGGCGCCGTCAGCCGGCTCCTGGAGATGGGGGTCGAGAGCTTTCTCATTTCCTCCGCCCTGCTCGGGGTATTGTCGCAACGGCTCGTGCGACGCATCTGCGCCGCCTGCAACGGTCGCGGCGAGGCCGGCGGCGGCGGAGACGCCCACGGGCAGCGCTGCCAGGTCTGTCAGGGCCGGGGGTTCCGCGGTCGGATCGGCATCTTCGAACTGCTCACCATGAACGATGACATCCGGCACGCCGTCAACGAGCACGCCGACAGCACCCAGATCGCCGCCATTGCACGCCGCCACGGAATGCGTTCGTTGCGCGAAGACGGCGAAGCCAAGGCCGCTGCCGGCATCACGACCCCCGCCGAAGTCGCCCGCGTCTGCCAACTCGACCTGCAAGACTGACCGCCGACGCCGGCCTGCGCCTCCGGCGGGTCCGGGACAGGACCATGCCGTTACACCGACGCCACACCGCCCCGCCCCTCTCCGCCTTGCCGTACACCGACTGTGCGGCCAAGACACAACCCGACGGCAGCCCCGGAGTCTCCGTACTCGACCACGGCGTGCGTACGGCCGAAGTCGCGCGGGAACTGGTCCGATTCTTGCCCCGGGGACTTCGAGAAACCTTTGGGACGGCGGCGGTGTCCGCGGCCGCCGCGCACGATGTCGGCAAAGTCTCGCCGGGATTCCAAAAAAAGATTGCGAACCCCGCGCTGACCGCGCAAACACCGGAGGTTGCACGACGCTCCCTGGA
>JAADHN010000139.1 GCA_013151865.1 Kiritimatiellota bacterium
GGCGGCGAAGGCGAGAATGGGTCGTAAGTCACTCGTCGGAGCCGAGTTGCCGACTGTGGGTAACTCCGGCTGCCCGACCGTCGGCCTCCGGTTTTTTCATTCCGAACTTGACAGTACCTGGACTGCCGGATGTTTTGGTGCGGACCCGCCACGGGACGCGGATCACGGCTCCGATCTCCCCACGGCGCGTCCGGTCTGCGGGACTTCAGCCCGGGTCCCCGACGCGGACGACGGCTTTCTCCCGAGCCGAATGCAAGGCCGCTTCGAGCAGCGCCTGGAGACGATATCCGTCTCTGAAAGTGGTCGGCATGGGAGCGCCGCTGCACAGGGCCGCAAAGAAACGCCGAAACGTGTCCTCGAGCACCGCCGCCCCCGTGGAGTCGGCGACAACGACCTCTTCACCCGGCCAAACCGTCAAACGACCGCCGTCGAGCCGGGCATATCCTGTGGTTCCGGTCACATCGATCGCGATGTCTTCATCGGGGACCCGATGCGGCAGCCGCGCCACGAGCACATTACCGACGGCGTCGTTTTCAAACTGCAGATTGAGTTCGGCCCAATCCTCGGCGCCGACCCGTCGATACGAGTCGTAGAAGTAGTTCCGGGTCAGAGCATAAATGCTGCGCACGGGCACGGGCAGGAGGCGCAGGAGCGTAACGAGTGCATGGGATCCAATGGTGGTCAGCTCACCGCTGGGCACGTCCCGGCGCCAGCGGCGCGTGGGCGTGAAGCCCGGGAACACGCCGCCCGTGAAACACAGCCGGACCGAGACGGCCTTGATTCTCCCGAGCCGACCGGACCGGACCGTTTCGATCAGCCTGGCCACGGCCGGCCGCAGATGGTACCCGGCCAGCATGAAGCCGCGACCGGCGGAGACGGCCTCGGCTCGGCAGAGTCGCCCGGCTTCTTCCGCAGTGAAAGCCAGCGGCTTATCGGTCACGACGGTTTTGCCGGCCTCGAGTGCGGTCTGGATGACTTCGGCCTTTTCCCGCGGGCAAACCATTACGGAAACGATGTCGACGGCCGGGTCGTGGATCACGGCCCTCCAATCCGAGTGGAAGACAGCGCCGAATTCGGCGGCGGCACGGCGACCTTCCTTGCCGGGGTCGCCCTGCAGCCACGTCTCCCCCCAGCGCTCCGAGGCATTCACTGCCGTGACGCTCGCGTTTCCGGTCCGACCCAGGATCTGCTCCAGGCTGTGGCATCCCCAGACGCCCAAACCGATTACGCCGATCCCGAAACTCATTGCGCGGTCTCCAGCACGATGCGTTGCCGTTTCCGTGCGCTCTCCGCGCCGGCGAAGAGCGCCCGCATCAGGGACAACGACTCATCGAGGGTGGGGGAGGCTTCACGGTCCCGGATGATTTCGTCCGCGAACGTATCGATAACGCGACGGAAGGATTCGACTGCGTCGTCGGCCGCCGACGGGCGGGGCGCTGCCACGGGGACTTTTTCAGGCCCGGGGGCCCCCTGGCGGAAAAGGGCGATTTCGGAACTGCCGAACTCCTGTCGAATCTCGCCCTCGTCCCCAATGACCCAACGCAGCATTCCGCCCGGCAGTCCGTCGCCGGTGAGCATCGTGTTGTACTCGAAGTGAAAGGTGATGTCCGGCCCCATTTCGAAACAGGCACACCAGTAGTTGGGCCCCTCCCCGAGCACCATGGCCGCACCCTCGGGATTGCGTGCTGTAAAAGCCTGGACAGCGACCGGCCGCACGCCGCAGTAGACGAAGGCTTCATCCAGCCAATGAAGACCATTATGGATCCAGACGCCGCCCAAAGCGTTTTTCAGGTATGGGCTGTCCGGGTCGGCAACAGGGAATCGTTTTCCCCTGTAGACGATCCGTACATTCCGGACGCGTCCCACTGCGCCTTCGTCAATGAGCTTCCTGAACGTCCGGCAGGTGCGGGTCTGCCGGTTGTTGAGTGCGACTTTGAGCCGACCCGGCGCCGCCGCCGCGGCCTGCCGAAGCCGCTTCAATTCGGCAGGCGAGATGCCGGGCGGTTTTTGCAGAAGAACATGCTTTCCGGCGGCGAGGGCCTGCTCGGCGTGTTCGCAGTGCAGCCAGTCCGGCGTGGCGATTTGCACCATCTGCACACGCGGGTCGGCCAGCATGGCGGCATAGTCGGTATAGGCGGTCGCACCGCATTGCCGCGCGTAGTCCCTCACGCCTCCGAGGCGATCGCAGAGCGCCACGAGTGCCACTTTCCGGGATCGCAGACAGGCGGGGATGTGGTTGCTCGTAGCGACATTTGGCCGTCCGGCCCCGAGGATGCCCACTCCAACGTTCTGCGACACATCGTGCGTCATGCTCGCATGTCCGGTTCTCCGGGCGGCGGAGGCGGCCGGGAATTGTCCCGAAAGGGTGTACGCTTCGGCGGTTTGAACGGGTATAATAGTTCCGAAACGGTGGGTTGCAACGACCGGTGCCCGAGGCCTGGGGGTCGCGCCTGTCGGGTCCCGACCCGGGCCCCGCGTCCTGCGGCGCCTCGTCCGGCGCAGAGTCGGACACCGACGGCTGTTGGACAGACACCGGCGGCCCGACCGCCGCAGACCGTAGGTGCGGCCCCGGGGGAGAAGACCGATGTTCAAGAGCGATTTCGATTTTTCAGACCGTGCCGTCGGCGCCGAGGAACGTCTGGCCGACTTGGCGTCCCTGTACCGGGGCGTGGTCCTGGCGGCTGAGGCTTTTTTTCGCCAGGTCGCCGTGTATCACGACATGATCGAGGAAGAACTCGAGGGCACGGCTGTTGCGACGGACTACCTCGAACGGAGCCGCGGCGCGGTGGAGAGTGCTCGAGCGTGCCTTCACAGCGCCTGGGAGAACACCGTATTCTCTCAGGAATTCGAGGCGATCGATGTGCGTGTCATGCTCGAAGGCATCAGCCGGCGCTGCCGCCGTCTCCTGGGGACGGAACGAGCGCTGGACTTGGTTTTGCCCGACGAGGACACCGTGGTCAACGGCGCCCTGTTTCAGCTTCAGGAACTGTTTATGGATCTGTTCCTTTGGACGGTCGAAAACGCGGGGAACGGGGGCGCCGGTCCGGTCCGGGTCCGGGTCGGGTCCCAAATGCTGGACGAGTCTTTTCTGCGGGCCGTGGGCGGACGTTGCCCGGCCGGCCAGTATACCACGTTCGTATTCGGAGCGGACGCGCCCCGGCTCGAGACGAGTCGTCTCTCGCCTTTTTGGGACACTATCCTGGAACAGGGGGCCGACAGCCCTTTTTTCCATCTGGGTTTTCTCCAGCTTTATGGGACCGTGACGTTTCACGGCGGGGACGTTTTCCTGGACGCTCGAGAGGAGCGACCGGCCTTGGTGATCGTCCTGCCCGCCAAGGAGCGAATCAAAGGCATGCAGGCTGCGCACAATATCCCCGAACAAGCTTTGATGGGCTCCGAAACCATACTGCTGGTGGATGACGAGGACACGATTTGGGACGTCATCATCGACATGCTTCAAGAATTGGGTTACTCGGTGGTGCTGGCTGCCAACGGCAGGGAAGCGGTCGAAATCTACCGGGCGAATCCCGGCGGAATCGACTTGGTGTTGCTCGACATGCTCATGCCGGAATTGGACGGCGCGCAGGCGTTCTTCGAACTGCGGAAGATCGACCCCAGCGCCACGATCCTGCTGTCGAGCGGCTACA
This sequence comes from Kiritimatiellota bacterium, assembly GCA_013151865.1. Lineage (GTDB taxonomy): Bacteria > Verrucomicrobiota > Lentisphaeria > Oligosphaerales > JAADHN01 > JAADHN01. The sequence continues at coordinate 3,648 of JAADHN010000139.1, forward strand.
TCTCCGAGCAGGACGTCCGCGAGGTGCTCGATGCGGGCGCGGCGGGATTCCTGCAGAAGCCTTACCGTATGGTCGAGCTGGCCCACAAGCTGCGGGCGATCCTGGACGCCCCCGAAAGACGGAAACCCGAAAACGCAACGGGGGAGTAGGCAGGACGCTGTTTGATACACCGGCGACCGGCATGACATGCGTGTTCCCGCAACTTCCTGCAGACTACGGCGTGTCTCGGTGTTGTCTCGCCGCCCCCCACGCCAAACCGGTTCGGGACGACCGGCAATCCCCGTGCCTGTGCCGCATCGCATCCCGAGTTTATCTCGAATTCAGGGGAAGTCATCGACATGAACGCCGTCTCGCCCGCCTGGCTCGCACATCGTTCGCTGATTTATCCGGTCGATGCTGATCGGCCGACCCCGGAGTGCCATGCGTCGACCCTCATCGAGACGACGCCGGGACGGTTGGCGGCCGCCTGGTTCGGCGGCGCACATGAGAAAGCGGCCGACGTGGGTATCTGGGTCTCCCGCTTCGAGGACAACCGCTGGACGCAGCCGGTGGAGGTCGCGGACGGGACCCAGTATTCGGACGCTTCGGGCCGGGTCGTGCGCGAGCCCTGCTGGAACCCCGTCCTGGCCCGTTTCGACGACGACGTGGTTTACCTGTTTTTCAAAGTCGGTCCCGATCCCCGCCATTGGTGGGGCGAGTTCATGATATCCCGGGACGGCGGAATGAGTTGGACCGGCCGCCGTCGGCTGCCGGAGGGAATTCTGGGGCCGATCAAGAACAAGCCGGTCCGTTTGTCGGACCAAGTGCTGCTCTGTCCGTCGAGCACTGAGTCGGCGGAAAGAGGCTGGGACGTGCACTTCGAGCTGTTCGGCGGTCTGTCGGAAGCGTGGTGGCGCCGCACGCCGGACGTACCGCGAAACGAGATTCAGGCAATTCAACCCACGGTCCTGCTCCACCCGGGCAATCGCCTGCAGGCCCTCTGCCGGACTCGGCGGTGCGGGCGGATTGCCGAAACATGGTCCGAGGACGGCGGCCTCTCATGGTCGCCCCTGCGGCGGTCGCAGCTCCCGCACCCCGGCTCGGGCATCGACGCGGTCACGCTCCGCGACGGCCGACATCTGTTGGTCTACAACCACAGCACGGAAGCCCGAACGCCGTTGAATCTGGCGATTTCCGCCGACGGTCGGCGATGGCAACAAGCGGGGGTGCTGGAAGACGCCGCGGGAGAATTCTCTTACCCCGCCGTCATTCAGTCTTCCGACGGGCTTGTGCACATCACATATACTTGGAAACGGATCGGGGTCCGGCATGTGGTGGTCGACCCGATGCAACTGTCGCTCCCTTGAATCGGATGGGCGTCGGCAACACCGGCCGGGGTCGCCCTCGGAAAGGACCGACCATGCAGTCAGCCATTGTGTTCGGCGCCGGCAACATCGGCCGGGGGTTCATCGGCCAGCTTTTCAGTGAATCCGGCCGGCATGTAACGTTTGTGGACGTGGATGCCGAGATCGTCGAGGCACTTGTCGCTCGGGGATCGTACCGAATCGAGACGGTCTTCAACGAGCGGCGCACGGAGTATCGGGTGGGGCCGGTGACCGCCCTGAACGGGAACGACCTGGAGGCGGTGGCCGAGGCCGTTGCCCGGGCGGAGATCGGCGCGACGGCCGTGGGCGTCCGGGCACTCCCGTATGTTGTCCCCAACATCGCGGCCGGGATTGTCAAGCGCGCCGTGGCGGGCGAGACGCGTCCGCTCAATCTGATCATCTGCGAAAACCTGAAGAACGCCGCGGCCGAGGTCCGGCGAATGGTCCGGGACCGACTGCCGCCGGAGTTCGTCGACTATTTCACCTCTCGCATCGGTTTCGTGGATACGGTCATCGGGCGCATGGTTCCTCGGCCCACCCCGGAAATGCGGGCTGCAGACCCCACCTTCATCCGGGTCGAGCCGTACAAGGAGTTGCCGGTGGACCGGGCCGGGTTCGTGGGGCCGGTCCCGCGGATCGAGGCCATGACCGCGCACTCCAACTTCGCCGTGTTCACCGCCCGCAAACTTTACCTACACAACTGCGGTCACGCTCTGTTGGCCTATGCCGGTTACCTGCGGGGCCGGACGTACGGCTTCGAAGCCCTTGATGACCCCGTGGTGCGGACCATCCTGCACGGCGGGATCGAGGAAAGCAAAGCGGGGATCGTGCACCGGTACGGCGCCGACCCCGCTTGGCTGGACGAACACGTCGGCGACCTTCTCCGCCGCTTTGCCAATCGGGCGTTGGGCGATACGGTATTGCGCTTGGGCCGGGACCCTGTCCGCAAGCTTGGCGCCGAGGACCGACTTGTGGGCGCCGCGCGCCTTGCCGAAGCGGCCGGGCGAAGGCCGCGCCGCCTTGCCCAAGGCATAGCGGCAGCCCTCCACTTCGATCCGGCGGAGGACGAGGTCGCCTGCGAGTTGCAGCGCCTGATCGAGCGCCGAGGGCCCGGGGCCGCGCTCCAGCAGGTCAGCGGGATCGGCCCCGAGGAGCCCCTCGGTCGCCTGGTGCTGGCCGAATTCGAGGAATGGGCCCGACACGGCCGCCCGAAAACCGCCGTCGCGCAAAAGGAGACCGACTGATGAAACAGGCCGTCGTCGCCGGTCACATCTGCCTGGACATCATTCCCGCCATCGATCATCCGTTCGCTCTGTCGCCGGGGCGACTCTACGAAGTCGGCGCCGCCACGATCTCGACCGGGGGGGCGGTCTCGAACACGGGCGTTGCCCTCCATATTCTCGGAGTCCCCGTAACGCTTATGGGCAAGATCGGCGAGGATGTATTCGGTCACGCCGTGCTCGAGGTCCTGCGCGACTATGCCGAAGGGTTGGCGGCCAACATGATCGTGGCGCCCGGCGAAACGACCTCGTACACCCTGGTCGTCAACATTCCGGGGCAAGACCGGATCTTTCTGCACTGCCCCGGCGCCAACCACTCGTTCGGGGCCGACGACATCGTGTACGAGGAGTTGGAGGGCTGCGCACTCTTTCATCTGGGCTATCCCCCGTACATGCGTCGGCTCTACGAAGACGGCGGGCGCGAACTCGAAGCCATCTACCGGCAAGTGAAGGACGTCGGGCTGACGACTTCGCTGGACCTGGGAATGCCGGAACCGGAAGGACCGAGCGGGCAGGCGGATTGGCGGGGGCTGTTCGAACGCACCCTTCCCTGTGTGGACGTCTTCATGCCCAGCGCCGACGAACTGCTCTATGTGCTCGACCCGGAACGGTTCGGAGAGGGGGACGCCATCGACGGGGCCGTGCTCTCCCGGCTTAGCGCCCAACTCATTGAGATGGGGGTGGCGGTGGCCGGGATCAAACTCGGGTCGCGGGGGCTGTACCTGCGGACCGGGACTTATGACCGTCTTCTCGAAGCCGGCGCCGGTCAACCCGTCGACCCGGCGCTTTGGGCGGACCGGGAACTCTGGTTCCCCGTGTATGAGATCTCCGAGTTCGTGGGGGCGACGGGGGCGGGGGACACCACCATCGCCGGGCTGCTTGCCGCAATCCTGCGCGGCAACGACCCTCTGTCGGCCGGCGCCATGGCCAACGCCGTGGGGGCCTGCAACGTCCAAGCCCCCGACGCCCTGAGCGGGCTGTGTTCCTGGGAAGAAACCCGGGCGCTGGTGGACGCCGGCTGGCAATGGGCCGCGCTTGATCCCGGTACGCCGGGCTGGCGGCAGGACCCCGAAACCGGCGTCTGGGTCGGCCCGGCCGACGCGTCGCCGTGAAACAGCCGAACTCAGGCGCTTTCGCCTTCTGCGGTCGCCCCATCCAACGAGTCCCCCGCAGCCTGATGCCGGCGGAGCAGTTCCCGTGAGATCATTCGCTGGATGCCGCGCCGGTCGATCATGCCGAGCAGTGTTCCATCTTCCTCCGAGATCACCGGTAGACTCTCCACGTCCATTTGCCGCAGTTTCGTGCGCGCCTCGAGCAGCGAGGTGCCGCCGGTCACGGTTTCCGCGAGCGGCCGCATCAGATCGAACGCCACGAGCCATTCCCCCATGGCCGGATCGGCAAAGAGTGTCCGCAGCTCCTCGACAGTCAATGTCCCGGCGACCCGACCCTCCCGATCGAGCACGGCGTAGGCACTCGCGTTACTCTCGGCCACGGTGGACAGAATCGTCTCCACCGGGGTGTCCACCCGGAACGCCGGCGTCGAACGCTCCATGGCATCGGCCACGGTCAGCGTCTTGACCAAATCTTCCTCTGTGACGTTCAGTCCGATTTCTCCGGCTTTCTTGACGGCAATTTTGACACAGGGCGGCCCGATGATTTGCACCAGGAATGTCGTGGCCGTCACCACCATCAGAATCACGGTCCCCATGTCGACCCCGCCGTACAGATCGTGTCCCGAAAACCGGATGCCGGCCAGGATGGACAGGCCTATGGCCACACCGGCCTGACTGAACAGGCAGAGTCCCAAATACTTCCGAATAGCGTCCGCGCTGTGCGTCCAGCGTGCCCCGAACCAAGCCCCGGACATCTTGCCGAGGGTCCGGCCCACCACATAAGTCAGGGCCAGCCCCCACATCCAGCCCGGCAGACCCTGAATGCTCAGGCGTGCCCCCACCAGGACGAAGAACAGCACGTAAATCGGTGGAGCAAAGCGCTCGACAATATTGAACGCTTCCCGGCTGCGCTGGGGCATGAGGTTCACCATCGTGACTCCCAGGGCCATGGCGGCCAGAATGACGTCCACATCCATCCACAACGAGACCCCGAGGACCAGCGTCAGGAGACCGATGATCGAGGCCAGGGTTCGGCCGTATTCGTTGACCCTGCGGAGAGACCAGCTCAGCAAGGTTCCGGCCACAGCCCCGAGCAAGACCGCACCGCCGATCTCGTAGAGAGCACGAAGCAGGCTGCCCAACCCGGAGCCCGATTCGAGCCCGGTCAGGTGCAGGGCGACACTCGATGCCAGACTGTACAACACCAAGCCCAGGCCGTCGTCCAAGGCGACAATGGCCAAGACCGTGGTGGTGAGGATGCCTCGGGTCTTGTATTCCCACAGCACATCGACCGTGGCGGCAGGGGCGGTGGCCGAGGCGATCGCACCGAGAACCAGGCCGAAAGCCACCGAGTTCGCGGCGTCGCCGGTCAGCAGATACGTGAACGCTCCCACCCCGAGCCCCACCATTGCAAAGGCCCCGATGCCTTCGGCAAAGAGGATGACCATGAACTGGCGTCCGTACTTCTTGAAGACGTTCCGGTGCAACTCGCCTCCGATCATGAATCCGATCACGCCCAACGCGAAATAATTGAACGGCGCCAGGGCGTGGATCTGGACGTCGGTGATCAGGTGCAGACCCGACTTTCCCACCACCAGTCCCACCACGATGTAGCCCACCACCTGCGGAATCCGCAGCCGTTGGAACAGCCGTGCGCCCAGGCTGCCGCCCAGGATTGCGGCGCCGATGATGAAAAGAATGGGCAAGGCGTTCGGGTGGGTCATGAGGGGGACTCCTTTGTCAGAAGACAAAATAGCGCAAGTACAAGTAGAGCGAACTGATGAGGAGGCTGAGGACCATGAATGGGAAGCCGTACCGGGTGAATTGCCAGAACGACAGCTCGTAATTGTTGCGGACCGCCACTTGCGCGATCACCACATTGGCGGACGCCCCGATCAAGGTGCCGTTCCCCCCCAGGCACGCCCCCAGGGCCAGCGCCCAAAACAACGGTTCCTCGATCCGTGCGTGCACGGCGGCCGGCGCCCCCGCCAAACCCATTTGAGACACGAACGCCGGGATGATGCTTTTGATCAAGGGAATCATGGCCATGACCAGGGGGATGTTGTCCACGATGGCGGACATTACGGCGCTGACCCAGCAGATCACCAGCGTGGTCAGGAGCAGATTGCCGTGGGTCAGGTCGAGGACCCCGCGCCCCAGTCCCGCAAAAACGCCGTTGACCTCGAGCGTCCCGATCAGCATGAAAAGCCCAACGAAGAATAGAATGGTGTTCCATTCCACGTTCTCCATGACTTTGTGCGGGCTGACGCCCGTCACGGCCAGCATGAGGAACGCACCGCCGAGGGCGATGATCCCGGGTTCCACCCCGAGAGGGCGGCCCAGAAAGAACCCCGCCACGACCAAACCGAAGACCGGCAGGGCCCGGCGGAGCATGACCGGCTCGATGATCGCCAAGGCCGGCTCGGCTTTGCTGAGGCGGTCGTGCGAATCCGAGGTCACCGTGACGCTCCGACGAAACATGATGGCCAGGATTACCACGAATGCGGCGAAAACCACCAGGACCGGGGGGGCCAAGTTCAGTAGAAACGCATTGAAATCCAAACCCGTTGCGGAACCGATCAGGATGTTCGGCGGGTCACCCACCAGCGTGGCCGTACCGCCCACGTTGGAAAAGACGGCTTCCATAATGAGAAACGGGACTGTGGGCAATTCAAGAAGCTGGGTGATCAAGATTGTGATGGGGGCGATCAGGATAACCGTCGTTACGTTGTCGAGAAAGGCGGACAATACGGCCGTGACCAACATAAAGCCGGACATGATGAGCAGTCCGTTCCCCCGTGCCTGTTGGGCAATGGTGATGGCAATCCATTCGAAAATGCCCGTCTGCGCCAGGATGCCCACGATGATCATCATTCCGATCAGGAGGAAAACGACGTTCAGGTCGATCTTCTCGAGGGCTTCCTTGTAAGAAATCAGATGAAAGAGGATCCCCGCCGCGGCGCCCAGCACCGCCACGATAGTGCGGTCGACCTTTTCCGAGGCGATGAGGATGTAACAGATGGCGAATATGACCACGGAAGCAAACATATCCACAACCTTTCATCCCGGCCGTCCGCGGCGCATGTGCCCGAGCGGAGTAAACCGATCCGCCGCGACGGATCGTCAAAAATTGATGACCCGGTCCAGGACGGCGATCCGGTCGATGACGCCGATTCGGCGTCCGTCCGGATCCACAACGTAGATCTTGGGATGCCGCCGAACTGTGAGGGCGAAAACGATCTCGAGCAAAGTGGCGTCCTCCGACATGGCGCTGAACCCGCTCCGCATGAGGTCGCCCGCCGTGGCCTCGGACTCGCGCGCGAAGTATTTCTCGAAGGGATCGAATTGCCGAATGAACGACACGCTCTTGAGTTGTCGGAAAAAATCCGGGATACCCGACTGGAACAGCGCGTCGCAGGTGATCTCTCCGGCGATCGTACCGTCTCGGTTCAGAACGGCCACGGCTTCGAGCCGCTGGTCCATCATTCGTCGCGTCGTCTCCCGGAGCGGCGTGTCCACATAGATGTTGACCAGTGCCTGCCGCATGATGTCCCGGGCCACCACGGGCACCTCGAGCCCGACGTCCTGTTTGCGGAGGAATGCATGGACCTCTTCAGGCGTCGGTCCCGTCGCCAGGAAATCGCGAAACTCCGGGTCCATGAACAGCTTTACGGCCCACGACTGGACTTTCAAGGCGACCGTGGGCGCGGTAAGCGGCGTCAAGACCAGGCACACAAAACGCACCGGACGGCCGTCCGGTGCGTCGAAGTCCACCGGAGTCTTCAGTGAGGCCAAACAGATCTCCGGCCCTCGAAAGCCCCCGAGTCGTGCGTGCGGCAGGGCGAAGGCCTCGCCGAGGGCCGTGGTGCGCTCCCGTTCCCGGGCGCAAACGGCTGAACTGGCGGCCTCGAAACTGGGGCCGGCTTCGCCGTGAGTGGGGGAGGCGACGATTGCGGCGACCATCTTCTCGATCAAGGCCCACTTGTCCGGGACTTCCACATCCAGAAGAATGTGGGAAGGCGGGATGTGTCGGCTGAGGTGTGGCATGGTCCGTCTCCGCGCGGCAACCGTCCGCGTCCCTGCTAACCGAGCTTTCTGTTCGGACAACGCCCGTGACCGGATGAGCGGCGTCCATGCGTACGAAGGACGTTGCGCGGCCGCCCATTTCACGCAACGCTGCGCAGCCGACGCGGTTCGACGCGCGCCAAGCGGCCGCCTGAGACGGGGAACTTGCACAAGACCGGCCCCGAAGCTCCCTGCCCCGAAGTGCAACACTCGCCGTTCGGCCGGCAAAGCCGCCATCACGAGGCGCCGGTCAAGATTCGGCAAAATGCCGCGCCGTCGGCGACCTGACACAGCCGGTCCCGCACGTCCGGTTCCTTGATCCGCCGGCTGATCTCCGCCAGCAACCGCAGGTGTTCGGCATGCTGATCGAGCCCCGCCGCAATCATGAAGACCAGCCGCACCGGTTGGCCGTCCAGGGACTCGTAGTCCGGCACGGGCGTCCGAACAACCGCCGCCGCCATGACCGGGGCCCGAACCGAAGACAAACGGCAATGCGGGACCGCCACCCCGAGTCCGATCCCGGTACTCATCAGCGTTTCCCGCTGGTAAATCGCCTCGGCCAATTCCCCGCGGTCCCCGATCTCCGGCGTGGAGGACAGACACTCGATCAGCGCGTCCAGTACCTGCCGCTTTCGGGCAGACTCCAGAATCAGCACCCGACCCGGCGGCAGGACTTCACCCAGGGCCACCCCAGGCGTGGACAACCGTTTGCGTTCCGCCCCCAGCCGCCGATTGACCCAGCGCTGAATCTCCGCACGCTGGAACCGCCAACTGTTCCCGATCTTCCCACAGGGAATCTCTCCCTTCTGGGCCCACTCGTAGACCGTCTTCGAGGAAACCCGCAGATACGCCGCAACCTCGTCGATGGTCATGATCTCAGCATTTTGTGGAGCAGATTCCGTCATGGGTTCGTATCCCGGCTGAAGAGAACGTCCCGAGCACTTTATCTCGAAACGAGGCGTTTGCCAAAGGGGCACGAACATAGCACTTCATGCCCGTCTCTTCAACATTCTTTCCGTTTTTTCTGCTTTTGCGCACGGAATCCGGTTGTCTGAGGCCGAATACCGGTCTTTGACAACCGTCCCGCGAGTCCCTTGGGCCCGTTTTTGTCGGCCTCCCGTATTTTTTTTTCGATCGCGCGGCAATAACGCGACATCTGGACCGTTTACTCCAAAACGGAACTGACCGGTCAGTTCTGGTCCTGTCTGCGGCGGGGGATTGTTGCGGCGGTGAGAGACGAGACATGAACGCGAACAAACGCAAGCAGATCATGGACGCTGCGGAGTCGCTTTTCTCCTCGCGTCGGTTCCATGAGATAACCGTCGAGGAGATCGCCCGCAAAGCCGGCGTCGGCAAAGGTACAATTTATCGCTATTTCCAGGACAAGGACGCCCTCTTCTTCGAAGTCGTCGCTTCCGGATACGACCAGTTGTACGCCGTCATTGAAGAGGTGGCGGAGAGCGGCGAGGATTTCAAGAGAATGCTTCTGCGCGTGAGCGAGCGCATTTCGGAGTTTCATCGCCGGCGTCTGCAATGGATCCAGATGGGACACGGTGACGGCAAGCGTCTGTTCGGCGCCCATGGAAAGTGGCGGAATCTGTGGACCGCCCGTTTTGCTCGATTGGTCGAGGCCGTCTCGGCGATCTTGGTCCGGGGTCGGGACCAAGGATTGCTCCGGACCGACGTGGAGGTGGAAGTGCTGTCCCTGTTTTTTCTGTCTCTGCTGCGGGCCCGGGGGTTGGCCGCCCACAGACTGGGAGGCCGGCGCGTGAAGCGCGAGCTGCTGGTGGATTTTTTCTGTCACGGCGCCTGTGCGTGTGCTGTCGGCAACCGGGAGGAGAGCCGGTGAGGCGCCATTCGTCTTCTTCTGTCCGGCTTCTAGCGATTGCCGCGGTCGGTCTGATGTTCGGCTGCCGTTCGGTTGAAAGTTTCCGGCGGCAGGCCGATGCGAGAACCCGAGCGGCCATCGAGGAGGCCCAGCGCAAGACGGTGGGTCGAACGGAACCGGTGGAGATCGAGAGCCCGGAGGACACCTTGCGCCGCCGGTTGCTTCTGAACCAGAGATTGCCGCGGAGCGGTCCCGCCTCTCTCGGGATTCACGATCTCCCGGCAAATGAATACTGGGTCCCGGCCAGACATCTCGAGGGTGGACGGCGCCCTCCTCCGCCGTGGGCTTCGGCGGCGGGAGTGTTCCGTCCGACTTTGCTCCAGGCCCTCCAGATCGGCGCACGCAACAGCCGGGATTTCCAGGCGGAAAAAGAGCAGTTCTTCCGTACAGCCCTGCGACTTGATTTGGAACGGGTCGATTTTCGAACCATCTTCGCCGGGCTGTTTTCCGGCAAGGTTGCCGCCGACCTCAGCGGCGACGAAGCGGTCAACAGCACCACGGGCTCCTCGGAGGTGAGCTTCTCGCGACTCCTGAAGAACGGCTGTGAGTTTACGGCCCGCATCGGTCTCGACCTGGTGCGGCTTCTGAGCCAGGACCGTTCTTCTTCCATGGGGTTGTATACCGATGCATCCATATCAGTCCCTTTGCTCCGGGGCGCCGGGCGGCGGATCGCTGCCGAGAACCTGACTCAGGCCGAACGGAATGTGCTCTATGCCGTAAATCGGTTCGAACGCTTCAAGCGGACTTTTGCCGTCCGGATCGCCACTGAATACTTGGGCGTCTTGCGCCGGTCCCAGGAGGTCCGAAACGCCGCCGAAAACTATCGGCGCCTGATTGCCGCTCGTCGGCGGGCCCGTCGACTGGCCGATTCCGGCCGGCTCCCCGAGTTCCAATACGATCAGGCGATTCAGAACGAACTGAGCGCTCGCACCCGGTGGATTCGGGCGCGCCAAAGCGCCGAACGCAGTCTCGACAGTTTCAAACTCTTGATCGGCTTGCCGCCGGACGCCCGGATCGAACTCGACCCCGGGGAGCTGGACCGACTCCAAGTCGTGGCCGAGCGTGTCCGGCGCGCGACACCGCCCGGTGCAATGGAAAAAAAAGTCCCGCCCGCCGACGCCCCGGTAATTCTGCGCGAGCCCACGCGCGAAGGAGCCGGTCCCCTTGAAATGACTCCGGAGAAAGCCGTTCGCCTGGCACTCGATACCCGTCTGGATTTGAAAACGGCCAAGGCCAAGGTGCGGGACGCCGAACGCAAGCTCTATGTGGCGACAGATGCGTTGCGCCCTGAACTGACCCTATTCGGTTCCGCACAAGCCGGTTCCCGTCGCTCACGGTCGCAATCCGACTCGCCGGATACCGGGATCGACCCGACACACGGCAATTACGCGGCCCTGCTCGAACTCGATCCCGGGTTCGAACGCACGGCCGAACGCATCGGTTACCGCGAGAGTCTGATCCAAATCGAGAGCGCCGTGCGCGATGTCCAGGGCCTCGAGGACCAGATCAAACTGGACGTGCGGAACGATCTCCGCGCCTTGCTTCAAGCGCGCGAGACCTTGCAAATTCAATTGCAGGCCGTGGACCTGGCCCGGAAGCGGGTTCGAAGCACAGATCTCTTCCTCCAGGCGGGCCGGGCCTCGGTCCGAGACGTCCTCGAATCTCAGGAAGCACTCCTGTCCGCCCAAAATGCGGCCACCGCCGCACTCGTCGACTACAGAATCGCCGAACTGGACCTGCAGAGGGACATCGGGGTCCTCGAAGTCGACGGCGAAGGACTGTGGCGCGAATACACGCCCGCCGGCAAGTGAGCCCCTCGACCGGCGACCAAGGAAGAATAACAATGCCTGCCGAAACAATCCGTCCGAAAAAGACGAAACCAACCGTCCCAATGGTCGCGACATTCGTCCTGGTCGCCCTGGGTGCCGCCGCCTTCATGCTCGGCCGGACCCGCCTGGGAGATGCCGGCGGGGGGGAACAGGTCGCGCTTTTTGCGGCCCGGGAAGGGCCTCTCCGCATCACGGTCACCGAATCAGGCACCATCAAGCCCAAAGACCAGGTCATCATCACCAGCCAGGTCGAGGGTCGCACCACCATTCTTTACCTCATTCCCGAGGGGACTCGGGTCAAAAAGGGACAGCTCCTGGTGGAACTGGATGCCAGCAAGCTCGAGGATGCCAAAGTGGACCAGGAAATCCGTGTCCAAAACGCCGAGGCCGCCGCCATACGCAGCCGTGAAAACCTGGAAGTCGTCCGGAGCCAGGGTGAAAGCGACGTGGACAAAACGGAGCTGGCGCTCCGCTTCGCCAACGACGACCTGCGCAAGTACAAGGAAGGCGAATACCCGAACCAAGTGAAAGAACTCGAGGCCCGCATCACTCTGGCCGAAGAGGACGTACATCGCACTGAAGAAAAGCTTAAGTGGTCCAAAGTGTTGTTCGAGGAGAAGTACTTGGCCGAAACGGAACTCCAGGCCGACGAGTTGGCGGCGAAAAAAGCCCGACTCGACCTCGACCTGGCCCGAAACAACCTGGCTCTGTTCAAGGAGTACACCTGCAAGCGCACGCTGGCGCAACTCGAAAGCGACGTGAAGCAGGGAAAAATGGCCCTTGAGCGCGTCAAACGCCGGGCTGCCGCAGACTTGGTCCAGGCCAAAGCGGACTTGGCGGCCAAGGAATCGGAATATCGCCGCCAGCAGTCCAAACTTCAGAAGATCGTCGAGCAGATCGCCAAAGCCCGGATTGTCGCCCCAACCGACGGCCTGGTGGTCTATGCCACCAGCGCCAAAGCCAGTTGGCGCGGCAACAAAGAACCTCTCGACGAAGGACAGGAGGTCCGTGAGCGACAGGAACTCATCTATTTGCCCACGGCCTCCACGTTCGTGGCGGAAGTGAAAGTCCATGAATCGAGCCTGGACAAAATCCGCACCGGACTGCCCGTGCGCGTGACGCTGGACGCCCTGCCGGGAAAAGAGTTCTCCGCCACGGTCTCCCGGATAGCGCCCTTGCCCGACGCCCAAAGCATGTTCATGAACCCAGACCTGAAAATCTACCGGACCCAGATCACGATCAATGGCGGCGGAGACATGCTGCGGACCGGCATGACCTGTCAAGCCGAGATCGTCGTGGCAGAGTATCCGAAAACACTGTATGTGCCCGTGCAATCCGTGGTTCGGGTTAACGGGAGGCCCACCGTGTACGTGTGGAAAAACGGTGCGGCCGTCCCACGAACCGTGAAGATCGGCCTGGACAACAATCGCATGGTGCGGGTCCTGGACGGGCTGGCCGCCGGGGAAAAGGTCCTGCTTACCCCACCCCTGCGAAGGTCCGTCGCCGTCGAGTCAGCTCGAACGCCCCCGAAAGAGGCCGCCGAGGCTGGGGCGGAGCACCCCGTCGGGGGCGCCGCCGAGAAACGAAGGGCCGAACGCGAGTCCCCTGGAAAAGGCGCGTCGGTCCCGTCGCGCACGGAAGCGGGGCGCGTCCCTCCCGGCAAAGCCGCGCCCGGGGCGACCCCGGACGCCGTTGGACGGCGACCGGCTGCCTTCGGAGGAGGCCGGCGCGGCGGCCGCAAGAACATGACCCCGGAGCAAATTCGTCAAATGCGAGAACGTTTTCGCAAAATGACCCCGGCGCAGCGGGAAGCCATGCGGAAACGATGGATGCAGGCGCGAGGACGCCGACACGACGCCGGGGACAACGGCGGTTGAATGCCCGGTCCCCGGATTGCTCGAAAAGAGCGGCTGATACCGAAACTGCTTCCGGCCCCGGTTCGGTCTTGGTCGAAAACGATTTGTCCCTGCGAACGGGGCTTGTTCCGGCGGTCCGGACATGAACGGCGCCGGTTGCGGGCATCGTCCCGCGAGGCGAGTCCGAGGCCGGTGCGAAGGGGAGGGAGGCCCGGGACGCAGAGAACGGGTGCACTTGATCATCCTTGCGAACTGCGGCCGCCGGGTTCAGAATACGGAAACTGTACAGAATATGCGCAATCTGAACAAAACTCAACCACCGTGGAGAGGCAGCCAGGTACGACCATGAACAACATCCCTGCCAATCGTTTTCGTGGGGCGCGGATGGAAAACATCAGCAAGGTCTACCGGATGGGCGACCAGCAGGTCCGCGCCTTGGCCGGCGTTTCGGCGGTGTTCGAACCGGGCAGTTTTTGGGCCGTCATGGGGCCGAGCGGCTCGGGTAAGAGTACCATGCTCAACCTTCTCGGCTGCCTTGATCGACCCACCGATGGGCGGTACATCCTCGGTGGACGGGACGTGAGCGTGCTCGATGACGATGAACTCAGCGATATCCGACTCAAGCACCTCGGTTTTATCTTCCAGAGCTTCAACCTGATCCCCCAGCTCACGGTCGAAGAGAACATTCAACTGCCTCTGTATTACCTGGGCTGGTCCCCGGACCGAAGCACCGACCGCGCCCGCGAGCTGGCCGAAATGGTGGGACTCGGCGACCGTTTGGGCCACCGCCCCACCGAACTCTCCGGGGGCCAGCAACAACGCGTGGCCATTGCTCGCGCACTCGCCAACGACCCCACCGTGCTGCTTGCCGACGAACCTACCGGCAACCTGGATACGGCCACGGGGGAAGAAATCATGGGGCTGCTCGCCGAATTGAACCAACAGGGAAAAACGATCATCATGGTCACACACGACCGTGATGTCGCCGCCCATGCCCGGCAATGCCTGATCCTCCGAGACGGCGCCGTGGAGCGCATAGAGGGGGGCGTCCATTGAGGCAGTCGCGCTTTTTTCGAGACATTCAATTGGGCGTCAAGAACCTGATGCTGCACAAGCTGCGTTCGTTCTTGACCACGCTCGGAGTGGTTTTCGGCGTCGGCAGCGTCATCGCCATGCTCGCCGTGGGCGAGGGCGCCGGCCGCCAGGCCCTGGAAGAGATTCGCAAACTCGGCAGCCACAACATCATCGTCAGCGCCATGAAACCGGTCGAAGAAACGGGCAGTCGCAACGTGCGAATCTTTCGGAGCATTTATGGCCTGCTTTACGAGGATGCGCGGCGGGTCCGAGAGAGTTTCCCCGCCGTCCGCCAGATCGTGCCGGTAAAAGTCGTCCGCAAAGAAGGTCGACTCGGCAAGCGTTCGCTCGAATTGCGGGTGGTGGGGACCACGTCCGACTGGTTCCAATTGGTCCGGCGCCCGCTGATCGCCGGTCGGGCTTTCAGTCGATTGGACACGGAGAAGAGGGCCAATGTAATGGTGCTTACCGAGTACGGGGCCCGCCGACTCCTGGCCACCAAGGCCACCATCGGCGAGTTCCTCCGAGTCGGAGGCGACTATTTCGAAGTTATCGGCATCGTCCGCAGCGAATCCGGTGTGGGCGGTTCGATCCAGACGCCGGACCGGCAGATCGACGCCTATATCCCCCTCAGTGTGGCCCGGGAACGCTTCGGAGACGTCTTCACCCAGCGCACCTCCGGCTCCTTTACCAGCGAACGGGTCGAGCTGCATCAGCTCATCGTCGAGGTCAAAACACTCGAGGACGTCGAACCCACGGCCGCAGCCATCGAAACCATGCTGGCCCGGTTTCACAAGAAGAAAGACTACCGTATCAGCGTGCCCCTGGCCCTGCTCCGCCAGGCCGAGGCCACCAAACGTACGTTCAATATCGTGCTGGGGTCCATTGCGGGAATCAGCCTGCTGGTGGGCGGCATCGGCATCATGAACATCATGCTCGCCAGCGTCACCGAACGGACCCGGGAAATCGGCATCCGCCGGGCCATCGGCGCCAAACGCCGCCAGATTGTGGCCCAGTTCCTCATCGAGACCGTGGTGCTTTCCATGGTCGGGGGCGGCATCGGCATCGGCATCGGCATCCTGATTCCCTGGCTCATCACCCGATTCGCGGGAATGCCCACCGTGGTCACGGCCTCCAGCCTCGCGCTTTCCGTCGGCATCAGCATGTGCGTGGGGTTGGTGTTCGGGATTTATCCGGCACTGCGCGCCGCGCGCCTCGACCCCATCGAAGCGCTGAGGCACGAGTGACGACTCCGGACTCCGGCCGGGAGCAAAACAGGGCCGAAAACTTCCGAACCTGTCCCGAGAGAGTCCGCCATGCGGGTAAACGCCGACATCCGCAGGACCGTCCGAACAATCTCGCACCGCGCCGTATTCCGAAATGCGTCGTCCTGCCGGGCGATCGCTCTCTTCCGGGTTGAATCTTCCGATCCATTTGCTATTTTTTCGCCATGACGTCGTTCCGGGGCGTTCGGGGCCCGGCAGGCTGCAGCGGCCCGCCCGGTGCGACCGCAATCAGAGTCTGTCGGTCGACGCCCTCCGCATACTCGGCCACAGGAGGAGGTCTGCACTATGACACCCAGAAAAAAGTCCGCGTCGAACAGGAAGAAAATGAAGAAGGTTCGCTTCGGACTGATTGGCGCGGGGAGTATCGCGATCTACCGGCACGCTCCGGAAATCGATGCACACCCCGCCGGTGAAATCCTCGCCATTTGCGACATCCGGCCCGAACGCGCCGAACTGTTGGCCGAACAGTACGACGTCGAAGACATCTGCACCGATTATAAGGACGTGTTGGCGCGCGACGACGTCGATGCGGTGGTCGTGGCCACGCCCAACCGTTATCACGCCCAGATTACCATCGAGGCCCTCGAGGCCGGCAAGCACGTCCTTTGCGAGAAACCCATGGCCACATCGCTGGCCGACGCGCACAAGATGATCGAAACATCGATCAAGACCGGCAAGAAGTTGATGATCGGGCACAATCAACGGCTCATGGCGCCGCACATCAAGGCGAAAGAACTTTTGGACAGCGGTGTTCTCGGGCGGGTTTTCTCGTTTCGGACCACGTTCGGGCATCCCGGCCCCGAAATGTGGAGCCAAGACCAGGGGCCTCACACTTGGTTCTTCAAGAAGGAAGAGGCCTTCGTGGGCAGTATGGGTGACCTGGGCGTGCACAAAGCCGACTTGATTCGCTGGCTCTTGGGCGAAGAGGTCGTCGAGGCCGGCGCTTTCGTGGAAACTCTCGAGAAAAAAGATGAAAACGGCAAACTGATCACGGTGGACGACAACGCCGTCTGCATCCTCAAAACCGCGTCCGGCACCGTCGGCCAACTGACGGCGAGCTGGACGTATCGCGGCAGCGAAGACAACAGCACGCGCTTATATTGCGAGAAGGGCGTCATGATTCTGGGCGAAGATCCGGATTGGCAGGTTGAAGTCCAGTTCGCCAACGGAGAAGTCGCCCGCTATTCGGTCGGCGCCGTGGCCACCAACGAGGTCCAGGTCGAGAGCGGGATTCCGCGCATGTTCATCGACGCCCTGCTGGCGGGCCAAGACCCGGAGATCAGCGGAGAAGAGGGGCTGAAGGCCCTGGCCATCGTCGTGGCGTGTCTGAAAAGCGCCGAGACAGGCAGACTGGTCAAGGTCGAATACTGAGGACCGGCGGGATTGGGCCGGCTTCGAAGACCGGGCCCGCCCAGTTCCTTCGGCATCGAGGCCCCGGGCGCCGCGTCCGGGGTCTTCTCTTGCAGACTTTTCGTTGCCGACCGGGAACATACAACAAGCGGCAATCGCGTCCGGCGCGATTGAAAACAAGGGGAACACAGGATGAAAACCGAAATCCATGCGGAAACTCTGGCCCTGCACGCCGGCCAAACGCCGGACCCCGCCACCGGGGCACGGGCCGTGCCTATCTACCAGACCAGCAGCTACGTCTTCCAGTCGGCCGAACATGCCGCCCGACTCTTTGCGCTCGAGGAATTCGGCAACATTTACACACGCCTGATGAACCCCACCGCCGATGTCGTGGAAAAACGCGTCGCCGCGCTCGAAGGCGGTTCCGCCGCACTCGCAACGTCCAGCGGCATGGCCGCCATTTTCCTGGCCGTCACCAATGTCGCCGGGGCCGGAGATCACCTCATCGCCTCCACCTCGTTGTACGGCGGCACCGAGACCCTCTTCCGGTACACCCTGCCCAGATTCGGAATCGAGGTTACCTTCATCGAGGACATCGATGCGGCCAAGGTCCGCGAGGCCATCCGCCCGGAGACAAAGCTGGTCTACGCCGAGACCATCGGCAACCCCCGGGGCGATGTGCCGGACCTCGAAGCCATTGCCGATGCCGCCCACGCAGCAGGCTTGCCATTCTTCGTGGACAACACGTTTTCACCTGTCATTTGCCGGCCTTTCGAACACGGGGTCGACATCGTGATCCATTCGATGACAAAATGGATCGGCGGCCACGGGACATCGATCGGCGGCATCATCGTGGATGGTGGACGGTTCGACTGGTCTTCCGGACGCTTTCCCGAGTTCACCGAGCCGGACCCGAGTTACCACGGTCTGGTTCACTGGGACGCTTTCAGCGACGTGCCCGGCATGGGGAACGTGGCCTTCATCCTCAAGGCGAGGGTCCAGGGCATGCGCAACATCGGAGCTTGCCCCAGTCCGTTCAATTCCTTCCTCTTCCTCCAAGGGCTCGAGACCTTGCCGCTGCGGATCGCGCGCCATTGCGAGAACGCCCTCGAACTGGCCCGCTGGCTCGCCCGACACCCACGGATCGAATGGGTTAACTACACCGGACTGCCGGACCATCCGTGGCACAACATGGCACAGCGCTACCTCAAAGGGGGGTTCGGTTCCGTTGTCGGGTTCGGGATCAAGGGGGGCAGAGAGGCCGCGACGGCTTTCATCGACGCGGTCCGCCTGGCCAGCCATCTCGCGAACGTCGGGGACGCAAAGACGCTCGTGCTGCATCCTGCATCCACGAGTCATCAGCAGATGAGCGCCGAGGCTCAACTGGCGGCCGGGGTCACACCCGATTTCGTCCGAGTCGCTGTCGGTCTCGAACACGTCGACGACCTCAAGGAAGATTTCGACCAGGCGCTCGAGGCCGCCGTGGGGTGAGCGCTGCCGAGGCGAGTCACAAGTGCG
>JAADHN010000069.1 GCA_013151865.1 Kiritimatiellota bacterium
AGACCAGGTCGCCCCCGGTTTGCGCAAAATCATCCAGAAGGTGTGCCGTGGTCGCGGCAAGGGTCAAGGTCGGGGGCACGATCACCGTGCGATAACGGCAGCGGCCTACGCGCAGCACCCCGCCTTCCTCCACCGCGCCGTGCCGGGCCAGGATGCGTTCATCGCCGTAATCGAACGGCACATGGGCCGCTTCGAGGGCGCGGGTGACGGCGAGGAAGGCCTCGTAGCGTTCCCCGATGCCCGTGTTGGCGCCGTTGTCGAACTCGATCCAGGCCGATGACTGCGGATGCAGCACGAGCACGTCGAACCGGGCTTCGCCGCGGCTGAGGAGCATGCCGACGCGCGATACGGCGTCATTGAAGAAGCGGTACCGGTCCCACCACGGTTGCTGGAAGAAGAGCGAGGGCGGGTAGTCGCGTTTGCGGATTCCGCGCAGGCTGTAGCCTTCGAGGTGCTGGCAGAGCAGGGTCACGCCGCGCACCATCTGCCATTCGTACATCCATTTGAGTTCCTCGAACGATACGTTCCAGCCGGTGAGCGCGAAGGTCTCGCTCAGCACTTGGGGCTTGCCCAGCTGATGGGCCACGGACGCCACCTGAAGCGGCGTGGTCGGCGGGTCGATGTGGCGGCACAGCCAGTCCATGCCCGGCACATGGAAGAACTCGTAGTGCGGCATCACTGCTGCGTTCGAGGTGATCTGCGACAGCAACGTTTCTTCGAGCACCATGTGGCCGGTGAGTTTGCAGCCGTGCGCTTCGCACCAGTTGAAGATTTGCTCCGAGAACGCGGTGACGAACAGTTCCTGCACCAGGCGCCAGAACCGATAGCGCGTGCGCCGCCACGGACCGTACTCGAAAAACAGGCCGGGCAGGAGGGGAAGGAGATCCTCGCCGTACTCGGCGCGGTAGGCGTCAGGGAGTTTGAACGACCAGGGAATGCCGTTGCGCGAGACCTGCGGTTCATCGGTGAAAAAACCGGGCATGGCATTGCCGAAGTCCGATTCAAACCGCTCGGCATACGGTTCGTAGATTTCACGGAGAAAATCCGCGATGACTTCCGCGTCGAGCGTGTCCACGTAGAACGGGTTCACGTCGTAGTAGAAGTGCAGGCGGCGTCCGTCGTCCAGTTCCACATACGTGATGGTACGCTCGCGATTTGCGGAGTCCGCACCCGACGCTTCTTGCCAGCGCAGGTATTTCTGCTGAAAACGCAGCCCTTTGCCGTTGACGCGGCCACTGCCGAAGCCGCTGGGCCAGCCGTTCTCGTCGTAAGCCCAGGCTCCCATGCCGCGGCTGCGCGCTTCGTCCACGCCGGCGGCGATATTCTCCATCCATTCTTCCGACATGTATTCGGTCTGCAGGCCGCCCCGGGCGTGCATGAAATAGCCCCCGATGCCCACGCGGTCCATTTCACCGATCTGCCGGCGGGTTTCATCGGTCCGCAGTTTCTCGTTCCATGACCAGAACGGGATCGGGCGGTACGATTTCGGCGGGGTGCGCAGGTCATTGTGAAAGTCGTCTTTAAACATAACAGGAACCTTTTTTGTCTCGGTCTCTTGAAGTCAACCAATCGTCGCGTGTCTTCGAAGTGAACCGTTCCGGGGCCGCACCGGAAGCTCAGTCCTTCACCTCCGGAAGCACGATCACCAGGTCGCGCAAGGCCGCGCCTTGGGTTTCGAGTGTGACCCGTTGAAAGATTGCTTCGCCCCTGGCGTTGCTGGTGGCGGCACCAAGCAGCACCATGGTGCGATTGCCCGATGCGCGGCCGTTGTAGCGCCCGCGTCCGTCGATGCGCAGTTTGCCGTCCACGAACACACGCACATCGTGATTTCCGATCTCGACCCGATAGTCGTGGAAACCGTCCGTGGTGTCCATGGCATGGCGGAGTCCGCAATGTTGCAATTCAATGTGGTCGGGATAAAACATGAGCCGGTCTTCGTTGCGTCCATCCGCGAATGCGACGGAACTCCATCCCGTGATATGCCGCATTCGCACGGTGACCACGGCGGGGTCACCGGGGCCGACGGCCCAGGGGAAGGCGCGGTAGTGGTAATGCCCGGTGCGGGTGCTCCGATCCGCGATCAACAGGCCTTTGGACGTAAGTTTCTCGAATGCCTTGCCGGGGATGTTCGAGCCGCGCAGCAACCAGTATTTCGCAATATCGCGGGCGGAGAACGCGGTTTGCGCCTTGGTCGCGAGGGGTGCCACGATGCGCACTGTATTGATGCCCGGTGCAAGCAACCCTGCGGGGATATCGTAGCACAGCCATCCGTTTTCCACGTTTTTGAACCGTAAGCGCCTGCCGCGCAAGGACAGGCGCAGGTCCGCACCGGGCATGGACGCCAGGACCATGAGGCGCGCCGGCCGTCCTGCCGGATCGCCCAGCTCGAACGGCGCCTCACGCGCAAGGCCGGGTTTCAACGCCCAGACGTGCTCGGGAGTGAGTACGGGACGCTTCAGGAAAGAAAGCCCGCCCGCGAGGGGCCTCGCGGCGCCTGCCGGATCGCGCACGGTCAGAAACGCGTCCTGCTCGAGCCTGGCGAGCAGGTCCGGATCGTGGATTTGCGAGAGGAACTTCCGGCGCGCGTCGTACAGGTTGAAGAGATACACGCCGTCACATTGCGCGGCCCAGGCCGCAGCGGCGCGGGCGCGGTAGGACGCATCGGTGTTCCTGCGCCAGGGACCGGGTTCTCCGCGCCCGCGACTTTCGCTCAGCCCGGCAATGACCGGAACGCCGTAGCGATGGCCGAGTTCCACGGAAACGCGCCACGGATTGAGCCGGAAATACCCGCTGACAATCAACATATCCACCAGGTGTTCCGAGAGCCAACGCTCCACGTCCAGCCCCATGCCGCGACAATACCCGACCGAGTCCGGGACGCGCACCGCCAGCAGAATGGGCCGTCCGCGCTCCGCGCCCGCCCTTTCGGTAATGCGTCGGATACGCCGAATCAGGTCCGTCATCAACTCAATATGCTCGGGGGTGGCGCGCCCGCCTTGGGCGACCTCGCGGAAGTACATCAGGTGCCGGAAAAAATCGAGGTGTATGCCGTCCACGTCGTACTTGCGGCAAACTTCTTCGACGCAATCGGCGACCAGTTTTCGTACTTCCGGCACGGCGAAATCGAACGCCGACCACGCTCCGTGCGGTGGGCGTTTGTCCCAGCGGCCCATCAGCCATTCCGGGTGTTCTTTCTTGAAATGCGAGAATGCCGGGTACGGGCGGTCCGGGCGATGGATCACGTCGTGGCAATCGTTCATGCGCAAGGTCCAGAAAACTTCCAGGCCATGCTTCCGGCAAAACTCCGTTACGATGCGCAACGGGTCCGTGCCCTGACGGATGAACGCGGCCGTAGCGTTGTCTTTATAGCGGCCCTCGCGGCTGGTGAACACTTCTCCGACTCGCGTGTTATGGGTGAACACTCCGAGTCCCGAACTGCGGCTGCAATAGAAAACCGTGGTGACCTTGGTGTCGAGCAGTGGGCGCGTGCGCACATCGAGCAGGGCTTCCGGGGTGGGAGTGGGCAGGAACTGGGCGTCCATGCCGTCGTTGTCAAAAATGACGCGACGGGACCGACGGGGCGGTCCGGTGCGGTCTCCCCGCACCGCGGGGGGGAGCTTCGCCGGACGGGCTTCTCCTGCCGTGCAGGCCGCCGCAACCAAGGCGCCTGCCGCTGTCCATGTCACGATGAAAACCCAGTTCATGGCGGTACGCCCCCAGCCTGACAACCGGAACAATGCATGAGCCATCTGCTGCGGTGGCGCATCTCCCACGCTTTCAAAACATTGGCGCCGCTCACCGGCTATGGCGGTGTTTCAACACGGGCCTGCCCGGCGTTCGACGCAGTGACCTGAATCCGTACAAGCCGCGCCCTCTCGCGACGAAGCACATGAACTCGCCAGGCTGAATCCGTCACAGAATGACGACAACGCCAAGGAAAAAACCGAACGGCAACATACCGTAGTCCGAAACAGGTTCAACGCCGCGACGGTCGAGTCACGGTTCCCGGACAGGCGTTTCGGTACTCCCCGAAGCGGCGCCCCCTCCCAGCGCAGCGCTGTCGCCGGCTCCCCGATCCCGGCCTGGGGTCGGATGCACCAATGGGTGCTGCGAAACCACGGCGGGGGAAGAGCACGGCGGACAGTCCCGCCCCTCGCGCGGAAACGCTCCCGCTTTGCTCGCACATGCAATGTGCAACGCCCTGGACCTTGCCTGATTCGGGTTCAAACTTTTTTCACCCTTCATCCCCGTCGTATGTGAATCCGGATGCTATTGTCCCTTGTCTACTAGAAGAGCTTGGCCGTGAGCCCGCGGCGGTTTCCCCGCACGAGGTCGGCCTGGGAAGGGACGAAGGGCGCACCGGCGGAGACGACGGGAATGGTCGAAAGGCGAATCAACAGAGAATGCACCCAGAACGTCCCGTGTGGATAGTTCAGGTTAGTGCGCGGACGGAACGAAGCTCGCGCCGGACTCGCAGGGGCTGCAGGTCCGTCCGTCCCGGGGGTCTTTCATTAGGTGACTGATAGCATAAGGATGTTACGATGTCCTCCAACTCCGCTGAATTGTCGCGTGAATGTGTGGCCGAATTCATCGGGACGTACATCCTGGTGTTTTTCGGTGTGGGGTCGGTGCATGCGGCGGTGCTGACCGGCGCCCAGGCCGGTCTGTGGCAGGTAGCAGTTGTATGGGGAGTGGCGATTTCGCTGGCGATCTATGCCGTGGGCGCCGTCAGCGGCGCTCACATCAATCCGGCCATCACGGCGGCATTCGCGGTCTTCCGGGGTTTCCCACTGAAGAAAGTCCCCGCGTATGTGACGGCGCAACTTGCGGGCGCGTTTGCCGGGGCCGCCACATTGTATGGGTTGTTTCGAGGCCTCATTCTCCGCTTCGAGACCGCCCGTGGAGTGGTTCGGGGCGAGGCGGGCAGTCAATTGTCGGGCATGATCTTTGGTGAGTACTTCCCCAATCCGGCCATGATCGGCGTGGATCCCGCGGCCTTGGCCGCCGTCACCCATTTCCAAGCCGTCATGGGCGAGGCCGTCGGCACGGCGTTCTTGGCTTTTTTCGTTTTCGCGTGCACGGACACACGGAACGCCAGCCGACCGTTCGGCACGTTTTTCGCTCCCTTCATCGGTCTCAGCGTCTCGATCATCATTTCCATCATCGCACCCCTGACACAGGCCGGGCTCAACCCGGCGCGTGATTTCGGCCCCCGTCTTTTCGCGTTCTTGGCCGGATGGGGCCGCATTGCCATCCCGGGCCCCCGGGCGGGGTTTCTCACCGTCTACATTCTGGCGCCTGTTGCCGGGGCTCTAATCGGCGCCGCCCTTTACCGCGGCCTGATCCGTCCGGCCGCCACCCCGGCGGACAACGCTTGAACAGCCGCCTGCGGACCTCGGTTTGCGGGGGAGGCGTGCATCGTTCGGCCTTTCTTCCGCGCTCGTCCTGAAGTCGTTTGTTTTGTTGTCCGATCCCCAGGCGAAATTTTCCGCTCGACCGGATCGCCGGGCGTGCCCGATTCGGTTGTCATCCTGCCCACCTTCTGCCCACCGCCCCAGCGAGCGAGACAGCCACGACCCGGCGCCCCCCAAACGCCGGACAGCGACATTGCATGGACGATGCAGGTTGGTATATTGCAATTCAACTCCAGTCCGTCGGTGCGTTCGGCGCTCCGGGTCGCTGTTTGATCCCAAAAGCCGGTCTCTCGGGCGAACATCGCGCCCATGGATCTTCAGCCGCCCAAACGAGCAGCCGCATGATCCGATCCCGGCGTCTCCACATGGCAGGGAAATCCGATCGCATGAAAATCTCCGAGAAACTGCCCCCCGCCTTGATCAAAGTCGGTCTCGAAAGTCAGGATAAGGAAGAATTGTTCGAAGAGATGGTCCAGCTTTTTGTGGAAGCGGGCCTGATCAACGACCGGGAAGCAGCAATCGCCGCCCTGGAGGAGCGCGAGGCCAAAATGAGCACGGGGGTGGCCAAATGGCTGGGACTGCCGCACGGCAAACTGGAGGAAGCCAAAGAAGTGATGCTCGCCCTCGGGGTTTCTTCCGCGGGAATCGAGTACGACTCGCTGGACGGCGAACCAGTGTATGTCGTGGTGATGGTGTTTGCCGAAATCGGGAACCCCGGTCCTCACATCGAGGCGTTGGCCGAGATCTCCCGTTTGTTCATGATCCCCGGTTTTATCGAGCGCATTCGAAACGCACAAAGCGCCGAGGAAGTTTTGGAGCTTATCGCGGCCGAGGAAGAGTAGATGGATGAGATACTCCAGCAGATGCTCGAGGTCGAGAAGAAGGCGGATGAAATGGTCCGCGAGAGCGAAGCTCGGGCCGAACAGGTGGTGCGCGACGCCCGTCGAGAGGCGGCTGCCTTGGAGGAACAAGAGCGGAAAGAGATCACCGAAGAAGCGAGGAAGCTCTTGGCGGCCCGCATAGCCGACGCCGAGGCGGAACGTGCGCGACGAATCGAAGCGGCAGAGAAAGAACTGGACTCCAGACGCGCACGCTTGGTGCAGAAACTGCCGGCGGCGATCCTCGGCATCAGTCGGATCATCGCGGGGCTCGAACCGCTTCCGGAATACCACGACACGCCGGTCCAAACCCCGGCGCCGACCGAGACCGGGAAAGGTGGGGGGGCGGACCAAACCGGATGAAAACCGGGGCGTTTGCAGACTTGAGCCACGAGTTCCTTTTCGCCAAGCTCCACGGTATGTGGGCCAAGGCGTTGGCGGGGGCCCCGTTGCAGGCTTTGATCGAGGGGCGCGCAGACAGTGCGCTTTTCCGGCTCCTGGCCGAACGGGGGATCGAACCCCGGGACCGTCCCCGCGTGCAGAAAGGGCTCCTGACCCACCTGATCGGCGTTCTGGGCGGGGTCATGCGGTTGACCGGGGCTGATGCAGCCGCGTTCTACCGGCGTCTGATCGAGCGTTTTCACATCGAGAACCTGAAAACCATCCTCCACTACCGGTATTTCCCCGAGCGCGACGTGGACATCCAGGTCTTGTTGATCGAGTCACCTTTTCTGCCGCACCTCGAGGCCGAGGCCCTACTGGACGCATCGAGTATACACCGGTTCTTTCAGATGCTGCCCGAGCTGGACCAGCGGTCGCAATTGCTGCCCATCCTGGTGGAACTGGACGATTCGCACGATCTGTTCGTTGCCGAAGCGCACCTGGACCAACTGTACTTCCGGGGACTGCTCGGAGCCTTGCCTGAGCTGTCGCCCCAGGTTCGAGAGGCGGCCGAAGAACTGGTGAAAACGGAAGCGGACGTCAACAACGTCATCATCTTGCTTCGAAACGCCGCGCTTTACAACTTGCCGGGGGACCGAATCGTGGAACTGCTGCTTCCCGGCGGGGCGCTGCTGACCGCTTCCGCCGCGCGCCAATTGGCGGAGGCCGGCAATCCGGAGTCGATTCGACAGCACCTGCCGATGCTTTACAAACGACAATTGGAGGGCCTCGATCCCGACGGCCTGCATCTCTGGGAGAATGGGTTGTGGCGACTGTTGTACCGGCAGGCATACCGCCGGTTCCGGGACTTCGACCAACCCGGCGCATCCGTGGCGGCGTTTCCGTATCTCAAACGTTTCGAGACGCTGAACATCGGTCGGATTTACGAGGGGTTTCATTTTGAGTTGGAAACCGAAGACATTCTCGCCATGATGATTGGACTTTGACGGATGTTTCGCCCCGTTGAAATGATCAAGGTACACGTTCTGGTACTCGAGAAGTACTTGGACGCGGTGACCCGTGCCCTGGGCGAATCCGGTTTTGTGCATTTGGTCGATGCGGCAGCCGAGTCCAGGGAAGGTCTCCTCGGCGGGGTCGACCGGGAGAAGGACATCCGCGAACTCGAGCGGCTCTGCCGAATCTGCGACGCATTAATCGACAGTCTCAGTGTTCGCCGCAGGCCCTTCAAAACCGAAACACCTCCGGAACCGTTGGCGCAGGCCCGCACCTTTATCGAACAGGTTCAGGCCGACTTCGAGGCGGAAGACGACGCCATCAACGACCTGATCAACGAATCCGGGGCCTTGGTCCAACAGGCGGCCCGTCTGGAGCTGTATCCCTTCCGCCGAATCCGCCTCGAGGCGCTGAAGGATTTGCACCATCTGTACATGGCCACCGGGCGCCTCGCGCCCCGAGCACTGAGCGAGGCGGCCCTGGCGCTCGAAGACCGGGCCTTGCTCCTGCACGACTACGATGAATCGATCAAGCAGGAACGGGTGCTCGTTCTCAGCTCGCGTCGCAGTCGGTGGGCTGTGGAATCGGCACTGAAAAAGGCGGGGTTCGAACCGGAAGAGCTGCCCGTGGAGTTCGACGCCAGCCCGGACGAGGAAAAGGAACGAGTGCAGGGGCGTTTGAATGAAATCAGGCGGGCTGTCGAGGAACACCGCCGGCATGTCCTTCAACTCGGACAACGCCACGGCAAACGTCTGACCGCGCTTTACACCCAGTTGTCCGAGGCCTTGAGCATGGCCCGAGCACAGCAACAGTTTGGAAAAGCCGCTCGGATTTACTGCATTTCCGGCTGGGCGCCCCGGGATGCGGAGGCAGACGCTCGCCGCCGGGTTGCCGGCGCCAGCGACGGCACGGGCATCGTGGAAGTGCTCACACCAAAGGAGGACGAGCGGGTCCGACGCGGCGAGGTGCAGGTACCGGTCAAGTTTCCGTCCATCCGTGCACTCCGCCCCTTCCAGAAGCTGGTCACCGCCTACGGACCGCCCCGGTACGAAGAGGTCGAGCCCTCCCTCTTTCTGGCCCTGAGTTTCGTGCTCATGTTCGGAATGATGTTCGGAGACGTGGGACAGGGCTTGGTCGTCCTGGCGTTGGGCGCCTACTTTTTGCGGAGCACGCGTCCGGCGATCCGCCGCCTACGGGACGTCGGGTACCTGCTGCTCTTTTGCGGAGGGTCGGCCGTGGTCTTCGGGGTCCTTTACGACAGTTTCTTCGGTCGCGAAGAAATCATCTCACGCATCCCCGGTCTCGACCGTTTCGTGCTCGTGCATCCGCTCCAAAACGTCATGATACTGTTCAAGACCGCCGTGGTGGTCGGTGTCGTCCTCATCAGTGCGGGGGTATTGATCAACATTGTGAATAAGTTTCGGGCCGGACACTACTTCGAGGGTGTTTTCGACAAATTCGGCGTCATTGGCATCGTCTTTTACTGGGGCAGTCTGGGGCTCGGCTTGAAGGCGGCCATGGCAAACCGGATTCACGGATACGAGGTCTGGTTGTTCATCGTCCTGCCGCTGGCCCTCCTCTTTCTGCACAAACCGCTCGAAGGGATTGTCCGGCATCGCAAACGGTTGATCGAAGAAGACTGGCTGGGCTTCCTGCTGGGATCGAGTATCGAAGTGATGGAAACGCTCACGACCTTCTTGGGCAACACGGTCTCGTTCGTTCGTTTGGCCGGTTTTGCTTTGGCCCACGCGGCATTGTGCATGGCGGTGTATTCCCTGGCCGACATGCTGCGGGGCGTACCGGGCAGCGGCTTATGGGGCGGCTTGATCATTTTGGCGGGGAACGTGTTCGTCATTCTGCTCGAAGGCATGGTGGTGGCCATCCAGGGCATTCGTCTCGAGTATTACGAATTCTTCAGTAAGTTCTTTTCCGGAGACGGCGTGTTGTATGCACCGTTCCGGTTGCGCACGGCCTCGGGCCCCCAAACAGACAGTGGAATACCAGAGGAGACACAGGGATGAAAACCATTCGGATGGCATGTGCCGCAGGACTGATCGGCCTCGGGATTCTGGCGCTGGGGACGCTGGGGACGGCTTGGGTTCGCGCCGCCGAGCACGAAGGCGCTCCCGGGGCCCTGCAGGGCGGGGGCGACAAGGCTGGGGCCCTGGTCGAGACGGTCCAGGAAAAATCCGCAGAACACGCCGCCATTTTTTACGCCATCGCCATTTCTGTGGGCGCCTCCTGCCTGGCCGCCGGATATGCGGTCGGCAAGGTCGGCGCGGCGGCCCTCGGCGCGGCTGCGGAGCACCCCGAGCTGATGGGACGGGCCCTGATCTTCGTGGGATTGGCCGAGGGCATCGCGATCTACGGATTGATCATCGCGGTCATGCTGATCCGCAAACTGTGATCCACGCCCACGGCGGTCACATCAATCGGCGAAACGGGACATGGCATCGTTTTCCATCATAGGCGACGAGGACACGATCGTGGGGTACCGGTTTGCCGGCGTCCCCGGAACGGCGGCCGACACGCCGGAACAGGCCCTGGAAGCGTTCCGGGCTGCAGTCCGCGAACACACATGCCAAGTCCTGTTGCTGACGGCGCCGGTGGCCGACATGATCCGTGAGGAAGTCCTCCAGCACCGGGTCGGCGCCCAACCTCCGTACGTGGTCGTGGTCGGTGACATCTGGAAGACGCCGGTCGAACGGCCGAGTCTGGTGGACATGATCAACGAAGCGGTCGGCATCCGGATCATGACAGACACGGAAATGCCCGAGTGACCCCGGGACGACTCTCCCGCCCGGGCCCACCCCACGAAAAAGTGTGTATCGAGTCATGACCGAACAAACCGAAAAACTGCAGAGTGAAATCCTCGAAGACGCGCGGAAGCGGGCAGCGCGAAACCGGAAACGGGGCGAGCGCGAAGCCCGGGCCATTCTCCGCGACGTCCGCAACAAACTGGACGAGTTCCGACGCGAGCGTTTGGCCGAGGCCGAGGCGCGTGCCCAGGAACGGACCCGCACGATTCGGGCAGGCGTCGAGCAGGAAATCCTGCGACGTTGGCTTCTGAAACGGGAAAGCGTGCTCGATGCCGTGTTTTCGGGAGCCGTCAAGAAGCTTTCTGCGGCCCCGCCTCCCGAGAAGAAACAGCGCTTCGAACGACTCTTGGCCGATGCGGTGCGACAGGTCGGCCCTTCCGGGGGGCTTGTGATCCGGGTCAGACCTGAGCTCCTGGGCCTTCTGCCTGACGAAAGGGTACGACAAATCGCCGCGGACGCCCTCGGCAAAGACACCGCCGGGACCGCCGGGACTACGATTCGGGTCGTGACCGACGCGACCCTCGGCGACGGCCCTGTGGTGGAGTCAGCGGACGGTCGGCGCCGGTGCGACAACACGACCGAGGCTCGGATCTCCCGCCTGCACGAACTGCTCCGTCCGTTGGCCGCCGGACTTCTCGACGCCGGGACGGACAACACCCCGGAGGGCGGCAACGAATCCCCGCCCCCCGGTGGAACCGAGGCTTGAAATATGGTCCAGAACAGTCCAGCGAGTACCGCCGGAGACACGCCCCGGGCAGCGGGCAGAATCACCCGTGTGAACGGCCCTATCGTCGAAGCCCGGGGAATGGCCGGCGCCGGAATGCTCGAAGTCGTGGAAGTCAGTGAACTACGCCTGATCGGTGAAATCATCCGGGTCCGAGACGACGTGGCCACGATCCAGGTTTACGAAGACACCTCCGGCCTGAAACCGGGCGAACCCGTGTTCGGGACCGGCATGCCGCTCAGCGTCCGTCTCGGTCCCGGTCTGCTTGGCAATATCTACGACGGGATCCAACGTCCGCTCGCTCAGATCATGCGGCACAGCGGGCATTACATCCGCCGGGGCGAGAAAGTCCCGCCGCTCGACGCAACGAAACAGTGGGGATTCGAACCGCTGGTCAAGCCCGGCGATGCGGCATCCCCCGGCCAGGTGTTCGGCCGGACCCAGGAGACCCAGAGTGTCGAACACCGTCTGATGCTGCCGCCGGACGTGCGCGGCACGGTCGTCGAAGTGGCTCCGGCCGGCGATTACAACATCGATGACGTGGTCTGCCGTGTGGAAACCGGTCACGGCGAGACCATATCGGTGACGATGGCGGTCGATTGGCCGGTGCGCCGCCAGCGCCCGTCCACCCGGCGCATCGCGATGGATACCCCTCTGGTCACCGGGCAGCGAGTGGTCGACACGTTTTTCCCCATTGCCATGGGAGGAACGGCGGCCATTCCCGGTGGATTCGGTACCGGAAAAACCATGACGCAACATGCCCTTGCCAAATGGTCGGCGGCCCGGATTATCGTCTATATCGGTTGCGGGGAGCGCGGCAACGAAATGACCGAAGTGCTCCGCGAATTCCCCGAGTTGATCGACCCGCGTTCCGGACGGTCGCTCATGGAACGCACCATCCTGATCGCCAACACCAGCAACATGCCGGTCGCGGCCCGGGAAGTCAGCATCTACACGGGTATCACCATCGCAGAGTATTACCGGGACATGGGCTATGACGTGGCGGTCATGGCGGATTCCACTTCCCGATGGGCCGAGGCCCTGCGGGAGCTGTCCGGACGCCTTGAAGAAATGCCGGCCGACGAAGGTTTTCCTGCGTATCTGCCTACCCGACTGGCCGAGTTCTACGAGCGCGGCGGCAAAGTCCGCACCCTGAACGGCAGGGAAGGGTCCGTATCTGTCATCGGGGCCGTATCGCCCCCCGGCGGCGATTTCTCGGAACCGGTGACCCAACATACCAGTCGATTCATCCGCTGCTTTTGGGCTTTGGACCGGGAACTGGCCAATGCCCGCCATTACCCCGCCATCAGTTGGCTGAATTCCTACAGCGAATACCTCGATGACATCCAAGGCTGGTGGCAGCAGCAGGACCCCGCTTGGCGTGAATGGCGGGATGCACTCATGGAAATCCTCCAGGACGAGGTCAAACTGCAGCGGGTGGCCAAGTTGGTGGGGCCGGACGCCCTCCCCGAACAGCAGCGCTTGGTGCTCTTCATTGCGGAAACGATCAAGAACGCTTTCTTGCAACAGAATTCCTTTGACGAAGTCGACATGTATTGCCCGCCGGAAAAACAAGTGCAGATGCTGCGCGTGTTGACGCAGTTGTTCCGTCGCAGCCGCGACCTCATACGCCGCGGCGGGACCCTGGCGGACATCCGCGAACTCCCCTGCATGAACCGAATCGTACGCATGAAAAGCGCCGTGCCCAATGATCAGGTGGACCAGTTGCGGGAACTGTTCGAACGCCTGAACCGCGAGTTCGATGAAGCAGAAAGGAGATTGGCCTGATGCAGGATGTCGGACTCGAGTACTGTGGGCTGCGACAGATCGACGGACCTCTGCTCTTCCTGGACGGGCTTAAGGGTGTGTCGTTCGACGAAGTGGTCGAGATTACCGCCCCCGGGGGAGAACAGCGGCTCGGCCAAGTTCTCGAGGTGACCGAGGATGCGGCCGTAGTCCAGGTGTTCGCCGGCACCACGGGGCTCTCCAACGCCGGCACCCGGGTCCGTTTTACCGGCAAGGGCCTGACCATTCCCGTCGGACGGCAAACCCTCGGACGTGTATTCGACGGCCTGGGCCGCCCCAAGGACGATCTGCCGCCGGTGCTCAGCAGTGTGCGTCTCGACGTCAACGGCGCCCCGATAAACCCATATGCCCGCGAATACCCCCGGGACTTCATTCAAACCGGGATCACCTCCATCGACCTGATGAACAGCCTGGTGCGCGGCCAAAAACTGCCCATCTTCTCGGGAAACGGAATGCCGCACAACCGGATCGCCGCGCAGATCACCCGTCAAGCCCGGCTCCTGGACCGGGACGTCAGTTTCGCCATTGTCTTCGCCGCCATGGGAGTCAAGTACGACGTGGCCCGCTTTTTCATCGACTCCTTCGAGCAGAGCGGGGTCTTGGGCGATGTGGTAATGTACCTGAGCCTCGCCGACGACCCCTCGGTCGAGCGATTGGTAACGCCGCGCGCTGCCCTCACCTGCGCCGAATACCTTGCGTTCGAAGAGAATATGCATGTATTGGTAATCCTGACCGATATGACGAACTACTGCGAAGCATTGCGGGAAATCGCTACGGCGCGCAACGAAATCCCCAGCCGGAAGGGCTATCCCGGCTACCTCTACAGCGACCTGGCCGGACTCTACGAACGCGCCGGACGCGTCCAGGGCCGGGAAGGCTCGATCACCCAGGTACCGATCTTGACCATGCCGAGCGACGACATCTCGCACCCGGTGCCGGACCTCACCGGTTACATTACGGAAGGGCAAATTGTGCTGGACCGCGAACTGTTCCAGCGAGGCATCTATCCGCCCGTGGCCGGACTGCCGTCGCTGTCGCGCTTAATGAAGGACGGCATCGGCAAGGGGCGAACACGGGACGACCATCCCCACGTGGCATCGCAACTCTTCGCCGCCTATTCGCACGTAAAAGACATCCGGGCGCTTGCCGCGGTCATCGGCGAGGAAGAACTCAGTCCACTCGACAAGCTCTACATGAAATTCGGCGAGCAGTTCGAGCGCACCGTGATCTCCCAGGCTGAGTTCGAGGATCGTTCCATCCAGCAGAGCCTCGAACTGGGATGGGAGGCGCTCCGGATCTTGCCTCGCTCCGAACTCTATCGGGTCACGGAAGAAGAACTCAGCCAATTCTACGATGTGAAGAACGGCGTCGCGGACGCCGCACCGCCGGCCGATCCCCCCGGCGCGGGATGATTCGATTCGGACCGCACGGACTTGTCGCCGCCGAGAGGTGACCGGCCGAGAACGCTCGCGTCCGCAAAACAATCGGGCAATTGCCATGGCTCGACTCAACATCGCACCGACCAAGAGCAACCAACTGAACCTCCGGCGGGATTTGGACATGGCCACGGAGGGGTTCAATCTCTTGGACCAGAAGCGTGAGATCCTGGTCATGGAGTTGATGCGCATGCTGGATCGCGTCCGACGGACGCAGCAGCGCCTGATCGAGGCCGAAGAAAAAGCCTATACCACCCTGCGCAAGGCCATTGCCCACAACGGATACCACCGAATGCGAAATGTGGCCAGCGGAATCAGCTACGAACATGAGGTCCGGACACACACTCGGGTCACTGCGGGCGTGCGTGTCCCCGAAATCACGGTCAAGGCCGGCGAGTTCGCTTCCCGTTTCGGTTTTTCCGGCACGGATTCGCTCGTGGACCAAACTATGCTGGACTTCCTCGAGCTGTTGGTCGTGGTTAGTGAAATGGCGCAGATCGAGACGGCAGTGTGGCTGCTGGCTCGCGAACTCAAACGCACCCAACGCCGAGTCAATGCCCTGGAACAGATTTTCATCCCGGACTTCGACGAAACCTTGCACTACATCAGCGACGTACTGGAGAGCAAGGAACTCGAGTCTTTCTTTGTGATGAAACTGGTCAAGAAGCGCTTGGCCGCCAAGCATCGGATCGATTGATTCCCGAGATCGACGCCTGACTGGACAAACCCTGGGACCGAATTACAGTGAAACCGCCGTGCGACAGCCCGGCCCGAGGGCCTGCGGAGGATACCGGGGCCCATGATCGCCACGGCGGGAACAGAACAAACCTCAAATCTCAAGTCCGGCCTCTGCGATCTGAAATCTGCGGCTTGTGATTCCCCCCACGCATGGGCCTTGTGCTCAACGGGAGGTCGCCATGTTTCTCCGCCGAAAGAACAAACCGGACAAACCGACCGGACTCGCTCCGCCCGAAGAGGCGGCAGAGGGGGACCTGCTCGGAAAGCTGCTACTGGTCGTGGACGGCTCCAAAGCCTCGACGGCCGCCGCCCAATACGCGGTCCGATTGGCCCGTCAAACCGGGGGAGAAATCATCGCCGTGTACGTGGTGGATACGGCGACCATGGACTACTTGACCCAGATGCACATCTTCATCCGGGAGGAACGGGAAGAATTCGAGCGGGACATGGGCCAGACCGGGCGCCGGTATCTCGATTACGTCCAGACCCTTGGGAAAAACCACGGCGTGCCGGTCCGGACCGAATTGCGAAAAGGTTCTTTTCATCAGACCGTCCTGCGCATGGCACGGGAACAGGAGATTGACGCCGTGGTCCTGGGAGGATGGCGGCACACCATCACCCGTAAAGACACGACCAGCGTGGAGCGGCAGCTTATCCTCGATGAAGTCGAATGCCCCGTGATCGTGGTCAAGAGCGACTAGAGCTGGAGGGCGCCCGTGGGGCCGCGGGTTGCGGACCGCTTCGGATTTGTCCCGGCGATCCCCCAGAGAAGCTGGGAATTGAGCGCTCTCGACAGTTCCGGAACAGTTGGCCGCTCCGAATCCCACTGACAGCTCGTGTTGCAGGCGGCTGGGAGAAAGGTCCCCATGATACACCGAGTGCTCGCGCCATTTGCCCTGACAGCCTTGCTGACTGCCGTGAGCGCCGCCCCGCCCAAAACCCCGCCAGCATCATCGGCCCCGCGAGAACTGATCGTCAACGGACGTTTTGAAAACGGACTCGACGGGTGGGGTTTTCAGCCCGGGAACAGCGCCATGGTGTCCCTGAACAAGGCGCCCGGCATCCCCGGCCAGGCAGTGCACTTTCGTCCGCGGGGCGCACCCTTGGGTCTCAATTCCACACCGCTGACTTTCGGGCGGGAACTGCGGC
This sequence comes from Kiritimatiellota bacterium, assembly GCA_013151865.1. Classification (GTDB taxonomy): domain Bacteria; phylum Verrucomicrobiota; class Lentisphaeria; order Oligosphaerales; family JAADHN01; genus JAADHN01. Next base: position 16,360 of record JAADHN010000069.1, read on the forward strand.
GCAAGCGGTGTTACCGTTTGGAGGCCAGGCTGCGCTTCGGCGGGCTGAAACAGGGCATCGCCGCTCTGTCGGTGTGTTTGTACGACGAGACCGGCAAACGCATCCGCCAGTACAGCATCGCGAGCTGGTCGACGCGTTCGAAACCGCACGACTGGATCGTTCGTTCCGCCGTGATCGGACCCGGCACCCCGTTTCCATTCGACCTCAAGGCCGCGACGCTGCGGGTGCGGCTCTCCTTCTACGACCGCGATGGAAAATGCGAAGGCGATATCCACTTGGCCGACGTGTCCTTGAAGGAAGCGACTCGCGGTCGTTTCGCCGACTGGCCGGCGTCCATCCTCGTGGACTGCGGAGACATCCAGACACGATTCGAAGCACGGTCGTTCTGGACCCTCTACCGACTCGACTACAAGGGCACTCGACTTTGCAAGGACCAATTCGGCAGTCATTACGGCAGTGTGGCGAGTTTTCCCGGTACCGGCTTCGTCGGTTCCGGACACAGCGAACACGGGGAAACCGAGAGTGTGGACGAGTTGACGCTCCGTGTGGACGGACGCCCTTTAGATCCACCGCCGGCCCGGGTCAGCGGAAGTCGAATCGAGTTGCACAAACGGTCGCACCTGCGCGTACTCGACCTCGATACGACCGTGACCATCCTGCCCGATCGAATCGTCGAGCAGGTCGGCGTCAAAGCGGAAAAGCCGCAAAAACTGAATCTGTTTTACCACTTCATGCATCCTTGGGTGACGGACATGGACCGGTTCATCGCTGTGAAAGCCGACGGCAGCGAATTGGAAGGTGCCTTTGTGGGCGACAAGCAGATGAAAGTCGGTGTACCCGTCCGTTGGTCGGCCGTGTACAGCGGTGAATTGGAAATGGGAGCTGTTACGGTCGTGCTCGATGCACCGCGCGACACCAAGTGGCTGGTCTGGTATTGGGACGTGCCGGGCCGATACCGCAAACACTACTTTGTAACGTTCCGCAACGAAACGGTCCCCACGGGCCGGACCTTCTCCTACAGGATTGCGACCATCCCCTTTGCCGCCGCCCCGGAAACATGGAAAGAAACCGCCAAACGCGTCGCGGCCACGGTTGATGCCGGCATGTAACTCCGAGAGCCTACCCCGCGCCCGTATACCGTATGGGCCGCCTCGATCCGCCTCGCTTCCCCTGGCGCGCGACCCGGACATGGCGCCCGGTGTGGCGCTCGAAGGACCGAGGGGCCCCGCGCTACAACCGCGCCGCAGGAAGCGCAACCAGCCTTCGCCCGAGGTTTCGGCGACGCATGGGCACGGCTCTGGGACCGTCATGGCGTACGCAGCGGCAACGCACTGCCGTACCATATGCTGGGCGGGCGCCCCGGTGCCTGCGGCCGAATACGGCAGACGCACGGCAAAGGAATTGTCCGATGCCGAATGATCCGGGACAGTCTTGACAGCCGTGTTTCGCCTCGGTATAATTGTGAACGTTTCGTGAATTGGGCGGTCTGAGGGACGCTTGGCATGAGGCCGGCGTTTGGCGCCGCCGAACAATGGAAGGAGGACCGTCTATGCACGCGAGGAAGAATGGATCGGAGTTTACCCTGATCGAGTTGCTGGTGGTCATTGCGATCATCGCCATCCTGGCCAGCATGTTGCTGCCGGCCCTTCAGAAAGCGAAAGCAAAGGCCTTGCAGGCAAACTGCGTGGCCAATTTGAAACAGTTGGCGCTGGCGGTCAAGATGTACAGCGGGGATAATGACCAGCGCTATCCGTGGGCGGTTACGCGTTGCTGGGGCACCACGACGGTGGTGGCCGATCAATGTGTCCCCTATCGCATTCTCACCTACGCGGGCGACAGCAAGATTTACGATTGTCCTTCGCGCCGGGAGGATCGCTGCGGAGGCGGGCGCGGCATTCCGCACCATGCCGTGCGATTTGCCATCTCGGAGGGATTGCTCCCCTCGGGATTCGCCTTGGGGTATGGGTTTGTGGAGTGGGCCTGTATCAATACGCCCAAAGAGGTACAGTACGAGAAACCGTCAAGCACTGTCATGTTGGGCGATGCCAGCGGCTACATCAACCAAAACCGCTTGGCGTCGTCCGACACCAGCGTCTGCTTGGTGCCGGGTGGTTGCGCCAGCCTTCGGGGCAGGATTAGAGAGAGGGATAGTCGGCACAATGGAGGCTCGAATGTCGCATTCATGGACGGGCACGTGAAGTGGTACACCGCAAGAGCGTGCTTCAACCTTCAGATCACTCCGTGATCCATTGACGCTCAGCAAAAAGTAACCTCAAGGGGCCACCTCTGTGGCCCCTTTTTCTTTGACTCCCGACTCGGGTTTTTCCCGTGTTCCAATGTTTTTCTGCGGAACTTCCGCCGCCCGACCGAACCAAAGTCGCGGGCGTGCGTCAAATAGTCGCCGGCCTCACTCGTTTCAACCATGACACGTGCCCTATCCCGCGCCTGAATCGAGATCGGTCCCGCGCATCCTTTCCGGCTGCGCCCCCCTTCGATTCAATGCCCCTTTTCTTGCAGCCTGCGAAAACCTGGGACCCGGACATGACCATGCGCGTTCTGCCGTTTGCTGCCGCTTCAACACTTCGCCCCGCCGTACGACGAGCAACCTCGTACGATTGTCCGCTCCCCCGAAAGCGGGGGACGTCCGGGGCGGCCGGCCCCTCCGCGACCGGAGTGAAGAGCGCCCGGCGCGGCTCTTCGGCGCCTCGCTCCCGATGGAGGCCGTCGGCCCCTGCATCGTGGGGACGTCGTCTCTTCATGCAAACGACGTTGCTCACGGCGGGGCTGTGCATCTCCGCGCTCGCGGGAAGGGCGCCCGGCCCATCGCCGGCGTGGAAGCCGTTGGCCAAACTGCGGAAACCCGCGGGAAACCTGCTTTTCACAATCCCGTGGACGCCGGCGGTCGGTTTGACTCTGCAGGTTGTGGAAAAGGCGGCCCCAAGTCGGGAAGTCGTGATCGCGGTTTCAAACGGCGGGGTGACCGCCGTGCGCCGGAGGCCGGGAGATGGCGAGGACGCGAGGCCGATTCAGCCCATCATCGTACACGCCGAGAGTATCCCGGCGAACGCCAAACCCGCCGTCCGAGTCCTGGTAAAGTTTCGAGAGAACGACTGGCAAGTTTACCTGGACGACCGTCTGGCCTGCAAAATGCCCAGTCCCTTCCGGCCGCCGGGCCGCGCATCGCTCCTCGCGAACCTCGAGACCGCGAGCGTCAGGTTCCAACCCGTCCAGGACGAGTTCTTCCACTCCGACTTCATGATCGAAAAAGGCGCCCCGAATCCGCTGTATCCATGGAAGCCGCAATCAGGAGAATGGGAGATTCACACCGCCCAAGAAGACGCCCTGGCCAGTCCCGAGAGCGACCTGAACCGAGTGAAGAAAGTGCCGCTCACCGCAAACAAGAGCCCCAACTTCTACTCGCTGAAAGGGAAAGGAAAGGCGGCCCTGATCACTACGGGTTACCCGTTCTATGATGAATACGAATACGCGGCATCCGTGCAAATCAACGATGGGGAGGCCGGCCTGGTTTTCTATCACCGGGACAAAGACAACTACTATGCTCTCACCTTGAGAATACACCCGCGCCCGGCAGAGGGAGGCACCCTGGTGCTCTGGAGAATGAAAGGGGGAAAAAAGACCGTTCTGGCCCGGATCGCAACACCGCTGTACATCGGCCAATGGTACCAACCCCGGGTCAAGGTCGGCACCGACCGGATCGAGTGCTACCTGGACAATATCCGGGTCGCCGGCGTCAGCGAAACACTGCCGCCGGGGGGACGGATCGGACTCTACGCCGACACTGCGAAGGAAGCGCGTTTCGACGACGTGAAACTCGACGCCGTCGGAGAACTCCATCTTCGCAACGTCGAACACATCCGCTTCTACACCCTGCTGCACAAAGGCGGTTTTTTCCGAGACCGGTCGTTTTGGCACGCCGCGACCCCGCCGGACCAGTTGGATCTGCGTCCGCCGCGTTCGCGCCGCGACCAGGAACTGATCTTCGGCCGGCCAACCCATGGAGGCGTGGTCTTCAGGGCGGAGTTTGCCCCGACGCAGGCACCGTTCACCGTCGGCCTCGTCAGCGGATTCACGCACGAGAGCAGGCCCTATTACCGGTTCCGGTACAGTCGAACGGCATTGGCAGAGGGCTTTGCACTCGAACGCGTCCTTCTCCATAAGCCCATCCGAACACTCTATGCCTGGGACCAGCCGTTGCCCGCAGGAAAAGATCCCGACCAACCGGTCACTTTAATGGCCGATGCGTCCACTCCCGGCGAGCTGCGCCTTTACCGAAACGGTCAGCTGGTGCTGATCCAAGACGTTGCGGAGACCGCCAAGAAACTGCCGGGAGCGGCCGGGCTCTTTGTCGGACGTAACAGCGCCGTGGTGGTGCGGGACCTGGATTACCGATTCAAACGCTTACACGACTACAAAGAGAAAATCGAAAAAAACGAAATCTTCAAAACAGATCCGTTCATGCGCAACTGGTCCTCGCCTGAGGGGCAGTGGATCGCGGGAGCGGGGGGCCACATGTGGCACAAGAGCGACTTCTTCGGGCGTTTCGACATTCGCCTCCCGTCGGTGAAAGGCGCCGAACTGGAGGTCGGTATTCCGGACGATGCGGAAACCGGGATGATTGCGGTTAAAGTCGGAAACGGCAAGATCACGCTGGCGGTCGGTCGCGACCCCAAGGCCCCTCAATTCACCAAGACGGTCCCGATCCAACCCCCGGCGGGAAAACCCCAGGAAACCGTCCCCTTCCGGCTTTATTATGAGAGCTACTGGACATGGCTCAAACTCGGCGACAAAGTCGTGGCCCGAACTCGACTTCCCAAGCCCCTCCACGGAACAAGAGTGTGGGTCTCCGGTTTCAAAACCGAGCACCTGGCCCAAAGCCGGGTCAACCGGTACATGGTCAAGGACGACCTGTTTTCCGAGGCCCCGCACGACTGGCTTGCGCAGGGCGGGACTTGGCAGATCATCAACCGCTTCCAGTGCACGCCCAGTTGGTCGCACATGATCGGCGAATCCGGAGACGGTTTGGCCGCGTTTTGGCACAAGTACCTTTACGGCGGAGACTTCACCCTTGAATTCTACGCCGGCATCCGCCACGGCTGGTACCAGCGCCCGGGCGACCTGAATTGTACGGTCATGGCCGCTGAAACCGTGCCGGGCTCCGGGTACACGGTCACCGCCACCGAGTACGACCCCAACCTGTCCGAGAATTGGTCGTCCTTCTACCGGAACGGCAAGCGGCTGCTGCGCTCGGAGAAGTACCTTGTGCCACGCCGCCGGAAAGGTTATGAACGGAAGTATCTCAATCCGCTTCTGGCCAAAGGCCGGCCGATTCACGGGGCGTGGTACTACATCAAGCTGCGCCGAATCGGTCGGAAACTCGAGTACTACTTTGACAACCAATTGGTTTTCACGTGGGTCGACAAGGAACCGATCCCGGAAGGGTTGGTCGGCATCTGGACCTTCAAACAGGCCATGACCGTCGCCCGAATCAAAATTTCGGCCCGAACCATCCGCCCGCGTCCGTTTGCTTTTCGGTTGCTGCCGGCCACC
>JAADHN010000042.1:0-21383 GCA_013151865.1 Kiritimatiellota bacterium
CCTCGGGGCGTTTGCCGGGCTGCTGGCCCGATGGCGGACGCCCGGAGAGGGGCGGGGATTATCCCGTGCCCGTCTCGCACGGAGGGGATTGGCCCGGTATTGGCTTCGGAACCTTTTGGTGGCGGGCGTGGTGGCCTGTGCGGTCTTTCTGCTGATTACCGTGGCCGCCAACGAACGCCGGGTCCGACCCGAAGAACTGACCGATCGCAATTCCCCCTCGGGAGGATTTGCGCTGTGGGTCCAAAGTGCACTGCCGCTCCGGACGAGCCTGCCCAACGCCCTTGACGAGCTGGGAATGAAGGGCCGCGAAAAAGAGGTGGTCGCCCGGGCGCGATTCTTCCCCTGCCGCCTGAGTGACGGGGACGGCGTGAGCTGCCTCAATGTGCAGCAACCCGCAGTGCCCCGGGTCCTGGGATTGTCGGCGTCACTGATCCGCCGCGGCGGTTTTCGGTTTCGAGCGCTGGACGCTCAGCAGCACGCGGCCGCCGGCTCGACCTGGGGCATGCTCGAACTCGATCCCGGCTCGGACGTCATTCCCGCTTTCGCAGATGCCGACAGCGCTCGCTGGATCCTCCACAAGTCGCTGGGCGACGAGATTACTGTCCCGACCGCAACGGGACGCACGGTCCGGCTTCGCTTGGTCGGATTGCTCGAACCGAGTGTTTTCGCCGGGGAATTGTTGATCAGCGAGCGCCATTTCCTGCGCCGCTTCGGGGACGGCGGCGGATACCGTGTGTTCCTGGTGGACGTGCCGCCGGGAAACCGGGCCGAACTGGTGCAGGTGTTGCGGCGGTATGCACCCGAGTTCGGGCTCAATATACGCACCACCGCGGAAGTCCTGCAATCTTTCCTCTCGGTGCAGAACACGTACCTGGCCACGTTCGGCACACTCGGCGGGATTGCCCTTGCCTTGGGCATGTTGGGGGTCGTTCTCTTGCTGCTCCGGCAGGTCGAGGAACGGCGTTCGGATATCGCATTGCAGGTCGCCCTGGGCGCCCCCCGGCGTTTGCCCGCGTTGCTCCTGGTCCGTGAAACAGTGCAGGTGCCGGCCGCCGGGGCGTGCATCGGAGTGGCCTGCGGTCTGGCTGCGGTGGCGCCGCATTTGCTCCGCGAGCACCTGCCCGTGCCCTGGGGCAACGTCCTGCTGGCGCCGGTCGGCGCCGTGCTGCTCGGCGCCGCGGCCGTGTCTTTCGCCGCCTGGTTTGCGTGCCGGGGCTCCTTGCTGGAAGCGCTGCGCTCGGAATGAAGGCGGCGGATTGTTGCGCGCATGTGGAGGCCCTCACGCCGAAGGCGCGGCGGCGCGGTCGGCCCCGCGTCGGGTGCGCCGCAGGATTTCATTCACCCGGGGCACGGCGTTCTTCAAGGCTTGGCGCACGGAGATCATGCCGCGCTGCGCTTTCTCCAACTCCGGGTTCAGGGCGTCCATGATTTCCTGGTAGCGGGGGTGCTGCATCGGCGGCCGGGCGTAAGCCATGGCTTCGACCGCAACCTGTTTCGAGGCCGGGACCGGAGCGCTGTTCGTCCATTCCGCAGACTCCGCAAGGGCCCGACACGAGGGGAACTCGAAGCCGATCACGTTCCGCATCCCGGCCGGCGACGTCATCCAGCGGACCCACTCGAAGGCGGCGGCCTTGTTCCGGGACTGGCGTGTGACCGCCAGCGCACTGCCGACAAAGTCCGTGGCCCGACCTCGCGGCCCGGCGGGCATGGGCGCGATGTCCCACTCGAAATCGCACTGCTTACGCAGAATCGACACCACGGGATACATCGCGAACATCATCCCCACGCGCTGGAGTACGAACATGCGCGAGAAACTCATGTCGCTGTGCGCTTCGGGCGTTGGCGTAACCTGGTGTTTCCAGCGGAGGGCCGCCCAGAATTCGAGGGCCTCGACGGCCTTCGGTTCGAGTAGGGTGCATCGTGAGCGTGCTGCATCGAGAATGCGCCCGCCATTCTGCCAGACGAAAACCCACCAGGGCGGGGCATCCAGTCCCCAGCGGTCCACACGTCCGTCGCCGTCGGTGTCCGCGGTCAGTCTCTTCCCGGCCGCGAGCAGGTCGGCCCAAGTCCATTTCGGTCCGGGTTTCGGGATGCCGAGTTTCCGGAACAACGCGACGTTGTATTCCATGATCGTGGCCGAAGCGTCCTTGGGCAGCCCGTAGACTTTGCCCCCGTACGAAAACGTGGCAATAGCCGGCTTGAAATAATCTTCCTTGTCCACTTTGGGGTCTCGGGCGAGAAAACCGTCCAGCGGTTCGAGTGCACCGAGAGTGACCCAGGCCGGCAGCGCAGTGGGGTACATGAAGATCACGTCCGGTGCAACTTTTCCCGCAAACATGACCTTGATCTTGTCCTCGTAATTGCCGGTGATGTGAAGTACGCGGAAATCGATGTCCGGGTGCGTTTTTCGAAACTGCTCGAAGGCGGGACGGTAAAAGGCCATCAACTCCGGTGGGCACGGCGGGTGGGCATACACCACGATCGGTCGGCCCTGATCGTCTCGGTCCGGACGGCGTCCGGAAGAAATCGCCAGGGCCAGAATCAGGCCCATGCCGACCGGGATCACGGCCGGGTGGACCAATAGGCGATCTATCGCGTTCTTCATGAGTCCTCCGGCGGGTTTCAGGGCTTCTGCCGGGACGCCCCATGCCTCAGCTCAGTCCAATGCCGGCAACGGAAGGCGTCGAGTCGAAACGTGGTCCGCAAAAGGGAGGGGGCAAGGACCGGCCCCTATCGGATCGCGGTCACCGCGAACAGAATGGGGCGGACCGTGGTTTCGAGGCTGACCGCCTCAAGCGTGGCGATCACTTTCTCGGGGTGCGGGTTCGACCACTCGAAAGACTCGATTCGAATGAGGGCCCCGGCCCGCGTCCGACCGGTCCAGGCGGTCCGGCCCCAGGCACTGCCGAGCTGGCTGTTCCAGTCCGCAATCTCCCGGTTCCAGCGGCAGCGGACGCGGACGGTGCTTCCGTCCGCATAGGTGACCACATATTCGACAACGTCGCCGGGATTGACTTTGCGCCGGTCGTAGATGTGCCGACTGAACCGGTCCGGGTGAGTGCACGTTTGAAGAAACGCCAGGGCCTGAGCCCGGGTATTGACCGGGATCGGCCAAGCCCGTTCCGGGAAGGCCGGAGATTGGTCGCCGTCTTTGGCCAGAACGATGCATTGTCGGCGGCCGGGGCCGATGATATCGAAGGGGACGCCGGCAAACCACCGGCGGCCGGTCGGCAGCGACCGGAGATCGTTTTCGTCGCCGAGTCCGAACACTCCGAGTTCGCGGTCGTCGTCGCCCAAAGTGCGATTGGCCCAGGGCCGTAGGTCGATGAGGGCGAACTCCCGGGGCGACGGTCCGGGTTTTTCGCGCCATAATTCCCGGAAGACATCGGCGGGAAGATACTCCATGTCCGCGAGGACCGGGTGTTGCGGCGACCACGTATTCTCCGCGGCCAGCGGCATGGCGGTGATTAACCGCACCTCGTCGCGAATCCGGGCAATGTTGTACCACGTGGTCCCCCCATAGCCGAGTACGTTCTGCCGAAACGCGGTCCGGCTCAGATTCATGACGTTCAGGGGTTCGTACCAGCCGCTGGCCACCACCGGGAAGCCGTGTTCCTTGAAGTACCCGACCGACGGATAATCCTCGGCCGGAGCGTAATGCCAATCGAAGACGACGATGTCCTGCGGGATTCGCGAAATCGCTTTGGCCGTATTGTACGGTGGGCCGCCGTTGTGCTCGGGCAGGAGCTGGTCGCCCCACATGCACATGGTGAGGCCTTTCGTCTTCAAAAAGGCGTGCAGGCGATTCACTTCCTCGGCCATGAGCACGTCGCCCGGCGTCCCTTTGCAGCGCGGACAAACGCCGATGGGTTCGAAACGGATTTCATCCAGACCGCAGTGGAAGTATTTCGCGTTCGGGAAGCACTCGAGTTGTTCCTTGATCATGCCGAAGAGCAGCTTGTGGGTTTCCGGGTTGCGCGGGCAGTAGTTCCAGTACTTGACTCTTGCGCCGGGATCGGGATCGGGTATCTCGGCAAGTCCCCGGTACTTCGGTTTTCCCAGGAAATAGCCGAAGTGCGACCAGCATTGCGTCATGGGTATGACCTCCATGAGCCGATCCTCGGCATACCGGACCAGACTGCGCAGCTGGGCCTTGGTCGGTGCGCCTTCCCGCCCGAGTTGCGGGTCGCCTGTGTACTGGAGACGGTTGTCGATCTGGAGCGCGATCCAATTCATTTTCAGGGCGGCAAGCACGTCGATGACGCGTTTCGCGGCGTCAACGTCCGCGGCCCGCTCCGGAGAAATGAGGTGCCAGCCCCGCCACTGGAGCGCCGGCCAGTCGGTGATCCGCACCGCGGGCAGGGCGAACGTCGCGCCGGCAGAGCGAACGAGCTGGCGGACACTCTGCACGGCGTAGAACAGGCCGCGCGCCCCGGAAGCAGCCAGAACGGCGGGTCGCCGAGACGTGTCCAGGGCGTATGCCTCTCGTGCTTGCCACTTGGGCAAGGAAGCCATTCTTTTGCGGAGTTCGCGCACGGCTTCGGCGGGAACGGCCGGGGAATCCGGGGGAGCCAGGAGAAAATCGGAAGCGGCTGCCGCGCTCAGCGGCGCAAACCGAACGTTCAGGCCCAAGCGTTCGAGATCACGACGCAACGCCCTGCTCGCCGGGTTTGGAGTCGTCGGTTCGAGAACGGCGATCCGCACTGTATTGCGGAGTTCGCGCGGGGGTTGATCCAATACACTCATCTGTCGGGGATTGGGCACGATGCGCACCGCCGCCGCCGCCGGTCTTGCCGGGGCTTGCACGACCGTCGGACGGGCGTCCGACCACAACGGGGGAGCGGCTCGACCAAAGTGTTGCGGCGCATGGAACGTGGTTCCCGGGGTAAACGCCCAGCAACTGTTCTGTTCCGAGCCGGTCACTTTGCGGGAGCGTGCGAACTGGAGGCGCCAGACCGCCCCGGGCCGGAGTGCCCGGGGGAAGGCGTCGAGCCGGATGGCCATCTCGACCGTCCAACCGCCTTTTCCGGATTGGACGGCGGCATTCCAGTCCGGCAGGACCAGTGCTTTTCGAGCCGAGTGCGTGGCGCGGGCGGAATACCAGTCCACGGCGTAGGCTTTCCCGGAAGCTGTCTTCACTTCTCCGAGTCGGCCGCCGGACGGTGTGACCCCCAGGTGCCAATAGCCGCCGACGTCCGCCGCCGGCGCCAAGAACAACTCGACCGTGTCGTCGTTCCAACTCGGGTCACCCGGCTTCCTGTCCGCCAACCGGTCCATCTTCGGTTCGCTGCACTGCCAGGAGACGTACAACACCTTGCCCGTAAAACCGATCCGGACAGCCGTCGGGACCGTTGCACGTTCGCCGTTTCCGCCAAGCTTCCAGAACGGCCCGAGCGTCGCCGCCATTTGCCAAGCGTCGTCACCGAGCGATCCATCCACTTTCGGGGGTCGGGACAGCGCCGGGACCCTCAGCAGCGGCGGGCGTTCCAGGTCGGTCAGAACGAAGTCGTCGAACCATGCTTCGCCTTTGCCTCGAGTGATCAGGGAAACCTTGAACGTCTTCACGTCGGAGGCGGTCCGCACCGTGCGCCCGACCCGTTTCCAATCGCCCGCAGCGCCGGCGGCGATCTCGTGGGTCAGGTAGTTCTTCTTGGGGTCACGGGGGAATTCATAGAGGATGATCTGCCAGGGACCGGTGGCGCGGACCCAACCGCCGAGGAACATGAGTCGTCGAGGGCGTCCCCGCAGATTGCTCACGGAGACGCGGACCCAGTCCGGGGACGAACTTTCGTGGATGATACGGAGCGATGCGCCGCCGTCGCGCACCACCTTGCGATCCAGGACGCACCGACCGTTTTCACCCGCCTGGACGTCTTCCCAGCCGTCCGGAATACCGTTCCGGTCGGCGTCTCGCTCGAACGAACCGTTCGGCAGGAGGTTGTTGTCCAGGCTCTGGGCCCTCACCTGGAGGATCGCGGCCACGACGACCAAAGCTGCGCCGTTGAACGCGGTTCTGGGCACGTAAGAAAACCGATGACGCTTTGGATTCATTGAGTGAGGCGCCTCTCTTTTTCGACCTTCGGCGTGCGACATGGCGATGTGCCCGCAGGCATTGGGCCTTTGTCGGACGCCCCCTGCCAGGAACCAGCCGGAGAGACTGGGACCGAAGGGGGGTGCAACATTGTCCGGTGATTCCGGAACGCGTTGTAACATATCCGTTCTCGGCCCCGATGCCCGCCGCAGTGGCGGGCTCGGACCGTTCGACGCTTCGGCCTGTTGGCGGCGCAATGCGGTTGTCCCCGCCTCCCTCCCACGGCGAAGGAGGCGAAATGCCGGACGGCGCCAGTTTCGCCGCCTCCGGCCGGGTCGGCGGCCTGAGACATCCCAGTCCAAGGTCGGATGATTCGACACTTTGGGACCATGGGTCGAAACCATAATGTGTTGTACGTTGACGGCGTGCCGAATTCTTCGCGCGTCTCCGACTCCTTGGGACGTTCGTGCACCCGGACCGGCCGGCGCTTCGCCAGCGACGGAGACGCCGGGCGCCGATCCGGGTCTGTCTCCCGCACGGCGGTTTTTTCGTCCGGGATCGTGCCCGGCCCAACGGATTTCGGCCTTCAACTGTTTGTTTCGGGATGTATACTCGAGCAGGTTCGAAGAAAGCGTTGCGTTTTTCTCGGGGGCGCCGTCGACCGCCCCGGAACACGACACGCACCACGGAGAGATCATGACAATGCACGTGGATCCAAGAACGGACTTGATCCGCACCTTCCGTCTCGCCCTCGTGAAGTTCGCCTCGAGTGCGCCGTCATTGCCTTTCTCCCGACGCCGTTTTCCGATTCTGTGCGCCGCGTCTCTCACCGTGGTTTCGTGCCTGACGGCGCCGGCGGCGGACTGGCCGACTTTCCGTCACGACAGTCGTCGCAGCGGCTGCTCTCCCGAGGCGCTCGATCCGACCCGCCTGACCGTTGACTGGAGTTGGCGCTCGGTGCATCCCCCGCAGCCTGCCTGGCCCGGTCCCGCACGGTGGGATGCCTATCATAACATCCGCGGTCTGAAATCGATGCGGAACTACGACGCCGTATTCCATCCCGCCATCGTCCGGGACTCGCTTTGGTTCGCTTCGTCCGCCGACAACACGGTGTATTGCCTGGACACATTGTCGGGCGGCCTCCGCTGGAGGTTCACCGTGGACGCGGCGATCCGCACCACGCCCACCTGGGACCGGGATCGCGTCTATTTCGGTGCGGACGACGGGTACGCCTATTGCCTCGACGCCCGGACCGGTCGCCTGCTCTGGAGGTTCTCGCCCAAGCCCGCAGGGAAACTTGTCTTGCATGAGGGCCGACCGATTTCGTTCTGGCCGTGCCGCACCACCCCGGCGGTCCGCGACGGCACGGTCTATTTCGGCATGGCGTTGTTCCCCTGGAAAAAGAGTTACCTGTGCGCCTTGGATGTCGCCACGGGCCGGCCCGACGGTCCCGGACGATACGTGAGGGAATTGGACGGAGCCACGTTCGAGGGGCCGCTTGCCGCTTCGACGGCACGGCTGGTATCGCCCCAGGGACGAGTGCCGCCGCGGCTCTTCGACCGCGCAACCGGTGCCGCCCTGGGTCGCCTGAAATTCAAGAAGGGCGGTGGCGGGTGCTTCGTGCTCCTCACTCCCGGCGGTGAAGTGTTCGACGGGCCGGGGAACAAGACCGGTTGGATCGCGCAACACAGCGAGGCGACCGGGGAGAGAATAGCCGTCTTCCAGGGCGGTGCCGCCCTGGTCGTTGTCGGGGGAAAAGCATACCTGCTCAGCGACAATGCCTTGACCGCCATGGACAAGAAGACTCGGAAGTCCCTGTGGCGGACGCCGTGCGACTGTCCGTTGGAGTTGGTTTACGCCGGCGGCGTCCTGTTTGCGGGAGGGCAGGGTCGGGTCCTCGCCTTCGACGCCCGGAGCGGCGCCATCCTCTGGCGCGGCCGGGTGCGGGGCCGGGCTTACGGACTGGCCGTGGCCAACGGCGCCCTGTACGTCAGCACGGACGCGGGAATCCTATATCGCTTCACGGCTTCGAAAAAACCGTTGGCCGCCTATGCCGATCTCCTCCACGGAGACGAAGCCCCGCCGGCCCCCGGCGCGCCCCTCGGTTCGGACGCCCCCCCCGCCGACCCTGCCCTGTTCGGGCGCTGGGTATTCCGCCACGACCGGCTCCGCAACGGAGTGGCTCGGGACTCGACCGGGCGCCATGCCGGCAAGGTCCTCGGGAATGTCGACGTGGTCCGAGTCGGGAAGCGTGAAGCCCTGCGTTTGGACGGCTCGACCACCTCGGTGCGGGTGGCCGACGACGCCTCGAAGGTCGGGCTTCCGGTCGAGGCCCTTACCGTCACGGCCTGGGTGCGGGTGGACCGTGAAACCAAGTGGGGCGGCATCGTCGGGGCGTTTCAAGACAATGGGAATTACGAGCGCGGTTGGGTGCTCGGCTACAACGGCCGCAACTTCTCGTTTGCGCTCAAAGCCGCGAACGGTCCCGGCCGCTTGACTTATCTCGGGGCGCGAGAATCGTTCTCGCTCGAACGCTGGTATTTTGTCGCCGGCGCCTACGACGGGACCAACCTGCGAATCTTTGTGAACGGCCGGCTCGCCGCGGAGTCTGCGGACCAAAAGGGCCCCATCGACTATCCGCCCCAGTCGTTCCTCGAAATCGGCGCTTATCACGACAAGGACGAATACAATCGACTGCCGGGATTGATTCACGAGGTCCGCATCTATGCCCGCGCGCTCACCCCGCAGGAGATTCTGGATCAATACAAGGAAAAGGCCGACGGCTGGCCGCAGCCTCCGCCCCCGGCCCCGAGGAAGCCCGTGCTCGAGCTTGCCCTCGGACCTTGGGTCGAGTACATCGGACGCACCAGTGCGGTGGTTCGCTGGTTCAGCCCGGCGCCCATGGCCTCGACCTTGGTCGTCTCCGCCGGCAATCGGGAACGGCGGATCCGTGAAAACTCCCCGAGTCGGTTCCATGAAGTTCTCCTCGAGGGGCTCGACGGGGGCCGAATCCATGACTACAGCATCGAAGCGGCGGTAAACGGCGTGGTCCGCGCGGCCGGTCCCTATCAATTGGATACTTCTTGCAACTACACCCTCCCCGAAGCGCCGCCGGACCTTACCGTTGAAATGGAGGCTGGGTCGCGCCCGGCTGCGGCGGCACGCCTGGCCCGGGAAATCCTGGACGTGGGCAGGCGAAGTCGAGGACTCTGTTTCGTGCTCGGAGTCGGCGACGGGCGTTTGCTTACCGCTCTCATCCGGCGGTCGAACTTTCGGATCATCGGCCTGGACACGGATGCGACGCGGGTGACCTCGGCCCGGAAACGTTTGGTTCGGGCCGGCGTGTACGGCGTGCGGGCCACGGTGCTGCGGATCGCTTCGGCCACGCGCCTGCCGTTCAACGGGCTGATCGGTAACCTGGTGGTGGTGCGGCGTCCCGAGTTTTTCCGGGCCGGAAAGAAACTGGTCGAGCCTTACGGCGTCCTTTTGGCCGGGACGTTGCGAAATTCGCCGTCGGATGCGATGGGCGGAGGATTGCTCCCCGCGGACGGAACACGGTTCGCGGGCATTCCCGAGAATGCGGAGCAGGTGGAGGGAGGCCTGGCCCGGTGGCGGCGCTGGGAGTGCCCGGCCCTGCCCGACAGCGGGGAATGGACGCACGAATACGGGCGGGCCGACAACTCCGCGTTCGGAGGGGAATCGCTTCGGGGCGCCGTGTCCACGCGGCAGTTTGCGGTGCAATGGCTCGGGCGGCCGGGGCCGCGAGCCCGGCCGGACCGCAACGGCCGCATGTCTTCGCCCTTGGCCGTGGCCGGTCGTCTCTTCTCCCCCGGGCTCAACCGCATGATTGCATTGGACGCGTATAACGGCGCCGTCCTGTGGTCGTTGGAGATACCCGGGTTCCTGCGCTGCAACATTCCGCACGACAGCAGCAACTGGTGCGTCGACGCCGCGCATGTATACGCAGCGGTGAGGGACAAATGCTGGCGAATTACCGCCGCGGACGGTGTGGTGGACAAGTTTTTCGATGTGCAGCCCGGGGCTCGCAAGGGATGGAAATGGGAATGGTCCTACATCGCGCGCCCGGAGAAGTCCCGCCTGCTCATCGGCAGTGCCGCGAAGGCCGGATCTTCGTTCAAGGACTTCTGGGGCGACTTCGGCTGGTACGACGCCAAGAACGGACCGCAGACGGCGAAGGTCGCCAGCGACAATCTCTTTGCGCTCGATCCGGACACCGGTCGGCAGGTTTGGGTCTATGCCGAACGCAGCGTCGTGCTCAACTGTACCATCACCGTTGCCGACGACCGTATTTGGTTCGTTGTCTGTCGCAACCCGAAAGTAGTGCAGGCGGACACCCGGCGCTGCGCCACGCCGGAATTGTGGAAAGACCGGTCCCTGGTTTGCCTGGACCTGAAAACCGGGCGACGCCTGTGGGAAAAACCGCTACGGACCGCACCCGGCACAGTCGTGTTTTTCCTCGCCGCCGGTTCCGGGCGCCTCGTCCTGTTGGCCTCGGACAAAAAATACCACGTGTACGGATTCGAGGCCGAGACGGGGAAGGCGTTATGGAACGTCGAGTTCGATTGGCCCAAAGACAATCATGGCGGTCACATGTCCCGGCCCGCCATCGTCGGCAATCGGGTGTACGTCCGCCCGCGAGTCATCGACCTGAACACCGGCAAGGTTTCGGACAAACCCATGCCATTGGGGGCCTGCGGCACCTATTCGTTCAGTGCATATGCGGGCTTTTATCGTTTTGACGGCCGTGTGTCGATTTGGGACGTGACCCGGGACAAACCGGAATCGTGGGCACGACTGCGTCCGGACTGCTGGCTCAGTACCATTCCAGCCTGCGGGATGCTTCTTTCGCCCGAAGGCGGCGGCGGTTGTAGTTGCGGTGCGTGGATGGAGACATCGCTTGGGTTCCTGCCCGTCGGCAATGCGAAATGAACGGGGGGCGGGACGCGGCGCAAGCGCCGATACCCGCGGGGGCGCATGGTGGAGATCTGGGGATTGAAAAGCCGGCTTTGCATTCGATTTTGCGAGACCCGTCAACCATTCGCCTGTTTCATTCATGAACTTCGTCGCGAGAGGGCCTAGCTCACTCGGATTCAGGTCATTGCATCGAATGCCGGCCGAGATTGTGTTGAACCACCGCCTCGGTCGGTGAGCGGCGGCATTGTTCTGAGGATGTGTGAGACGCGTCATCACAGCAGATGGTTCATGCATTATTCAGGTCAGCCCCCTAACCGGCAGTAATGCGCCGACACCGACAGAGACGAGCGAGCTGTCCAGGCAAACCAGGCACAGTGTCGGCGAAACGAGGGAAAAAAGCATGAGCACGAAAGCACCTGTGCGCTCCTGGCTCCCGGGGCGCAAGCCGTTCCATGACGCCAGGGATTGGTTCGTGGAGAAGCGGCTCGGCATGTTTGTACACTGGGGCGTCTACGCGCTCACCGGTTGGCATGAGCAGACGCTGTGGCGGTCGTCCATGCCCCGGTCCGAATACGAAGCCCTGCCGGCAAGATTCAATCCAGTGCAGTTCGATCCGGACCGTTGGTTGGACGCGGCCGAGTCCGCAGGCATGGAATTCCTCTGTTTCACGGCGAAACACCACGACGGTTTCTGTATGTGGGACACTGCACATACGGATTACAGCATCATGCACACCCCGTATCGGCGTGACGTGCTGAAGATGCTCAGCGATGCGTGCCATGACCGGGGGATCGGGTTCGGGGTGTACTATTCGTTGCCGGATTGGCATCACCCGAATTATCCCAACAAAGGGCGGCATCACGAAATGTTCGGTCCGCGCCCCGGCGAAGAATCGGACGAGGCCAAGTATCTCGACTACGTCCGGGGACAGGTCCGGGAGTTATGCACCGGGTACGGGGAGATCACGCAGTTTTTTTGGGACGTGAACGTCGCCGAGTTTGATGCCCCCGATTTGAACGACCTCATCCGTTCCCTGCAGCCGTCGGCCGTCATCAACGACCGCTGTCCGGGGGGGCAGGCCGATTTCCAGACGCCGGAGCGTCGCGTTCCGGCGGGCGGCGTGTTCGACAAACCGACCCTCGCGGTTCAGTCCACCGGGCGGGAGAGCTGGGGGTACCGCAAAGACGAGGACTACTATTCGCACCGGTTCCTGCTCCAGGGTATCGATCGGGTCCTGGCCATGGGCGGGAATTACCAGTTGAATGTCGGCCCGCGTCCGGATGGCACACTGGCGCCGGAAGATATTCACACCCTCGGACGAATCGGGGATTGGTACAGGCGCGTCCGGGAAGCATTCGACCGTACCGAACCCGCCTCGTTCCTGGTGCGGTCCGGCAGGGACCCGCTGCTCCTCACCCGCAAAGGGTCGAGCGTTTACGTGCATTTGTACGACGGTCCGGAGACTTCCGGCGTCGTGCTCCATCCCATTGACGTCCTGCCCGAGCGGGCGACGCTTCTCAACGACCAGCGTCCCATCGAATGCGTTGTGGATGTGACCCCCACCCGGTACCTGGAACGTCCCGCCCTGCGTCTTCGGGGGATTCCGGTGAATGAATACCCCGGCGAACCCATGGTCATCCGTTTGGATTTCGGGACGGACGCGTTTGGCTGAGCCTGCTTGTCCCGGAGGAAACGTTCGGCGGACGCGAGTGCGCTTGTGCCCCGCGTTTTTCAAGGTCCTTTTTCGAGCGGGGCTTGTGCGTGCGCCCTGTCGTCCACAGTATGGTGGAAGGAGGTTGCGGCGCCTCGGACCCCTTGCCGTGGGCGATGGGTTTCAGGGCGGAATCACGCTCGTACGTTTCGAACCGGAAATGGAGTCTTTCCCATGAACGACAAGCTCAGATTCGGTCTGATCGGTTGTGGTGCGCAGGGGCGATACCTCTCCGAGGCGCTTCGGCTCACGGGTGCGGCGGAATTGATTGCCTGTGCCGATGTCCGGCCCGAGGCCGCGCAAGCCGCCGCCGCACACTGCGGCTACAAGCACTTCTATTCAGACCTTCATGACCTGCTCGAGCAAGAGGAACTCGACGCCGTCGTGGTGGCGGTGGTTCATGACCAGCTTCAGCCCTGCGGCCTGGCGGTCGTCGCATCCGGGCGACATCTCTTCATCGAGAAACCCATGGCTCTGACCGCGGCGGCGGGGCGGGAACTGGCCGCCGCTGCCCGGTCCGCCGGGAAAAAGATGATGGTCGGCTACACGCTGCCGTTCATGCCGGCCCGGGTGCGCCTGAAGGAGTTGGTCCGTCAAGGCGCCGTGGGTGCGGTAGTGCACCTCGCCGCCGGGCAGCTAATCGGCGGCATAGGTGGATGGCTGGCCCGGCCCGAGCACGGCGGCGGGCCGCTGCTCTATATCGGCACGCACGTGATCTATCAAGTGCTCGACCTGATCGATGCGGCGCCCGAACGCGTGTTTGCGGAGATCGCATTTACCGAGTCCGGCGTGGATGCCGAGGCCCTGTTCTCGGTGCGCTTTGCCGGCGGGATCACGGCCCAGTTCACGGTTTCCCAGCGTCTCGGCTGTCGTTACGGTTGGATCGACGTATTCGGCGACGCCGGGCGTATCCACTCGGAGTGGGAGAGCAACGCCTTGACCGTGCACAGCCGCGACCTGGCGGCATACCGGGACCCCACCACGATTGAGGTCCCGGCGGAGGTCGTCGGACCCACGGCCCGGCTCGGAGACATGGCGAGCGTCAATGCCTGCCGATACAGTCGCGCCTGGGCCGCGGAGTTTGTCGAATTCATCGGCGCCATTCGCGAAGATCGCCGGCCGCGCGTCGCCGGCGAGGACGGTGTGCGCGTTCTCGAAATCACCGATGCGGTCTTCGCGTCCGGACGTGCAGGGCGGCCGGTGTGCATTCCGCGGTCTTGACCGGCCTGCGCCCGGGAGGTATTCTTTCGCACGCTCGCCCGAACAGGCGGCCGGGGAATCGGGGGTCGCCTCCGGATTGCCCGGACGATTTTGCTGTGTCGGCGCGCGTGTTCGACCCCAGGACTTCTCGAAGCGAAGCACCATAGGAGGCGCCGTTCATGGTCAAGTCTCTTGTCTCAGGCACATTCTCTTCTCGCTTTGTGGGTCGGGGCCTGTTCCCGGCGACGGCCTTGGCGCTTTTCGGTCTGAACTTGGAGACGCACGCCGTGGTTCCCCTACAGCCCCAGGTCGTCAAAACCAGGTTTCCCACCTCGGACGTGGTCGTCGCCGTCGAGATCTTGTCGCCGACGTCGGACGGGAAAGACGCTTCCGGACGACTGGCGAAGGCCATCGACCGCGTGGCTGCGGCGGGCGGTGGAGTGGTGTTTCTTGAGGCGGGGCATTATCGCCTCGCCGCAGCGGTCACTGTCAAGGAGGGGGTGACCCTGCGGGGCGACTGGGCCCCGCCGACGGCCGATGGCTGGGAGAACGGCACGGTCTTGGAGCTGGTCTCGGGGCGGGGTCGGGCCGACGGTCCCGCGGCTTTGTCGCTCGAACGGGGCTCGGGCCTCCGGGAACTGGTGCTGTGGCATCCGGACCAGAGAGCGACGGAGATCGTGCCGTATCCGTGGGCAGTGCGGAGTTCGCAACGGGTTTCCGGCGATAACACGACCGTATTGAACGTGACTTTGGTCAATCCCTACCAAGGCCTTCGAATCGGCCCGGAGTGGAACGAATTGCACACGATCCGCAACGTGTTCGGCACCCCGCTGAAAACGGGCCTCTGGCTCGACGGCACCACGGATATCGGCCGGATCACGGACGTGGACTTCCGGGCCGGTTGGTGGGAGTCGTCCGAACTGCCCGGCGCGCCGACCGCCGGACCGGCGCGCCGGGCGCTGAGGCGTTTTCTGGCGTCGCAGGGGACCGGAGCGGTCGTGGGCCGGAGCGACTGGGAATACCTCTATCGTTTTCGCGCTGCCGGCTATGCGGTTGGCCTGCGGTTTCAGCGGGGAAAACGCGGCGATTCGAACGCGGTGATGTTCGGTTGCGAACTCCGCAATTGCGGCACGGCAATGGTGTTGGACAGTGTGAATGCGGTCGGCCTGGCCGCGACCGCGTGTGTCTTCGACGGGGCCGAGTTTGCGCTTTTGGGCCCGGCGTCGTTCACCAAGACGGCCCAATTCAATTCATGCGAATTCCGCACAGTCGGGGGCGAGAATGCGGTCCGGCTCGACGGCAGGGGGCTGCTGACGTTTCAGAATTGCACATTCACGGGTTGGAAGCGAGCGGCGATCGACGCCCGGGCCGGAGGGCTCTCGGTCTTGGGGTGCGAATTCCGCCAGGCCGGGGAACACGTTCGGCTCGGGGAAGCGCTTGAAAAGGCGCGGATCCTCGGGAACCGATTCGCCGGTGCGCCCGGCATCGTCGACCGTACCCGGAATGCGGACGTGGCGATTGCCTCGAGCGTTCCCCTGCGTTTCGCGAGACCGGACGTTTCGCCGCACCGGGCGGCCCCGGCGCGGCGCCCGGCGTCGGACCGACTGTTTTCGGTCGCGGATTTCGGGGCGGACGCGAGTGCGCCGGACAACACTGCGGCGTTCGCTTCGGCCCTGGCCGCGGCGCGTCGGGCCCGGGGCGGCACGGTCTACGTGCCGGCCGGGTATTACCGTCTGCGGGGTGGGCTGACCGTTCCGTCCGGGGTCGAGTTGCGCGGGTGCTTCGACGTGCCGCACCACACGATTTCCGGGGGGAGCGTGCTCATGCCGCTCGGCGGCCGCGGCGAGACGGACGGCCCGCCGTTTCTTCAGCTCGAGGCGGGCTCTGGATTGCGGGGATTGACCGTTTGGTATCCCGAGCAGAATCTGCTCGACGTGACGCCGTATCCCTGGACGGTTCGGTCCTTGGGGCCGAATTGTTGGGTGCAGGACGTGACCCTCGGCAACGCCTATCAAGGGGTGGACTTCGGCACATACCCGAGCGCCGGGCATGTCGTTTCATACCTGGCAGGGGCGGTACTCCGCAAAGGGCTTTGGGTGAGCAAGAGCGACGGCGACGGCTGGATCGAAGACGTGCAGTTCAATCCGCATTACTCCGTGCGCCTGCCCGGGGACCTGCCTCGCCCCGTGTATGGGAAACGCGATGTGGGCGGCGCCGTGATCGATACCCAGCGGCATCATCTCGAAGGGATCGTGTTCGGTCGCTGCCGAAACGAGTATGTGCGGGGCACGTTCCTGTATGCTGCCTGGGACGGGATTGCCTTTCGAGACGACGGCGGCGGAACGAACGCCCGAATCATTCAGCACGGCACGGACACGGGCAGTCGTGCGCTCTTTCTCGAAAAGGTGGGTGAACGCGGCGTCGAGTTCATCGACGCGCAACTCGTGGCCCTGGGCCGGTACGTTCGGGCGGCGATCGTGACGGCGCCCGAGTTCTCGGGCAAGGTTGCGCTGTTCAACAGCCAGATCTGGGCCGGGCCGCAAACCGGGATCTTCCGGGGACCCGGCGAGGTGCTCCTGCAGCAGCTCGGGACCCGGTCGGGTCCCATCCGGGTCGAGGCAGGTCGGTTCATGCTCGAGAATGCCAATTTCTCTGAGCGCATGGAACACCAGGTCGAGGTGTTGAAAGGTTGCGAATCCGCCCGTCTGCTCGCCAACTTTTCGGCCCGCGGTCCGTTTTCGCTGCGGAACCGGGCCGGGGCACGCTGCTGGGCGCGGGCCAACGGTGCAAGTCGCCGGCCGACAGCGCAAGGACCCGCCAGGTTCGGCACCGGCTGGGAACCGGGAGAGTCCGCGGGCCTGAAGGACACGGTCGCCGTTTCCGGGGGCGGGACCCGCGCGGTGAGACAGGCAACCTGCGGGCCGGTTCGGACACCGGACGCGCACAGCGGGGGGTTTGCGTTGCGGCTCCGCGGAGAGGCCGTCGCCGGGTATGCGTTTGTCTACTTCCGGGTGTTCGACGGCCCGCTGGCAGTGCATGGCGATTCAGTGCTTTCTTATTGGCTGCGGCCGGAGAACGAACTGGGCCGGCATGTGGGGGTGGACCTGCTCTCCGCCGACGGCAGGTTGTTGCGGGATTCCGGGGCCCGCACGAGCGCCGGGGCCGGCGTACACCCGTCCTCGGGCAGGGGTAAGGTCGGGGTGTGGCAACGCATCGAGATCCCGCTCGGCCATCAATTCGGCGAGGGTGAGATTGCCGCTGTGATGTTTGCCTTCGATAGTCGAAAAGGGCCGGGCCCGTTTTCCGCGTTGATCGACGATTTCCGGATCGAGTCAGCCGAAGGCGCCGTGCCGTGGCAGTTGACCATGGTCCCCTCCGGCGGGTCGGCCCCGGTGGGGACACGCGTGGAACTGAAGCCCGGGCCGGAAGTGCGCGGCGTCCGGTACACGTTGGACGGAACCAACCCCACGAAGCGGTCTGCCCGGTACACCGCCCCCGTCGTGTTGGACAAACTCGGTCTGTGGGAGGTCCGGGCCGTTGCGGAGTCCGCAAAGGGTGTGCTGTCGAAACGCGTGTTCAGTGCGCTGTTCGAAGTGCGCGCCCCGGCCCCCTGATCAACGGTGGAGGATCAAGCGATGCCAACAGCAATTCAAGACCTGGAAAAAGGCGTCGTTCTCGCGGAACTGGGGGGATACGGAGACGGGCCCTATTGTGCAAAGCATGGGGCGAACGCTGCTCTTGCGATGATGGGGACTTACATCGTTGATCCCGGTGACGATGTTCCATACCCGAAGGATTTCGTATTCAAACCAGACAGGTCTGTCTACCTGTCTTATTTGAAAGAACATGTGGCGGCTGGACGGGCAGGCGGCGCGCGAATCGGCGTGAGCGTCGCCACCGTTCAGCTTTCTCACACGCTGGAGTTCCTGGCCGCAGCGGAAGAGGCGGGAGCAGATTATGTCTCGCTCTGCGCGCATTCCACCATGGAGATGTTTGTCAAAGTGCGTCTTGGGGAAGAGCTGTGCCGCCGCGACAACGCAGAACTCCTCGAGAAGTGGGCGAGGGCGATCATGGGCGCCGTGACTGTTCCGGTCATATTCAAGATCGGCCTGACGGCCCCTGTGGATACATTGAACGCAGTGGACATTCTGGCGGCCGCCGGCGTCCCCGTGGTACATATCAATCTGAGACAGACCCATCGCGGCTCCGAAGGACTTCGCTTTCTCGAGCAACTCGCCGGCCGGTGTCGATGTTTGATCGCCGGCGGAGGCGTTCGGAACGTCGACGACGCTCGAAGGCTCCTCGATGCCGGTGCAAACGCGGTGGCCGTAGGAAGCGCTGCGATGAAAGATCCTGGGCTCTGCGGTTCCATTCAACAAGCGCTGCGTCATCGAGAGACAGAGTGAAAGGCATGGCAACCGGCCCGTCTTGGCGCGTCCCCGACTCGGAGGACATTCCGGGAAGGACTGCCGCCGGGCGAATGCCTGTCAGCGTTGCGAGGCGCCGGGCGCGTCGAACTCGAAAAGGTCCACCTGGAACGGTTGGATGGTCCGAGTCCGCGGGATTGTTTTGCCGGAAAACAGGCTGCGTCCGTGCAAAAGCTTCCCGGCAGGGCCGACCAGTCGTACGACCGCTTCGCTTTTCCCCAACCCGATCAGGTATCCAAGTCGGCGGCCGTCGATACGGACCGTCCGAAAAGTCACGGGCTTCGAGCTGATCCCGTCCGGACCGATGCAGCGGGGGCCGTTGAGCTGTCCGGCCCGCTTCAAGAGCGCCTCCCACGCCGCCAAATCGCCGGGGTTGTCGAGTTTCAGTGTCCCCGCCGTGCCGCCTGTCGTGTTCCGACGCTTGCCGTGCGGGTCCAGCGCCAGACAGTCCGACCCGATCTCGACGACCGTTGTCGCCCCATTCGCCAGCCGGGCCACTGCCTCCCGCACTCCGTTCGAGGCGTGCCGGGCGGCGGGAATCACGAGCACATCCATGACGGGAGGGCGGCCGAGCAGCATCGGTTCCGTGACGAACCCGACGGGGATGCCGAACCAGCTCAGGTTTTCGTAACACGCGAACAGTGTATCGAGATAGTGCAGGTCCAGGACTGCGGACGGCTTCGAGAACAGCAGCCGCACCCGCGGCCGCTGCTGCTGGAAGGCGACGATCTCCGGCGCAAAACGTTGGACCGTGATGTTGTTCCGGGCCCAGGCATCGAGCAATTGGGGCTGCGTCAACAGACTGCCGCGGAACCACGATTGCTTCGGCTCGCCCGCCGCAGTGCGCGACCACCACCAGGTGATGTTCATGTCCATACCGTGCAGGTACGAGAACCACAAGGCCGCATCCAAGTAGGCTGCCGGCTGATCCTCGTTCTCGAAGTACACGGTTTGGATCCCGTGCCACTCGGAATCGTCGATGGGTTTGTCCGGCGCCATCGAGCGCTGCAGATCGTACGCCATGCCCGGGTACCGCCAGGCAAAGGCGTAGTCGGGGGATAACAGGGTTGGGCGCGTATCGCAGCCCTGGAGGTCGAAGAGCCGGGACAGTTTCCACCGATCTATTCCCTGGCCATGGGCGCTCGACTTGCGCCGTCCGAATGTGAGGCTCCGTGACCCCATCACCACTGCCTCGTTCGTGATTTTCATGGTTACGAGCGCGTCGGGATCGCCGCGGCGGACGGCGTCTCGCATCCGGCGTGCGAACTCTGCAAGCCGCTCGTCGTTCCACACCGTCCAGTCCCGGTAGGCGGCCGGGTGGGTTTGCGGGTCTCGCAACGGTTTTACCTCCGAGAATGCCTCGTGGTCTGTGCCCCAGGCTCGATTCAGGGCGGCAAGGGTTCGGTACCGAGTCTTCATGGCCCGCCGAAACTTCTCCAGCCCCCGTGACGAGACTTTCCAATAGCCGGCCTCGTTCCAGACGTCGTAGCAGGTCACACCCGGGACGTTGCGCAGGCTGCGCGCGGCCGCCTCGAACGCGGTACAAGTGAGTTGTTGGGCGACCGGGTGATCGATGTCGTAGTCCATGAAGTGTCCATCCACCGCCGTGATGTCCGGATACTTCTGCACCGCCCACGGCGGCATACGATGCCCGAACAGAACGTTGATGCGCACCGGGAATTGCGCCAGGCGCCGGGCCGGGGCAATGACGGCGCGTTCCAGCGCCGCCGAGTCCGGCTCGGGGCCGCGACTCAAGGTCCAGGCGGCCGCCCCGCCGGTGACCGTGACGAAGTTTCCGCCGAATCGCACCAGATTCGGCAGCACATCGGGGGGAAGTTGGTTGAGCCCGATCAGGAACATGGGCCGCCCGTTTGCGACCCAATTGCCGTGTTCGAGGCGCGCCTCGCGTACGTTCGGGATGGGCACGTCCGGGTGTTTTTCCGGGTTTGCCAGGATCGCGCGCACTTCCGCCAGGGCCCGGTCCACAAGAGGGACGAGGCGCTCCGTTTCGCGGCGAGCCAGTTCCTCGTCGCCTTCCCGGGTGAGGTCCGCCGGGATCCAGCGCAGAAAATATTCGGCCGAGACGCACGTCGCATCGCACAGGGCCACGTCCAGCTCACGTTTGCGGCCCTGCTCGATGAGGTCCGCCAGTTCACGAACCTTCCCCCGGAGCCCGGTGAGGCGCACCCGCACCCGCTGGACGAGTTTGCGGAGTCCGCGGATCTGCACTTCGCGGGTAAAACGGGAACGGTCGTACCGAACTTCGAGCCGGGCCGGTCCCGGCCTGAGGGTCTCGGGACGAAAGACAAAAGGGACGTGCGTCACGCCGGGTTCGAGCGGCACGGACCGGCGCAACACGGCGGAGCGGACTCCGGCAGGGGCGGATTCGGGCGTCAAACTCACGACCACGTCCTCGGGTGTTGCCCGGGCCGCAAGGCTCACGAGGACGGCACGTACTACGACCGGGCGGAGATCGGTTGGGGGCGCCCCCAACGGCAAGGCGAACACGGCGGGCTGTTCCGGGGGGTCGAGGAAGACCAATGTCCCGTATTGCGCGGGGGATTTCCCGAGTGCGATGCCGGGCGTCCACTCCGCCCATTTTCGCCCCCCGCCGTCCGAATCGTTGACCAGAAAAGTGAAGCCCATGACGGTACCATGGGGGGGGACGGCACAGCCCAAGGCCGCCCAGGGCAGGGCGACCTCGACCGTGTATCCGCCGGGTTGCAGTCGACTCCGCACCGCGACGTCTCCCGGGCGGAGGCGTGCGCCTTTCGGGTATCGGTCCACCACGGCGCGGGCCGGGGCATCGCCCGTCCCGAGAACGATGCCAAAAGCATAATCGCCCGGACCGTACCCCTTTTCCCGGCGCCGCCACTGGGTGTCGAGCGCGAATTGGAGACTGTCCCCGGTCCAATACGGGCTGGATACATGCCGTACGTCGTCCCGCACGGTTGCATACAGGTAGAGGGCCCGGCGGTCGTAGGCCAGTCGGAACGCGAAACTGAGGTCCGTCGCGCCCCGACTGTCCTCGCTCTGCTCGACGACCGCTTCGGCGTTGGAGACGCGGCGGGCGCGCCGC
>JAADHN010000042.1:21413-33411 GCA_013151865.1 Kiritimatiellota bacterium
CCGTCGATCCGGACCGGCTGCCGAGTTCGCGGTACGGGCGCCACCCGTCCGCGCTCGAAGGCGGCGTGGCCGGCCTCGAGCACGGCGGTCACGCGCAGGTCGTCCAGCAGGATCGAACCGCTGCCGTGCATGGAAAACTGGAAAAGGGCCTTCACGGCCCCGACGGGGACCGCCACCCGCTTGCGGATTTCGACCCAGTCGGCGGTGTCGTGCGGCAGGTCCGGGATGTGCGAACTCCGCAGCAGGCGTCCGGCCGCGTCGTGAAAACGGAAAACGAACACGGCCCCCCGGGTCAGGGCCCGGCTCCGGACGAAGGCGCGGAGGTCGAGCGTTTTGGCGCCCCGCAGACGAAACGTCTGCTGCCACCAGAACCAGGGACGGTCGGCTTGGTAGGTACTGCGAATGCGGAGGGCGCGCCGGCCGCCATGGGGGTTTGCGGCGGTCCATTCAAGTACGACGCCGTCCGGCGTACGGGCGCAACGGGACCAGGCAATGGGGGCTGCGCCGGGCGTGCCGGTTTCGAACCCGCCGTTGCGGACCAGTTCAATCCCCGCGGCCGCCGCGGTAACCGGATCGGTCGGGACGGCACCGGATGCGGCAGCGCCGACGTGAGTCGCGATCAGTGCCGCGAGAAACGACCGGGACCGACCGTGCAGGCTCGGACGGCGGGCCGGACGCGAGACACCCGGAATGCTTGACGTATCACGGTCGCAGTTCTCCTCGAAAAAGGTGTCCGCCGAAGGACGGGCCCGGTTGGTCGGGGCGGCCGGACGGTCTCACCCCTTGAGTCCGGTCAGGGCCACGCCGCGAATGAAATACCGCTGGAGCGCGAAAAACGCCGCCACGACCGGGACAAGGACCATCACGGTGCAGGCCATGAGCAGGTTGAGCTGATCGGCTGTCTGGCCTTTGAAGCTATTCAGCCCGAGCTGGAGGGTCCATTTTTCCTGACTGTTCAAGTAAATGAGCGGCCCCATGAAGTTGTTCCATGAACCCATGAAAGCGAACAGGGCCACGGTGACGATGACCGGGCGCGACAGCGGCATGACGATTCGGGCGTAAATCTGCAGGGCCGTGGCGCCGTCGATTCGGGCCGCCTCGATCAGGGCCGGGGGCAGGGTCAAAAAGAACTGGCGGAACAGAAAGATCGCGAACGGACTGCCGCAAAAGGCCGGGATGATCAGGGGCTTGAAGGTATCGATCCAACCCAGCTCACGGAATAGGATGAAGGTGGGGACCATGGTGACGATGCCGGGCAGCATCATGGTGGCGAGCACCCCGTAGAAAAGGTACTTCCGGTAGGGGACCCGGCAAAAGGCGAACGCGTAGGCGCACAGACTCGAGGACAGCACGCTGCCCACGATGACGCCGACCGTGATGATCACCGTATTCAGCAGATATCGAAAAAATGGAATGGCCCGGAACACTTCCCGGTAGTTCTCGAAATGGATCGTGGGCGGGATGAAATCCGCGAGTTTCTCGAGCGGTTGTACCACGGCGCGAGCATCGCAGAGGCTACTGCGCACCAGCCAGGCGAAGGGCAACAGCATCAGGGTCCCGACCGCAGCCAGCACGCTGTAGACCAAGACTCGTCCGAGAATGCGACGGGGATGGCCGTCCGCGCTCATGAGGCGGCTCCCTCGTAGTACACCCAGCGGCGCGCCAAGCGGAATTGCACCAGGGTGATGACCAGGACTATGGCGAACAGGACCCAGGCAAGGGCCGAGCTGTACCCCATCCGGAAGTAGCGGAAGGCCTGATCGAACAGGTACAGCACGTAAAAGAGGGTCGAGTTGTCCACGCCTCGCCCGGTCATGACATAAGCTTGGGTGAATATCTGGAACGACCCGATGAACCCCATGGTCAGGGAGAAAAAAACCACTGGGCTGAGCAGTGGGAGCGTGACGTGCCGGAATTGCGAGAATCGCCCCGCTCCATCGATTTCCGCTGCTTCGTACAGCTGCTTCGGTATGCTTTGGAGTCCGGCGAGGAAAATGATCATTCCCCCGCCGATCCCCCACAGGCTCATCAGCACGTAGGCCGGCTTGGCCAGGTGCGGGTCGAGCAGCCACTTCGGGTCCGACAGGCCGAACGCTTGCAGGAGGGGCCGCAACGCCGTGTTGAGCAGGCCGACCTCGGGGTTGAATATCCAGCGCCAAAGCACACCCATCGCCACTCCGGAGACCACGGTCGGCAGGTAATAGAGGGTGCGCCACACCGGCAGTCCTTTCACCTTCTGATTGAGAAGCAGGGCCACCATCAGCGAAAAGAACGTGCCGAGCGGCACGGCGAACACCGTATAGAACAGTGTGTTGAACAGGGCCTTGGGGACGAGCGGGTCTTGGAAAAGCAACTCGCGGTAGTTCGCCAGTCCCACCCAATGCGGACGGGTGAAGATGCTGTAGTCCGTGAACGAGAGAAAGACCGCCGCCAGGATCGGGCCCGCGCCGAAGAATGTGAAGCCCACGATCCACGGCGACAGGAAGAACCAGAAGTCCCGCCGGTCCTCGCGCTGCATCGGAGACAGGCGCTTCCGTTTCTCGGACTTCATGCCGTGGTTGGGGACCGTCCCTGCGTGATGTGATGCGCTCATGGCCGGTACCATACCCGTTTTTTTCGACTCGACCCCTCGTGCAAGCTCGGGGATTCCGTCGTTGGACCATTTCTTGTCGGGCGTCGGTCGCCGCCGTCGCGGGTCGTCCACCGTCCCCGGAATCAGTCTCCGTGCCGTCGTGGTTTTGCGGGGTTCGATACTCGGACACGGAGGTCGTCGAAGGCGACTACGGTGTGGCCTTTGGCCGCGCTCCATTTTCGGGCGCTCAGGACGATGCGGCCCGAAGGGATGGGGGGAACGCCGCACGCGTTTTCGTCACGTACGTCCATGATTGCGTTGCCGTCGAGCCAGATCCGGACACGGCTGCCGTTTGCCTGGATACGGACGGTGTGCCATTTGTCGTCCGGCGTCCAGGGAACCTGGGCCAGGGGAGTGCGGTCGCCGCTCGAACGGCCCATGAACTCTTTGTGCAGGGCGACGGTGCGCGCGTGGAGGTTCAGGGAATAGCCGAAGCGCTGGCGACGGGACGCACGGAATCCGATCCAGGCGCCGTCGCGCCAGTCGCCCCCGCGTCGGATAATGCGGAAGCGGCAGGAGAGGTCGACATCGGTCCACTTCGGGTTGCCGAAACCCGCTCCCCGGGCCAGCCAGCCGGGGGTCTCGCAATCCGCGCCCACGAACGCACCGCCGCGCATACTCCATGCACCTTCGACGATATCCCAGAGCGGACGCCCGCTTGCGCCTTCGGGCCAAGCGTCGAAGGTTTCGACGATTTCCCCGCCTTCCCGGATCGGTTTCTCGAGGGCACGGAGCAGCGCTTCAGGCACTCGACTGCGGACCTCGCGGGCGGCCACGACGGTCAAGCTCCACGAGTCCACTTCTCGCCGGCCGCCGTTGGGGCTGATGACCGGCTCGCCGGCGGGAACGCCCGGGCCGTTGTCGTAAAGTGCGCTCCGGCGCCGTCCGTCCGGGCCGACGATGGCCACGTCTCGGAAAAAGGCGTGATAGTCGCCCATTGCCGATTGTCCATCCGTGGCCGCGACGACGTAGTCGAAGGTTCGACCGGCCACCGCGTTCAGGGAAATGCGGCGGTGCACCCAAGCGTTCCAGGTTTCGACCCGGCGGCCCGGGTGTGCACCGCCGACGCGGTCGCGGATATTGCCGACGCTGCCCCCGGTGAGGTCGATCCCCGCTGTGTTGCGACTACTGTCGTACGGGATGAATACGTCGTATTCGAGCCAAGCATTGTCCGGGATGCGCATCCCGCCTTTGGGCAGGCCGCGGCCCGCCGCCGCGAAAGCGACATACACGTAGGCGTGTTCCCCCGCTTTCGGAAAGTGCGCGTCCAGTCGCAGGGCGTATCCGCGCCGGCGCTCTTCCGCGCGACGCTGTTCCAATCGCGCCGCTTCTGCGGCGGCCTTGCGCTGGTCGCGGATGCGGTCGACCACGGCGCGGACGGCGCCCGCACCCCGCTGGTTGCTTGCGAGAGTCACGGCCCAAAGCAGGGCATTGCGAACTTCGACGGCGCGAAGACTCGCCGGCTTTTCGAGCACGACCGGGACCATGCGGACCTCGGCGGAGAACCAGCGCGGCCAAGCTTTCCAAGCCGTGATGGTGGGGGCGAGTGCTGTCGGAATGCGTTTGCCGTTCCTGTCCACGAGGGTGACGCGGCTGGACGCCTTGACGTCGCTGACGAACAGCGCCAACGCCCGGGTCGAGAGGCCCGGCGGCAAGGGGACCCGGGCGTTCCGGACGGCTGCGCGCCCCCCGTCGGCATTTCGCGGGATGAGAAAGAAGGGAATGCCCCAGGCCAAACGTCGACCGCCGGGCAACGGGGCCCAGGAATCGTTGCGGTCCCAATTACGGTCCGGACGAACATTGGCCGCCGAGCGCAGATCGACCAGGCGGAAGCCCCGGGCACTGT
The DNA here is from genome assembly GCA_013151865.1 of Kiritimatiellota bacterium. Lineage (GTDB taxonomy): Bacteria > Verrucomicrobiota > Lentisphaeria > Oligosphaerales > JAADHN01 > JAADHN01. The sequence goes on from JAADHN010000042.1 coordinate 25,892, forward strand.
AGTCCGGGGGCGGCCCGGCGGCCCGTGCCTTGACGACCGGCAAAGTGCGCGCGGGCAGGGCAAGCACGCGTTCCGCGGCGCCGACTCCGAGCACATCGCCGTGGCGCACGTCGCGTACCGCGAGATCGTGGAAACTGCGCCGCGGCCGGAAGAGATCCTGCGGAGTTCGCAGCACAGTGCGAACGCCCCCCCGGATACGCCACACCGGCAGACCGCTCAGATCCCGATGGGGAGCAGTGATGTCGAGTTCGAAGCTTCCGGGCAGAGTTGAATCGATGCGAAAGGCGAATCCGGCCTCGAGAGTCGGGTCCGAACGATAGTCCCGGATGTCGGTGTGGACGCCGCCCCGGCAAAAGACGGCGGCGGCGCGTCCGCCGCACACCACGCGCGCCTTGGCGCGCCCCACGGGCTTGAGCAATCGGAAGCCGCCGAGGCCGCCGTAGGGTGCGCGAATGTCCCGTCCGCCCATGGCGCAGTCGTCGAACAGTCCCCAAGCCTCGGTAAAAGGGGTGTCCGTGGTCGGGTTCCCGGGGCCGTCCTCGTCCTGATAGAGCAGATGCCATTGAGCGGTCATGCCGCGGATGAACCCGATAAGAATCGGATCGGCGGTTTCGATGTAGACTTCGAGCAGGCCGTCGGGCACGGCGCAGCATTCGTTCGAGCAGGGCATGCCCGTCCAGGGTCGACCCGAGTTCGGTTCGATGAGCCAAGTCCCGTCGATGGCGTCGTCGTCGGCGTTGTCCGACAGGAAAAGCGTCGTGTAGCGATAAGCCAGGGACCGGGCCATGTCGAGGGCGAGCGCCGCGCGGCGTCGACGAAAGGCCTCCGGAGCGTTGCGGAACACGCGCCAGTAACGCAGGCAGAACCGGACGCCCGGCCAGCCGATGGTAAACATCGCTTCCGGTACATCCGAGATGTCGTTGCGGGTGCAGATATTATACCGGGTCCAGTTAAGCGCGCCGTCGATGACTTCGAGCCATTCGGGCTTCGGTTCGTGCTCGTAGAAAGCCAGCAGCACGTCTGCAACCCCCCAGCCGTGGATGTTGCGCAACGTGCCCACGCCGCGCCCGAGGGCCTTACGGGCGTTGCCTTCGACCGGTTTGGCCCAGTAGGCGCAGCGTTCCCCGTTCACGGTGGTCCAAGTGGTGTGGGCCAAGAGGTACTTGAGGTCGTTGCGCAACGGTGCGAGGCGGTCGTCCAGTCCGAAGCGCAGGGCGTCGTCCACGATCCGTCCGGGCGTGGCGCGGGGGATGACGGCGCCCGGCTCGAAAAAACGACTCTCCCATTCATCTTTCTCCGGCACGCGATAGATGAGGCGCGCTCCCGGCACGTCCGGCCAGGACCAGAGCCGTCCGTAACCCGGCAGCCAGTCCATATCGTTGCCGGCTGGGGGCGCCGGCAATTCCGCTTGATATCGACTCCAGAGCCGACGTTGCACCCAGCGGTTGGGGTCCTTCCGCCAGGGCAGATCGGTGTTCCACAACAACCGGGCGTGGGAGGCGAGCGTGAGCGGCGGTTCGGGATAGCGTAGGTCCACGTATTGGGCCGCAAAGGGCGCGACGAGAGCGATGAAATCGGCGTCTTTCCCCTGCTTCCAACAATAGGCGGAAGCCAGCGACTTTTCCGAATGATCGCGGAGGCGCGCCTCCATGAAGTCCCAGGCCGCCCACGTCCGGTGTTGCGGCGCCCAAAGGCCGGCCAGCGGAATCGGACAGGCCCCGAACGGCGGCGCCCATGTCCACGTATGGGACCAGCGCGAGGCGACGATGCCCTGCCGGCCGTTCAAAAGCGGGTACGGATCGAGCCGCGGTGTGGGAACCAGAAAGCCGCGGTGGTGGATCGCTTGCGCATCGTCCACGCGAAGAGTGAGAAAGTGGAACGGGCACGGGCCGCCTGTCGCCTTTTCCCAGGCCCGAGGGTCGAACGTTCGCAAGTCGACTCGGAAATCGACGAACGGATACGGATCGTCCGCCGGTCCGGGGCGGACGCGGACGAAGCTGTCCCGCCCGAGAGTCACACCCGAATCCGCGGCAGCAGTCAATTCCGCGAAGCGGAGTGTGCCGTCGGCTTGGCCGCGCTCGAGTCGGCGCGCCCGAATCAGGCCATTGCTGCCGAAGCGGATGCGGGCCACGGTACGCCCGTCCGCATTCAGATCGAACCCGCGCCAATCGCCGGCGCGGCCGATCGGCGCCAGCGCCGGTTGCGGGCCCAGCAGGGCGGCCCGGACCATGCGCGTCCAGATCGCGTATCCCTTGGAATTCATGTGCAGGCGGTCGCTGCCGAAGATGTCTTCGCGCACGGTCCCGTCCGGCTTGAGCATGGCGGAGGCAACGTCGATCACGCGAATCCCCGGGTCCGTATCGGCCCAGGTCTGGAGCAAGGAGATCGCTTGCCGGAATTTCGGCCATTGTTGCCACCGTTTCGGGCTCGGTTTGGGAGTGATGAACCAGAACTCGACGTCCGGCGTCCGACAGCGAACATACTCCACGAACGTTCCACACTGCTCGACGAACTGCTCCGGCGTGGTGCCTCCCATCAAATCGTTGTCGCCCTCATACACCACGATTCGGCGCGTGCCGTACCGGGCGAAAAAGTCCCTGAACAACAGCATATCGCGCAGGGTCGAGCCGCCGAAACCGCGGGGAATGACTTTCAATGGGGCGAGGTCTCCCCGGATCGTCTTCCATTTCAACATGCTCGAGCTGCCCGTGCAGAGCACGGCATCGGGCTGAGGCAGGCGACCGGCGTCCTCTTCGGCCCACCGGCGGAAGTACTTGAAGAAGCGGTGGGCTTTTTGCGCGGCCGAGAATCGGAAGGCCGAGCGCGCGGCCGGCGGCGCTTGCTTCCTTGGGGCGTCGGCCGTGCCCCCATTCGGGATCAACCCGAGCAGAAGAACAAAGGCGACCGGAGAGAGACGAATCGATCGGATCATGAGCAAGGTCTCCTTTTGTGGTGCGAGCCGCTGCATGGGGCCGCCCTCCGCCCCAACCCGGCCTGTCCGCCATAGTCCCGCAGGCGCGGGACGAAGGAGGAAGAGCGCAGACGCTTTCGGACGACCTTTCGCCGTTTTCGGCTCCCGCCGAGCGGGATTGTTGCTGCGGGTAGCATCGCCGGATCTCGCTCGGCGGGGAGCAAATCTCACCCAAAATCGCACTCGCGCGCGGCCATGCACCCTTTGTGGCCGGGCTCAACCTCATGTGATCAGATATCAGGGCTTCTGGCTCTGCTCGGCTCGCGCGGCCTCTCGCCCTCCGAACCCGTCGGTCGCGAATTCAACATTCGAGGGTGTTCCCGTCGAGCGGGGTAGCTGCGTGTCCGGCACGCGATGCCCCTCGAGCCGGGAACTCGGATTCGGGGCGCAGATGAAGGCATCAGCGATCCGGCGGCGGACGCAGAACAGACGTGTAGGCGGAGAACCAAAGATCGGGACCGTTCACTCCGGCGACGTCGGCACGAAAGACCAGTGGGTAGCCTTTGCACTGAAAGGCGCCGGCGTCTTTGCCGACCGTGAGATCGGCCATCCAGACCGTGCCGGCCCGGTTTGCCCGGCGCAGGGGGATTCGCCCCGTGCCGCCGAGACTCACCGGTCCGTAGTTCGACCCGCCGAGGGGTTGGACCGATGCGTCCGCCGCCGGGTCCTTCAGATGCAGTTCGATATGCACCTTGTCCCCGGCCTTCAGCACCTTGGGCAAGGGGCGGCCGTCGGCCAGCGTTACGGCCAAACCTTGGGCGGGGCGGTCGGCCAACCGCACCCAATCGTATTCAAACCGCGGGCCCGGAGCGATTTCCCCGTCGGGTTGCTTGCGGCTGCCCGCCACGGTGATGCGCAGGAAGCCCCTGCGGCGCGAGCCGTCGGCGAAACTCGGGTGCACGGCGTGGAGGTCCGCGGTCCACAGCCCGGTCCTCGAAGTGTTGAACAGGCCGCGGCAGGGCAGCTTCCCGGAGCCGTCTGTAAATTGCACGCTGCTGAACCGGTAGCCTTTGCCCTCGATTCGACTCAGGCGCATCTGCAGGAATCGGTGGGTCGGGTCGCACGCGAAAATATGCGTCATGCCGGCATAGCCGCGGGCGGAACGACACCGAAGCGCGACACCGCCGTTGTCCTGCGGCAAGGCTTCCAGTTGGGCCGGGTCGACAATCCAGGCGTCATCGTGCCCGTCCCACTTGAACTTGGGTGCGGTCCGGAAGGGTTGGAACGTCTCGGTCCAAAGCAGACCCGGACCGTCTTCGATTGGAAACAGGGCGGCACCGCTCGGGGCCGGCGGCGTCTGGTTGCGGAGTTCGCGCACGAGCGGCGCATCGGCTCGGTCTCGGTAGGCCTCGATCTCGGACACGGCCGGTGCGTCCTTCGAGTCGGGCCGCTTGGCGAACACCGTCATCCGCAGTTTCAGGAAACGAACGGGTGGATCGAACCCGTGCCGGACCACGGTCTCGCGGTTGTCGTTGATGCGAAACGCCGTTTGCGCGCCGTCCGGCCCCGTGAAAACGATTTCATAGTCGCGTACGTTCGGGGTGTAGATCTCGAGGCGCCCGACCGTTGCGGGCTTCGGCAAGGTCAGGTCGAGCCAGGCGGGCTTGCCGGCGGTGTGGGTGAGGCGCCAGCCGCGGTCGTCGCGGACCCCGTTGATTGCATACCAGTAGTACTGGGTGAACCACGGTGCAAAGTAGCCTTTGGAGGCGGCGGCCCGCACGCCGCGGGTCCAGTGGAGCAGGTTGCCGGGGCGGGCGCTTGCGGCGAGGCGACGAGCGAGGTCTTTTTCGATATCCGCTGCGGCGGGAAAGGATTCCGCACCCGGCAGGTCGGTGAGGATATGCACTTGACCGGCGGTGAATCGGAGCCGGAGTCGTCCGTTCTCGGCCCGGACCGTCCCGCCCTCCGACATGCGCACCAGGCGCCGGTTGCCGAGCGGCGGCCAGATCACTTCGGTCTCGGCGCGGTCGCCGGAGTGATTCACGGCAATGAGGGCCACCCGTCCGTCCAGGGCGCAACCGCGCACCGCGAGCCTGTCGGCCGCCCGGGTCGCTTCCGGAAGCGGACCGACGACCGGTGCGGCCAAAGCGCGCTCGAGGAAGCGCAGCTCGCGCCACACCGGGGGGAGGCCGTAGCGATACTCGATCTCCGGTATGAAGAACGCACTCGTGTAGGCGGTGAAGCCGCAGGCGCCGTAAGCCACGGACGAAAAGTATTGGTTGCGGAATACGCGGTATGGGTACGGCCCACCCTCAGCGTCGAACGGACGGGTGAAGTGGGTTCGGGCCGTGCTGTGCCACGGCGTGACCCACCAGGCCTGACCGGGCCGCGCAATCGCGCGAATGCGCTTCAGAAAATTGGGAACGTACTGCCAATCGGGCGAATACGGGTCGGGATCGAGGACGTCCGCACACTTCACGCCGTGCGAGATCAGGCCGTCCATGGTGTCGTTGGTGACGAACACCGGGTGGTACGGATCGAGTTTGCGCAGCAGACGGTAGTAGTTCTCGAGGTATTCGGAACGGACGTCGTGGATTTCCGGCTCGTCGGCAATGTAGTACCCGAGCAGCCCCGGCTCGTTGCGGACGGCTTCGACCAATCGGCGCACCAGCGCGACCATGTCGTCGCTGGGGCGTTCGAGCTTGTGCGGTTCGCCCACGATGTGCTTCAGGTGCGCGTTCTTTTTCTGCCACAGCCGGAACGTGTGGAACAGGCGCCCGTTTTCGACCGACACGATGCTGCGGATGCCATGGCGTTCGAAGGCGTTTCTGACCGATTTCGCATCCAACCCGATCAACACTGTGGGCGTGGTTACGTTCTGGAGTGCAACCACGTCCTGGCGCGGATCTTCCACCGGCACACCGCCGTACCAGCCAATGCCGAAGAACGGCTTGCCGTCGACCAGCAGCCGATGCTGTTCGTCGATCCGCACCGTGCTGCCGCCGGGTGGTGGTGGCAGGCGGTGCACCGGTACTCGCTCCGAAGCGACGGTTTTGCCGTTCGCGTCCCGGGCGTCGACCACCAGTTCATAATCGCCCGCCGCCAATGGCGGCATCTGCAACAGGCACACAAAGTCCGGCGCTTTCTCGAGTCCTTCCCCGGTCTGCTTGCCGGACGCCAGCACGCCCGACGGCCCTTCCAGGCGCCATGCGAAGATCGCCGCCTGCGCCGCCACGTCCGGGGACGGCTCGATGCGGAACTCGATCCGGTCCGCTGTTTCGTCCGGGAAGAAACTGTTGCGATAAACCGGCCGCAGGAGCGTGACGCGCAACGGACGGAAGTCCCCGCGAAGTTTCCGGCGCACGGCGCGCAGGAGGCGGCCGTCCGCGTCCTGCGAAATCCGCAGGACCAAGTGCAGGTCCGATGTCCTCTTGCGGGTTTCGATGGGTGCGAATGCGAATGTGCCGGAGGCGCCGTCCGCCAGGTCGAGGCTGTTTTCGGCCGGTGTTTGCGGGGCGTTTTCCGGCGGCACGAGTTGCAGGGCGGCGCGGAGCCGGCGTTGGCCGCCGGTGCTGTTGGTCACCGGCCAGCGGACTTCGACCGCCGATACGCCGTTCCCCCGGCGTCGCACGGAAATTCGGGGTTCGTCGGGACGGATTCGGAATTTGTCGTAGTCCGTCGGCAATCCCGTGAGACGTCCGAACTTGAGAGGTTGATGAAAACTGCCCGCGAGGGGCGCCCACGAAGTGAGTTCCACGCCCTTGGGGACGCCGGCGTGGCGTTCGCGGGTCACGTTCCACTTCCACGTCGACCCGGCGTTTTCCGGAAGGGGCAGTGCGCCGAAGGGGACCTCGACCTCGACGCGCCAGCGACCTTGTTCGCGGTCCACCGAACCGGCGGCGCGAAACACGCCGTCCCACAAGCGGCTCTTGACCAGACCGTAATCCGCGGCGCGCATGTCGAAGATCGTACCCCGCGCATTCACCATGATCTGCTGGTAATAGCGTCCGTCATTGGCGGGGTCGAAGAAAATTTCGACGCAATCGTCCTCCCAGACCGCCCCGTCGCGCCATGGAGTCTTGGCGCGGAGCTCGGCGATGCGCGGTTCGTCGCACTCGACGGCCACGTACAGCGCGTCGTCGGTCCACACCGTCTTGAATCGGGTCTGTACCGCCGCCCGACCGCCGCCCGAGCCGGTACCGGCGAGATGAAAACCCGTGGCCCACGCGGCCTGGGCCCAAGCCGGTTCGTCGAGCCGTCCGTCCACCGCAATCGGCGTGGCCGTGCGGACGGCCCGCGCCTGCGGCCCCCGCATTTCCGCCGCGCTGACGACAACACAGCCGACGACCATGAGCAGCACCAAGCCGGACACCCAGGTTTTGCGAGAGTGCATTTTTCAACCGCCTTTTCTTGTTCCTGGCCCATGACTGCCCGGGCGGCGGCGGGTTGCTGCGCGTGGGTGGCGCGCGTTGCAGCGCAATCCGGACGGAGAGTGCCGCCGCCTCCCGCGGCACGGCCCATACCCAGTCGGAAACCCGGCGGTCATGACCGGGTTGTCCCGTTCCCGCCGTCCTCTTCCCCTCGTCCCCCGTCCCCCCACCGCCGGCCC
>JAADHN010000084.1:0-22551 GCA_013151865.1 Kiritimatiellota bacterium
TGGGAACCAAGAAGATCGAGGGGGACAACATTCTCCTGGGAAAAATCCTCGTCTTCACCCGGGACAATATCGACAAATACGATTTTTGATCTGGTTTATTCGTGAACCTCGTCGCGAGAGGGCGCAACTGATGCGAGTTCAAGTCATTGCGGCGAAGGCCGGTCGGGGTTGTGTTGAATCACCGCTTCGGTCGGCGAGCGGCGGCACTGCTCTGAAGATGGGAGAGATGCGTCATCGAAGCAATGGCTCATGCATTATTCAGGGTAAGGCGGCCGTTTGCCCGCAAGTGGAACACGCGCATCGGGTAACCTGCGATCATTTCGCTCCGATTGCCGGGAGACACGCCCTCTGGCCCGGCGAGATGGTCTCCCAAGGAGGGGAGGCGCCCGGACTGTGCATTCGTTCGATTCGCGCGCCCTCCGAATTCGCGTGAGTGAATGCCGGTGAACACGGCGGTCCCAGGTCGGCTTTTCACTCCGCCGGCCATCGGGGAAGGACTTCGTTCGTCCGTTCGAGCCGGCGAAGGATCGCCAGATTGCGCACATCCTCGGCGAGCGTCCCGGGGTCTTTCGGGGTTTCAAGAATCCCGGGGACGCCGCGCAAGAGGGGTTCGGCCAGGAGTGCCGCGAAGCCCGCTTCCCCGATCTTGCCGCGACCGATGTGTTCGTGCCGGTCCAGGCGGCCGCCCAATTCGCCTTTACTGTCGTTCAGGTGGAGCAGGAGCACGCGCTCGAGTCCGAAGGTACCCCGCACGCGCTCGGCAAAGGCGCGTACGGCGTGCGGAGTTCGCAAATCGTACCCGGCGGCGAAGGCGTGGCAGGTGTCGAGACAGACGCCGAGACGGGGATGGCTATCGAGACGTTCGATGATCCGAGCCAATTGCTCGAGTTCGGCGCCCAGGGTCCGCCCCTGGCCGGCCGTATTCTCCAGGGCGATTCGGATTGTGGAACCCGAAGTGCGCTCGAGGACTCGGGCCAGGGTGTCGCACACGCGGGTCAGGCCGACTTCGGTCGGGTCGTCTTTCGGCGACCCTGGATGCATGACCAGGCAGACACACCCCAGGGCGCCGGCCCGCCGCAACTCGACCTCGAGGGCGTTCTCGGACAGTTTCCGGACACGCCCGGACGGAGAGGCGGGATTGATGAGGTAACTGTTGTGGGCGCACACGAATCGGATGCCGGCCGCGACGGCGTCTTCCCGGAAGCCGGCGACGTCATCCATATCGAGGTCGGGGGCACGCCACCGGACTTGGTTCTTGGTGAAGATCTGCAATGCCGTGGCGCTGACCCGGCGGGCTCGTTGCACGGCTTTCGGGAAGCCGCCGGCAATGGACATGTGCGCACCCAATGGGCGGGCGGTCCCTGCGGTCTTGCTGTCGGTGTTCGGCATGGGCGTTCCGGGTGGATTCGATCAGAGCTGGGCGAAGGCGGCCCCGGCACGGTTCGCGGTCTTCGCCGCCTGCGGCTGGGCGTGTCCGAGGATCGGCGGGCCGCAGGACGACACGCAATCGATGTTTTGGCGTCCGTCTGCATCCCGGACCCGGGCGTCTTTTCCGGGAACGATGTACGGCGTCCGTCCCCCGCCGGTCTCGACGGCCTGCACCGGCGAGTTGAGGCCGCCGGGAATAACGTGTTTGGCCAGTTCGTGGAGTCTACTGCTCTGTTCCCGGGGCATGAGGGTTGCCTTTCTCTTGTCGAACGCGGTGCGTTCCACGAGCGGCGCGGGATCGCAGCGTGTTCTTGAGAATCGCCCCGCTCCGCAAACCTCGGTCCGGGCCGTCCCGAGCCACAACTGGGGACACTACCCCTGATTTGTACCAAAACCGGCAGTGGTTGGTGGTTGGGCCCCGGATGTCCGCCTCCCTCCCCCGGGGGATAACTTCAATTGCGGAGGGCGGCGCTCTCCAAGCTCGTTTGCGGTACCTGAACACGCAGGTTGCAATCCGGAAATATTGGATGCACACGGCCGAACTTCAAATGAAGGCCGGCGTGCGACGGGCTTAGGCGTCCGCATTGGTCAAGTGAGGGCCCTATCCGGGCCGGTGGGGTTGCTTGCCATCGCAGGCTTGCGGGGATACAGTGAGGCACCGTAACCAGTCACTATCTCCATGAGCGGCCCCGGTCGCTGGGGGGCGGTTGTTTTTCTGCCTGCCGGCACCTGCCGCCGTTTTCGCGGACCGCGGCGCAACCGGCTTTGCGGAGGGCTGCACCGAGCCAGGACGCGTCCCACCACAATGCGTTTTCAGAATTGTCTCAGGGAACCTGGAGAGGCTGCGACTGTGCCTGCGTTCCAGATTGTCTTGAGCGGTCAGCCTCTTCGCGGCGCCCCGGGCCTATCGAGGTTCTTTATCGGAATGCCGTTATGAACAAATCTGCGGAAGCAACGGGAACTGTCGCGGCGGTGCCGGACGCGCCTCGGGTCATCATTCGGGTGGAATTGTGTAAAGCGTGCGGTCTCTGCATCGTGCATTGTCCCAAACAGGTTTTGCGGTCCGGGGCGTACATCAACGAACTCGGGTACGTGGCGACCGAGTACGCCGGCGAGGGCTGCATCGGTTGCGGCACCTGTTATTACATGTGCCCCGAGCCGGGGGCCGTTGCCGTGCACCGACCGGAACGCGGCGGAAAAGGCCAGAAAGGCGACGCGCCGTGAAAAAGCTGCTTAAAGGCAACGAGGCTGCCGTGGTTGCGGCGCTTGTGGCGGACTGTGACGCTTTCTTCGGTTACCCCATCACGCCGGCCAGTGAGATCGCCCACACGGCCGCATTGCTTTTTCCCAAGTTGGGCCGGGTTTTTCTGCAGGCGGAGAGCGAGCTGGGTGCGATCAACATGGTTTTCGGGGCGGCGGCGGCCGGCCGGCGTGCCATGACCGCCAGCTCGAGTCCGGGGATCAGCCTCAAGATGGAGGGGATTTCGTACATGGCCTGCGCCGAGATGCCCTGCGTGATCGTCGATGTGATGCGGGCGGGACCGGGTTTGGGGAATATCGGTCCGGAACAGAGTGATTACTTTCAGATTGTGAAAGGGGGTGGGCACGGTGATTACCGCGTCATCGTTTTGGCGCCGGGGTCTGTACGGGAGATGTACCAGTTCACCCTTGAGGCGTTCGACTTGGCCGACGCCTACCGTACGCCTGTGGTGGTGCTGACCGATGCCACCACGGGGCAGATGATGGCCCCGGTCGAGATCGGCGAATTCGAGCCGACCAAGCCCGAAAAGCCGTGGAAACTGGACACGACCGCGGCAACCAACGGGAACGTGATCACCTCGATCTATCTCGATTTTGACGAGATGGAGCGGCACGTGGGGCATCTCGATGCCAAGTACGCGGAGATCTCGAGAAAAGAGGCCCGGGCCGAGTTGTACCGCACCGAAGACGCGGAAATCCTGGTCACCGGGTACGGCATCATGGGGCGACTGCTGCATTCGCTGGCGGACGATTGTCGGGCCCGGGACCTCCGGGTGGGACTGATACGGCCCCAGACCCTGTGGCCGTTTCCCGCCGAGTTCTACCGCCGAGCGGTTCGACCCGGCGTGCCCGTGCTGACCGTCGAATTGAGCAAGGGACAGCTTGTGGAAGATGTGCGGCTGACGCTCCGAGACAATCCCGTGCATTTCTATGGACGAAGCGGCGGGAACCTGCCGACCCGGGAGGAATTGGTTCGGCAGGTGGAGCAGGTCCTGCGTCGGCCGGACGTTTGAGCGTGCCCCAATTCGTGGCCCGCGGCCAGTTCCCCAGCGAATTCACGAAGGAGACCGGACCGTGCCGATCGTTCTGGATAAACCCTCCAGTTTCTTCGATACCTTCCACCGCAAACCGACCCAGCAGAAGACCACTCATTACTGTCCCGGCTGCGGTCACGGCATTCTGCACAAGCTCATAGCTGAGGCCATATCCGCAGCGGAGCTTCAGGACCGGTGCATTATCATGGCGCCGGTGGGGTGCAGTGTTTTTCTGTACTATTACTTCGAGTGCGCCTCGATCAGTATTCCTCACGGCCGGGCGCCGGCGGTGGCGACGGGGATCAGTCGGATGCGTCCGGACGCCATTCTGGTGTGTTACCAAGGCGACGGCGATTTGGCGGCCATCGGCACCAACAATGCGATTCACGCCGCCAGCCGGGGCGAGAAGATCATAACGTTTTTCGTGAACAACAACGTATACGGCATGACTGGCGGGCAAATGGCCCCGACGACGCTCCTGAACCAGAAGACCACGACCACGCCGTACGGGCGTACGCTCGAGAACGAAGGTGCGCCATTGCCCGTTGCGGAGATTATGGCCACGCTTGACGCGCCGGGTTTGGTGGCGCGGACGGCGGTGAATTCTCCCAGGAACATTCAGAAGACACGCCGTCTCATCCGCCGCGGCTTCGAGGCGATGAAGGATGGAAAAGGCTATGTTTTCATCGAAGTCCTTTCCCACTGTCCGACCAACTGGCGCAAGACCCCTGAGGAGGCCTGCCGTTGGATTGACGAGGTGGTTACCAAGGTATATCCGCTCAAGCTGTTCAAGGACGATCTGGACACTCGAGAACCGTTGTGTCGGGAACATCCACGGGGCGGTTTTCCCGAATTGGTGAAGGCCCTCGGAGTGCGTGCGGAGGAACAGGACGCCGGCGGAGTGCCGCCCGCCTTGCCGAACGGGACGGACACGTTGACATTCAAAGGTGCGGGCTTTGGAGGGCAGGGAGTGTTGTCGCTGGGGTTGCTGTTGGCCAACACGGCCATGCGGAAAGCCTGGGAGGTCACTTGGCTGCCGTCCTACGGTCCGGAGATGCGCGGAGGGGTCGCCTACAGTTCGGTCGTGATCAGCCGCAAGCCCATCGGGTCGCCGGTGGTCGACTGTCCGGATATTCTGATCGCCTTGAACAAGCCCTCGATTTTCAAGTTGGGACCGCTGGTTCCCGAGCAGGGGACGATCGTTTACAATTCGTCCATGATCGACGAATTGCCGCCTGACTTGTCGGCCGGGACCGTGGCGGGTGTGCCTGCGACGGATTTGGCGGCCGAGGCCGGGAGTCAGAAAGCGGCCAATACCGTGGCGTTGGGTTGTCTTGCCGGGATCACCGGGCTGCTGACCCGCGAGGAGATTGCCGGGGCTCTGCGGGAGACCTACTCGAAACCGGCGGTCTACGACCTGAACCTGCGTGCCCTCGACGCGGGCTGGCGGCACGGCGTCCGGCAGGGGACCGACGCCTGAGGAGCGGGGTTGTGCGAGCATTCTTCCGCGATTCGGGTCGGCGGCGCTGCTTTTTTTCTTGAGTTTTCTTTTCCCGATTCCCGATGGAGAGTTCCCTGGACATGGACCGGATTTTCGATTGCCACGTTCATACTTTTCCGGACACCGTGGCTGCGAAGGCCATACCGCTGCTCGCCGAGCGTTCCGGGGGCCTGGTCCCGGCCTATGACGGCACTCTTGCCGGGCTGACCGCCACGATGCGGGAAGCCGGGATCGCGGGTGCGCTCAACTGTCCGATTGCGACCAAGTCCACCCAGGTCGAGTCCGTCAACACTTGGGCTGCCGCCCATAACCGTTGGCCCGTGTTGAGTCTCGGCAGCATGCACCCGGCTTACCCGGACATGGAGCGGGAGCTGTCGCGGATTCGGGATTTGGGTTTGCCGGGGATAAAACTCCACCCCGAGTATCAGGAATTCACCCTGGACGACCCCCGGATGACGCCGGTCTGGCGGGTGTGTCGGGACTTGGGGCTGGTGGTGTTGATCCACGCGGGTGCGGACATCGCATTCTCCCCTCCCTATCACACGGACCCCGAGCGAATTCGGGCTTGGATCGAGGCTTGGCCGGGCCTGACCGTGATCGCCGCCCACTTCGGGAGTTGGAAGATGTGGGATCGGGTGGCGACGGAATTGATCGGTCGCCCGATATATCTGGACCTTTCATTTCTTTTCGGGCTTTGCTCGGACACGGCTATCAAGGACATGATTCGGCGGCACGGAGTCGAGCGGGTGCTGTTCGGCACGGACGCTCCCTGGCGCGATCCGGAAAAAGAAGTGACCCGGCTCCCGGCTTTGGGACTGACTCCGGACGAGCTTGAGGCGATCTGTTGGAAGAATGCCGCCCGGCTCCTGGGGTTTGGCTGAGGGCCAAAGCCCGCCGGGGCGCGCAAGTGGAAGATGCGCGCCGGCTGACTTGCGAACAGCTTTTCTGTATGCTTGCCGAGCGGCATGGCTCTCCCGCCCGGGGGGAGGATTCCCCTGCGCGTCATCGGCTCGCGGGGACGCTCGCCCTCCACAGATTGTCGTTCGGACCACGCGTTCGTCCGATTTGCGCGCCTCGAGTCAGCGTGGGCGAATAGTGGAGGATCTGGGCGGAGATGATGGAGGTCTGAGCACGTGGAGAGGTGTGGGGATGGTGGTGGGGGGAGGATTCGAACCTCCGAAGTCATTGACAGCAGATTTACAGTCTGCCCCGTTTGGCCGCTTCGGTACCCCACCACGGCACGGGAAGGCATGAAGAGCGGGTAATTTACTTCTGGGTTTCCGCGTTGCAAGACCGATTGCGGGCATGAGTCCCGCTCGCGGTCCCCGCAGGCAGGGAGTGAAAAGGAGGAGGTTTTTGCGAAACGGCACGTCGTCGGCGTGCGGCATGCGGCATCACGTCACACGCGCGGAACTCCCAAGGCGCAGGAAAGAGAAGGAAGGGCTTTGTCAGGGAGGCGGCAAAGCCGCAGGACGCCTGTCCGGCATCCCGCGGGCTGGGATTGTTCCCCCGTGACCGCGGACCGTTTCGATACGGCTCGGGCGGAAGGGAAGTGGGTCGTGCTCAGGGCCCTGAGCGAGGTCGAAGGGGGCACGGTCGCTCCAGGCGGCGTTTCGTTTCACTGCATTCGACTATCGCGGGCATTGCTCTTTCAACCAGGGGAAGTGCGCCCATTCAATCTGGGGGGACTTCACCTCTGGACCGTGAGTTCGGGTTCAAAGGTCGCAGCCCGCCGGGGTCGTTTCCCGAAAGAACGTGAGCGTGAAACGCCCGATCTGGATCACGTCGCCGTCGAGCAGGATTCGGCGTTCGACTTTCTTTCCATTCACGAATACGCCGTTGGTGGAGCCCTGATCTTCGAGCAGCCATCCTTCCGGGACTTTCCTCAAAACGCAATGTTTGTGGGAGACGTACTCGCCGTCCAGTACGATACCGCACGCGGCGGCGGAGCCGATGACGAGGTCTGCGTCGAGGCGAAAGAGTTCCCTGGGTTCGGAATGCAGCACGAGGACGGGTCTGTCCAGGCCTGTTCCGGCTTCTTTGACCAGGGCGCGGAGAGCACCCAGGCGGGCACGGATGGGCGGCGACGGCGCATCCATGAGAAGGGTCTGCGCCAGAACGGCCTGTCGCAATTCTCTCTGAAGCTCGAATTCGCCCATGATTATGGTTCTCCCACTTGCGTTTTGAGCTTCCGCAGCTCCCCGCGCAGCATACGGATGATGCGGTTTCGGTGCTGATGGACCGTGTTTTGGGCAATCCCGAGACGGGCCGAGACCTCAGCCGCAGATTTTTCTTGAAGCACATACATCTCGAACGAGCGGAACGTTCGGGTATTGACGCGTCGGCGGACCTTGTCGAGTGCATTGACCAGCAGGTTGTAATCCCACATTCGGTCCCAAAGTTCCGGGGCCGTGTTCGCGTTTTGTTCCGGATCGGCGGCGGGGGCGTCTCCCCAGCCCGCGGGACGGGGTTCGTCGGCAGTCAGGCAGTAGCGCCGGTTCCGCCGGTAGGCGTCTTTGATGCGAGCGTCCACGATTCGGAAAAGAAACGCCCGGAACCGCCCCCGCGCCTGATCGTATTGAAAGACGGGCAGGGCTTTCATCAGGCAAACCATGCTTTCCTGGAGTACATCGTGGGCTTGGTGCAGTGAACAGCCCCGGCGCCGCGAGAACCCGATGATCAGCGGGGAGTACAGGTCGAAGAAGCGTTGCCAAGCCGCTTGGTCGTCGGTGTCTCTGAGCTGATCGAGCAGGGTGGGTGATGTGGTGATGCCCATTCGGTCTTTCTCCCTGATCTCACGGATGGGTTTGCGCCATTTTCCGGACAGCCATCGGCGAATTCGGCGGCCGAGGGCGACGTGCACCTTGTTAGAACCCGTGAGGAGAATGAACACGATTGTCATCCCCTTTCGGGAGTTTCTGAACTGCCGTGTTGGCGCAAACTGCGAACGTTGCGTCTGCCGGATCGACGTCCGTGACAACCTCGTTTTCGAGAGCCCGGCGTCGAACATCGAGGATACGGGGATTTCGGGGGGGCTCGTTTATCCTGTGCACATCTGCGCAAACTTGGTGCTCGTGAACGCACTGCCCGGGCGACGACAGCCCGTGGGGGGGCGGTCCCGCTGACCGGGAAAGGCGCGTCTCTCCCGGGGCAAGCGAGCCGAGACGTCGCAAGTTAACCGCTGCTCAGGATCCCGTGGCGCGCCCCGACGGACTCGTTCATCTTAGAATGGCCAGATCGTCGGGTCGGATTCGGCCCGCGGCTTCTTTAGGAAAAAGCTCCACGAGACACTGCTCATCGCGGCTCTGGACGACCCTGCCCTGAATCCACTGTCCCTGCCATTCCACCGGATCTGCCAAGTCCGGATCGTCCTCTTGGGCCGAGATGAACAGGAAGCGCATGCCCGGGGCAATCCCGTCGCGTCGACCCGCTGTTAGTTTGACTCGATTCGAGGCCGCAGCTTTCACGCGTGCGGACAGGGCCGGGAGCTGTTGCCGGAGTTTTTCGGCAAAGCCCTGCAATTGAAACATCACGTATTGCCGGTCGTTTCCGGCGAAGTGAACATCGGCGCTGAGGATTTCTCGGCCGGTGTCGACATCGATGATCCGGCCGAAAAGGTCGGTGTTGTTCTTGCCCGACCACAGCGAGATGCGTCCTTGCAGGAGCCACTCGGCCGGCTTCAGCTTTCCTGTTTTCACGGCGCGTCTGTAATCGACGAGTCGGGTTTCGCTCAGCTTCAGTTCGAGAAGCATCCGTTGTACAACTTCGGGGTCGCGTTCGACAATATTGAAGCGGCGCGGATCTTGGAGTAAGGCCGCGAGCAGCATCGAATAGATGTCGGTTTTGGCCAAGGGGTCGGGTTCAGGCCGGTGCGGCGGGAGGATTTGGAGGGTGATGCGAAGATCTTCGCGCCAGAGCGGATCTTCGATGCGTGTCACGGTGATATCTCGCGTTTTTCTGTTTCCGGCCAGGTCCGTAACCTCAATGTGGACAGGATTGGGACCGGGGCGCAGTTCGATCGTATGCGTGAGGCGACACATGGGCGAACGGTTGTCGCGGAAGTTGCGGACTTCGCGTCCTGCGTCCCGGAGATCTATGGCGACCGTGTCGATGCCGCCGCCGTCTTCAGCCTGGATGTCCAGGACGTAAAAACGCGTGGTCACCCTGACCTTGTCCTGCACGTCCGGGAACAGTTTCAACCGAGGCGGGAGAGTATCTTTTCCTGTGTCTGTGTCCTTTTTTCGGGGTCGTCCGGTCGGGGCCAGGGCGAAATCGGCTGCGAGCCGGCGGGGCGGCACCTCGAAAAGCGTGACTTGCGGGGGCCTGTTCGGCACGGCAGTCTCGCAGGGGACGTTCGGAGCGAACCTGTCGGCCCGGCCGAGGAGTCGCGCGGGCGTCATGCTCATGCTCATGCTCAGATGGGGACTGGCCCATGCCAAGCGCCGCTCCGGGCGGAGCCGTTCGAGTTGACGCGCGGCTTTTAGGAAGTCTGCGCCGCGTACTTCGATGCGGGTGCGATTTCCGGCACGGTCGGTGGCTTCGATTCTGAGACGGGACGCTTGGTCCAGCGGGGCCGAGAGGACGGCCCGCTTGGCGCCAAAGCCGGGCTTGATCGATTGTTCCCGGCCGTTGATCCGAATGTTGGCAAGGCCGAGATTGTCGCTGACTTGAATGGTCGCGGTTGCCGGGGTGGTTTTTGGGCGGCCAGGCGGCAAAGAGACGGAGATAACGGGGCCTTCCAGATCCAGGGTGATTGTTTTTCGCCATGTCCAAACGGCGCCGGTCAGGTCTGTCGCCCGGAGTCGCAGGACATTCGGGCCGGGAATCAGTTTTACACGTTTTCGGATCGGCAGTTCTTTCCGGGCCAGTTCGACAAACAGCGGGCGGCCGTTGACCCTGACACGATCCACGCGGTAGGGACTGGCAAGGGTTCCGGCAATCGTGATGGTGGGTCGGTTTACCAAGAGGCCATCCGGCAGATCGATTTGGAAGCGGACCGGGCGTTTGGGGAGGGGGGGGGTCGCCGTCTGAAGCCGGGCGCGCCGAACTTCATTAAGATAGTACCTAGCCCGAGAGGAGCCGAGCTGTTCGAGGGAAAGGGAGAGTTCCTTTTCCGCGGCGCCCAGATTTCCCAAACGGTAGAGGCAGACCCCGAGTTCGCGGTGCGGAAAGTAGTCGTCGAGGAAATGCAGTCCGTACGTGCGGGCGCGTCGTTTTTCCGCGCGGTTGGGAAACTGGGCTCCGGGTCGTCGGCCGAGGGCGACTTCGAAGTCGGCAACGGCCTCCTGCCAGTGTCCCTGCCGGGAATACCAAACGGCCCGTGTGTAAAAGTTGTACCATGTGGGGCGTCGGATCAGCGGGGGGAAAGCGGGGGCGTCGGTGGGGGCGAGGCGGCGGCAGGCCCCTGAGGACAGGGCCAGCACAAGCAGACCGCAGGCACACGCGGCCCTCCTCGTGTGAGAGAGGAGGCGGCCGGCGCGGGCCTGAAGGGGCAAGAGCTGTCGCATGACCTTTCCGTCTCCGTACCATGTCTTGCGTGGTCGTCGGGTGTGTGTCCGCGAATCGCGGTTTCGATGCGATGCACTCCGGTCGGGTTACTGGGGTGCAGCCTTGTTCCGGACCATTACGAGCATGCCCGGTTCGATTTGAGGACTGCCGGTCTCGGCCTCCGCCGTCGACTGGAACCGGTCCAGGTCGGAGATTCGTCCCTCTGCCACAGGCTTTCTGCGGCGCAGCAGTCGTGGGGACGCCCCTGTGGCAGCGGGATACACCGCGATTCTGCTGCCCGGCGCCAAACCGTGCCAGCGTCCCACGTTGAGTTCGAAGGTCCCTCCCTCCGCTCGAATCACTTTTCCCCGGACCGGCTTGCGCTGCAAGAGAGTTCGGAGCATGTCCCGGGCCGTTTCCTGCATGAACTGTGAGAGGGCGGTGTCCTTTGCGGCGATCTCCCGGGCGAGGACCGCCAGGTTTTCGGATGTGCTCACATCGATCAACTGGAGTCGGAAGACCAGTTTTTCGCCATGGCTGAAGCGGGAACGGACCAAAATGGAGGCCGGCAGGAAGCGTCCGACTTGAAACCGGGCGGCGGGGGAAGCCAAGTCCGAGGCATTGATCTTG
This sequence comes from Kiritimatiellota bacterium, assembly GCA_013151865.1. GTDB lineage: Bacteria > Verrucomicrobiota > Lentisphaeria > Oligosphaerales > JAADHN01 > JAADHN01. The sequence continues at coordinate 11,341 of JAADHN010000084.1, forward strand.
TGTTCGCGCAAGATTTCGGCGAGGGATTCGCGGTCGACCACAGGCAGTGATTGCAGCGCCTGGACTGCGTCTGTCAAGAGGTCGATCAGGTATTCGCCTTCGCCGAGCCTGCCGCTTTCCGGCGTGAGATCTTCGGGCGGGAGAAACGTGAGGACGAGAGGCGGACTGGTCCAGGCGTCAGCCAATTGCCGTTTTCGGACTAGTGAATTGACATCGTCGATCATTTTGAGTGTTGCCTGGACTTGGTCGGACGCATTCCGACTGCGGGCCCTGGCCACCGCTTTCTCGAGGTATCGGGCGAATCCGTTTCCGGGGTCGAGTTCGAGCGCCAGACGCAGGGGCTTTTCAGCTCCGTTCGGGTTGCCGGCATTCAGGAGTGTCACAGCGTAGTTGGTGTAGAACGCGGGGCGCAGGGGCCCGGTCTTGTCCGCCTTAAAGGCCATGGCGTACATGTTCCGTGCCTGATCGGGCCGGCCGCGGAGGGTGAAGAGCCGGGCCAAGGCGTCCACCACGGCAAATCGCTGGAACGGAAAGACCGAGGCCTGGTGAACGGCGGTTTCGAGGTCGGCTTGGGCCCGATCCAGGTCCCGTTGCTTGAAATGGACCATTCCTCGGACATAGAGGAACGGCAGGCGGTACGTGGCCCTGCCCTCCCATTTGTTTACGAGATCCAACGCCGCCCGTTCTTCGCCTTTCTTCAGGAGCTGCATAGCGCGAAGTTGATCCGCCAGTTCTGCGCCGCGTTGCAGTCCTTTCAGTTCGGCAACGGTCCGGTCGACGCCGGTCGCGTCTCCCTTGTCAAGTCTGGCAAGTCCCAGGGCATACCAAGCTTTTGTGTTGCGAGGATCGCGTCGCACGAGGCCTTCGAGCAGGGGCAGGGCCTTTTCGGGTTGCCCTTGGGCAATGTACGTTTCGGCGGTTGCGAGCGGCCCGTTTTGTCGCGGCGCCAGCCAGTAGGTTGTCGCGGCGCCCGCGGCAATCGCCATCAGGAGCAGAATAATGGCCACGACCCGCAGGTGCCGGAAAAGGAACGGACGTGCGGCCCTTTCCAGAGCGGTCAACAATTCGGTCGCCGACTGGTATCGATCTTCGGTGCGGCGTGCCGCCATTTTCTGAACGATTTGCCCGATGTGCTTTGGGACTTGTGGGTTCACCCGGCACGGGTCTCCGATATCTTTGACCAGGTGTTTGGCGAGCATTTCCTGCATGGAGGTTCCCGAGAACGGGATTTCGCCTGTCAGCAGTTCGTAGAAGGTGACCCCTAACGCGTAGATGTCGGTACGGATATCCACTTTCCCGGACGCCTCGACTTGTTCGGGCGCCATGTAGGCCGGCGAGCCGACTCGGGTCCCCTCCTGAGTCAGGCGTGGGTCCGGCGGGGTGCTTGAGGCCGGAGGACCGTGCTGTTTAGCCAAGCCGAGGTCGGCGATCTTGGGCTGTCCGTCTCGGTCGAGCAGGATGTTCTCCGGCTTGATGTCCCGGTGCACGATACCTGCTTTTTCAGCCGCCACCAGACCGCGGGTCACTCCGGTGACGATCTCGAGGGCCCTGTCCGGCTCGAGTACGCCGTCTTCGGAGGCGCGCAACAGGAGCGCAAGATCACCGCCGTCCACATATTCCTGAACCATGAAACAGGTGTCGCCGTCCCGGTCGGCGTCATAGACTCGGACGATGTTGGGATGGTTCAACCGGGACGCCAATTTGGCTTCTTTGAGGAAGCGGTCCACGTATCGCTCGTTTCGGCTGTACTCCGGGCGGATGACTTTGATGACTATGTCGATGTTGAATTGCGGATGGGTACCAAGATAGACTTGGCCCATCCCGCCGCCGGCAAGAAACCGCTTGACGGGGTACTTCCCGATCTTTCTTGGACAGCTTTTGGCGAGTTCTGCCGAATCGATGGTTTCCGCCTGCGCATTCCGCAACGCGATTCTTCCCATCTCTTCGGGCGGAAGGCGCTTGGTCTTTTCGCGACCGTTTTCTGCCGTACTCATGACCGTAATCCTCGGCTTCCTCGGGTCGGCCGGCGGCTCGAGGTGCAGGCGTCTTGTGGTGTAGGGTAATTCGCGTGAAACCTGCAATTCTTACGGGGCTGCGAGAGACGCCTTCGAACTCAGCACCCACTCTTGTACGTGAGCGTCGCAATTGAGGCATCCCCCTTGCCGGAAGGGCGGTGGCCCATGTTCTGCGGCGGACCGTGAACGGATCGTGTATCTCGAAGGCCCGATCGCCCCGGGATACGCCCCTCATGACACACGTTTTGCACCGCTCCGTTTGTGGCGATTCGCGTGCACGTGCCATTCGGAGCGATTCATCTCTAACCACCTGTTTCAGAAATAATAGATCACCGATACCAAGATACGGTGGCGCCGGACATCCTGGGCAGCATCCAGTCCCTGAAAACTGTCTTTGTTCACGCCATTGCCCCAACGGAACTCGTACGCCAGGTCCAGCATGAAGCGTCCTGCCTGCAGGCCGCCGCCGACGCTGAGGGTATAAAAGTCGTCCGTGTCTCCGACGGCGGGGGCCGGATCGTAGCCGATGCCGCAGCGGAGCGGGACCAGGTATTTCTCGAGAATGAAGACATATTCGGCGCCGAGTCGCAGTGTAACCGTATCTCTCAACCGGCTTTGGTCGAGGCTCTGGCCCGTGACCGGATTGGTGTCCCGGCCGTTTTCGTGAAGCGAGTATTGCGACCAGTCTGTCCAAGTCAGGTCGGCGGACACCGTCACGGGGTCACGGGGCCGCCAGGCAATCCCGGTCCCGAGAATGGTTGGGAAATGCAGTTTCGCGTCGCGGGTTTCGTCGACCGGTGGGTCGGTGTGCGGATTGAGTGTACCGAGTTGTTCGTAGGTTTGAGTCCGGCGATGGTCGATTCCAAGCGTGTAGCCGGGCTTGAATACCGCGCCGAACGCCCATGTTTTGCTTAGCCGATAAAGCCCTCCGAACACTACCGAGTATCCTTGGTTCACTCGGAATTGATTCTCCGCAACCAGAGTGTATCGGTCTTGGAGTCCGGCAAATGAGACGGTTCCCGTTCGGCGGGTTGTCTTTGTAAACGAACTCGATCGAGTGACGCCGTCATTCCAGATATTGAGGGCCATGCCCAGCGACAGTTTGGCGGTGACATCGATGCCGAATGCCGGGCCAATCACCGAGAAGTCGCCACTTTGATGAAAGCTGAAATCCTCGTCGACCTTCAGACCGCCGCCGAAATCCCGGGCGTATGGGTAGTCCAATGTTTTGTTGAAGTTGTACAGCTTTAGATAGTTCAGGTACAAGACCATGTTCCGGCGCCAAAAGAACGGGAAGCCGATGCTGACATAATTGAAATCGTTCAGGCGTAGGGTGTCCGCCGAGTCGTTGCCCGATGCGCCGCCGAAATACGTTCCCTCGCGGCGGCGCACTGTCTCAATGGCCAGCGAGAGTTCGGGACGTTCGAGCTGCGACAGGCCGCCGGGGTTCCAGCTTGCGGCCGTGGCGTCGTCCGCGACTGCGATAAACGCATTGCCCTGCCCGAGCGCCCGGGCCCCGGAGCCCACCGGGTTTGGCGATGAGCCGATATCCAGGGTCACGACCGGGCCGGCGCCGAGCGAATGGCCCAGGCTCCACAATCCACCCGCAAGCATGACCCATTGAAGCGCGACGCCGTGCAAACTCCCCAGGAAGGGCCGCCGGTCTCTTCGAAGAAACCGCGCCGCTTGCGGCATGGGCAACGTTTTCATGGATGTCAGGTGGAAATGTTGCATTTGCCCGGTTGTCCGTGTTTCGAAGGACACGACGGCCAGCTCTGATTCTCCGTGGCTCGGACGGTCCCCGGCCGAGGACCGCTGCGCTGCGACCCGTTGTCCCGGCGGGCAATGCTTTTGGTCCGCGGGGATTGCGGGCCTCCGAATGCACGGCCCCGGAGATCGTTGCCCTCCATGCGGAATCGCCTGAGCCGTGTACTCAATCAGCTTGCGGGGCGTTCACCTTGCCTTGGGCGAGTTCTGCCCGGACGGAGTGGTCCGTGCGGGGATCGTTTGCGTTGCGACTAGGGACGGTCCGCGGCGCTATTCGTCGCCCAGGTCGATGGTCTGCTCTTGGTCCGAAAAGATCCAGTATCCACGGTTCGAGCGCAAAAGGCCGTCGTATGGCGGGGACTGGGTATCGGGGCTTTCATAGTCGCGTCCGTTCCAAGTCCACCACGGCGGATGAATGTTCGCGGCCGTCGGCGCCTGCCGGTACACGCTTGGCCCCACTAGGTTCCAGCCGCGTTGCAGCGTGCAACGCGAGTCTTGAGGCAGGTCGCCGCGAACCTGGATGTCGGCCTCCTGCAAACAGAACACCCAGTAGCCACGGAATGGCTCGAACGTTGTCGCCTGCGTGTACCCGGTCCCATTCCAGGTCCAGACCGGGCCGTTGTTGACGGTTGCGCCGCGTTGGTTGGGGTCGGCGAGAACGGCGCTCACGGCCGGGTCCTCCGGGGCCACGGGGATCGAGATCAGGTTCCAGCCGCGGTCCAGGTGCAACTCCACTGTCCGTCCCACGAAGCGCAATGGGAAATCGGTTGTCACGGCCCCGCCGGTCGCGGTTGCATCCCGGGTGAGAGTTTCGTAATGAGGGGCACTCACAGTCAATGTGTAGTTTCCGGCGGTCACGGCTTTGGCGTAGGCGGAGTTCGGCAGCTCGATGGGGTCGCCGCCGTCGATTCGGAGTTCGGCGCCCGCCACGGGTTGGTGGGTATCGCGGTCGAAAACCTGACCGACGAGGAAAGCGGGCACATCGTTCGCGGCGTCCACGATCACCCTCCACTGCTCCATGGACCGGGTCGTGTTTCCCCGTTCGTCGACCGCGAGCACGTCCCACCAGTAGACGCCGTCCTCGAGTACGGTCTTGTCGAGGGCGATGAACGAGGTTTCCTGCAGCGGTCCTTCGCAGAAGATTTCGCCCGGCCTTCCGTCGTCGTCAAACCAAAGCTGAAACAGGTAGCGAACCCGACCCAGGTCCGAACAGGAGCTGTCCCATTGGAAAACGTACTCGCGTGAAATGCGTTGCGAGTCGGTGGGGGTCGTGAGAGAAAACCCGTTGGGAGCTTCACTGCCGGAGGGCCGGAACACCCAAGAACTCTTGCCGAACGTGATCACGGAGCTTCCGGCCGCCTTGCCGTAGAAGAGGATTTGGTAAGGCCCCGGGCCTGAGAAATACGTTGCCGAATCGAGTGCCCAGATCCAGCGGCAGCCGCCCGCGATGTCCCGGCTCGATGTGGGGGCGATGGGAGCCAGGCCGAGGTCCGCCTGCATGCTCTGATCCGAGTCCGGGCCGGTGAAATCCGGCGGTTTGATCTCGATCCAGGCGGACATCTCCGTGGCTGGAGTGTCGAATTCGGCCCAAAGTTGGATCGTCTCCTCGCGGGTCGATCCGGCGGACAGCCCTTGGGACTGGACAGCGCGTACGATTCTCAGTCCAGCGGCGGAATTGGAGCGGGCGCCCAGGAAAATGCGTTTGGCGATCAGTCCGTCTCCGTCTTCGTCATTGAGAATGTGGGAGCCGCGTCCGTCGCCGTTGTCATCCAACAACGGGTGCTGAGACGAATTGTCGTTGACGTGAGCTTGGTTGCGATGCCGGTCGTCGTTCCCGTTCGAATCTCCCGACGGGACCGGTGGTTCGTAGGCGTAGACCGGCTGGGGCAACCGGAAGTCGCGCGAACAGTTTCGGGTTCGAACCCGGACGCGGATCGGGCCGTCGAGAAGTCGGGGGAGAGTGAACTCGAACCACTCGATTTCGAGGGCCGATTGAATGCGGCCAAGTCCCTGTCCAACAGGCGTAAAGCGCAGGCCGGTAATTGGTTCCGAATCATCTCCGAACGTACCGATTTCTTTGTGCCAGCCATGCAGGCTTTCGGCAGCGTCATCGGTCAGTTCTGAAACGACATCTGCCGGCAGTTCGAATGTGATCGATTCCATGGGACGGGGAACATTGAACGCGCGGGAAGTAATCCGATAGGTATAGGTGCCGTCCAGGTTGTTAAGGACAAAGCTGATTCGGTGACAGAAGCGCAACCGTGGATTTCGAACCCAATCGTCTTCCGGGTCGCGCGACTCGACCCGGGTCCGAACGGCATTGTCCCGCGCCAGGGCCGCGGCGGTACGGAATGCATCGAACAGACTGCGATCATACGTAAGCTCATGGAATAGCGTGCTCACAAAGAACTCTCCGTCCCGCACCTCTTCGCTGTCCCGTGTGGGGCCTCGGTAGGACAGTTCCCGGGTGTCGCAGGAGACTACGGTGGTTCGGCCGATTTTCGACAGTCTGCGGATAAAACTGCCGCTGTGACACATGCCCAAAACGGTTATGACGTCTTGTTCCTGGGCCAGTGAGTTGGTGAGGGCGGTGTCGAGGTTGTCAAGCATGTCGGCCAAGTGCCGGCTGGTCAAGACTTCCGTCCCCATGTGGAAACCGCCGATACGGCCGTGGTTGACCAAAACAATGAAGAGCGGCGCCGGCGAGTCGTTCATTTTTTGGCTTGCCCACTGCTCGACGGCCACCCGCAGGTTCTCGATGCTCGGTTCGGAGCGAGCAATGGGCGTGAAGCTTGGATCATCCGGATCGTCGACACCCGAGTAGCGAAGGTAGCAGATGTCATCGTCGTCGATACCGACCGACTTGCAGTCCAAGTACACGGTATCCAACGTCTTGGCGTGTTCCGCAAGGCCTTCTTCGTTGACCGTCTTTCCCTGGCAAAGAATGACATAGGCCGCCTTGGCCACCACCACGACCTTGGTCCATTCGGTAGTCGATGCCGTCAGGTTCGCATCTCCGGCGAACTCCGCCTTGACCCACCATTCCCCGGTTTGGTCGAAGGCCACCTGCCCGGTGAAATGGCCGGTATCCGAACAGGCGACTTCCTGCTCATACTCGACTTGGTCCGGGGCTTTGGCTGTGATTCTAACCTTTTCTCCGGCAAGCACTCGCCCCGGGTTCCCTTCGGCGATGCGCAGTTGGCCTCCGATCTGCCGATCTCCTGCCGGAACCACGGTGCGCAGGATCGCCAACTCGAGTTCCGAGTGGGCCCGGAGCACGTCGAAAAACGCGTATCCCGACCTGGCCGGAGTGCAGTCGTCGTTTCCAGGCCAATAGGACTGGACGGTCCAGTTCCCGACCGAGTTCGGCACAAAATCGGCGGCCTTGGTGCCGTCGTTGGTGGCGAACGGCCCCACCCCGTGCTGAGCGGCATCCGGGCCGACGAAAACGAAACTTATCTGGCCCGCCGCGACTGGATCGATCTGCGCCGACACCGGGACTTTGTGCCCGAAAAAGATCTGCGGCTGCCCGATTAGATCGACGCTGCAAGAAATGGTGGACGGATTTTTTGGAGAAACCAGGATCGAGCCCGGACTGTAAACGCGGACCGCGGGGTTCTTGCCGTCATCGATTCTACCCCACACGTAGTACTCACCGTCCGGCGTCTGCAACAGCGAAAATTCGGTCTCGCCATTGGCCGTCCACGGAATGTTCATGCTGATGGGATTCAACGTGGAGAAACTGTGGTCGTCCCCGGTGAGGAAGAACGACACCGTGGCTGTCGTCAAGTCCGCGGCCGCCTTCCACTTGATCGTATAGTTTCTGGCCGCATCCGGGAAATCGTTGATCCCATCCGGTTGGAGGATTTCGAGGGTCGGCGGGGCTGGATCCAGCGTGTCGGCGGAAGCGACGAATGTGTCGTTTGTGACGTCTGCGTGGTCGATCCGGGCTGCGGCTCGAGCCCGGAAAGTGTAAGTCTCGCCCGGCGTCAGGCCCGTGCATTGCCAACTGGTTTCCTGAATCCAGCCACTGTTCTTGCCCGTCTCGCCCGTTTCTTCGAAGTAATAGTCGACGCCTGTAGGATGAAACGCCGGGTTCACGCGCATTTCAATGACATACTTGCCGTCGGGCGCGGGGAGCGGACGCGGCTGAACGGCCCATGTCAGGTTTCGGTCGGTCGAGCCGAGACCGCCCATCGACGGGGCCCCGCCCGTGCACTTGAACGTGACTTCGACCGTGAGGTCTCCGATTAAAGTGTCGAGTGTCCATGTTTCGCCGCCGGTCTGCAGAACGGTGTTCCGTTGGTCCGTCCGCACCCACCGGTCCACCGTGTACTCGTACGGACTGGGGGCCGGTTCCGCCCTGAACTTGAGTGTCCAGCCGGCGGGATAAGCATGCTCCAGCGCGGCCGCGGGACCCTCGAGCACGGCGTCCGTATCCGGATCGAGACGCGACACGGTCCCACCGTTCGCAGTGACTGAAACCGTATACGTGACGTTGGCTTGGGTCGGGTCCGTGCCGTAGTCCTGTTCCTGCAAGTTGGTGAGGCCGTCGTTGTCCGGGTCGCCGTCCGGGGCTTCGAGAAGATTGTCGAAATGGACCAATTCCCAGCGGTCGTCCAAGCCGTCACCGTCCGCGTCGCCGTCATTGTCCCATTCACAGACAAAACCGTCCACCCCATCGAACGTCTTGACTAGCTTTAACCATTCCCCAACGGTATTGATGATGCCGACATAGCCGGGCCCGACCATTCCGACCCGTCCGTTTTGCAGATCGCCAAGTCCGGGTTCCGGGAAACCGTCATCCTGGCCCGAAGCAAAGGCATTGTAGGTCCATGCCTCGCCGTTCGCCCATATCCATTCCTGTTCGAAAGCGTCGTATTTACCCCCCAGCCAGAGGCAGACCACATCGTCCGGGATCAGACCACTCTGAGTCACGCTCGCGGCAACGAAGGCGTCTTCGTTCGCGTCGGACACCGTAACCATGTGCCCTCCACGCAGCAGGCATTCGGTCAAAGCCGTCTGCCAACCGCTTTGGCCCGCGTCGAAAGCAATGTACTGATACCAATGTCCGTTGTCAGGGTTGAACTTCCGTGGCGGACTGCCGAAACTCGACTTGTCGAGCGGGTCAGTCCCATTTTTCCATTCACTGTAATTGTTGAATCCGTCCCGGTCCGGATCGCCACCGGCCGTTTCGTCAAGGTCGCCGAACCAGTCACGCTCCCAGGCGTCCGGCAGGTAGTCGCCGTCCGTATCGCTCTCGATTCGGACCGGATCGCTCGTGACGCTTGCGCCCAATGGGTTCCCGGCAAGGTCGGCCACGGTCGGGTTCGATGTAACCAGTGAGAGTTGAACCGTCCCCTCGCCCGATACGCCGGTCAGGTCGACAGTGAAACTTTGGTCGGCACGGGCAGAGGCGATGCTCACAGCGGTGTGTGAAACCGTACCAGTCTCGACAATGTCCAAATCGTCCTCCGTGTCGAATCCGGTCACCGGCTCGTCGAAATGTACCGTAAAGCGCACGGTCGACTCGCTGGTCGGACTCGAAGTGACCGCCGCTACGGCGTCCGCGGCGGGTGCGGTGTGGTCGATCGTCACGGCCTCACTGGTCACGCTCGACGCCAGCGGGTTTCCGGCCAAGTCGGCAACGGTTGTGTTCTGAACGACCACCGTGATCGCGAGAGTCCCGTCGCCGGTGACTCCGGTCACGTCCACCGTGTAACTTTCGCCGTCCCGGGCCGCCGCAATGGTCGCGCCCGTGTGCGCGACCGTTCCGGTCTCGATGATGTCCAGATCATCTTCGGCATCGAATCCGATCACCGGCTTGTCAAAATGCACCGTAAAACTGACCGTAGTTCCGTTTGTCGGGCTCTGTGTCGTGGGTGCAATTAGATCCGCGTGGGGGCTGGAATTGTCGATGGTGTAACTCTCGCCACTCGTAAAAGCCGCCGCCATTTCGTTCCCGGCCGTGTCTTTGATGTCTCCCAGATTCCGATTCAGATCGATGCTGAGATTGCCGTCCCCCGCAATGGTCGTCACCGTCACCGTCCAGGTCGTTCCACCACCCGTGACGCCGGTCAGCGTCGCGCCGGTTTGGTCACCGTCCGCGTCTATCGAGAAATTTGCCGCGGACACCCCGGTCACGGGTTCATTGAACGTCACTTCGAAAATCACCTGAGCCGTTGGTCTCGGCATTTGTCGGAGTATGCCGTGTAATGCCCGTGGCAACGGGTGGGGTGTTGTCGTCGTTATCCCGGATCGTCACGGTGTGGAGAGTGATCGGGCCGAGTTTGGCATTCGAGGGGTTCGACAGCGTGATCTCGACGGTTTCGTCCGGTTCGCCGGTTACATCGTCCACGATTGCGACATCGATGGTTTTTGAGGTTTCCCCGGGATCGAAGATCAGCGTGCCATCCGCCAACGTATAGTCCACCCCGCCGCCCGTCGCCGTACCGCCGGTAACGGCGTAATCGATGGCCACCTTCTGTTGCGAGGCGGTTTTCAGGTCAACCTCGATGTTTGCCGTTCCGTCGTCTTCGGCTGCACTCGACATCGCCCCGTCGAACGCCGCTTCAACCACGCTGGTCCACGCCACGGGGTTCGTTCCGTCGTCGAATTCTTCGGCATTTGTTCGGCCGTCTTCATCAAAGTCGTCGTTCGGGAGCACGTCCGTCAGGTTCTGTGTGCCGTCGTTCGCATATTCGTCAATGAGGGCCTGTTCCCAGTCGTCCGGCAAGCCGTCCGTATCCGAATCTTCTCTGGCGGTTTTTGTGAGAGCAAGACTGGTGGCATAGCCGGCCGCGATGGAAACGATGTTTTCGGCGACTTGTACGGGTGCATTCTTTTGACCAAATGTTCCATCCCCCAGCTGACCGTAGTTGTTCGAGCCGCAGGTCCAAAGCGTCCCGTCGGCCTTCAGGATCAGGGAGTGCATGTCGCCGGCGGCAACAGTCACGACAGTGGCCGAGAGAATCTGTCGAGGCAGATGACGGTCGGTCGTACTCCCGTCGCCCAGTTGTCCATACCGGTTTTCGCCCCATGCCCAAAGTGAACCATCGTTCTTGACGGCCAACGCATGGCGCCCCCCCCCCGCGATGGAGCTGATTCCGGATTCGAAAACCCGAACGGGAACAAGGCGGTCCTGCGTGCTCCCATCGCCGACCTGTCCGTGGCTGTTTTCACCGCAGACCCACAGCGAGCCGTTTGTTTTGAGGAATAGACTGATTGCTCCTCCGGCGGCAATGGCTTGGACCCCCGACGACAAGACCTGTACAGGCGCGGTTTGGTTCGCCCCGGTCCCGTCCCCGAGTTGGCCGTTCCCGTTCGCGCCCCAGGCCCAGACGGAGCCGTCCTCCTTGAGAGCCAAGCTGTGGGCGTATCCCGCTGCGACCGCTACGACCCCGGAATTCATGACCCGCACCGGGGTGCT
>JAADHN010000084.1:22577-23800 GCA_013151865.1 Kiritimatiellota bacterium
CCGCCGTATTCTCGCCCCACGCCCATACAGACCCCTCGCTCCTCAAGACCAAGGCGTGCGCCCAGCCCGTGGCGACGCAAACAGCGTCCGACGCCATGGCTTGCACAGGCATGCCGTGAGGTGTTTCCTCTCCATTTCCAAGGCACCCGAAACGTCCGCTGCCGAAAGAAAGGACCCGGCCCCGTGAGTCCACTATCGCGCTCAACAATGCCCCCGTGGCAAACGCTTTGACGCCTGACGCACGGACGGTGGTCGCGGTGCGGTAATGACTGGGAAAACCGTCGCCGAACTGGCCTTGATTGTTCGATCCGCAGCCCCAAGCCGTGCCGTCCATCTTCACGATCAGCGTCGTTCCCCATTGACCGGCAGCCACCGTTGCGACGTCTGAATCGAATACCTTGGCCGGAAACAGTCGCTGCGTCTGTGTTCCGTCCCCAAGCTGACCAAACCAGTTGTTACCCCAACTCCAGACCGCTGCGTCCTCGTCAAGGGCCAGACAATGACCATCGGACGCGGATACCGCCGTAATCCCGGAAGAGAAGACCTGAACCGGAACGGAACGTGAGGTGGTGGTTCCATCCCCCAGCTGCCCTCTCCGATTATCGCCACAGGCCCAAAGCGAACCGTCTTCCTTGACAAAGTACGTCTGCTTGTATCCTGCGGCAACTCCGGAAGTCCCGCTATCGGGCGGGAGGATTTCTTTCGGCGTCTGCACCGGACTCGTCGTCGTCCCGTCACCGACCTGTCCGTAATCGTTGGCGCCCCAACACCAAGCCGACCCATCGTCTTTTAGAACGACGCTATGGTTTCCGCCCGCAGCCACCGCCCTACCGCCGGAGTCTATCACCTTGACCGGTGTGGGCCTGTCAGCGTTCGTTCCGTCCCCGATCTGAAAGCTGCTGTTCTTTCCACAGGCCCAGACCGATCCGTCACTTTTTACGAACAGGGTGTGGTTCTGTCCCGCGGCAAGGGCTGTAACCCCGGACGCGACGATCTGGACCGGTGCCGTCCGGGCCGTGGTCGTTCCATCGCCGAGCTGTCCGTCCCCGTTTTTTCCGCACGCCCAAAGGGAGCCGTCCGTCTTTAAGATCAGGCTATGCTCGCCGCCCGCGGCAACGGCGGCAACACCGGTGGCCAGTATCTGCACGGGGGCCAACCGGCGCTTGGTCGTTCCGTCTCCCAACTGCCCGGACCCGTTGTCCCCGCACGCCCAGAGCGACCCG
>JAADHN010000084.1:23809-27196 GCA_013151865.1 Kiritimatiellota bacterium
AGCGTGTGGCCCGCCCCGACGCTGATTTGGGCAACGTCTCCGCCCCAGCCAACGGGATGCAGGTAGCTCCAGCCGTTCGACGTTCCCAACTGTCCGAAACTGTTCCAACCGAACCCGAGCAGTCTATGCGCCGACCACTTGTTCGTGGGGTCCGTGCCACCCGCGAATTCGAAAGCGTTCGCTTCTCCGTCCCCGTCCGGATCGCCCGAGCCGTCCTCGTCCAAGTCGGAGAAGTACTGTTGCTCCCACAAATCGGGCAGCCCGTCGTGGTCCGAATCGCTTTGGATTTCCACGTCGGCGCTGATCACACTCGATCCCAGCGGGTTCCCCGCCAAGTCGACAACCGTGGGCGACACCGTGACCAGCGAAATCGTCACTGTGCCATCCCCGGACACGCCCGTCAGATTGACCGTGAAGCTCTGGCCGGCGCGTGCCGCGGCAATGCTCACGCCCGTATGCGCGACCGACCCGGTTTCGACAACATCGAGGTCGTCTTCCGCGTCGAACCCGGTTACCGGTTCATCGAAGTGTACGGCGAACGACACGGTGGTTTCGCTGGTGGGAGAAGGAGTTATCGGCGCAATAGCATCCGCGGTCGGCGCGGTCCGGTCCGAGGTGACGGTCAGGCTGCCCGCCGTGTTGCCGTTCCCAGCGGCGTCCGTTACGGAATCCGCGGCAACCGAAACGATCACGTCTCCGTCTGCCGCCGGTGCCACATTCACGGTGTACACACGGTTCGCCGCAGTTTCGGTAAAGTCCGCCGCAGTCCCGTTGGTCACGTCTATGTCGCCTGCCGTGAACCCGGTGACGTCTTCACTGAACGTAATCGTCACCGGGATCGGGCTCGCCCTTGTCGGCGACGTTTCCAAGCTGGTCGCGACAACCTCCGGGGCCGTACGATCCACGGCATAGGCTTCCCCCGCTGCGTAAGCGGCGGTCAGGGCATTGCCCGCTATGTCCTTGATGGTGGAAAGGCTTTGGTCCAAGTCGATGCTGAGCGAGCCGTCTCCATTGGCGGTATTGAGGGTCACCGTCCAGTTCGAACCGCCACCTGACACGGACACGACGGATGCGCCGGTCTGAGCGCCATCTCCGTCTATCGAGAAGTTTCCGGTCTGGACCCCAGTGACGTTCTCACTGAAAGTCACGTCGAACACAACCTGTGTCGCGTTTGTTGCCGCAGGTCCACTGTGCCGCACGATGCTGAGGACTGTGGGCGCCGTATTGTCATCATCGTCCTGAATTGTGAGCGTATGCACGGTCGTCGACCCTAAAACTGCGTTCGACGGATTCGACAGCGTGATTTCGACCGTCTCATCGTTCTCGCCCGCGTCGTCGTTGACGATGGCAACATCGATGGTCTTCGAGGTCTCTCCGGGCGCGAACGTCAACGTGCCGTCCGCCAGCGTATAGTCGATTCCGCCGCCGGTCGCTGTCCCGCCGGTGACTGCGTAATCGACCGTGACGGTCTGCTGCGAAGCGGATTGAAGTTGGACTTCTATTTGAGCTATGCCCGCATCTTCGGCAATCGAACCCGCAGCCTGTGCAAATCCAACGTCGTACCGCGTGTCAACGCTGAAATCGGCCGACATGCTCGAGTCTGAGCGAGCGATAGGGAGTAGCGAGGAGCAGACTCGAAAACCGACGCTGATGTTGCGGTAACCCGGATTGTCCCAGCGGCAGTTGCCGACGCGGCCGTAGTCCGCGTTGTCGGCCCAGCTCCCGCCGCGCTTCACACGGTCCGAGCCGGCGCGCCCCGGGTACCAGTCCCAGCACCACTCCCACACGTTGCCCGTCATGTCGTGCAATCCGAACCTGTTGGAGTCGAACGAACCCACCGGGCTGCTGTATGGCATCGTACCGTCGTTGTAGGTCGGGTGGTAGTCACGTGTCGAACTGATGTCATACGCATAGCTGTTGCTGCTGTGGTAATTTGCCTGACTGTGTGAAATTGTGTCGCCGCCCCAGGGGAAGCGCTTGCCCGAAGCCCCGCCCCTGGCCGCGTACTCCCATTCGGTGTTCGTGGGCAGCCGGTATCCGTTCGCCGCGGTGTTGCACGAAATGTCCGACACGCCACCCGGCTCACCGGTGCGGTACACATCGCCGGCGACCGTGTAGCACGGCGTACGGTTCTCCCGCTCACTACGTGCGTTGCACCACTTGACGGCATCGTACCAATTGACGGAATGCACCGGGTGCGACGGTCCCTTGCCGTCACCCGCTGGAAGGTCCGTGTAGCCGTGCGTCAGGCCCCAGGCCCGCACCTCGTCCCACTGCGCCTTGGTTGTTTCACACTTGCTCATGTAGAACGCATTTACCGTCAGATCGTAAGTTTGCGGGTACGAAGTGTCGTCGTACGATTCGCCCGCCGCCAGCGGGTTCGTCCCGTTGTTCGTCCCCGCCGGGATCGGCGCGAACTTATCGACCGACGGCGGACCGCCGGAGTCGGTTGCGGAGACTTTGACGCGCATGCTGCTCGACCAATGCTCGCTCCAATCCTTGCCGGCATCCCAGACGATTGCCTTGTCTGTGCCTGGCGCCACCGCTCCGCCGATGCCGTCACCGGTGACGCTGATGGACGGGACCGTCCACGTTGCGCCTCCGTCGTTCGAAATGGACAGCCAGACGGAAAGTGTGGGGGTGTCCACGTCCGTTACGTCATAGAAAATGTCCACCAATCCCGTGCTGGCGCGCTGCGATGCACGCACGTTCGTTACCACCGGGAGCAGATCATCGTCGGTAATGGTAAGGGTGTGAACGGCGGTCCCCCCGACAATCGCATTCGACGGGTTCGACAGCGTGATTTCGACCGTTTCGTCGGGTTCGGCGGTTCCGTCGTCCACGACCGAAACATCGATGGTTTTCGACGTTTCTCCCGCCGTGAACGTCAGAGTGCCGTCGGAGAACGTGTAGTCCACCCCACCCCCCGTCGCCGTGCCGCCGGTGACGGCGTAATCGACGGTGATTTCGCTCCGAAAGGGATGCGAGATGGCGACAGCGATGGAAGCCGCGCCGCCTCCCTCGGAAACCTGCGATTGTGCCGAGGCGAACGCCACCTCGAGTGCAGCGGTCTTGGACGCCTCCGGCGTGTTTCCGTAGGCGCCCATGTTCACGCAGTCGCCGTTGTCTTCCGGCTCGTTGTCGAAAGCGTCCGCGGGATCGCCGGCGTCGATGCACGGGCTGGTCGTCGAATCCGTAACCCATCCCCCGGCGCCGGCATTCGCGCCGGGGGCCCATCGGCCGGTCGCCGACTGCAGGTGGAAGTCGTCGTTTGCGGAATCGGCGAACAACGGGTCGAGGGTGATGCTGTGCGAATCCAGGCCGATGACGGCACGCCAAGTCGCCAGGCTGGAAATGTTTCCTTGGCGATACCCGACAAAAGCGTTG
>JAADHN010000053.1 GCA_013151865.1 Kiritimatiellota bacterium
GCCGCCGCCACCGCCACCGCCGCCACGACCGCCACCGCCGCCACGACCGCCACCGCCGCCCATGTTTCGGCCTCTCCTTCGGTGGATCCTATGCCGGTCGACTTTCCTGCGGCCCGCTGCGGGAGGGGTCCCGGCCGTCACCGCCACCGGTGCGCCAACGTACGGTCCTTTGATGATAACTTTTCCCGAAATAACGGTCACATCCGTCTCCACGGTATCGGCACTCAAATCGACGCCCGTCTGCGTAATGAACTCTGTCCCGGCAACTCCGGCAATAGCCGCCGGCGTCACGATTTCAAACCGGGAATCCGCGGCATGGGGCACGGTGGAATGAATGGCCGTACTGCCATAGTCTTCAAAGATTCTCAGGAAGCTGTACAAACGCCCACCTGCACGACGGCGGAAGGACGCGAGGACCATGGCCCGGCCCGTGATGTTTACCGTGGATCCGTCCGCCAACGTCAAAGTGCCACTGCCCAGCTCCTGCCCCGGGGCAACCGGGTCCCCGTTGAAATCCATCTGGGCCACCTGGACCGTAGCGGTCCCGCGCCCGGGACCGAAATTCACCACGCGATGATAAGGGCAACCGATAAAGTAATTCTCCGTCTCTTCACTTCCCCGAGGCACGTAGAACATGTCGTAGGATAAGTGGGTGGAGGGACACTCGAAGGCCTTGTGGTCCGGATGGTAGACGTCCTGAAGGTCTTCCTCCAGCGAATCGTTCTGCGGATAGGCCTCGTGCTCATTGTAAAAGAGCTGAATCGCCATCGCCAAGTTGCGGACATTGTTGATACAAGTTACCTGCCGAGAACGCTCCCGTCCTTTCATGACCGCGGGAACGAGCAGGGCCGCCAAAACCACGATAATCGAGATGCTCACCACGAGTTCAACAAGGGTAAACCGCCACAGCGTTTTCATGTCCCTCTCGCCTCCTAATACCGCAAACCGATCCGAAAAACATTTGTTGAGCCGTCGAGTCAACGGGAAATCCCTCCTTCGTTCGGCGGAACTACTTATATAATATACCATAATTACCACAGAATTCCAATATGCTCACCGGGTACGCGGGGTAAGTTACAGGGCAAGATTCGCAACACAACGGGCCTGAGCTGTACTGAGCAACGATCCGGAAACGCTCGTCTTCCCTGCGAGACCAACCGCCTCCCAGTTCCGTTTGCCCCCACCGGCTCCGGCCCGTCATGGATTCAGGGCGGGTCAGAAACCCAATTTCAGGCGTACTCCGGGGGAGGTCACGTAGACCCAATAAGCCTGTCCGGCGCGCAGCGTCCCCCCCGCGGGCACGGGCCGATACAGCGCCCCCATGGCGTCCCAACGCCAAAATCCACCGGCGATGTCCGGCACCGCCGGCGCCGGACTGTCGAACACCGGGCTGACAAGGTTCCAGCCTGGAACGAGTTCCATGGTGCCGTCTGCAAACAGGCCGGCAATCGGCGCCGTGTTGCCCGCGGTTTGCGATGTCGCCAAAACCCAGGCGCCCATTTCGGGATTGAGGACGTCCTGCGAATGCACCACGCCGTACGCGCCTCCGCGCCAAGTCCACAACGGACCGACTGGAATAGGATCTCCGATGGCGGTCTTAAAGGCCTCCCCGGTGGGCTGCAGGGTCATCACCGGAATTCCAATCAGATTCCAACCAGGAACGAAGGTCAGGACGGTCTCCGACAGTACCCCCAAAGCCAGCTCGTACTCACCGGCCGTCAATGTTGCCGTCCCGGTGTCTCTCATCGTGATCGGCGCACCGACCGGTTGTTCTTTCTCGAGCCGCTGCAGGTAGAAGGACATCGTCCCGGAGGCGTCTGAAACCAACACCGGGTCCCACGTGATATCCACGCCGGCCCGACGCTCCATCGCCACAATGAGTCTCCATCGTACCGGCTGCTGTCCCGGGAGTCGGCGAAAATCCTGCCGAAGACGCCGGTAGTCCGGATCGGGCTCATCGGCGGCATGCAGGTATACAGACGCCTGAAGATCCGCAGTCCGGTCCAAGGCAGGGTCGAAACCGGCAGTCGCCGAAGACGATACTCCCAGCACAAGATCGGTCATGCCGGAGGCCGGATCGGCAGTCAGTCGGAAGTACACGGGGACTTGCACCGAAACATTCTCCGCGGTCGGGTTCCCCGCAAGGTCGGTCACCCCCGACACATCGACGACATACGCCCCACCGGGGGTCTGCCACTCAGTCGACAAGATGTAATCCGGTCGCTGCACGGCAACGTTCAACACACTCAGCGGCGGATCAAATACGTAGTTTGACGCCGTTTCCCCACCAAGAGTTTCTTCAGAGAAGGAAACCGCAAAGGTCTGGGGGTCGCGCCAAGTCAACGCCATGGTGGGCGCAACAATATCCTTGGTCGACGTGCCGGTCACATCCGAACTGTCGTTTCCCGCGGCGTCACGGGCGAACACCGTCGCGGTCAGGGTTCCGTCGGCAAGGCCGCTCACGTCCACGTCCGTGGCGCTGTACGCACCCGTAACGTCCACCGGCGCCGTACCCCTCACCACCGCCCGCCCGGCACTGCTCGTGATCGTGTAATGCACGGTGGCGTCCGGCTCCGCCGTGCCGGAAAGCACAACGGACGTCGCGTTCGAGACGTTGATCGGGTCCGTAAACAAAACAATCACCGGCGCGTCCGGCGACACAGTATCCTTGGACGACGTCGCGCTTGTGCTCACACTGTCGTTTCCCACGGCGTCGCGGGCGAACACTGTCGCGGTCAGGAGGCCGTCGGCAAGACCGCTCACATCCACGGCCGGGACGCTGTACGCCCCCCCCGCGTCCACCGAGGTCGTACCGCTCACTGTCGCACGCCCGGCGGCGTCGCTCGTGATCGTGTAATGCACCGTGGCACCCGGTTCCGCCGTTCCCAAAAGCGCGATCGCTGTCGCATTCGAGGCGTTCACCGGGTCCGTGAACGACGAAATCGTCGGCGCCCCCGGCGCCACAGTGTCTTTGGCGATCACCTGGGACACGACTTCACTCTGTCGTTGCCCGCCGCATCACGAACGAACAGGGCGAAAGCGACGTCCCCGTCCGCCAGGGAACTCAGGTCGAGACTCGACGCACTGAAATCCCCTGGCGCCTCGATGATCACAACCCCGGAAACCGCGAGCCGACCGACCCCGTCCGAAAACGAGTAATGCAGTTCGGCGCCTGCTTCACCCGTTCCGGAAAACGCCACCGCAGTCACATTGCCCGCATTGATCGGGGCCGTCACACCCGTCAGAGCTGGAGCGGCGGGNTGTCTTTCGCGATCGACTGCGACACGACTTCACTGTCGTTGCCCGCCGCATCACGAACGAACAGGTCAACGGTGACATTCCCATCCGCCAGGACGCCCAGATCCAGGCCGGTCACGCTGAAGTCACCTGTCGCCCCGATGCCCGCAACCCCGGAAACCGTGGACCGACCGACCCCGTCCGAAAACGTGTAATGCAGTTGCGCGCCCGCTTCGCCTGTACCGGAAAGCGCGGCCGCGCTGACATTTCCGGCATTGATCGGGGCGGTCACTGACGCCAGGATCGGCGGCTCGGGCACAACCGTATCGACCAGCCACGGGCCCACGGTGAGGACGGTGCTGGGGTTCCCGGCCGCGTCGAAAGCGCGGACCCCGAAATAGTAGTCGCCGTCTCCCGCACCCAGCAGCAGGGACTCCGGCAACATCGTGCCGTCCACGCTGTACCCAGGCTGCGGCGCAGGGTCGTCCCGGGTTACGGCCCACGAGTACCCGAGAATGGCGCTCTCCGTGTCCGTCGCCGGTGCACGGGTCTGAATTGTCACTGCGGCAAGATCTCCCGCGCCGAATGCACTGCCCGAGGCAGGGTCGGTCGTCAATGCGTCAATGACAGGTGAAGTGACGTCGACAAACCATGACCAGGACGTCGGCGACGCCGTCGATTGCCAATTCCCGGCCGCGTCCCGGCCGATGACCTGGAACGTGTGTCGCAGACCGGGCGTCAGGCCATTCAAGACAGTGGGATCGGCCACGTCCACCGGGTCGCTCCAATCGCCGCTGTTCAGGCGATGTTTGTACTCGACCACTGCGTCAACCGCCCCGCCGGCCGCCGAGATCCGGAATTCGACGTTCATGATGCGATTGTCCGGATCCGGCGGGAACGTCAACAGGGACGCTGTGGGTGGTTCTGTGTCCAATACCCACGGCCCGAAATGCGCCGTGGCCGTCCACGCCCCGAAACCGTCCGACTGTGAATTGGTGCGCAAGTGCAAGTAATACGCCCCATCCCCGAGGTCGAACTTATCGGTTGCAATAAGTGCGGGGGGGTGCGTGCCGGAAACCACTTGCGGTGCGTCCGTATCCGCCGACCGGTCCACAATCCATGAGTATGAGTGCTGACCGGCGCCCGTCTCGAGCGTCCAGGTCAGGGCCACGCCCCCGCTGAGACCTGCGTTGAAGGTGGTGTCCCTGGCGGGTGTCGAGGACGTCAAGTCCGGATTGTCGGGCACCTGGAAATCGACGGTCCATGCGTGATGGGCGGCATCGGTGTCCGGTTGCCAGTTGCCGTCTGCGTCACCCACCACTACATCCAGGGCGTGCGCGGCCTCGGCAAGCCCCGAAATTGTAATCGGCGTCGCCACACCCGTCACCGCGCTGTAGGCGCCGCCGTCCAGACTGTATTTGTACTGGGCGACACCGTCGCCGACCACGGTCACCGTCACATCTGCCTTGTTGGTGGGATCAGGCGGCAGTCCTTCCAGCCGGTACACGGTTACGTTGTTCACGTCCGAAACCGTAATCGGATCCGGGGTGTGGGCGGTCACCGTCTGGGCCTTGGTCACTTGGACATCCAGGGCCCCTGTACCCAGCGCCAATCCCTGAAAGGAAAAACTAAACACCCAGTCGGTTCCCGCGGCGACCGATTCGGCCCCAAGATTGTCCGCCTGAAACGTCAATTTGCCGTCAGTCACGACAAAGGTCGGAAGGAACGAATTCGTCGTATCCACCCGAGCAGGATTCACGGCGGGGCTGCCGGCCACCATGACCAGTCGATTCGGGTCGAACCCGACCTCAATGGTCAGGAAAGCCATATCCGGGCAATCCACCGCAACGGATACCGTGACACTGTCCCCGGTCCGCACGAAATACACCCCCGGTGTGACGGTCAGACCGGCGGCACGCACGGGAACGGTGAGCAGTCCGGCCCAGAGTCCGAGACATAGGATTCTGAGAATTGACGACCGCGCGAACATTCTCACCTTCTCCACAGTTCGGTGTCTTGGAGACCGTCGTCCCGGCGGGGACGGTGTTTGTTTCCGGACAGTACCCGCGGAGACCGCGGCTCCCAGAGATATGGCGTCCCGCCTTCACGAATAAAGCGACAGGCCCTTTAGGTGGACTGACCGGTCGCCTGCCGATTGCCAAAGCAATTCCCGAGACCGTTCGCCCGTCGTAGCGCACACGCTCAGACAGGCGGCCCGAACCACCGGGCCGCTCGCAATCGGCTCAGGCCGACTCAGACCACTACGGCTGTCCAGCGGCCGAGATCACGATCTCGGCCGGCGCGAAATCTATCGGGAGCGAATCGCCACTGCCGGAAAGACACTTCATGCCCCGGGTATCGGCCGTAATCTGTGTCGTTCCTTTTTTCCTGGCTCGTAGCTTGAATCGTGCCACTTCCAGGCCTGCAGCAGCCAGCACGTTCTTTTTTCCGGGAAATGTAGCACAAAACAGGGCCATCCGGCCCTGGGCGGGTTGAATAAAAAACTCGACGCCTTTGCGAAAAACCGGCCCGACCGAGACCGCACTGCCGGGGATCGGTTCGACAGAGGTCGGATCATATTTCATGGCCAAAACGACCGCCTGCAACGGCGGCGCGTCCAAGATCACATGTACTTCGAACTCATCGCCAACCCGCACCTGATACGTCCCGAGTTCCACGGACACGGTCCGACCGACCGCAGCAGCAAGGTCCTCGACGGAAAACTCCCAGGATTCTGCTTCCTCGACCGGCGGAACAGGGGAGGCGGGGCCTCGGCTTTGCGGTCGTTCCACGACGTCTTCCGGCTCGGAGACGGCCCCGAACTTTACCGTCGGTCCAGCAAGCTGTTCCGCGGACTTGGATGGGGTGGGCGGTTCCGCGGCACTCGGCGACTCGGATCGGGGTGACGGGGCTGCAGGATTCTGAGGCGGGCCAGTCTGCGGCGTCGAACGCGGTGCACGGAACAAGAGAATGCCCACCACGAGTCCACCTCCCAACGCCAACAACGCCAGGAGAAGCAAGTTCTTGGGGTTGAGATTCAACGTATTCCTCTTGCGGGGTGTCTGCCCCGTGCCTTTTGTGCCGGTTGTGCCTTTTGAGGTGCGGGCGGTTGTCCCGGTCGCCAACCGCAAGCGGGACGCGGGCGCCATTTCCTGCCGGTCAATACCCTACTGCGTCGGAAGACAACTCCGAAGAAGGCAACTGCTTCGCGTCTGCAACGACACGCGCCCCGATCTCGGAATCGAGACCGGGGCGCGTGGGTTTCCGCAATCATCCGGGTCAGGCTTACGGGAGAGCCACGGTCTTCGTGTCGGCCGCAACGCCGTTCGTAGCCACGTCCTGAAGTTGGGCCGCCTCAACCTTGAAATCCCGATTCACGCCGGCGGTCCAAGAAGCTCCGGTCGGCGTCAGTGTAAGAACTCGCGCATCCGCATCAATGCTGAGGTTGTACGTCTCGCCGTCCGCTTGCGTGATGATCCCACTGGCTTCGGTCCATGCGGTCGGATTCGTGACCAAATTCCCGGCGGCGTCCCGGAGCGATTCATTGAACCGGAATTGAATTGTGTCCGCCGAGGACGCCGGGTCTGTAACCTGGGTGACCACGGGCGCGTCGCCGTCGGCGCTTCGTGCGGCCAGCGTGGCGAGCCGTGCATCAATCGCACCGTCACCCGTAGTTCCGGCAGCGAGGTATACGTAGGTGTCCACACCGTCGACACCGACGGTCACACCGCCGCTCTGGTCCACGTCGAGTTCCGAAAAGCCGCCGGTTTGACGAATAATCATGGCCTCGACATTGGCGCGGATCTCTTCATCGGACACGAAGTTAGAGACGAAGTTGGCGGTACCCGCCACGCCCTGCCCGTGCGCGTCCCGGACTGTTTCGGGCAGAATGGCGCCGTAGCCGAGGTCGCGGAGCAGCAATGCACGGTAAATGCAGACGGCGTCCCAAGAATCCGCGTCGCTATCCTCGTCCACATCCAGTTTTCGCAACTTCGTATCCACTGTCACGCTGCCGTTGCCTGGCACGAAGGTCACGCCCTGACCGCTTGTGTCGACCATGCTGGTATTGGCGGTCAGCGTCAGCGGCAGTGCTGCAGCAGTGGACGCACCAACCTTAACACGGAAGCGGAGCTTGAAGAGCACGCCGTTACCGGTTGACACGGCAGTGCTGCCGGCGGCATCATAGATGGCGACGAACAGGGTATGGTTCGTTTCGTCGTCGTCCCAGACCTTGGTGGCCGTGCCTTGAACACGTGCATCCCAACTGAATGCGGCATCGGTCTCGCCATCGAGGAAGTCCAACGAGGCGCCGTAATCGATCTCGACCAACAGCGCTGAGAGGTCGACTGCTCCGACGGTAACCGGCACCTCCACCCAGTTGAACTCACGCACATC